>WNZI01000003.1 GCA_009728235.1 Vibrio cholerae | reverse complement strand
GTCCTGAGACTGCTGGGACAGATCGTCCACACCCGCACGGATGCCGAGTGGACGGTCCTGGACCTCATGACTCCGGGCGCCAGGGGGCAGCAGAGATACATCGCCGAAGAACTCGGGATCACCGCCCAGGCGGTGAGCCGCGCCGTCGTCCGCTCCCACTGGATGGAGGAATGGGCCACGCGTCCGGCTGCCGCGCGCCTGCTGGACCTGACCTACGGCCCTGCGTCCCTGCCGGAGGCCAGCCTCGCCTACTGAGGTGTCACACGAGTGAGCGAAGGACCTTCGCGGCGCCGTCGTCGTAGACGGTGCCCGTGACCTCCGATGCTGCCGAGCGCACCTCGTCCGGCGCCTGGCCCATGGCGACACCGCGGCCGGCCCACTGGAGCATCTCGATGTCGTTCCGGCCGTCACCGACCGCGACGGTGAGCTCCGCGTCCGTGCCCAGCCTGCGCCTGAGGACCTCCAGCGCACTCGCCTTCGTGACGCCGGAGGCGGCGATGTCCAGCCAGGCGGTCCAGCCGACGGAGTAGGTCACGCCGTGCAGGCCGATCGACGCCACGGCCTCGCCGAACTCCTCCGCGGAGGAGTCCGTGCTGAAGACGACCACCCGCACCGCCCGGCTCCGGAGCATCTCCTCGAAGTCGACGCTCTCGGCCTCGGACCCGAAGCTCGCATCCTGGAAGCTCTCCGTGGACAGGAAGCGCCCGCGATCGTCCTCGAGGGCGTACTTCGCGGCCGGCAACCGCTCCCGGAGGGCCGTCAGTGCGGGCCTCGGATCGAAGGTCACCCGCTCGGTCACCTCGAAACCCTCGGGCAGGGTCGCGTCGATGCGGAGCGTGACCCCGCCGTTCGAGCAGACGGCGTAGCCCCTCGTGATACCGAGGAGCCTGATGACGGGAAGCGTGGCCCCGAGGGACCTGCCCGTGGCGATGATGACGTCGTGTCCGGCTTCGATGACGGCCCGCGCGGCGTCGCGCACCTCTTCCGTCATGGCTCCCTCGTGATCCACGAGGGTGCCGTCGACGTCGAGGGCGATGAGGTGGTGCTTGCGGTGTTCCCGCCGGTCATCGATGCCGGCATTGATCAAAGTACTCATGGTTCAGTGAAGCACCCCCCGCCGACAGCCCGGTAGGGCGCCGCTCACAGTACCGGAAGGATTTCCATTCCGTTAAGATACGGGCGCAGCGCAACCGGGACGGTGACCGAGCCGTCGGGATTCTGGTGGTGCTCGAGGATCGCCACGATCCAGCGGGTGGTGGCGAGGGTGCCGTTCAGGGTGGCGACGGCGCGCGTACCCTTCTGGCCCTCACCCTCCTGCCGCTCGCGGATGTTCAGGCGCCGGGCCTGGAAGGTGGTGCAGTTCGACGTCGACGTCAGCTCGCGGTAGTCGCCCTGCGTCGGCACCCAGGCCTCGCAGTCGAACTTGCGCGCCGCGGACATCCCGAGGTCCCCGGCAGCGGTGTCGATGACCCGGTACGGGACCTCGACCTTCGCGAGCATCTCCTCTTCCCAGGCGAGCATGCGCTCATGCTCCGCAGCCGCGTCCTCCACGGTGGTGTAGGTGAACATCTCCACCTTGTTGAACTGGTGCACGCGGATGATGCCGCGGGTGTCCCTGCCGTGCGAGCCGGCCTCCCGGCGATAGCAGGAGGACCAGCCCGCGTAGCGGACGGGGCCGGCACCGACGTCGATGATCTCGTCCGAGTGGTAGCCGGCAAGCGCGACCTCCGAGGTGCCGACGAGGTAGAGGTTGTCCTCCTCGAGCCGGTAGATCTCGGCGTCGTGCGCGATGTCGAACCCGGTGCCCTGCATGGTCTCCGGCCTCACCAGGGTGGGGGTGATCATGGGGGTGAAACCGGCATCCATGGCCTGGTCGAGCGCCATGCGCAGCAGGGCGAGTTCGAGGCGCGCGCCGACGCCCTTCAGGAAGTAGAAGCGTGACCCGGAGACCTTCGCCCCGCGTTCCATGTCGATCGCGCCGATCAGCTCGCCGATCTCGAGGTGGTCGCGTGGCTCGAAGCCCTCCGCGGCGAAGTCCCGCGGGGTGCCGACCTTCTTCACCACCACGTAGTCGTCCTCGCCGCCCTCCGGCACGCCCTCCTGCACCAGGTTCGGCAGCTTGCGCAGCAGCACCTCCTGCTCCGCCTTCGCCGCCTCGGAGGCAGCCGCGGCAGCCTTGACCGCCGCCGCCAGCTCCTTGACCTCGGCCAGGAGCGCCTGCTTCTCCTCGCCCTTGGCCTGGGCCACCCGCTTCCCGAAGGCGTTCTGCTCGGCCCGGAGCGTCTCGTAGGCCGTCACCGACTCGCGCCGCGACGTATCAGCCGCGAGGACGGCGTCGACCAGGGACTCGTCCGCCCTGCGTGCACGCTGCGATGCTCGGAACTGCTCGGGATTCTGGCGGAGGTCGTTGACGTCAATCACATCGACAAGACTACCCAAACCAGCGGACGCGACGGCGCGACGGGGGCCTGCCGCTATTGTGGGTGACCATGCGCCGCAAACTGCTCGCCGGTACCGCCGCGGCGTCCGCCGCCGTCGCATCCCTCCAGAGCTACTGGTCGGTCCGGCGGCTGCACCAGACCCGCACCCCTACCGCTTCGGTCCACGAGCCCGTGCCGGTGGCCGCCGGTCCGCAGCGCGTGGCCCTCGTGCTCAACCCGACGAAACTGCAGGCCGCATCCGCCCGTGCGCTCGTCGAGCAGGCCTGCTCGGATGCGGGCTGGGAGCCTCCGCTCGTCCTGGAGACCACGGTGGAGGACCCCGGCACCGGGCAGGCCGAGCGGGCGCTCGACGCCGGGGCCGACGTCGTCATCGCGGCCGGAGGTGACGGAACGGTCCGGGCCGTCGCCTCGGCCCTCGCCCACCGGTCTGCGGCCCTCGGCCTGCTGCCGCTGGGCACGGGCAACCTCCTGGTCAGGAATCTCGGGCTGCCGTACCACGACGTGGCCGGCTGCCTCCGCATCGCCCTGCACGGCCACGAAC
The DNA here is from genome assembly GCA_009728235.1 of Vibrio cholerae. Taxonomy (GTDB): domain Bacteria; phylum Actinomycetota; class Actinomycetes; order Actinomycetales; family Micrococcaceae; genus Arthrobacter_D. The sequence goes on along the minus strand of WNZI01000003.1, from coordinate 182,734 downwards.
GGCGGATCGACGCGGCGCGGATCACGCTGCGCAATGACCGGACACAGGTCACCTCCGAACACCCGTTCCTGGTGATGGGCGGGGTCGGGTTCGACGCCAGCGTGGTGGCCGACGCGAAACAGGACCTCAAGGAGAGGTTCGGCTGGCTCGCCTACAGCGAGGCGGGTGTGCGGCACCTGCCCGGGCGTCGTCGCCGGATCTCGATCAGCCTGGACGGACAACCGCCGCAGAGTCGCAAGGTTCGCAGCCTGCTCGTGGCGAACTGCGGGAAGCTCCCTGCCGGCGTCGACTTCGTTCCCGACGCCATGATCGACGACGGCTACCTCGACGTGGTGGTGCTCAGCCCGCGCAGCCTCCTCGGCTGGACCTGGATGGCCGCGAAGATCCTGCTGCGGCATCGCGGCGGCATCCCGGTGCTCAATTACTACCGTGCCAGGGAAGTGACGGTCCGGTCGGTCGAACCCATCGCGACACAACTCGACGGCGATCCCTCGGGCGCCATCACCTCCCTGACCGCGCGCGTTGATCCGGACGCACTGATGGTCCGGGTGCCGGCATCGGCTCCCGGACCATCAGGGTCCACCTCCCGGTCGCCACTCCCCCGCGGCGGGTGGGAGTGGCTGCGCCGGAACCGGCCCGGCCGTCGTCGTTCGACGCGCCCGGGCCTCACTCCCTAGCGGTCGCGGTCGGTGTATCCGCCCTCGCCCTCGGGCGCGTCGGCGAGCGGCTTGTCCTTGTCGGTGTACTCGCCCTCCTCCACGGAATCCTGCGAGGACGTGTAGCCACCGGAGGCATCCGAGGGTTCGGTGCTCGTGTAGTGGCCCTCCTGCGCGGCGGCTGCGACGGCCTCGGCGGGGTCGCGGTCGGCGCGGTCGGCCTGCTCGTTGATGAGGGCCTGCTCCTCGGCGAAGCGGAGGTCGTTGCCCTGGTCCCCGGCGTCGCCGTGCCAGTTCGGATCCGACGTCGAGCCGTCACCCTCGTTGGGGTTCACGATGTGTCCTCCGTGAGCGTTCTCGGTCATGATGTGCCTTTCGTCGAAGGATGCGCTCCTCGTTGGGCGCCCGGTGCCAGCGTACTGACGAACGGGAAGCTTGGAAACGCGCGGGTCAGTCGCGCAGCAGTTCCTGCACGGCCTTCTCGGAGGCCGAGTAGGTGGTGATGGGGATGACCTCGCCGCTCATGAAGCGGTCCACGAGCCGCGGATCCACGTATGAACTCCGGGCGACGGTGGGGGTGTTGCCGAGGTGGTCCGCGACGGCCTTCATCGTGGCGCTGACGGCCTTCTGCCGTGCGGTGCGGCTCGTCGCCTTGAGGTCCTCCTTGGCGAGCGCCATCGCGGCGACGACGGTGGCCTGCCAGGTCCGGAAGTCCTTGGCGGTGAAGGGACCGCCGGTGACCTGCCGGAGGAACTCGTTGAGCTGGGAGCCGTCCACGTGGTGCCACTTGCCGTCGTCGGTCCGGTAGGCGAGCACCGTGTCCGCGTCCTCGCGCTCCAGCATCGGGCGCAGGGCGGCGGCGAGGTCCGCGTCCTCGAGCCGGGTGTCCCAGTGCTGGCCGCTCTTCCCGGGGAAGTCGAAGGTCACGACGTTCTCCTCGACGGTGCAGTGCTCCACGAGGAGCGTGGTCACGCCGAAGGACCCGTTCGCCTCCGCGTACTGCGTGGACCCGATCCGGAGCGCACCCGCGTCGACGATCCGGAGTGCTGCCGCGAACGCGCGTTCCCGAGCGACACCGTCGCTCCGGAGGTGCTGCGTGATGACGCGTCGGGCGCTGGGGAGTTTGGCGCCGAAGTCGAGGGCGCGGTCGAACTTCTCGCGGTCCTTCTGCTCGCGCCAGGCGGGGTGGTACATGTACTGGCGGCGGCCGGCGTCGTCCGTGCCGATCGCCTGCACGTGGCCGTTCGGGTAGGGCGCGATCCACACGTCCTTCCAGGCCGGCGGGATCACGAGGTCCTTGATGCGCTCGATCTCCTCCCTGTCCTGCAGCAGCTCACCGTTGGGCGCGCGGTAGCTGAAGCCTTTGCCGTGGCGGCGGCGGGTGATGCCGGGCCTGCGCGTGTTGCTGCGGCGCAATCGAGCCATCGGGAGAACCAGCCTTCGGGTGGGAGGAGGACCTGCAATAGTAAGCCTACTGCGCTTTCGTCCCGCCCGGAGTGTGATGTCAGCTGCCGAGGATCCCGCCGAGCCAGGCGTCCGCCGCACCGAAGGCGTCGTCGGACGTGTGCCGTTCGACGGCGGCCGCCCGGCGGTCCGCACGGGCGTAGGAACCGAGGAACCGCAGTCCCGGGCTGATCCGGTGCAGGCCCTTGAGGGCATCCGCAATCCGGGCGTCCTCCACGTGCCCCTCGGCGTCGACGCTGAAGAAGTAGTCTCCCAGGAACTGGCCGGTGGGCCTGGATTCGATGCGGCTGAGGTTCACGCCGCGTGCGGCGAACTGGTCGAGGATCTGCATCAGCGCACCCGGGTGGTCCTCGGGCAACGGGATCACGAGCGTCGTCTTGTCCGCCCCCGTCCGCGGCGGCAGGGCATCCGGGCGGCCCACGAGGACGAAGCGCGTGACGGCGTCGGAGACGTCCCCGATGTCGGTCGCGAGGACCGCGAGTCCGAGACGCGTGGCCACGAGTGGCGAGCAGATCGCGGCGTCGTAGCTCTCGTCACCCTCCGCGATCCCGTAGGCCGCGGCGGCGGTCGAGGACGCCGGGACGTACTCGGCGTCCCGGACGTGCGCGTCGACCCAGCTGCGGCACTGCGCCCAGGCGTGCCCGTGGGTGGCGATGCGGCGGACGCCGTCGAGCGCCACCCCCTGCCGGGCGGCGAGCACGAAGGTGATCGGCACGAGCTCCTCACGCAGGATCCGCAGGGGCTCACCCACCGCGATCGCGTCGAGCGTGGCGCTGACGCCACCTTCCACAGAGTTCTCGATAGGTACCATCGCGGCGTCGACACCACCCGACCGGACGGCTTCCAGGGCGGCACCAACCGTCGACGCCGGAACACGGCGCGCGGCATCCGCACCCGGCACCTGGAGCAGGGCGGCCTCGGTGAAGGTCCCCTCCGGCCCGAGGTACGCGTACGAGGCTGCGGCCGGGCGCGTCACAGGACGGTGGGCTCGCTGCCCGTCTCGGACACCATGGGCCGGCCTGCCTCCAGCCACGCCTCCATGCCACCGCTGACGTTGATCGCCGTGTAGCCGTTGGCCTCGAGCCACTCGGCCGCACGCTGCGACCTGCCGCCGAGGCGGCAGACCACGTGCAGGTCCTCATCAGGATCGAGTTCTCCGAGGCGGGCGGGGAGCTGGTCGAGGGGGATGTGCACGGCACCCTCCACGTGGCCCGCCTCCCACTCGTGGTCCTCGCGGACATCGAGGATGCGCGCCTGGCTGGGCACGTCCGTCACCGGTACGTTCTGGGGTTCACTCATGCGCCTACCTTTTCACGGTCCGGCGCGGGGACGCCATTGCTACGGGCACGACCCGGGCCGTGGCAGCAGGGGCGTGGCCGGATCCTATAGTGGTGCTTGTTGTCTGTGCAGGGCCCCGGGCGAGGCGGGCTCCTGGATGCCCGCCCTCGACTGGGAGCCCCATGAGCGAACTGCACGAACTCTCCGCACTCACCCTCCGCGACGCCCTGGCGGGTGGGGTGGTCAGCGCACGTGAGGTCACCGAGCACTTCCTCCGGCGGATCGACGAGCTCGACCCCGAGCTGAACGCCTTCGTCACCGTGACGCACGACGACGCGCTCCGCGCCGCCGACCACGCCGACCGGCTCCGCCACGCCGGCGCGACCCTCGGTCCGCTGCACGGTGTGCCCCTCGCCCACAAGGACCTGACCGACGTCGCCGGTGTGAGGACGACGCTCGGCACCGCCGCGCTGGATGCCACGATCCCGGACAGGGACGCGCCACTGGCCGCCGTCCTGCGGCGCGCCGGAGCCATCAGCCTGGGCAAGACGCAGGTACCCGAGTTCGGCCTGAGCTGCTACAGCGAGAACCGGGTCGCGCCGCCGGCCCGGAACCCGCTCGACCGGCGCCTGAGCCCCGGTGGGTCATCGGGCGGCAGTGCGGCTGCCGTCGCTGCCCGGATGCTCCCCTTCGCGCCGGGGACCGACGGCGGCGGTTCCGTCCGCATCCCGGCAGCGGCCACCGGACTCGTCGGCCTGAAGCCCAACCGCGGCCGCGTGCCGTCGGGCTCCGGCCAGGCGGACCTCGGACAGTTCGTGGTCGCGGGCCCGCTCGCCCACTCGGCGGCGGACGCCGGCCTGCTGCTCGACGCCCTGGTGCGCGAGCCCAGCTACCGCCCCACGAGCGCCGCCCTCGCGGTACCCCGGCACGTTCACCGACGCGGCACTGCGCGCCGAGGGCCGCTTCCGCATCGGCGTCAGCACGGCGTCGCCCTTCTCCACCGCCCTCGACATCAGCCTGGACAGCGCAGCCGTGGATGCCTTCCACGCCGGGATCCAGGTGCTGCAGCGCGCCGGCCACGACTCGTCGACGCCGACCTGACCTATGACCGTCGCTACCACGACGCCTTCCAGCTCGTCTGGACCGCAGGCCTCGCCACCATGGCACTGCCCGAGGACCGCGAGGGCCGCCTGACGGACATCACGCGCGTCCTGAGGCGCAGGGCCATGGGGCGCACCGCGGCGCAGCTGGCCGGCGCCGCCGACGTGCTGCGGCAGTTCGAACGAGAGACGATCGAGCAGTACTCCCGGTACGACATGGTGCTGACCCCGGCCGTGGCCATGACGCCGCGCCCCATCGGCTGGTACACCGACGCCGACGGCGACACCGACTACGTCCGGCAGTGCCAGTACTCCCCCTACACCTCGATGGTGAACGTCTGCGGCCTGCCCGCCGTGACGGTACCGACCCTGCGGTTGCCCGACGGCCTCCCGATGAGCGTTCAGCTCATCGGTCGCCCCGGTGAGGAAGCACAGCTGCTCGCGGTCACTGCACAGATCGAGGCCCTCCGGCAGGAGCGTTCCGATTTTGCTTCGCCCTGACCCAGGAGCACCATGGAGTAAATGAGCACAACGCAACGCGCCGCCGCCCCGAGCGGGAAGACATTCCTCGGGCACCCCCGCATGCTGGCGAACCTCTTCAGCGTCGAACTCTGGGAGCGCTTCTCCTTCTACGGCATGCAGGCACTGCTGCTGTACTACATGACCTATTCCCTCGCCGAGGGCGGGCTCGCCTTCGAGAGCGGGACCGCCGCAGGTCTCGTGGGAGCCTACGGTGGCGGCGTCTACCTCTCGACCATCCTCGGCGCCTGGCTCGCCGACCGTGTCCTGGGGTCCGAGCGGGTCCTGTTCTACTCCGCGATCGTGATCATGTGCGGGCACATCGCCCTCGCCCTGCTGCCCGGTGTCGTGGGCCTCGCCATCGGCCTCGTCCTCGTCGGCGTCGGCTCCGGAGGACTGAAGGCCAACGCATCGTCGCTCGTGGGGACGCTCTACGCCCCCGGCGACGACCGCCGCGACGCCGGTTTCTCCCTGTTCTACATGGGCATCAACATCGGCGCCCTCGTCGGTCCGCTCCTGACGAACCTCGCCTGGGACGCCTACGGCTTCCACGTGGGCTTCGGGCTGGCCGCCGTCGGCATGGCCGCCGGACTCGTCCAGTACGCGGTCTCCCGCAGGAACCTGCCCGACGCGGCACACTCCGTCGAGAACCCGCTGCCCCGTGCCGCCTACCCGCGCTGGATCGGGATCGCCGCCGTCGTCGTCGTGCTCGTCGGAGCGGTCCTGGCCACGGGTCTCCTCAATGCCGGCAACCTGGCCAGCGCGATGGCGTACACCGCGATCGCCGCGACGATCGCCTATTTCGTGGTCATCCTCTCGAGCAGCAGGGTGACGCGCGAGGAACGCCGTCGCGTGTACTCCTTCATGCCGCTCTTCATCGCCAGCGCCGCTTTCTGGTCCCTGTTCCAGCAGCAGTTCACCGTGGTGGCCCTGTACTCCGAGAGCCGGCTGGACCGGAACATCCTCGGGTGGGAGATGCCACCGGGCATGGTGCAGTCCATCAATCCCGTCTTCATCATCGTCTTCGCGGGTGTCTTCGCGGCGCTCTGGACCCGGCTCGGCAGCCGCCAGCCGTCGTCGCCCGTGAAATTCGCGTTCGGGCTGATGGTGATGGGCCTCGCGTTCCTGGCGTTCATCCCCTTCGCGGGCGGAGGACCCAACAGCACACCCCTGATCGGCCTCGCGGCGATCCTGCTGCTGTTCACCTGGGCCGAGCTGTTCATCTCGCCGATCGGGCTGTCCGTGACCACGAAGCTGGCGCCCGAGGCATTCCGAACGCAGATGCTCGCCCTGTTCTTCCTGTCCATCTCCCTGGGTACCACGGTCTCGGGCCTGCTCGCCGGGTTCTACTCCGAGGAGACCGAGGTGCCGTACTTCGCGTTCAGTGGCATCACCGCGATCGTCCTCGGAGCCGCCCTCCTCGCCGCTGCTCCCGCCATCCGGAAGGGCATGAGCGGCGTCCGCTGAGTTCCGGCCGGGACCGCGGAAGCAGTCCTGTTGCGTGTGCGCCTCCGATGTTCCAGACTTCTACCCACCGGTAACTTCTGCGCAGGACGATGCTGCAGGATGCGGAGGATCAAAGGAGATCGCGTGCCCAACCTCGCCAACAACCTCGTGGCCACCGCCACGAGGAGCCCCTCGGCCGTCGCCATCAAGCTCGACGACGTCGAGGTCACCTTCGGGGCGCTCGAGGTGCTCAGCCAGAAGGTCGCGACGCTCCTCGCCGAGTACGGCATCGGCCGGGGCGACCGGGTGGCACTCGTCATGCCGAATATTCCACAGATGGCATTCGTCTACTACGGCGTGCTGCGCGCCGGCGCCGTCGTCGTTCCCCTCAATCCGCTGCTCAAGGGGCGGGAGGTCGCCTACCACCTGACGAACTCGGGTGCGAGGCTCGTCTTCGCCTGGGAAGGGATCCTCGCCGAGGCGGCAGCGGGTGCGGAGGCGACGTCCACCGAGACGGGGACGGACGTGCCCGTCCTCACCGTGGACAGCACGGCCTTCATGACGCGCGTCTCGTCCGCCGCCCCCACGCCCGGCGTGGTGCCTCGCGACGGGGAGGACACCGCCGTCGTGCTGTACACGTCGGGGACGACGGGCCGTCCCAAGGGAGCCACGCTCTCCCACACCAACCTGTCCCGCAACACGGAGATCTCGCGGGACCTGATGGGCACGCGCGAGGGGGACGTACTCTTCGGCGGACTGCCGTTCTTCCACATCTTCGGACAGACCTGCGCCCTCAACGCCGCCGTCCTCACCGGGGCCACGGTGACCCTCCTGCCTCGCTTCGAACCGGGCAAGGCCCTCGAGATCATCGCCCGCGACCACGTCACCATCTTCGAGGGCGTCCCCACCATGTACGTGGCGATGCTCCGCCACCCCGATGTCGCGGGAACCGACCTCTCCTCCGTCCGCGTCGCCGTGTCCGGAGGATCGGCGCTGCCCGTGGAGGTGCTGCACGAGTTCGAACGCGTCTTCTCGGCTGACCTCCTGGAGGGGTACGGCCTGTCCGAGACCTCGCCGATCGTCAGCTTCAACCGGGTGGGCGAACTGCGCAAGCCCGGTTCCATCGGGACCCCCGTGGAGGGCGTCGAGGTGCGCATGCTCGACCCGGAGGGCAACGAGGTGCCCCAGGGCGAGGTGGGTGAGCTCGCCGTCCGGGGCCACTGCGTCATGAAGGGCTACTGGGAGAACCCCGAAGCGACCGCGAGTGCCATCCCCGACGGCTGGTTCCGCACCGGTGACCTCGCGCGGGTGGACGAGGACGGCCTGCTGTTCATCGTGGACCGCAAGAAGGACGTGATCCTTCGCGGCGGGTACAACGTGTACCCGCGCGAGGTGGAGGAAGTGCTGTACGAGCACCCCGCCGTGGCGGAAGCCGCCGTGATCGGTGTCCCGGACGACCTGCACGGCGAGGAGATCGTGGCGGTGGTCGGCGTCAGGGCGGAGTTCGCCCCGAAGGACGACGCCGCGCGCGAGGCCCTCGCCGCGGAGATCGTCGGCTTCGCGAAGGAGCGCGTCGCGGCCTACAAGTATCCGCGCCGCGTGGTGCTGGTCGAGGCGCTGCCCAAGGGCCCTACGGGCAAGATCCTGAAGCGCGAGATCACCGTCTAGCGGTCCTCCCGCGAGGTGATGCAGCGAACACCCCGTAGACGTGCGCGGCGGCGTCCTCCATGAGCGTCGCGGCGCCGAGGATCAGCTCGTCGAGGGCCATCGGACCCGTGGCCAGGGAGAACGCCGCGGCGAGTCCCGCCTCCTGCACCTGGGCAGCCGTGAGCTGCACGCGCCCGGCGATGGCGACGACGGCGCAGGTGTCCGGAGCGAGCCCCACGACGGCCTGCACCACTTTCCCGCCCAGGGACTGCGAATCGAAGGATCCCTCCCCGGTGAGCACGAGGTCGGCGTCGGCCAGGGCCTCCCCGAGCCCGACGGCGTCTGCGACGAGGGCCGAACCGGGAACGATCTCCGCGCCGAGGAACGGGACGAGGACGGCGGGGAGGCCGCCCGCGGCACCCGCCCCCGCCACCTCCAGCATCGACACGCCGGTGAGCGCCTCCACGATGTCTGCGAGGTGCGCCAGACCGGAGTCGAGGACGACGACGTCCTCCGGCGTGGCACCCTTCTGCGGGCCGAAGACGGCCGCGGCGCCGCGCGTCCCGCACAGGGGGTTGTCGACGTCCACGGCGATGCGCCAGCGGACATCGCGGGCCCGAGGGTGCAGGTTCGTGGTGTCGATGGAGGCGAGGGCACCGAGGGAACCGCCGCCCGGCGGCAGGGGGTCTCCGTCGCCGTCGAGGAAGCGCACACCGAGCGCGGTCAGCAGCCCCGTTCCGCCGTCCGTCGTCGCGGACCCCCCGATGCACAGCAGGATCTCGTCGGCGCCGTCGTCGAGCAGCCGGAGTGCTATCTCGCCCACGCCGTGGCTGGTGGCCGTGAGGGCGTCGAGGGGTAGGTCGGCGACGAAGGGCAGTCCGTTGGCCTCCGCAGCCTCGAGCACGCCGCGGACGGGGGTTCCACCGGTGCCGCCGTCGGCCGGTGCCGAGATGCCGTAGCGGGCGGTCCGTGACCGGCCCGCGGCGTCATGGCACCGTGTGGTGCGCGGTTCGGCGTTCCACGCGGCGAGGAGGGCATCGAGTGTTCCTTCACCGCCGTCGGCCAGGGGGGCCAGGACGACGAGGGGTTCGGGGTGTCCGAGGCGGACCGCGGCGGACCTCACCCCCGCGGACATGGCGAGGGCAGCCTCCGCTGCGGGGAGGCTGCCCTTGAGGGAGTCGGGTGCGAGGACGATCTTGAGCGGGCGCCGATGCGGGGTCGTGGTCACCCGTCCACCCTAGCGGCGGAACCCGTCGCCGCCCCGGTCCCGTGGGCCGGCGTCAGTCCCCGGAGCCGCCGTCGTTCTCCGCCTCGAAACCGGGGGCCACTTCATCCTCGGGGCCCGTGCCGCCGTAGCCGCCGGCGTCCTGCTCCTCGAGCTTGCCGGCCTCCTCGGCGCCCTTCTCCTCGGGATCGCCGGCGGGGGTGTCGCTGGAGTTCTCGCTCATCTCGGTGCCTTCCGTGGTGCGGGCACGCCCGGGCCGGGCGCTGATCCTCAGCTTACTGATGATCGGGGTCGGAGCAACCCGCCCGGGCTTCGCTGAGCCGGTGCTCGTCACCGGGCAGATGGTTGGTGTAATCGGGGCAGTTCTTTGACATGCTGGGCCCATGGCTAATCGAGCGGGCACTGCAGCCCTCCCCAGCGACCTCGTAGACGTGACCAGACTGCTCGACGCGTACTTCGACGTCGTACCCGATCTCGCGGACCCCGCCCAGCGCGTGGCCTTCGGGACGTCGGGACACCGCGGTTCCTCCTTGAAGTCCTCCTTCAACGAGCCCCACATCGCGGCGATCACCCAGGCGATCGTCGAGTACCGCGCGGGCCAGGGCATCACCGGACCGCTCTTCATGGGCAAGGACACGCACGCTCTGTCCGAACCGGCGCAGAACACCGCGCTCGAGGTGCTGGCCGCCAACGGCATCAGGGTCCTCGTCGACGCCCGCGGCGCCTACACCCCGACCCCGGCGGTCTCCCACGCCATCCTCGCCCACAACGCCACGCACCCCGACCAGTCCGACGGCATCGTGATCACGCCATCACACAACCCGCCCGCGGACGGCGGCTTCAAGTACAACCCTCCCCACGGGGGACCCGCGGGTTCGGACGCCACGAACTGGATCGCCGGCCGCGCCAACGAACTGCTCGAGGGCGGCCTGCGCGACGTGCGCCGCCTGCCGATCGCGCAGGCCCGCTCGGCCGAGGGGATCGGCAGCTACGACTTCCTGCAGCACTACGTCGACGACCTCCCCTCGGTGCTGGACCTCGACGCCATCCGCTCGGCCGACGTGCACATCGGCGCCGACCCGATGGGTGGTGCTTCGGTGGACTACTGGGGCGCCATCGCGGAGCGGCACAACCTGAACCTGACCGTCGTCAACCCGACGGTCGATCCGCAGTGGGCCTTCATGACGCTCGACTGGGACGAGAAGATCCGCATGGACTGCTCGTCCCAGTACGCGATGGCCTCGCTGATCAAGCAGGCCGACCAGTTCGACATCGCGACCGGCAACGACGCCGACGCCGACCGACACGGCATCGTCACTCCCGACGCCGGGCTGATGAACCCCAACCACTACCTCGCCGTCGCCATCCAGTACCTCTACGCGAACCGCCCGAACTGGCGGGCGGACGCCGTGATCGGCAAGACCCTCGTGTCCTCGTCCATCATCGACAGGGTCGCGGCGGACCTCGGACGCGTGCTGCACGAAGTGCCCGTGGGCTTCAAGTGGTTCGTGCCGGGACTGTTGAGCGGTGACCTCGCCTTCGGTGGCGAGGAATCCGCGGGAGCCTCCTTCCTGCGCCTCGACGGTACGCCCTGGAGCACGGACAAGGACGGACTCCTCCTCGCACTGCTGGCCTCGGAGATCACCGCCGTCACCGGCACGACCCCTTCCCAGCACTACACGGGCCTGACCGACCGGTTCGGCGCGCCCGTCTATGCCCGGATCGACGCCGCGGCAACCCGTGAGCAGAAGGCAGCGCTGGGCAAGCTCTCGCCGTCGGACGTCACCGCGACGACCCTGGCCGGCGAGCAGATCACCGCACGGCTGACGGAGGCGCCCGGCAACGGCGCTCCCGTCGGTGGTCTGAAGGTCACCACGGAGAACGCCTGGTTCGCGGCACGGCCGTCCGGCACGGAGGACGTCTACAAGATCTACGCCGAGTCCTTCCGGGGCGAGGAGCACCTCAAGCAGGTGCAGGCCGAGGCGAAGGCCCTCGTCGACGGCGTGATCAGCTGACCCCCGCTACAGGAGCCTGCGCAGCAACCTCCGCTTGAGGGGGCCGAAGGGTGGATACGCGAGACGCAGCGTGTCCACCCGCGCCGGCTTCGAGAACACAGGCTGCACGTGGCTGAAGGTCAGGAAGGACTGGCGCCCGTGGTAACTGCCCGTTCCACTTGCTCCCACTCCTCCGAACGGCAGTCCCGGCACCGCGAGCTGGACGGTGCAGACGTTGTGCGCGATCCCTCCCGCCTGCACCTGCTCGGTGAAGGTCCGCAGGTGCTCCTCGCGGTCGCTGAACAGGTAGGCGGCCAGCGGATGGGGCCGGGCCGCGATGAACCGGACCGCCTCCTCCAGGTCGGCCACCTCGAGGATCGGCAGGAGCGGGCCGAAGATCTCCTCCTGCATCAGCCCCGATCCCGGATCGACGTCGCGCAGGATCGTCGGCTCGATGTACCGCTCGGTGCGCTCGTGCCGCCCGCCGGAGACCACGGTGCCGTCGGCGAGGAGCCCGACGAGCCGGTCGAAGTGATGCTCGTTGATGATGCGGCCGTAGTCGGCGGAGGCTCTCGGATCGGTGCCGTAGAAGTCGCGGACGGCATCGGACAGCGCACCGGCGAGCGCGGGCGCGGCGGCCGGAGTCGTGAGCACGTAGTCCGGCGCCACACAGGTCTGCGCCGCGTTCATGAACTTGCCGAACGCGATGCGGCGGGCTGCGGCCCGGATGTCGCCACCCACGACGACGGCGGGCGACTTGCCGCCGAGTTCGAGGGTCACCGGCGTGAGGTGCTCGGCCGCGGCCCGCAGGACGATCCTCCCCACCCGCTCGCCTCCCGTGTAGAACACGTGGTCGAAGGGTTGCGCCAGCAGGTCCGTGCTTGCCTCGGGACCGCCCTCGACGACGGCCACCGCATCCGGGTCGAGGTACTCCGGGACCAGTCGGGCGAGCACCCGGGAGGTCGCGCCCGCCAGCTCGCTGGGTTTGAGGACTGCCGCGTTGCCTGCGGCGAGCGCTCCCACCAGCGGTGCGAGGACCAGCTGCAGCGGGTAGTTCCAGGGCCCGATGATCAGGACGACGCCGAGGGGACGTGCCTGGGCCCAGGCCCGCCCGGGCCGCAGGCCGCCGGGCACGGGGATCTTCTCCGGTGCCATCCACCGGTCGAGGTGCCTCAGGGCGTAGCCGGCCTCCGCACGGACCACCGCGATCTCGGAGAGGAACGCCTCCGTGCGACTCTTCCCGAGGTCGTCCTCCAGGGCGGCGGTCAGTTCGTCCTCCCGCTCGGTGAGCAGGCGCAGGAGGGCACCCAGCTGTTGCCTGCGCCAGCTCGCGGCGCGGCACGCTCCGCTGTCGACATAGCGGCGCTTCCCGGCGAGGAGTTCCTGGGCGTTCATTGCATGCCTTCCGAATCGGCCGGGGCTGCCGCCCGCCCCGTGAAGTGCTCCATCGAGCCGTACACCCCGAACACGCGACCGGCGACGACGTCCCACAGCGGTTGGGGGAGCACGTTGCGGAGCGTGCCGGCCAGTTGCACGGTCCACGGCAGTTGCAGGCGTGCCCTGCCCCCGAGCATCGCGCGCCAGGCCTTGTCGACGACGTACTCCGGTTCCATGAGCGGCGTCAGCAGCGGTCCGCGCGCACCCTCGAACATGCCGGTCCTGATGTAGCTGGGTATCAGCGTCGTGACGGCGATCGCGGGCGAGACGGACGCCAGTTCCAGGCGCAGCGAATCGCTCCAGCCGATGACGGCCCACTTCGACGCGGCATAGACGCTCATCCGGGGGACAGCCAGCGTGCCGGACGCCGAGGCGACGTTGAGGATCCTCGCGGGGGTGCCCCGCTCCATCATCGCGGGCAGAAAGGCGCGCGTGACGTGCATGGGCCCGGCCGTGTTGATGCGCAGGGTCAGGTCGATGTCCTCCGTGGGATCGTGCTCCCAGAAGTACGTGCCGCGCACGATCCCCGCGTTGTTGACCAGCACGTCGGGCACACCGACATCGTCGAGTACCGCCGCTGCCGCCGCCCTGATGGACTCCACCGACGCGACGTCGACGGTGTAGGCGTGCACCGCTGCCGCTGTGGTCGCGAGACCCGAGACGACGTCCTCGAGAGCATCACCGTCGACGTCCCACAGGACGACGGCGGCGGCTCCCTCGCCGGCCGCGCGCTCCGCGTAGAGCCGTCCCATGCCCCTCCCGGCGCCGTGACCAGAACGGTGCGTCCCTTGACCGTGAATCCCATCGCCTGCCCCTTTGCTCGCTGACAAGCAACGTAACACCATGGACACGCGCTGCGGATAGGATTTCCCGGAACCCCGCGTCGATCTCCGGAAGGCATACCCATGAGCACTCGAGGAATCGGCTGGACCCTCCACGGGGACGGCAGGAACGTGACCGCCGGCGGGTTCGTCGCTCCCGATGAACGGCTGACCTGGCCGAGGACCATCGGCATCGGCGCCCAGCACGTGGTGGCCATGTTCGGCGCCACCTTCCTCGTGCCGCTCATCACGGGGTTCCGCCGTCGACCACCCTGCTGTTCTCGGGTATCGGCACCATCCTGTTCCTCGTCATCACCGCCGGCAAGGTCCCGAGCTACCTCGGCTCGAGCTTCGCCTTCATCGCCCCGATCGCCGCCGCCCAGTCGCAGCACGGCGCGGCCGGAGCCCTCGGCGGCATCATCATGGCCGGCGCCGCACTGGCGCTGATCGGCCTGGTCGTCCACACCTCCGGCGCCCGGTGGATCCAGGTCGCCATGCCCCCGATCGTCACGGGCGCCATCGTCGCCCTGATCGGACTGAACCTCGCGCCGACCGCGAAGGCGAGCTTCGAACAGGCACCGCTCACAGCGCTCGTCACCGTTATCGCGATCCTGCTCGTCACGGTGCTGTTCAAGGGCATCCTCGGACGGCTCTCCATCCTCGTCGGAGTCCTCACCGGCTACGTCGTCGCGATGATCCGCGGCGAGGTCGACTTCGCCGCGATCAACGACGCCGCGTGGATCGGCCTGCCCGAGTTCGCGGCACCCGAGTTCCACCTGTCCGTCGTCGGGCTCTTCGTCCCCGTGGTCCTCGTCCTGGTGGCGGAGAACATCGGGCACGTGAAGTCGGTCGCCGCGATGACGAACCGGGACCTCGATCCCGTCACCGGCCGGGCACTCATGGCGGACGGCATCGCGACGATGATCGCCGGCGCCGGTGGTGGTTCGGGAACCACCACGTATGCCGAGAACATCGGCGTCATGGCGGCTTCGCGCGTCTACTCGACGGCCGCGTACTGGGTCGCCGGGATCGTCGCGATCCTGCTGAGCCTGTTCCCGAAGTTCGGCGCACTGATCGCCACCGTGCCCGCAGGCGTGCTCGGCGGTGCGGGCGTGGTGCTGTACGGCATGATCGGGATCCTTGGCGTGCGGATCTGGGTCCAGAACCAGGTCAATTTCTCGAACCCCATCAACCTCTCGACGGCGGGTGTGGCACTGGTCATCGGCATCGCCGACTTCACCTGGGTCCTGGGCGACCTGACCTTCGCCGGCATCGCGCTCGGGACGGCCGCGGCACTCGTCATCTTCCACGGCATGACCGCGATCGCCCGCATGCGCGGGAGCGAACACGTGGCCGGGCCGGAGGAGCCCGAATCGAGCGACCACGGAACCAGGCCCTCCAAGCTGGGCTGACCCGGGGGATGGAAGAATGACGTCCATGTCCCGCGCCCTGCGCCGTCCCGGCCCCCGATGAGCACTCCGCGCCAGGTCTGGGCGTCCCCCGGGTGGCGGGAGCAGGCCGACCAGTGGATCGACCTGGTGCTGGAGACGTTCGGGGTGGCCCGTACGGGGCCCTCCGAGCAGACCCGCATCCGCTTCTGGTCCACCCAGCTGACGGTGCCGACCGACCACGGGACGCTGTGGTTCAAGGAGAACAATCTCGGCCAGCTCGCCGAGGCGTCGATCATGTCGCTGCTGGGTGAACTCGCGCCCGACCACGTGGCCGCCCCGCTGGCGATCGAATCCTCGCGTGGCTGGATGCTCACCCCTGACCACGGCACGACGCTGGACAGCCTCGGTTCCGACGACCCCTCCCTCTGGGCCCGACTGGCGGGGGACTTCGCCGACCTCCAGCAGATCGTCGCACCGCACGGCGATCGGCTCTCCCGGGCCGGACTGGTCGTGATGAACCCGGACGTCGCGGCCAACTTCGTCGAGAACCAGCTGCTCCTGCACACGGGGCTGCCGGCGGACCACCCGCTGCATCTCTCGGCCCAGGACGCCGACGACGTCGTCGGGCGCCTCCCCGCGATCCACCGGGCCGTCGAGGTCCTGCGGAGCGTAGCGGTGCCCCTGTCCCTCGACCACAACGACCTCCATGCGCGGAACTGCTTCGCACCCGGCCCCGGCGACGAACCGCTGCGGTTCTTCGACTTCGCGGACTCGTACTGGGCGCATCCCTTCAGTGCGCTGCTCGTGCCGATCACGCAGATGTGCGAGCAGTGGAACACGACGGCGGAGGATCCGCGGATCCACGGGGTCATCGACGCCTACCTCGAGCGATGGGCCGGGTATGCGCCGCTGGAGGAGCTGCGGGCCGCCGTCGAACCCGCGCTGGTACTGGCGGGGGTGCACAGGTACGGCTCCTGGCTGCGCCTGCTGGTGTACGCCGACGACGAGTCGATGCGCTCCTATGCTCCGGCGGCCCTGCACTACCTGCGAACCCTCACCGACCCGGTGCTCGCGACCTAGGCCCACCGGGATCCTGGCGCGGCACGACGTCCTGCACCGACCCTTGACTCTTCTCACTGGCCCGTGCAAGTCTTTTACAACGATGTAGACAACGATGTAAATCGGTCGCGCCGTGAGCTACCTCCTTCGACGAAAGGACCACGTGATAATGACGTCACGTACCGCATTCTGGTCACGACCCGCGAGCATCATCGCCGTCCTGGCCCTCGCACTCAGCGGCGCTGCCGTGCCGGCGACCGCAGGGCCCAAGGCTCCGGCCGCGCCTCCGACACTCACGCAGCAATCGGCGGCCGGCAGCCTCGACGACCTGGTGGGCGGCAAGTCCGTCGTCGGCGAGACGAGCCCCATCCACGACCCTGCGCTCATCATCGACGACGACGGCACGTGGTACGTGTACTCCACGGGCCTGATCGCCCGGGAGAACGGCGGCACCATCCAGACCTGGTCCTCACAGGACGAAGGCACCACCTGGGAGTACAGGGGTACCGTGTGGGACGAGATCCCCGCCTGGATCGACGAGCGCTACTCGGACGGGGTGCTCCCCGAGAACCTCTGGGCTCCGGAGATCTTCGAGAACGACGGCACCTACTACCTCTACTACTCGGCCTCGCGCTTCGGCACCGACAACTCGCTCACCGCGCTCGCCACGAACACGACGCTCGACCCCGAGGACCCCGACTACGAGTGGGTCGACCAGGGACTCGTCGTGGAGTCACCGGTCACGGGCCTCGATCCGGCCAACCCCGGCAAGACCTTCAACGCCATCGACGCCGGGATCGTCGAGGACGCGGACGGCGTGCCCTACATGTCCATCGGATCCTTCTGGTACGGGATCTTCCTGGTACCGCTGGAGTGGCCGAGCGGGAAGCCCGTGGAGGACTGGCAGTCGCAGACCGTCAACCTCGCGGACCGCTTCATCCCGGGCAACCCGATCGAGGCGCCGTACATCACGCACCGGAACGGCTACTACTACCTCTTCACCTCCTTCGACTTCTGCTGCCGCGGCGCGGACTCGACCTACAGGATCGCGGTGGGCCGTTCGGAGTCCATCACCGGGCCGTACCTCGACAAGGAGGGCCGGGACATGCTCGGCGGCGGAGGGTCGATCCTGCTCGAATCCCACGGGGCGATGAACGGGGTCGGTGGGCAGTCCGTCTTCGGCGACTACCTGGCCTTCCACTACTACGACGGTTCCAATGAGGCCGCACCCTACATCCCGACGCTCGGCCTGCAGAAGATGGGTTGGAAGGACGGCTGGCCCACCGTCGACCAGACCGTCGACCTGCCCGCACTGGTCACTGCTCCCGAGCCTGTGCGCGTCCGCGACGGTCACAAGGCCCGGCTCACCGCGAGCGCAACCGGCACGCCGGAGCCCGTCGCGGTGTGGGAGAGCTCGGACGACGACGGCGCCACGTGGCAGCCGGCCGCCGTCACCCAGCGCGCCGAGCGCGACGACGACGGCACCTACACGTCCGTGGCCGAGGTCAAGAAGGCGCGGGTCGCCGATGACGGCCGCCTGTTCCGCGCTACCTTCTCGAACCCGCACGGCGCGGTGACCACGGATGCCGTGGAACTGTCCGTCGACCCGAAGCCCGGCAAGGGCAAGGGCCGCAACTGATTCGACGGGGCGCCCGAGCACGGGCGCCCGCCCCAGACTCGGTGGGTCAACGGCGGGCGCGATACCCCGATGACACACCGACACCGAGGGAGCCCGGTCGCGGGAGTGGCCGCGACCGGGCTCCCGCACATCCGCTACCTGCGGGTCCGGTGCCATGACCGGCAGGTCTACGGGACCCGCCGCGGTCCGTGCTGCGGCCACGCCGACCGATCGGACAGACAGGCGGCGAGGACGTCGCCGCGTCCGACACCAGCCCGTCCACCCCGAGGTCCAGCAACCGGTCCATGTCCGCGCGCTGGTTGACGGTCCAGACATGGACCTGGAGACCGGCCCTGCGGCAGGCCGCCGCGAAGCGCGCGTGACCACGCGCACGCCACGGTAGGCCTCGGGTACCTGCAGTGCCTGGACACGGGCCAGCCTCGCGATCGGGCCGGCCAGCCCGAGCGGTGCGACCAGTTTCAGGAGGGCGTTGACCGCCATGCCGGCGGAGGACGCCGTGGGCCGGTCGAGCAGTCGCAGCACGGTCAGGCGGCGCCGGTCGGAGAAGGAGGCGATCAGGACGCGGTCGTGGGCCGTGAGACCGTTGACGAGCTCCGCGAGGGGCCGGACGCAGTCGTCGCTCTTCACGTCGATGTTCAGGCGCAGGTCCGGCCACCGCAGCAGGACCGCCTCGAGTGTCGGGATGCCATCGCGTCCGGCCACGGGAAGCCGCGCCAGCTCCGCAGCCGTCCGCGCCGCCACCGGGCCGCGGGCATCGGTCACGCGGTCGAGGTCCTCGTCGTGGAAGACCATCACCACGCCGTCGCTGGAGGCTCGGACGTCGATCTCCAGGTATCCGAAGCCGAGCCGCACTGCCCGGTCGAAGGCCGCCGTGGTGTTCTCGTCGCCATCAGGCGCGAAACCCCGGTGGGAGAACGCCAGCGGATGCCGGCGACCCGCGGGCGCGCCCGTACTGTCGAAGTAGGGGTAGTCGTGGCGCTCAGGCCGTGCGGAGCGCCGCAAGGCGTTCCTCCAGGACCTGCGCCACGCCGTCCTCGTCGAACGGCGGCGCGACGAGGTTCGCCGCGGCCAGGGCGTCCGGGTGGCCGGATGCCATCGCGTAGCCGTGGCCCGCCCAGTCGAGCATCTGCACGTCGTTGGGCATGTCGCCGAAAGCGACCACGTCGGCGGCGTCGATCCCCCGCTCCGCCGCGTACCGGGCGAGCGTGACGGACTTGTTGATGTCCGGCAGTGCCATCTCCAGCAGCGCGGTCGTCGGGGCCGAGTGCGTCGTCGAGACGAGGTGCGCGACGGCGGGCCGCACCGCTGCCAGGAAGGCATCGGGTGAG
The DNA here is from genome assembly GCA_009728235.1 of Vibrio cholerae. Taxonomy (GTDB): domain Bacteria; phylum Actinomycetota; class Actinomycetes; order Actinomycetales; family Micrococcaceae; genus Arthrobacter_D. The sequence goes on along the minus strand of WNZI01000003.1, from coordinate 163,730 downwards.
ATGTCCTTCTCCCGTGCGAGGAACTTCACGATCTCCTCGCCCGGCAGGGTCTCCTCGAACGGCCGGGCCGTGATTCCACCGAGCAGTTCCGAGGTCGCGGCATCCGCGAAACCGGATTCGATCTTGAACCCGGAAACGGTCTCCGCAGCGAAGGTCGCAGCGGGGAACAGCCCACGGATGATGTCCCGGGCCGCGAAGACGTCCTGCGGGTCGAGGAGCTTCGCCTCGAGGACCCGCTCGGACCGGAGATCGTAGGTCAGTGCACCGTTGGAGCAGATCACCGTGCCCGTGTGCCCGAGCTGGTCGCGGAGTGGCTGGAGCCAGCGCGGCGGGCGGCCGGTGACGAACACGACGTCGACCCCGGCCTCGATGCACGCCCTGAACGCGTCGATCGTGCGGGCGCTCATCATGCCGTCATGACCCACGACGGTCCCGTCCATGTCGCTCGCCACGAGGCGCATCGCTGACTCCTTCTGTCCTTGGGCTTCCACCCTACCGGCGGCCCGAGCAGCCACCGGACGGGTGGTGCCGGCGGTCACTGCTCGAACGTACCGATCAGTCTGGCGCGCCCGATGCTGTGGGAGAAGAGGTTGAACCCGAGGTAGGCCGGAGTGGCCTCGGAGGGGATGTCGAGGGTCTCCACGTCCACGGCGTGCACCACCACGTGGTAGTGGTGGGGGCCGTGGCCCTGCGGAGGCGCGGCCCCTACGAACCCGGCGAACCCGCCGTCGTTCCGCAGCTGCACGGCGCCCTCGGGCAGCTGTCCCGAACCGGCGGTCCCCGCCCCCGCGGGCAGGGAGGTGGTGGTCACGGGCAGGTTGAAGACCGCCCAGTGCCAGAACCCGCTCGCCGTGGGAGCGTCCGGGTCGTACACCGTCACGGCGAAGCTCCTCGTTCCCTCGGGGAACCCGCTCCAGCTCAGCTGCGGCGATTCGTCCTGGCCGCCCGCGCCCATCATGCCCGACGCCTGGGCGTCGTCGAGGCGCGCCCCGTGCGTCATGCTCTCGCTCGTGAGCTGGAAGTCGGCTACCTGGGGAAGGTCTGCGTACGGGTCGCGGGTCATCGCTTGTGCTCCTGGCATCGGGTCCGTGGTCTGTGGTCTGTGGTCTGTAGCGGTCGGTCAGTCGTGCTGTGCCATCTCCTGGCGCGTGGGCGGATTGGCACCTGCCCGGGAGACGGTGATGGCTGCCGCCCGTGCCGCGTACTGCAGCACGCCGGTCAACTGCCCGAGATTGATTCGGCGCAGCTCGTCCCTCCGATGGGCGCCGTCGAGTTCCAGGTCCACGAGCGCCCCGAGCAGGGCCGCCATGAAGGAATCCCCCGCACCCACCGTGTCCACCACACTGGTGGACGGCGCGGGCACCGAGGCCTCGCCGGCCCTGCAGACCCCCCACGGGCCCTTGGACCCGCGGGTCACGACGACGACGGCGGCACCCGCCTCCAGCCACGCCCGCGCGGACCTCTCCGGCGTGCGGTCCGGGTACAGCCACTGGAGATCCTCGTCGGAGGCCTTCACGACGTCCGCGAGCGCGACGAACTTCTCGGCCTGCTCGCGCGCGAAGGACGGGTCCCGGATGATCGTGGGCCTGCAGTTCGGGTCGTACGTCACCGTGACGAGGGGATGGGCGGCCGTCACCAGAGCCAGCACGTCCTGCGCTCCCGGCGCGAGCATCGTCGCGATCGAGCCGGTGTGCAGGAGGGTGGTCCCGTCGAGCAGACGTTCCTTCTGCGCAGTGAGGCCGGGGAGGTCCCACACGAGCTGGAAGTCGTAGGACGCTCCTCCGGCGGGGTCCAGGCGCGCCGTGGCGACACTGGTGGGAGCCCCGTCGGGTTCGAGGGGGAAGGGCACCGAGTTCTCGCGGAGGTGCCGCTGGATCATCCGGCCGTAGTCGTCGTCGCCGTACCGGCCGACGAACTGGGCGGGATGGCCGAGCCGTGCGAGCCCGACGGCGACGTTCATGGGGCTTCCGCCCACGTGCGCGCGCATGGAGGCGGTGTCGCTGACGACTTCGTCGATGAGGGTTTCCCCGATTACGGTGAGCACGGTTTCAAACTACCAGCAGGGACTCGGAGGGCGACGGCTGCCCCGTCCCTTCCCGTGACGCCCCGAGCCGTGCAGCGAGGAACGCGGTCGTCGCGGCGCTACTCGGCGTCGACGGCCAGGGCCGACCGCCGGGGCGGGACGGGTTGCCCGCGGAACCGCCGCACGCTGTACACGATGAGGACGAGGGCGATCAGGGACGAGGCGATGAGGCTGATCCCCGTGCCGGTGCCGCCGAAGAGCCACCACTTGTCCTCGAGGAACCACCAGGCAGGCACGTCCGGCCGGAGGATCCAGATGATCCCGAGGCTCATGATCACCAGCGCACTGGCGCAACTCGCGGCGATACGGGGGATGGTCTTCACGCCGAGGGCGGCCGCATGGTAGGCATTCGCCTTCAACGGCTTGAGCGAGCGGCGCGCCCAGTGGTACTGCTGCGAGAGGACGGCGAGCCCCGCGGCGAGCATCAGGAGACCGGGACCCGGCAGCACCAGCGCCGCGATCCCGAGGACCACGAGGGTCCACCCGATCACCTCGATGCCGGTGCGGCGGATCCACCCCTGGACCCGCTCTTTCGCTGCCATGGTCACAGGATGACACAGGAAGCTGAACCAGCACGACGCTCAGCAGTCTGCCGATCCAAGCGCGGGAGGGACCGGCGCAGGGAACAAAGGAGGATATGCATGCGTTTGCATCGACATGCCGGGCAGCCGAACCGGCTCCATCCAAGGAGGACAGCGTGACTGCTCGAACCGAAGGTCTCCACCACGTCACGGCGATCGCCGGTGACCCCCAGAAGAACATCGATTTCTACATCAGGGGACTGGGGCTGCGCCTCGTCAAGAGGACGGTGAACTTCGACGATCCCGGCACCTACCACCTGTACTACGGTGACGAATCGGGCCGCCCCGGCTCGCTGCTCACCTTCTTCCCCTGGCAGGGCATCCGCAGCGGACGCATAGGGAGCGGGCAGTCGACCACCACCGCGTTCTCGGTGCCGCAGGGAACCCTGGGCTGGTGGCAGGAGCACTTCCGGTCCATCGGCGTCGAGTCGGTGGTCTCCCGCGCATCCTCGGAGGAGGAGCGGCTCTCGCTCCGGGACCCCGACGGCCTGCAGATCGACCTCGTGGCCTCCTCCCTCTCGGATCCCCGCAACCCCTGGGACTCCGCCTCCGTCCCCGCCGAATACGCCGTCCGGGGCCAGCACTCCTCCGTCCTGACGGTGCAGGATCCGGCGCGGACCCTCGAGACCCTGACCCGGGACCTCGGAATGACGGTCCTCGCGGAGAAGGACGGCCGCTACCGCCTGAGCACGCACGAGGGCGAGCCGGGTACCGTGGTCGACGTCGTGTCCGATCCGCGGGGCGAACGCGGTCTCGTGGCCGGTGGCACCGTGCACCACATCGCCTTCCGGGTCCCCGACCAGGCGACGCAGGAACTGTGGCGCCAGGAACTGGCCGAGCGCGGTTACGGGGTGACGGCGATCCTGGACCGCCAGTACTTCACCTCCATCTACTTCCGCGAGCCCGGAGGAACCCTCCTGGAGATCGCGACGGACACCCCCGGGTTCGACATCGACGAGCCGCTGCTGGAACTCGGCCGATCCCTGAAGCTGCCGCCGTGGCTCGAACCGAACCGGGAGGCCATCTCCCGTGCGGTCGCCAGGATCGACCTGCCCGGCGAGAACAATCCCGCCGTCCAGGCCTTCTTCAAGTAGGGGTGGACGCATGACCACGACACACGACTGGCCCCATCTCTTCGACCCGGGAACAGAGGGCAGCCCGGTGCTGCTGCTCCTGCACGGCACGGGCGGCACCGAACAGGACCTCCTTCCGCTCGTCGAACGCCTCGCCCCCGGCGCCGGCTACCTCGCGCCGCGGGGGCCGGTGCAGGAGCACGGGATGAACCGCTGGTTCCGGCGCCTGAGCGAGGGCGTGTTCGACGTCGACGACGTCGTCCGACGGTCCGCAGAGTTCGTCGGCTTCCTCGACCGCGCACGCGAGACCTACGGGATCGGCGACCGCACGTTCGTCGCCGTGGGATTCTCCAACGGCGCGAACATCGCTCTCGCAACCCTCCTGCTCCATCCCGCCGAGCTGCCACTCGCCGTCGCGTTCTCCGGGATGTACCCCCTGGAGGGGCGGAGCATCGACGCGGACCTGACCGGTACGTCCGTCGCCCTGTTCAACGGACGGACGGACCCCATGGCCCCGTTCGACAGCGTGACGCGCCTCGGATCGATCCTCGAGAGCCGTGGCGCCGAAGTAGATCGGGCCGTCCGCGAGGGCGGCCACGGAATCCATTCCAGCGAGGTGGCCGGCGCCGCCGCCTGGATCGCCTCCCACACACAGAAGGTAACCCGATGACCGAGACACCCACCACCCGGAACGACGACCTCGGAACGAAGGCCGCAACACTCGCCGCACTCCACTCCGCCCCCGAGATCCTGCAGGTCGTCAATGTCTGGGACGTCATCAGTGCGAAGACGATAGCGGACCTCCCCGGCACCACCGCACTCGCCACCGCCAGCCACTCCATCGCAGCGTCCCTCGGCTACGAGGACGGCGAGAACATCCCCGTCGAGGAGATGATCATCGCCGTCGGACGCATCGCCGCCGCCACCTCCCTGCCCGTCTCCGCGGACCTGGAGTCGGGCTACGGCGACCCGGAGGACACCGTGCGCCGGGCGATCGGCGTCGGCATCGTCGGAGCGAACATCGAGGACCAGATGCGTCCGCTGGCCGACGCCGTGGCCCAGATGGAGGCGGTACTGCGGGCCGGACGGTCCGAGGGGATCGACTTCGTGCTCAATGCCCGTACCGATGCCTTCGTGAAGGCCGGCGACCGCGACCCCGCCGATGTCCTGGCCGACGCCGTCGAGCGCGGCAGGGCCTACCTTGCCGGCGGCGCGACGAACGTCTTCGTACCCGGCCTGCTGGACGAGCACGCGGTGACCACACTCGTGGACGCCTTCGGCCCGCGGCGCCTCAGCGTCATCAACGTCCCCGGCAGTCTCGCTCCCTCGCGACTCCAGGAACTCGGAGTAGCCCGCATCTCCTACGGGCCGTGGACCCAGCGCGTCGCCCTCACGGCGCTCGCGAACGCGGCACGTGACCTGCTCGCCGACGGTGCGCTGCCCGAGGGGACCCTGAACCTCAACTAGCGGTGGCGGCCCGGTCAGCCCGTTGCCGGCAGGCCGGGTGAGGCCTCGTCGGCAGCCCTGCCGAGCAGCCCGACCACCACCTCCCACGCCGTGGAGCCCGGCGTGACGACGGCGAAGTGGTCCCCCCGGACGAGGACCAGTTCGGCTGTCGCTCCGGCCGCCGTCGCAGCCTCGACGTAGCCCTTGGACTGGCTGAGGGGCACCGTGGTGTCCTTTTGTCCGTGCACCGCGTAGACGGGCACACCGAGGGGAAGGGCCGTCATCGGGTCCGCGAGCGCATAGCGGTCGGGGTCGTCGGGCGCGCCGAGGAAGTTCTCCACGGCGTCGTCGCTGAGACCGAGTTCCCTGGCTGCGCGGAGGTCCAGCACTCCGGCCTGGCTGACGACGGCGGTGAGCGGCACGCGAGGGATCCCCGCTCCGGGTGCCTCCGCGGGCAGTCCCGGCCGTCCTGCCGCCCAGACCGCGAGGTGCCCGCCGGCGGAATGCCCGAGCGCCGTCGTCGTACGGAGGTCCAGGCCGTGCTCCGCCGCAGCACCGCCAGGTGGTCGATGCCGGCGGCGACGTCCTCGAAGGTGGCCGGCCAGCCGCCTCCGTTGCCCGCCCTGCGGTACTCCAGGTTCCAGCAGGCGTAGCCGCGGCCGGCGAGGTCCTGTGCCAGCGGCTCACCCAGCTCGGCCCCGTAGGTGGACCGCCAGTAGCCGCCGTGCACTATCACGACAACGCCCAGGACGCCCGTTCCACCCGGCGGCAGGTAGAGGTCGGCGAACTGGCTCGGATCGTCGCCGTACGTGTAGCGCCGGGGTGGAGCCGGGGCGCCACGCGACGGGCCCTTGACGCCGCAGGCGACGAGGACCGCCGCTCCGGCGGCGGCGAGCAGGACAAGAACGGAACGTCGACCCTCAGCATCCATCAGGGAAGCGTATCCGTCACCCCGGTTGGCTACGATGAAGTCTCTTCGTGGAAAGGCACGGTACATGGGCGCGTGGGATGACCTCGACGAGCGGTTGCGACCTGTCGTGGAGGGTCACACGCTCGAGTACGAGCGCGTGCGGCCCGCACTGGACCGCGTCACTGCCGCGATGCGAGACAGCATCGCGGCGATCTTCGACGGTACGGACCTCAATCCCCTGTTCGTCACGGCCCGCACCAAGACCGTCGCATCCTTCCGGGACAAGGCCTCGCGCACCCTGCCGTCACCCGAGGCCGGGGCACCGCCCACCCTCGTGTTCCCCGATCCACTGCGTAACCTCACCGACCTGGTGGGCGTGCGCATCATCACCACCCTGCCGCACGAGGTGGATCTCGCGGCGAACCTGCTCAAGCGACAGCGCCACGAGTTCGACTGCCGGGGCGACCGCGAGAAGGACATCGGGTCCATCGAGTCCGGCACCTACGGCTACTCCAGCCGGCACCTGATCATGCGCACCATCCACAACGAGGTCGTCCGTGCCTTCCAGCAGGCCGTGGACCCGGACACGAAAGCTGCGGGGAGCTACCTCTTCGAAGTACAGGTCCGGACGGTGCTCGCGCACGCCTGGTCGGAGATCGAACACGACATCCGGTTCAAGGCATCGAACCCGAAGGCCTGGAGTCCATACTTCGACCGCCAGTTCACGGGGACGGCCGCCATGCTCGAGACCGTGGAATCGGCCTTCGCCGAACTCCATGAGCGATACGAGACCGTGACGGGATTCTGGGACGAGGACGGCGAGGGCAGCGCCCCCCTGACGCCGAACCGGATCCGGGACATCTGGCAGACGCTGCTGCCGCACGTCGACCGCAAGGCGGACGACAACTGGGGATGGGCGGCCGAGCTCCTGGCGGCCCACGACCTGAAGACCACGCTGGAACTCGTGTCCCTGCTTCAGGCCGACACCATCACGACCGTCCGCAGGGCGCTTGACCACCGGTACTCCCCGGGCCCGGACCGCCTCCTCGACGACATGCTGCTGTGGCACTACGGTGAGCGCCACATCGACCTCACGGCCGAGCCGAAGGAGGCGGAGAACACGCCCCGGCGGGATAGCCTCCAGCGCAGGTACCGGCAGATGGAGATCTACCGGGCACAGCACCCGGATCCGCAGCGATGAGCACCGAGTGTGGTGCCGCTCCGCGCAGTACTCGGGTCCGGCAGGCGAAGGGCTACGCCATGGAGGACCACGGCGGGTGGATCGAGGTCCTCCTCACCGACGGAAGCACCGTGACCGACACCGATCTGCTCGCCTTCCGGGACGACCTGGTCGCGATCACCGACTGGCGGGTGAAACCCGTCCTGATCCACATGGGAGCACTCCGCGGTGTGACCATCGAGGGTCGGCGAAGGATCAGCCGGTACGAGCATCCGATGCCCGTGGCGGTCCTCGGAGCGGGTCCGATGGATGAGGTGCTGGCGAACTTCATCCTCCGCTCCCCGACCCGCGCCCGGTACTTCCCGGCACGTCCGGAGGCCCTGGATTGGCTGGGGATCGACCGGCCGACCCTCCCTGCCGGCGGATAGCGGCATCGAACCGTACGCGGCAGGTGTGGACCTCCCGCGTGCCGGAGCCCTATGGTGGCAGTTGCGGCCGTCTCGCCGCGCGCGTCGGTCGACGCGACCAGTGAGGGGGAACTCCGGATGGCATGCAAGGGCTGCGCGACGTCCTCGAAACTCGACGTCGACTTCAGCATGGCCTTCCAACCGATCTACGACGCCGTCGACGATCGGGTCTGGGGTTACGAGGCCCTGGTGAGGGGCATGTCCGGCGAGAGCGCGTTCGACGTCCTGTCCAGGATCTCGCCCGAGCAGAAGTACCGCTTCGACCAGGACTGCCGGGTCAAGGCGATCGAGCTGGCCGCTCGCCTGTTCCCTGCAGGCGAGGACCTGAAACTGTCGATCAACTTCATGCCGAACGCCGTCTACGAGCCGGCCGCCTGCCTCCGCGCGACGCTCCTCACCGCCGCGCGCTGCAGCTTCCCGACGTCGTCGATCATGTTCGAGTTCACGGAGGACGAGGAGGTCGCGGACACCGCCCACCTCACGAACATCATCACCGAATACCGCAAGCACGGGTTCACCACGGCCATCGACGACTTCGGCGCCGGTCACGCAGGGCTGGGGCTGCTGGTCGACTTCCAGCCCGATCTGATCAAGATCGACATGAAGCTGGTCCGCGGGGTCGACGACAGCGTGGTCCGCCAGGCCGTCGTCAACGGCATCGTGGGCATCGCCTCGGATCTCGGCATCACCGTGCTCGCGGAAGGCGTGGAGACGGAGGCGGAGTTCGTCTTTCTCAGGTCCAGCGGAATCCGCCTGTACCAGGGGTACTGGTTCGCGAAGCCGGCCTTCGAGGAACTCCCGCAGGTCCAGCTCCTCACGGTCTAGGTGCCCTGCGCCGAGCCCTCCGCCGTACCGGCCCTGTACTTCCCCGCGCGCGCTCCAGTCGGTCTCCGGCGGGAAGACCCTTCACGCGGGCGAGTTCGTACTCGATGGCGGCCGCCATCCGTTCGCAGAACGCCCGTCCCTCCTCTGCCGCGTCGGGCCGTTCATCCACCACGTGATCGACCACGCCCCGGTCCAGGAGTGCGGCGACCTTGACGCCCTGCGCCTCCGCCATCTCGGGGGCCCGATCCACCGTCCGATGCACGATGGCGCTGGCGCCCTCGGGGGGAAGCGGCGAGAGCCAGGCGTGCTGGGCGGCGATGGTGCTGTCAGCCGGCAGGAGCGCCAGGGCTCCGCCTCCTGCCCCCTGACCCAGGAGCACCGAGACCGATGGCGACTCGAGTCCGATGAGGTCGTGCAGCGAGCGGGCGATCTCCCCGGCGAGCCCGCCCTCCTCAGCGGCCTTCGACAGGTCGGCGCCCGCGGTGTCGATGACCGTGAGCAGAGGCAGCCCGAGCTCCTCGGCGAGCTTCATGCCGCGGCGGGCCTCCCTGAGCGACGCCGGGCCCATTCCAGGGTCCTCCGGCCGGCGGGGCCGCTGGTGGCCGAGCACGACGCAGGGCTGCCCGCCGAAACGGGCGAGAGCGAGCAGGAGCCCTGGATCCCGCTCCCCCTGTCCGGTCCCGTTCAGGGGCAGGACATCGCTCGCCCCGTAGGCGAGCAGGCGCCGCAGATCGGGGCGTCGGCGATTCCGGGAGATGAGGATGGAGGTCCAGGCGTCCTCCGTGCCGGGGCGCGACGTCGTCGTCGCCGGCCGCTCCGGGGTCTGTCCGGGCGCGGCGAGCAGGACGGTCAGTGCCTTGTCCACGATCTCCGCCAGCTGCTCCGGTGGAACCACCGCATCGATGAGTCCCTTGTCGAACAGGTTCTCGGCGGTCTGGACACCGGCGGGGAACGGTGCGTCGTAGAGGGCCTCGTAGACGCGCGGGCCCAGGAACCCGAGGAGAGCTCCGGGTTCCGCGACGGTGACGTGGCCCAGGGAACCCCAGGACGCCATGACCCCTCCGGTGGTGGGGTGCCTGAGGTAGACGAGGTAGGGCAGACCGGCCTGCCGGTGCGCGCGGACCGCTCCGGTGATGTCGACCATCGAGAGGAACGCGGGCGTTCCCTCCTGCATGCGCGTCCCGCCCGAGGCCGGACCGGCCAGCAGCGGCAGCCGCTCCGCCGTCGCACGCTGGACCGCGGCGGTGATGCGCCGAGCGGCGGCACTGCCGATCGATCCGGCGAGGAAGGAGAATTCCGAGACGATCACGGCCACGCGGCGGCCGTGGATCAGGCCCTCGCCGGTGAGGACGGACTCATCCGCGCCGCTCTTCTCCCGTGCGCGCCGCAACTCGCCGTCGTAGGACGGACCGGCACCGGGGTAGGGCAGCGTCACCGGACTGTCCCAGGAGACGAACGACGCGGTGTCGAGCACCTCGTCGATGAGTTCGCGGGCCGTCAGGTGCTTCACGGGCGCGTCCGCGCTCACGCCCCGGCCCCTCCGCTGTCCGGACCCGCGAGCCAGGCGCGGATCGCCTCGCCATCGCCGTCCAGCAGGGGCGGCGCAGTGTGACCGGTGGGCGTCGTCTCGCCGGAACCGTCGAAGAAGCGCAGCGGCGGTCCGGGCAGGTCGATGTCTCCGAGCAGGGGATGCTGGACGGACAGGAGCAGGCCCTGCGAATGCACCTGCTCCCACGCGTACACCTCGTCGAGTGTCCGCACCTTGCCGGCCGGGATGCCGGCCTCGTTCAGCTTCTCCAGGAGCGGCTCGGCCTCATGGGCCGAGAAGGCGTCCTCGATCACGCCGATCAGCAGGTCCCTGTTCCGCACGCGATCGGCGTTCGTGGCGAACTCGGGCCGGTCGGCGTCGAGCCCGAAGGCTGCGGAGAAGGTGGCCCACAGCCTCTCGCTGCCCACGCTGATCTGCACCTTGCCGCCGCGGCAGGCGAACAGTCCGTAGGGGGCGATCGATGGATGGTGGTTGCCCTGTGCCTGCGGCACTTCACCGGCCACGGTGGTGCGGGTGCCCTGGAAGGCGTGAACACCGATGATCGCGGCGAGCAGCGACGTGCGCACCACCTGTCCGCGCCCCGTCCGTTCCCGCTCCAGCAGCGCGGCCACCGCACCGTACGCTCCGTACATGCCGGACAGCAGGTCGGCGATCGGCACGCCGACGCGCTGCGGGTGCTCCGGATCAGGGCCCGTGACCGACATGAGGCCGGCTTCTCCCTGCACGATCTGGTCGTAGCCGCTGCGGGTGGCCTCCGGGCCGTCGTGCCCGAAGCCCGTGATGGAGAGGATCACCAGCCCCGGGTTGAGCTCGAGCATGGCGTCGGTGGAGAATCCGAGACGATCCAGGACCCCGGTGCGGAAGTTCTCCACCACGACGTCCGCGCGGCGCAGGAGCTCGGTGAGCACGGCCTTGCCGTCGTCGCTCTTGAGATCGAGCGCTATCGACTCCTTGTTCCGGTTGCAGGACAGGAAGTAGGTGGACTGGCGATCGTCCTCCGGTCCGACGAAGGGCGGACCCCACCCGCGGGTGTCGTCGCCCGTGCCCGGCGTCTCGACCTTGATCACGCGGGCGCCGAGATCGCCGAGCATCATGCCGGCATGGGGGCCGGCGAGCGCGCGGCTGAGGTCGACGACGAGGCGCCCCGCCAGCGGTCCCCCGCGCTCGCCCGTTCCGGTGGTGGCAGGTGCTGGTGTCTCGGCGGTCATGCTTCCTCCAGGTGGTTCGGTTCGACGCGGGCGGGGTCGGCTACAGCCAGCCGGGCACCACCAGGACGAGCCAGGCGATGATCGGTCCGGCGACGACGACTATGGCGCCGTACCCGAGGATCTGCTTGTAGAAGCGGTCCTTGTCCGTCCCCTCCGGTGCGTTGGCGAGAACGAGCGCACCGTTCGTGGAGAAGGGCGAGACATCGACGATGGTCGACGACACCGCGAGCGCGCAGACGACGCCGACGGCACTCACGGCCCCGGTCTCGAGGAACGGGATGGCCAGCGGGATCAGCGCGGCGAGGATGGCCGTCGAGGAGGCGAACGCGGAGACCACGGCGCCGATGTAGCAGATGAGCAACGCCGCGAGCAATGGCGCACCGAGGCTGGCAACGCCGTCGGACACGTACTCGATGGTCCCGGCGGCCTGCAGCACACCGACGAAGGTGAGCATGCCGCAGATGAGCAGCACCGTGGACCAGGCGATCTTGTTGACCGCGCCGCTCTGTGCCTTCGGCGAGATGAGCGCGAGGATCACGGCGACCGTGATGGCCACGAAGCCGACGTCCACCTTGAAGCCGAGCGCGATCACCGCGAGCGCGATGAGGCCCAGGATGGTGGCCGGCTGCGAGATGCGGTCCTCGCGCGTCTTGGTGGCGACGACGCCGTCACCGGCGGGATCACGCGGGCCGTAGGTGCCGCTGCCCGTGCCCTTGTAGGCGACGTCGGCCCGGCGCATGCCGGGGCTCGCGTTGAAGCGGGCCTCCGCGGCCTGCTCGACGAACTCGCCCATGCGGGAGTTCATCAGGGTGCGGCCTCCCAGGACGATGAACAGGACGACGGCGATCAGCAGGTTGAAGATGAAGCTGGAGAGGAAGACGGCGAGGGGGCTGGACTCGAATCCGGACTCACCGACGATGTCGTTGACGATCACGCCGTAGACCGCGATCGGCGAGAAGCCTCCGGCCTGCGCCCCGTGCACCACCATCATGCCCATGAGCAGCGGTGAGATCTTGTGGCGGGCCGCGAAGCCGAGCGCCACCGGAGCCATGATGGCGACGGCGGCGGGGCCGAGGGCGCCCACGGCGGTGATGACGGCCGTGATGAGGAACATGACCCAGGGGATCAGGGCCACGCGGTTGCGGACGAGCTTGACCGCTCCCCGCACGAGGAGGTCGATGGTGCCGTTGTTCTGCGCGATGGCGAACAGGTAGGTCACCCCCACGAGGGTGAGGAACAGTCCCCCGGGGAATTCGGCGATGATGTCGTCCGTCTCCATCCCGAGGAAGACGGCGCCCAGCAGGAAGGCGCCGACGAAGGCGAGTGCTCCCATGTTGATGGGCAGCAGGGTGGCTATCAGGAACATCGCCGCGAGGATGATGATCGATAGGAGCGGAGCGGACATCGTTATCCTCCAGCGGGCGACGGACAGAAAAGGGTGTGATCTGAACCACAGGACCACTGGCCTAGCCTGTAGGAGAGTGGGTGTCCCTGTCAACCATTCACCGGTAACATTGCCCCACCACTACACGGGGAGAGCAAGGATGACCGACGCCGCCAATCCGCAGCCCTTGGGCCGCCTCGCGCGACCACGGCTGTACGAACAGCTCGTCGAGCAGCTCCTGGGCTACATCGAATCGGCGAAACTGCGTCCGGGGGACCTCCTTCCCGCCGAACGGGACCTGGCTGAACGGCTCGGCGTCTCGCGGGCGACCCTTGCCCAGGCCCTGGTCGCCCTCGAGGTCCTGGGCGTCATCGACGTGCAGCACGGAACGGGAGCGGTCCTCCGGCACCGCGCGAGCGTGGCCAGCGTCATCAAGGGGCTGCGGGAACACCGCTCACGCCTGCCGGACATCGTGGAGGCCCGCAGCACGCTCGAGGTCAGGCTCGCGGCCCTCGCTGCGGAGCGTCGCACGGACGAGGACCTCGCCGCGATCGACCGGGCGCTCGAGGCCATGCAGGCCGAGATCGACGACGGCGACCGCGGTGCGCACGGAGACGAGCTGTTCCACCAGGCCGTCACCGTTGCAGCCCACTCCCCCGTCCTGGCGCAGCTGATGGCTTTCATCGGCGAGATGGTGCTGGAGACGCGCCTCGAGTCCCTCGCCCAGCCGGACCGGCCCGCGCAGTCCCTCGCCTCCCACCGGGGCATCGCGCAGGCCATCCGCGCCCAGGACCCCTCCGCGGCGGCAGAAGCCATGCAGCGGCACATCGAGCTCGTCTCCGACGTCGCCCTGCTCAGGTAAGCCCGCGCACGGCGACGGCCGGCCCCCCGGAGGGAGCCGGCCGTCGTCGTACCGCCGGATCGGGCGGGTCTAGGCCTCGGAGACCTGCGCCGCGAGATTTCCCAGCGTCGAGTCGAGCGCTTCCTGCGGAACGGCCGGGAAGGTGATGGTCTTCAGGAGTTCCTTGTCCGTGACGCCCGACCAGTCGTAGGTCACGGAGACCTCGGTGGAATCGGGGCCCGCGGGCTGGAGTTCCCAGACCCACTGCCAGCCCGGGGGCACCTGCCCGGCAGGTGCCGTCTTCCAGGCGAGCAGCTTGTTCGGGTCATAGCCCACCACGTGGTTGTCCGTCTGGTAGTCGCCGCCCATCTTGTCCCAGTTCTGGTTCATCGTGAACACCTGGCCCACGGCCGTGATGCGGTCGGACTTGCTGTCCGACTGGACCATCCCGGAGCCGTCGAGGGCTGCGTGCCGCTCGGGATTGGAGAGGATCGCGAAGATCGCGTCGGCTGACGCGTCGATGGTTCTGCTTGCAGAGATGCTGGTACCGGTCATGCGGTTCTCCCTCGTGTTGGTGGACAGCGCCGGTTACGTGGCGTCGTCCGGTGATGATTCGTCCAGGGTCCACCCGGTGATTGCTTCGGGGTCCTCACCGGCGTCGCGCGTGTACTGCCACGCGCGTTGCCGCTGGTCCTGGAGGTCCTGCCGGAAGCGGGCCTGGGTGGACCCGAGTGCCGGCACGCGGTCGATGACGTCCATGGCCAGCTGGAACCGGTCCATCTGGTTGAGCATGACCATGTCGAAAGGGGTCGTCGTCGTGCCTTCCTCCTTGTACCCCCGGACGTGGACGTTCTCGTGGTTGGTCCGCCGATAGGTCAGCCGATGGATGAGCCACGGATAGCCATGGTAGGCGAACACCACGGGCTTCGACGTCGTGAACAGCGTATCGAAGTCGCGTGCCGAGAGCCCGTGCGGGTGCTCGGAGCTGTCCTGCAGGCGCATGAGGTCCACGACGTTGACCACCCGGATCTTCAGCCCCGGGATCCCCAGCCTGAGCAGGCCTGCCGCTGCCACGGTCTCGAGTGTCGGGACGTCGCCCGCACAGGCGAGGACGACATCGGGCTCGAGTCCCGGTTCCTCGGAGCCTGCGAAGTCGAGGATGCCGATGCCGCGCTTGACGTGCAGGTACGCCTCCTCGGGCCCCAGCCAGGTCGGTGTCGGCTGCTTGCCCGTGACGATGACGTTGACCGTGTCCCGTGTCTGCAGGCAGTGCTCGGTCACCGCGAGCATGGTGTTCGCGTCCGGCGGCAGGTAGACCCGGACCACATCCGCGGTCTTGTTGACCACGTGGTCGATGAACCCCGGATCCTGGTGGGAGAAGCCGTTGTGGTCCTGCTGCCAGACGTGGCTCGACAGCATGTAGGTGAAGGAGGCGATGGGCTGCCGCCAGGACAGCGTCCGGTGCACCTTCAGCCACTTCGCGAACTGGTTGAACATGGAGTCCACGATGTGCGCGAATGCCTCGTAGCAGTTGAAGACGCCGTGCCGACCCGTCAGCAGGTAGCCCTCGAGCCAGCCCTGGCACAGGTGCTCACTGAGCACCTCCATCACGCGACCCGAGCGCGCCAGGTGCTCGTCGACGTCCTCGATGCGTGGTTCCCACACCTTGTCGGTGACCTCGAACACCGCCGACAGCCGGTTGGACGCCGTCTCGTCCGGCCCGAAGAGCCTGAAGTTGTGCGGGTTGTGCCCGATGACGTCCCGGAGGTAGCCGCCGACGGTCATCATCGGGCTCACCTTCCGGACGCCGGGCTGCGAGACCTCGACGGCGTGGTCGTCGTAGGAGGGCAGCACGAGGTCACGGAGGAGCCAGCCGCCGTTGGCGTACGGCGTGGCACTCATGCGCAGATTCCCCCGGGGGGCCAGGGCCGCGATCTCGGGCCTGAGTTCCCCGTGCTCCGTGAACAGCGACGAAGGATCGTAGGAGCGCATCCACTCCTCCAGCTGGTGGAGGTGTTCCTCGTTCGTGTGGATCTCGGAGAGCGGCACCTGATGGGAACGCCACGTTCCTTCCACCGGCTTGCCGTCCACGGAGGCGGGGCCGGTCCAGCCCTTCGGCGAGCGCAGGACGATCATCGGCCACCGCGCGGCGGCGGAATCGGCCGCCGGCGGCGAGGTGCGGGCGCTCTCCTGGATGGCGTGGATGGCGTCGATACAGGAGTCCAGCACGGACGCGAAATCACGATGCGCGGCTTCCGTCGCGGCCGGGTCGGTCACCGTGACGAAGTGCGGGTCGTACCCGTACCCGTACATCAGCTGCCGCAACTGTTCCTCCGGCATCCGCGCCAGCACCGTCGGATTGGCGATCTTGTAACCGTTGAGGTGCAGGATCGGCAGGACCGCGCCGTCCACCGCCGGATCCACGAAGTTGTTCGAGTGCCAGCTGGCTGCCAGTGGGCCGGTCTCGGCCTCGCCGTCGCCGACCACGGCAGCCGCGATCAGGGAGGGGTTGTCGAAGACCGCTCCATAGGCATGGGCGAGGGTGTAGCCGAGCTCACCGCCCTCGTGGATGGACCCGGGAGTCTCCGGAGCGGCGTGGGAGGGTACTCCCCCTGGGTAGCTGAACTGCTTGAACAGGGCGTTCAGGCCCTCGCCGTCCGTGCCGATGCTGCTGTAGACCTCCGAATAGGTCCCCTCCAGCCACGCGTTCGCCACGTTCGCCGGTCCGCCATGGCCCGGCCCGGTGACGAACAGCATCTCCTGCCCGCGCGCCGAGATGACCCGATTGAGGTGCGTGTAGACGAAGTTGAGCCCGGGAGTCGTGCCCCAGTGGCCGAGCAGCCGCGCCTTCACGTCCTCCCCCACGAGGGGACGCGTCAGCAGCGCGTTGTCCCTGAGATAGATCTGGCCCACCGAGATGTAGTTCGCGGCGCGCCACCACGCGTCCAGACCCTGGACATCGAGACCGGTCATGTATGCCTCCTTGGTAATTCTTCGGGTCGAGCGACGATCAGAGTTCGACGACGACGTCGGACGGCGTCTTGTCAGGACGCCAGCCGCGCCAGACCGGGTGACGGAGCCGTCCCGAACCCGTGTGTTCGCTGTACTGGACCTCTCCCACGAGCGTGGGGCGCACCCAGTGGGCGTCCGACGCGTCCGCACCGGGCACATCATCGAGCGGCGCCGTCTTGCGGGCGAGCTTCTTGAGGCGGGCACCGACCTCGGCGAGGTCCCGCTCGGTCAGACCCGACCCTACGCGCCCCACGTAACGGAGGTCGACGCCATCGGGCACCGCCACGAGCAGGGATCCCACTTTCGCCGCCCGGCTGCCCTTGCCCGGACGCCAGCCCACCACGACGACCTCCTGTGTATGGATGTGCTTGATCTTCACCCACGACGACGACCTCGCTCCGGCCTGGTAGTCACTCGCCCGCCGCTTGGCCATGATGCCCTCGAGGCCGAGCTGCCGGCTCGCCTCGACGGCCTCACCGAGCGTCGCATCGAGTGCCGGGGGGACCTGCAGATGCCCGTCCGCGGCCTCGTCGACGGCACGCTCCAGCAGGTCGCGGCGCTGGCGGTACTCCAGTCCGGTGAGGTCGTTCCCGTCGAGTTCCAGCAGATCGAAGAGCATCAGGCGTACGGGCGTGTCCTTCCGGGCGGACGCGATCTCGGCCCGGTGCGTGAGTTTCATGCGGGTCTGCAGGAGGCCGAAGTCGGGGCGGCCCCTGGCGTTCAGGGCGACGATCTCACCGTCGAGCACCGCGCTGCTCGCATTCAGCAGGTCGGGGATGTCCCCGAGTTCCGGGTAGGTGGACGTGGTGTCGATGCCGTTGCGGCTCGTGAGCGTGACCCTGCCGTCCCGGACGGTCGCGATGCAGCGGACGCCGTCCCACTTCATCTCGTACGCCCAGTCGTCGGGATCGGGGATCGCATGCTCGGAGCCGAGGGTCGCCAGCATGGGGCGGACGGTTCCGGGGTGCTTGGCAGGGACCGGTACGGGCACTGCCACAGCCAGGTCCGCGGAGCGGGCCGGCGTCGGCCCGGCGTCCTGACCGGCCTCCCCGGACCGCCCGGCGTCCTGCTCCTCGATCGTCGCCTCGGCCGGTTGCTCCTTCATGAGGTGGATCAGCCAGTTGCTCCTGCCGTTCGGACCGCCGCCGGTGTTGATCAGCGCATAGCGACGAATCGGTGTGCCGCCCAGGGCGAGACCACCGTCAGGTCTCCCGTGCAGCGTGCAGATGACCTCCTTGCCGTCCCGCCACTTCTCGAGCTCGTAGGTACCCGCGTCCCAGATGGACACCTCCCCGGCCCCATATTCTCCTTTCGGAATAGATCCGGCGAAGGAGCCGTAGTCCAGGGGGTGGTCCTCGGTCTGCACGGCCAGGTGGTTCTTGCTGGGGGTCAGCGGTGGCCCCTTCGGGATGGCCCACGAGACGAGCACGCCGTCGCGCTCCAGCCGGAAGTCGTAGTGGAGCCGGCGCGCGTGGTGCTCCTGGATGACGAAGGAGTTCCCTCCTGCCGGCCCGACGGAGTCGGGTACGGGCTCCGGCGTCCTCGTCGCGTCCCGCATCGCGCGATAGGTGGACAACCGGTCGGACGGCGCTCCCGGCGCCGGGCCGTCGTCGTCCCCCGCGGCCACCGGTGTCGTCGCGGGGGCGAGGACGTCACCCAGGGACTCGATCCGCTGGAGCACCTGCCGATAGTCCAGGTGGTCGAGGCCGGCATCCCCGAGCTCCTCCCAAGTGCGCGGCGCTGCGACGGTGGGCTCGAACCGTCCCCTCAGCGAGTAGGGGCTCACCGTCGTCTTGTTCGCATTGTTCTGGCTCCAGTCCACCAGGACCTTCCCCGAGCGGAGAGCCTTCTTCATGTCGCTGACCGCGAGGTCCGGATGGTCCGCCTCGAGGACCCGGGCGAGTTCGTGCGCCACGGCCGACACCTGCTCCGACGTCTGCCTGCCGTCGAGGGCACAGTACAGGTGGAGACCCTTCGAACCGCTGGTCACCGGGAAGGGATCGAGTCCCATGTCCTGCAGGATGGGCCTCGCGAGGCGCGCCACCTCGGCGCAGTCCACCAGACCGGCACCCGGCCCCGGGTCGAGGTCGAGGACCAGCCGGTCGGGATTCCCTTTCGCGCCGCCGGGAGTGAAACGCCACTGCGGCACGTGGATCTCGATCGCCGCGATCTGCCCCAGCCAGGTGAGTGTCGCGACGTCGTTGACCATCGGATAGACGTTCGTGTGGTCCTTGTGCTGGATGGCGCTGCGCGGCACCCACGCCGGGGCGGAGTCGTCGATGTTCTTCTGGAAGAACACCTGGCCGGGCTCGTCCGGCGTGCCGACGCCGTGCACCCACCGCTTCCGGGTCACCGGCCGGTGGCCGGCATGGCGGATCAGGTGGGGGGCGACGGCGGCGTAGTAGGCGAGCACGTCGGCCTTGGTGGTACCCGTCGCGGGATACAGCACCTTGTCCAGGTTGGAGAGCCGCAGGGTGCGCCCGTCGACGGTGACGGTCTGCTGCCGTGCGGAGCTCGGTGGGGCCATTCCCCCAGTCTCGACCGGATGGCCGGGCGGCACCAGTGGCAATCGGCGTTCTCCCCGTCCGAGGTGCCCGCCGAGGCGCCGCGCAGAGGTGGCCTAGTCGGCGAACTGCTCCCGGTAGCGCGCCACGTAGATGTCCCACAGGCCGGGGTCCTGGCCGAGATTGCGCTTGTTGAGGAAGTCGTCGAGCCCGGCGATGGTGAGGTGCCAACCGGCGGCCATGGTCGCGGAGTGCCGGGGGCTCCCGGGGGTCAGGTGCAGGACCAGCTGCGTGCCGTTGTCACCTGTCCGCGCGAGCTCCCAGCGCAGGGTGTCCGTCTCCCAGGTGTAGGCCAGCAGGGAGGGACGCGCGGCCTCGAGCACCACGCCGCGCAGCGGCTTCTGGTCGGCGTACCGGAAGAGGATCTCGGCGTCCTTGCGCGGCTCGAACTCCATCTCGCACGGGAACCAGTACTTCAGCTTGTCCGCATCGGTGAGGTGTTTCCACAGCACGGTCGGTGGAAAGGCGAACTGGAACTCCAGCCGCAGCACGGTGGTGCCGTCATCGCTGGTTGTCTTGCTGACGATGGGCTCTACGGTCTCGGAAGTCACCCCCCAAGTCTAGGGGTGGGCAGCAGGCCCGCTCTGGCCCACTAAGCCTGCTTGGTGTTCACTTGACCCATGAGAGCCATCTGGAAGGGCGCGGTCGCATTCGGCCTGGTCAACGTACCGGTGAAGGTCTACAGCGCCACGGAGGATCACGACATCTCACTCCACCAGGTACATGACAAGGATGGCGGCCGGATCCGCTACCAGCGGCGGTGCGAGATCTGTGGCGAGATCGTGGACTTCAAGCACATCGACAAGGCCTACGACGACGGCGAACACACCGTGGTGCTCACCGATGAGGACATCGCCTCCCTTCCCGTCGAGAAGAGCCGGGAAATCGAGGTGGTCGAGTTCGTCCCGAGCGACCAGATCGACCCGATCATGTACGACCGCGCCTACTTCCTCGAGCCCGACAGCACCTCCATCAAGGCCTATGTGCTGCTCCGCCGGACCCTGCAGGAGACCGACCGGACGGCGATCGTGCAGTTCTCCCTGCGCCAGAAGAGCCGGCTCGCCGCCCTCCGGGTCCGCGGGGACGTCCTGATGCTGCAGACCCTGCTGTGGGACGACGAGGTCCGGGAGGCCTCCTTCCCCGCCCTCGAGGAGAAGGTGCGCATCTCCGCCAAGGAGAAGCAGATGTCCGCCGCGCTCGTCGACTCCTTCTCCACCGATTTCGACCCGGAGAACTTCACGGACGAGTACCAGGTCCAGCTGCGCACCCTGATCGACGCGAAGATCGAGAAGGGGGACACCATCGACACCGAGGAGACCTTCGGCGTGGAGAAGGACGAGGACGACGGCGACAACGTGCTGGACCTCATGGAGGCCCTGCGCCGGAGCGTCGAGAAGAACCGCGAGAAGAAGGCGGAGTCCACGAAGGGCTCCGGATCCGCCAAGAAGAAAGGCGCATGATGGGATTCCTCACGGACAGCCTCGGCCGCCAGACCATCGCCCAGAAACCCAATGCTCCGATCCTCGGCTGGGCACTGCTCGGCGCCGCCTCGTTCATGGCACTTGAGGAGAGGAACCGCGAGCGCCTGCGCCTGGCCAGTGCCGTGTGCCTGGCCGTCTGGGCCGCACTGGAGGTGCTGTCGGGCCGGAGCGGGTTCCGCCGGAGTGCCGGCGTCCTGACGCTGTCCTGGCTCTGGCGCCGCACCCGGGCCTGAGACCCCGCCTAGCGCTCCTCGAAGACGTCGGGGATGCCGTCGTTATCCGCGTCGATCTTCTCGCGCTCCTCGATCTCCCGGTACCGCTTGTTGCGCATGCGCAGCAGGACCGCGGCGGCGAGCGCCGCGATGAGGGAACCGAGGAGGATCGCCACCTTGGCGTGGTCGTCCTCCGGTGTGCCCTGGCCGAAGCCGAGCTCACTGATGAGCAGGGACACGGTGAAGCCCACTCCGGCCAGGATCGCGACACCGATGATGTCCACCCAGTCGAGGTCAGGATCGAGGCTGGCTTTCGTCGTCTTCGTGACGGCGAGGGTGGCCAGCAGGATACCCACCGGCTTGCCGATCACGAGTGCCACCATGATGCCGACGGCGATGGGGTCGGTCAGGGCGCTGACGAGCCCCTCGAATCCGCCGATGGCCACTCCTGCCGAGAAAAACGCGAAGACGGGCACGGCGAACCCTGCCGACAGCGGGCGGATGCGGTGCTCGAGGGTGTCCGCCAGTCCGTCGGGGGTCACGTCGTGTGCCTGCGTGGGTCCGTCGTCGTCCTCGACCCCGATCGGCTCGACGCCGACGGTTCCGGGCCTGGTGCCCTTCGGCAGGACGGGGATCGCGAAACCGAGCAGCACGCCGGCGACCGTCGCGTGCACGCCCGATGCATGCACGAGCGCCCACACCACGAAAGCGATGGGCAGCAGGATCAGCCAGGGCGCCCAGGTCCGGCGCTGGAAGAACGTGGGGAAGCGCTGCGCCACAAAGGCGTAGGCGGCCAGTGGGACGATCGCGACGAGCAGCGGGGTCGCCTGGATGTCCTCGGAGTAGAAGAACGCGATGATGCTGATGGCCAGGAGGTCGTCGACGACGGCGAGCGTCAGCAGGAAGATCCGCAGCGAACTCGGCAGTGAAGACCCGACGACGGCCAGGACGGCCACGGCGAAGGCGATGTCCGTGGCGGTGGGGATGGCCCAGCCGCGCAGCGCCTCCGGCCCTGCGCTGAAGGTGATCGCCGCGTAGGTGAGGGCGGGTACGACGACGCCGCCGACGGCCGCGGCGACGGGGACGATGGCGCGGTCGAACTTCCGCAGGTCACCGGCGACGAACTCCCGCTTCAGTTCGAGCCCCGCGAGGAAGAAGAAGATGGCGAGCAATCCGTCCGCCGCCCATGCGCCGACGCTGAGGTCGAGGTGCCAGGGCTCGTACCCGAAGCGGAAGTCGCGCACGGCGAAGTAGCCGTCCGCGGCCGCTGTGTTGGCCAGGATCAGCGCGGCGATCGTGGCCAGGAGGAGCAACCCGCCGCCCACGGTCTCCTTGCGGAGGATGCTGGAGATGCGCAGGTGCTCGGGATAGCTGCTGCGGGTGAAGACGGTGCTGCCGTGGGGTGGCACGGGCGGAGCGCCGTCGGGGGTGGGCTGCGGTTTCATGGAGTCCTCTTGTTGCGCGCTGACAGAAGCGCCGACCAGACTTCCCGGCTCACCATTTCCTCCAGCCTAGCGCGGTCGAGGCATTACCCATACCTCGGTGCGGGCTACTCCAGCGGGAAGTTCTCCTGGCGGAGCAGCCTGGCCAGGTGCTCGGCATTACGGACGACACCCGCCGTCGTCGTGGCGACCACCTCGGGCACCTGGACGAGGTCCTTGAAGTCGACCGACTGCATGGCTTCCCCCACCCAGTAGGTGGAGCCCTGTGACGGTAGCGAGAAACCGATATCGTTCAGCCCCTGCATCATGTCGGCCACCGTCTTGTGGGCTCCGTCCTCGTTCCCGACGACGGCGACGACGGCGACCTTCCCCGCCATGATCGGGCGGCCTTCGTCATCGGTCTCGGCGATGTCGGCGTCGAGACGCTCCATCACGCGCTGGGCGAGGCTCGAGGGGTGGCGACCCAGATGGGCGTGGAGAGCACGAAGATGTCGGCGGCGAGGATCTTCTCCCGCAGGGCCGGCCACTCGTCCCCGTCACCCATGTCCTTCTGCACGCCGGGAGCCACGTCGTGATCGACGACGCGGGCGCTCGAGGTCGCGATGCCCCGCTCGGCGAACCGGTCGAGGATGTGCCGGGCCATCAGGTCCGAGCTCGAGGGCTTGGGCGACGGCGTGAGGCTGCAGACGAGTGCGAAGGCGGTGAGGTCCGTCATGGTCATGGTCGTGGTCCTTCGGTCGGGGAGATGTGGACTACTCCGGGGTCGGGCGCCCCTACTGGCGGTAACCCTCCACCTGGCTCACCGGCCGCGCATCGGCGGCTGCCGGGTCCTCGCCGGCATCGGCCTTGGCCCGGCGCTGGCGGAGCAGGTCCCAACACTGGTCGAGCTCCTCCTCGACGCGCTTGAGCCTCGCTGCGTGTTCCTGGTGCTCCTCCCCGGCACCCGCGTCCTGGGGCTGGTCGCGGAGCTCGTGCTCTTCCTGGACGAGTGCCTGAATGCGCTGCAGGAGGTCCTGGTTGTCCATGGTGCGTCCCTTCGTCGTGGCTGCGTCCCGGTGGAGGAGCAGACCGTGTGCTGGGCGGAGCGATATGCTCAGCAGGCTTTCCTTCAGGCTACTGACGCGCGGGACCGATGGCCAGCGGCCGCACTCACCGGGCGGGGCCATGGCATCCCGGGAATTTGGCGCGACGCCGGGATGGCCTAAGCTATGGGAGAACCATTCGCCTGTGTAGCTCAGTCTGGTAGAGCATCCGCTTCACACGCGGAAGGCCCGGGGATCAAGGCCCCGCGCAGGCACGAGGATCGGCTCGACCCAGCAGGACCAAGGCCCGTACCGGGAATGTCCGGTACGGGCCTTTCTGCGTCTGCGGGCGTTCGTTCTGGGCGAACATCCCCCCCTTAGCACTCGGCGCGAGAGTGCTAATATTTTCGTAGTTGAGCGAAGGGCGCTCAACCTTGAAGAACCGACCACCTGCCGGTGGCACACGTGAAGGAGTTGTTTCCAGTGGCCATGAAATTCGATCCATTCCGCGAGCTGGACCGCGTTGCCGGCGCCCTGCTGGACCCCCGTTCCGGGCTTCGCCTCATGCCGATGGACCTGTACCGCGAGAAGGACCACTACATCCTCTCGGCGGACCTGCCGGGCATCGATCCCGGATCGGTCGACATCGACGTCGACGGCCAGCTCCTGACCATCCGCGCGGAGCGCACCCTGCGCAGCGCCGAGGGAGTCAAGTGGCTGACCCGCGAGCGCGAGAGCGGTTCGTTCCTGCGCCAGCTCAACCTGGGCCAGGGCGTCGACACCGAGGGGATCTCCGCCCGCTACGAGAACGGTGTGCTCAGCGTGACCATCCCGGTCAGCGAGCGGGCCAAGCCCCGCAAGATCGAGATCGTCAGCGGCGAGACGCCCGTCGAATCGACTGCGGTCGCATCGTCGGAGCGACGCCAGGACGCGGTCGAGGCGTAGCTCCCTGCTCGAACAGCAGTACCCCGGGCCCCCGCCCGGGGTACTGCTGTTCGTGGCACCAGAATTCCCTTGCGGGCCGACGATCCCGGTGCGAAGGATGGAGGTATGGACTTCACACCGAGCACAGCAATCGTCACCGGATCAGACTCAGGCATCGGGCGCGCCACAGCCGTCGCCCTCGCTGCGGCGGGATGCGACGTCGGGGTGACCTGGCACTCGGACGAGGAGGGCGCCGAGGAGACGGCACGCCTCGTCCGCGAGAAGGGTGTACGGGCGGCTGTCGCGCGCCTCGACACCACGGACGCACCCGCCTGCGGAGATGTCGTCGACCAGCTGGCGGAGGAGCTGGGCGGGCTCGACGTCTTCGTGAACAATGCGGGCGTCAACGGCGGCACCATGTTCATGGACACGGACTGGGACACCTGGCGCGGCACGATGGGCGCCAACCTCGACGGCGCCTTCGTCTGCATCCAGCGCGCCGCACGGCACATGATCGACGGCGGCAGGGGCGGCCGGATCATCGCGGTCACCAGCGTCCACCAGGAGCAGCCGCGCGTCGGCTCCGCGGCCTACGATGCCTCGAAGCACGGGCTGGGCGGACTGATCCGGACCATCGCGCTCGAACTCGCGGACCGCGGGATCACCGCGAACGCCGTGCTGCCCGGTGAGATCAACACTCCGATGAACGATTCGGAGGAACAGGATCCTCACACCATGGACCGCCCCGGGATCCCCCTGGGCCGCCCGGGAGCTCCGGAGGAGATCGCGGATGTCGTGGCCTTCCTCGCGTCCGGCGCCTCCAGCTATGTCAACGGCGCTTCGTTCGTCGTGGACGGCGGGATGCTCCTGATGGGCCCACAGGCGGGCTCCCACCTCACGAGCGGGGACTGGCGCACGCTCTGATCCGCCGCAGGGGACGTCTGCCGCAACCTTCAGCGCCCGTTCATGCCGCGTTCAGGGGCCATCGCTAGCGTGGGAAACCCGAAACGCTCCGAAAGGTCTCCCATGGATACGCCCCCTCTCCCGTCCCCCGATTCCGACACCCAGGACTGGTCCGGCTTCCGGCGCGGAGAACACATCACGCTCCAGCACCCGGCGGGCAACCAGCTCCGCGGGGTGCTGGACATGAGGAGCGACGACTCCTCGGTCGTGTGGATCCAGCTGCACGACGGCGGCGGCCGTCGCCTCGTGCACCGGACCGACGGGTACCACCTGCGCCGGGGATGACCCGTCCGCCCGAGGGGCAGCCCGTTCACCTCCTGTCCACCTTGGGTTCGCGCTTTCGCCACCTGTAACGTTGCCCCGGTGAGACCTCTCGCCGTTCTTTCCCTGCCCATCGCCGTCCTTCTCGGACTCACCGCGTGCGGCTCCGACTACCCCCTCGGTCCGGAGCAGGAAGCAGCGGCGCAGCGGGGAGACACGAGCCTCCAGGGAGCTGTGACCGCGGCGGGCTCCTCCGCGCAGGGCCCGGCGATGGATGCCTGGCGCTCCGGATTCGCGACCCTGCACCCCCGGGCGCAGGTGCAGTACTCCCCCGATGGCTCAGGGGCGGGTCGCGGCGCCCTCCTCGCCGGCGCCGTGGGGTTCGCCGGCTCCGATGCCTACCTCAGCGACGAGGAACTCGCCGCGTCGACCGAGACCTGCGGACCGGGCGGCGCCTTCAACATCCCCGCCTACGTCTCCCCGATCAGCGTCGCCTTCAACCTGCCGGGCATCACCGGGCTCGATCTCGACGCCGCCACGGTGGCCCGGATCTTCCGCGGGGACATCTCCCGGTGGAACGACCCGGCGATCGCCGCACAGAACGAGGTCGATCTCCCCGACCTGCCGATCTCGGCCGTGAGCCGCTCCGACGACTCGGGCACCACCGAGAACTTCACCGACTACCTGCACGCCGTGGTGCCCGAGATCTGGACGGAGGAGCCCGACGGCACCTGGCCGGCAGGCCTCGACAACGAGAACGCCAAGGGCAACGCCGGTGTGGTGAGCACGGTGGCCGGTACCGTGGGTGCCGTCACCTACGCCGACGACTCGGCCGTGGGCGACCCCCTGGGCCGCGTCGCCCTCAAGGTGGGCGAGGACTACGTGCAGGTCAGCTCGCAGGCGGCCGCCGCCGCCGTCGACCTCGCGAACCGCGTTCCCGGGCGTGAGGAGTACGACATCGCCCTCGACCTCGACCGGACCACCAGTGCTCCCGGTGTCTACCCGCTGGTCCTCGTGTCCTACCACGTGTACTGCGCGAGGTACGAGAACGAGGCGACAGCCGCCGTCGTGCGGGCCTTCGGAACCTATGCGGTCAGCGACGACGGCCAGGCCCAAGCTGCGGAAGCCGCGAAGAGCTCTCCCATCTCCGCCGAGCTGTCGCGCCAGGCCACGGACGCCATCGCGACGATCGAGGTCGGGGACATCCCCTAGGCACACGACGCGGACACGGAAGAGGCGGATCCCCCTCGGGGGATCCGCCTCGCAAGCCGTACCGGGTCAGCCGACGCGCGGTCCGCCCGAGTCCGGGTCGTCCGTGGATGCGTCGGGCAGCGTGTCGTTGGCCGGCGTGGCATCCGAGCCACCCGTCGGCGGGGCCTCGATGTTCCCGCGCCAGGCGCCGGTCTCGCCGCTGCTGTTCTCGATGAACTCCTTGAACCGCTTCAGGTCGCCCTTCACCTGGGCGGCATCGGCATTCACCACGGCACCGATCTTCTCGGTGAACGTCTCCGGGTGCCAGTCGATCTGCACCATGAGCCGCGTCAGGTTCTGGTCGAGCCGGTGGAAGGTGACGACTCCCGCGTGGGACTCGCCGTCGGTGCTCTTCCACGCAACGCGCTCGTCAGGGTGCTGCTCGGTGATCTCGGCGTCGAACTCACGCTTGACACCGCCGATGCTCGTCACCCAGTGGGTAGAGGTCTCCGAGGTCTGCGTGATCGAGTCGACGCCACCCATGAACCGGGGAAAGCTCTCGAACTGGGTCCACTGGTTGTACGCCGTGCTGACCGGCACTGCTACGTCGATAGATTCCTGCACTGAAGCCAAAAGGGTTCCTCCTTCGTAGAGACTCCGGCGCCGCCCCTACCCCGTTCCCAGGGCCGCGGACGGCGAAACCGTAAGTTCCCTTAGCGTAGGCAGATCGGTTGGATTTGGCCAACGCCCGGGTCTAGGGTGAAAGGAGTCCGTCCGGCGGTGATCGGTGCGTCTCGACGCCGTTCCGGGAGGAGGACATCTCTCTAGCACTGGAGGATTCATGAAGGCTTCACCCACCCTCACAGACAACATGCAGGCCGTCCTGGTCGACCTCATCGAACTCCACCTGCAGGGCAAGCAGGCCCACTGGAACGTGGTCGGGAAGAACTTCCGCGACCTCCACCTGCAGTTGGACGAGATCATCGAGGACGCTCGCGCTTTCGCCGACGAGATGGCGGAGCGCATGCGCGCCCTGCACGCGGTTCCGGACGGACGCAGCGTGGCCGTGGCCGAAGGCACCAAGATCCAGCCCTTCCCCGCAGGCCTCGTCTCGACCAAGGACACCGTCGGCCTCGTGGTCAACATGCTGAACGCATCGGTCAAGACCATGCGGGACGTCCATGACCAGATCGACGAGGAGGATCCCACCACGGCCGACCTGCTCCACGGCTTCATCGCCAAGCTCGAGCAATACGCGTGGATGGTCGACGCCGAGAACATGGAGCCGACCGCGGAGGTCGTCACTCCCGTCGGTACGGACCACGCCACCGTCTGACGCCCGTACTCAGGGACGCGGAAGGGGAGTCGCCGGACGGCGGCTCCCCTTCCGCGTATGCGGGCGCCGGTGCATCAGTCGATGGCGTTGCTCACCTCGGCGAGGAGCGAGGCCATGCCCGCCTCCGCTCGCTCGGAGTCCCCGTCCCGGATGGCCGACGCCACCTGCTGGTGCGTCAGGAGTGCGTGCTCCTTCGGGTGGTGGGGCATGAGTCCCTGATGGGTCCGTCCGGAGAGCACCTCTGCGATCACCCCGCGCAGCGCGAGGAACATCTCGTTCCCGCCGGCCTCCAGGATGAGCGTATGGAACTCGATGTCCACGCCGAGGAACTCCTCGAGCTCCCCGTTCTCTCCCAGCCGCCGCAGGTCCCTTCCTAGCTCCACGATCCGGAGGCGCTGTGCATCGGATGCGTGGCGCGCGGCGAGCGCCGCAGCGACGGGTTCGACGGCGCGGCGCAGGTGGGTGAGCGAGCGGAACTGGTCCGCCCGGCCACGCCCGTTGAGCCGCCACCGGATCACCCGGGGATCGTAGACGTTCCAGCGCTCGGGCCCCTGCACCACGAGGCCGATCCGACGCTTCGGCACGATCAGGTTCATCGCCTCCAGGACGCGCATGCAGTCCCGGACAACGGTGCGAGAGACACCGAACTGCTGCTGGAGGCCCTCGATGGTCAGGCGCGTCCCTTCGGGGAGCACGCCGTCCGCGATGTCCTGGCCGAGGGCGTCGATGATGGCCGTGGGGAACACCGCGGCCGTTCCCGCCGGCGTTCCCGAAGGAACTGGTTGCGCCGTCATCGTCCTCCCAGGTGCGGCCGGCCACGCGACCGGTTTCCCCACCATAGATCGGCCGGACCGGTCGCGAAAGGTACTACCTTTGATCGACGAATGGTGTTACCTTTACTGTCGTCGTGATCCACGGCACAGTACCGACAAGGGAGTCAGCATGGAGGCACAACCACGGCACGTGGTCGTCATGGGCATCTCCGGATCCGGCAAGACCACCATCGCGACCCAGCTCGCGGAGCGGCTCGGCTGGGTCTACGCCGAAGCGGACGAGTTCCACCCCGCGGAGAACATCGCGAAGATGACCTCGGGGACACCCCTCACGGACGAGGACCGCTGGCCGTGGCTCGAGTCGATGAGGAACTGGATGACGGCCCAGGCGCAGTCCGGCCGCAGCACCGTCGTCACCTGCTCGGCCCTCAGGCGTTCCTACCGCGACGTGCTCGCGGAAGCCGAGGGCCGGGTCCGGTTCGTGCACCTCCTCGGCGACACCGACCTCATCCTGGAACGCATGAAGACCCGCAGCGGCCACTTCATGCCGGAGTCGCTCCTGCCGTCGCAGATCAGCACGCTCGAACCCCTCGAAGCCGACGAACAGGGCGTCAGGATCGAGAACACCGGCACGCCGGACCAGGTGACGAACGACGTCATCGACCAGCTCGACCTCCTCAGCACCTAGTCCCCACGCACCACGTCCAACGGAGAAAACATGCCCATCGAAGGTTGGAGCCAGAGCCTCACCGCCGGTCCACTCCTCCTGATCGCCGCCGCGGCGATCCTCGTCCTGCTGTTCCTGATCATCAAACTGCGGATCCACGCCTTCGTGGCCCTGATCCTCATCAGCCTCGCGACCGCCTTCGCGACGGGCATCCCGACATCGCAGATCGTCACCGTCCTGGTCGGGAGTTTCGGCTCCACCCTCGGGGCCGTGGCGCTCCTGGTCGGTCTGGGCGCCATGCTCGGTCGCCTCGTCGAGACCAGTGGCGGGGCCAAGGTACTCGCCGACTACCTCATCAGGGTCTTCGGCGAGAACCGGGCACCCCTGGCACTGGGCATCGCGTCGCTGATCTTCGGCTTCCCCATCTTCTTCGACGCCGGACTCGTGGTCATGCTGCCCATCGTCTTCTCCGTCGCACGCCGCCTCGGTGGCGGGGTCCTCCGGTACGGCCTCCCCGCGGCCGGCGCCTTCTCCGTGATGCACATCTTCGTGCCGCCGCACCCGGGGCCCGTCGCAGCATCGGAGTTCTTCGGCGCCAACGTGGGCATCGTCATCATGATCGGCCTGCTCGCCGCCATCCCCACCTGGTACGTGACCTCGTACCTCTACGGACTCTGGGCCGGCAAGAAGTACGTCCTGCCCGTTCCCGACCTCCTCGGTACGGCCGACGAGCACGCCGAGGCGAACCCGCCGAAGTTCGGAACCGTCGTCGGCATCCTCCTGCTCCCCCTCGCACTGATCTTCCTCAACACCGGCCTGAACACCGTGGCCCGCTCGGGCGCCGCTGACGAGAGCCTGACCGACCAGGCCTGGTTCCAGTTGCTGCGGACCCTCGGCGAGACCCCCGTCGCCCTGCTGATCTCCCTCCTCGTGGCGTCCTACGTCCTGGGGCGCCGCCGCGGTATCGACAAGAGCGTCCTCGAGAGCACCCTCGAATCGGCACTCGGTCCCGTCTGCTCCGTCATCCTGATCACCGGCGCCGGCGGCATGTTCGGTGGAGTCCTGCGCACCAGCGGCATCGGCGACGCCCTCGCGGACGTGCTCGGTGATCTCGGGATCCCGATCATCCTCGCCGGGTTCCTCATCGCTGCGATCCTCAGGATCGCCCAGGGCTCGGCGACGGTCGCCCTCACCACCGCAGCCGGCCTGATCTCCCCGGCGATCCTGGCCGGGGACTACAACGCCTTCCAGGTCGCCGCGCTCGTCGTCGCCGTGGCGGGCGGATCCGTGGTGGCGAGCCATGTGAACGACTCCGGCTTCTGGCTGGTCGGACGGTTCCTCAACATGGATGTCAAGACCACCCTCAGGACCTGGACCGTCATGGAGACGACCATCGGCGTCATGGGCTTCGGTATCGCGGCCGCCGTCTTCGCCCTCGCGTCCCTCGCCTGACGCGGCGGTCGGCATCGCACCACGAAGCCCGCCCTGCTCGACCGGGCGGGCCTTCCGCCTGCCCCTAGCAGGTTGACCACCCGTACGGGTGCGGCACAGGATGTTGCCGGAGCTGTGGCACCGGTGCAACGGTTGTCGGGTCGGGAGGCGGTACTCCCTCCCGCGGTCGATCATCAGGAGGCACGGCATGGAACAGCGGTTCGACGGGAAAGTCGTCATCGTGACGGGTGCAGGGTCGGGCATCGGTGAGGCCACCGCACGGCGCTTCGTCGACGAGGGGGCCCGCGTGGTCCTGACGGACTCCGTCGCGGACAAGATCGAGGCCGTCGTGGCGTCCCTGCCCGAGGGCAGGGCGACGGCGGTGCAGGCCGACTCCTCGGACTACGACCAGGTGGTGGCCATGGTGCAGGGCGCCGTCGGGCAGTACGGGCGCCTGGATGTCCTCGTCAACAACGCGGGCACCATCACCCAGGGCACCGTCCAGGACACGAGCGTGGAGGACTGGCATCGCGTCCTCGAGACCGATCTCTCTGGTGTGTTCTACGGGACGAAGGCAGCGCTCGAACACCTGCTGGAGAGCCGTGGATGCATCGTCAACGTCTCCTCGGTCTCCGGATTGGCGGGGGACTGGCGCATGAGCGCGTACAACGCGGCCAAGGGTGGCGTCAGCAACTTCACCCGCGCCGTCGCCCTCGACCATGGCAAGGACGGCGTGCGGGTGAACGCCGTCGCCCCCGGATTCATCTGGACGGACCTCACGAGCGAGGACGGGGAGGAACACGGACTCTCCGACGAGTTCTCGCGGCGTATAGCCCTCGGCCGGGGCGGCCGGCCCGAGGAGGTCGCCGCAGCCATCACCTTCCTGGCGAGCGAGGACGCGCGCTTCATCACGGGCGTCGTCCTGCCCGTGGACGGCGGCACGATGGCGAGCAACGGGCAACCCGCGCAGGCCTGACCGCCGGCGTGCGCCGAACCGGGACCGCCGGCGTGGCGGGGACGGCCCCGCACCGGCGGGGAGGTATCAGCGCCGTTTCCCGCGTGAACCCGCCGGGCGCCCGGGCTTCCCGGGCGGCGGTTTCCGCCCTTTCGGGTCCCTGGCACCTCCGGCCGAGGCCTTCTTCGCCGCCGCCTTCTGGGCTGCGCTCTTCTTCGGGGCCTCACGCTGCGAGGGCTGGCGCGAGCTCTGGGCCGTCCGTCCCCGCACGATGCCGATGAACTCCTCGACGTCGTTGGACTCGTCGTCCACCCGCCAGGCGATTCCGATGGTCGTGGTGGGCAGGCCGGCGACCGGCCGGTGCACGGCATCCTTGCGGGCGAACAGGCGGGCGAGGGACATCGGCAGGACGACGACGCCCGCACCGGAGGAAGCGACCTCCACGGCCGTCCTGGCGCCGCCGCACTCGGCGACGTCGAGCAGGGCCACCCCCTCGAGTTCCCCGGGTGGGATGTCGTCGTAGAGCGAGAGCTCGTTCTCCCTCGACATCACCGCGACCGGCTGCTCCTCGTAGAGCGGGATGAGGTGCAGGCCCGTCCGGTCCACGGGCAGCCGGACGAAGACGACGTCGTCGGTTCCGTTCCGCAGGGCCGCCAGGGGGTCGTCGTGCTGGTGCAGCTCCAGTGGCACCTCCGGGTGCCGCTCACGCCACCTCGCCACCCACTTGCCCGGTGTCACGCCGGGCACGAAGCCGACGGACAGGGTTCGGGGCTGGTCGCTGGGCATCTGATCACAGTAGCGCCTGCCCGTGACCATCAGGCGTGGCCGTTAAGCTGGGACCATGACTCCCGCCAAAACCCCCCAGACCCTGAAGCCCGCCACCGCGGCCAAGAAGCTGGGAATCTACCTGCCCGCCGCTCCCCAGGACTTCCAGGAGACCGAGCTGACGCGTGCGGAGTTCGACGAACTGCAGCAGACCCCTCCCGAATGGCTCGCCGAACTGCGCCGCACGGGCCCGCACCCACGACCCGTCGTCGCCCAGAAGCTCGGTATCTCGATCGGTGGACTGGCCCGTGGAGGCATCACCGATCCGCTGACGAGCGCGCAGATCACCGCACTGCTGCAGGACCCGCCCGCCTGGCTGGTCGCCGAGCGATCCACGCAGGCTGCAGTCCGGGCTGAGGCGGCGCGCGTCAAGGAACGTGACGCGGCAAAGAAGGCCTCTGACGCCTGATGGCACGGAGGACGGCCGCATGACACAGGCGTGCGCCTAGCATAGGCTGCAGTGTTTTACAGGGAGGCGCGCCGATTGACTTAATCGAACACGTATTCGAATATTAACGGGTGACGCCTCCAGCTGCCGGCCATGCCCTCGAATGGGATGAGCCCTCCTCCGACCCCGAGGATGCGTCACGCACCGATTCCCCCGGCCGCCGGGGTGCTCCTGCCCCCGGCCCACTGGACCTGCAGGCCCGCATCAACAGCATGCAGGCCAGCACCCTCGATTCCCGCAGGCTGCCCACGGTCCCCGCCCTCGCCCGGATCCTGCCCGGCGGCGGACTGCAGTCCGGCGGTCCTATGCCGTCCGGAACTCCACGGCCCTCGCCATGTCCCTGCTCGCCGGGCCCTCCGCGACAGGGGCCTGGTGCAGTGTGATCGGCATGCCCGACTTCAGCGTGGAGGCGGCGCAGGGCTTCGGTATCAACCTCGAACGCCTCATCCTGGTCCCGGATCCCGGATCCCAGTGGCTCACGGTGACGGCAGCGCTCGTGGACGTCGTCTCGATCGTCCTGACCCGCGCTCCGGAGCACCTGGCCCCCACCGAGTGGGCCAGGCTCAGGGCCCGGCTACGCCAGCGGGGGGCCGCACTGATCACGCTCGGCGCCTGGAAGCAGAGCGACTCCACGCTCGGCGTGGCGGAGAGCGCCTGGGAGGGCCTGGGCACCGGAACCGGGCACCTCAGGAGTCGCCGCATGAAGATCACCGCGACGCAGCCCTCGGGCCGGCTCCGTCATGCCTATGTCGGACTGGCGGATCTCCAGGGCGGTGCGGCCGCACCGGCACCGCACAACCTCGCGGCTCCGGTGTTCCCGCCCCCCGGCGACGCCGACGCAGCCGGACACGACACCCTGTTCGAACCCCGGCTGATGTCCTCATGACCTCCACCCTGGATACCGCGCCGGTCGGTACCGCCCCCGCCACCCGCATCATGATGCTCTGGTGCCCTGACTGGCCCATCACCGCAGCGCTCCGCGAGCACGCGGTACCCGCCGATACGGCACTGGCCCTCGTGGACCGCGGTGAGGTCTTCGCCTGCTCTCCCGCAGCACGGCAGGACGGCGTGAGAAGGGGCCTGCGCATCAGGGAGGCGCAGGCCCGCAGCACGGGGCTCGTGTCCCTCCCGTACGATCCCTCACTCGATGAACGCACCTTCGAACCCGTGACCGCAGCCGTGGAGACCATCATGCCGGGCGTCCAGGTCATCCGGCCCGGACTGTGCGCCATCAGGATCAAGGGACCCTCGCGGTACTACGGCGGCGAGGAGAAGGCAGCCGGGGTCCTCTTCGGCGCACTGACGGCGATGGGCCTGTCCGATGTGCGCATCGGGATCGCGGACAGCCCGTTCGCCGCCGAACTGGCCGCCAGGGCGACGGACCAGCTGGAGGATCCCGACGCCGACCGGCTGGTCATCATCCCGCCGGGTCGATCCTCGCTGTTCCTGACCAGCTACCCCCTGGAGGTCCTCGAGCTGCCGAAGCTCACCGTGCTGCTCAAGCGCCTCGGTATCCGCACGCTCGGTGACTTCGCGGCACTCAGGGCCTCCGACGTCCGCAACCGCTTCGGCATCGAAGGAGCCGTCGCGCACCGCCAGGCGAGTGGAGTGGACCATCGGAACGTCGTCGCCCGGAAACCGCCGCCCCACCTCGACATCATGGCCGACTTCGAGCCGCCCCTGGCCCGCATCGACCAGCTCGCGTTCGCCTTCCGGGCCAGGGCCGGGGAGTTCGTCGACGCGCTGCGGGAGGCGGGACTGGTCTGCAGTGCGCTGCACGTCTCCCTGCACACGGAGGCGGGCGAGGTATCGGAACGCCGGTGGCAGCATCCGCGCTGGTTCGACGCGGACGACGTCGTGGACCGCGTGCGCTGGCAGCTCCAGGGCACCAATGCATCTGATCACGGCCTGACCTCCGGTATCGCACGGGTCCACGTCGTGCCGGACATCGTCGAGGACCTCGGTGACCACGCGGACGGCCTGTGGGGGACGGGACCGGACGAGGGCATCCACCACGGCCTGGCCCGCGTGCAGAGCATGCTGGGACACGGAGCCGTACTCACCGCGGTCATCGCCGGCGGACGGCTCCTGGGAGACCGCCGCGTGTTCATCCCCTGGGGGGACGCGCCGGCGTCCCCC
Organism: Vibrio cholerae; assembly: GCA_009728235.1. GTDB lineage: Bacteria > Actinomycetota > Actinomycetes > Actinomycetales > Micrococcaceae > Arthrobacter_D. Next base: position 128,537 of record WNZI01000003.1, on the reverse strand, counting down.
GCCACGGTGCCCGTCAAGGACCGCGACCAGCCCTGGCCCGGCCGCCTCCCGGGCCCCGCTCCCGCCACGGTGTTCGCCGATCCCGTCCCCGCTGCCGTCGTCGATTCCCGGGGGAACCCGGTCGACGTCGACCTCCGGGGACTCCTGAGCGCCGATCCCGCCTTCTTCAGCGCGGGGCCCGACGACGGCCGACGGCCCGTCCACTCCTGGGCAGGCCCGTGGCCGATCAGCGAACGCTGGTGGGACCCGAGGGGCCGCGTGCTGAACCGCTTCCAGCTGGTGGACCAGTCGGGATCGGCCTGGCTGCTGCTGCTCGAGGACCACGCGTGGTGGGTCGAGGCCAGCTACGACTGACCCCTGGCAGACCCAGTCCCTTGGCGACCACGCACAATGCGGACACCCGGGACACAGACACAGACACACGACTGCACGGAGAACCAGGACAGGGAGGTGGCCATGGGCTGGAACAACCCACCCATCCCGTGGTCGGACTTCGAACGGAACCTGACCGACACCAGACCGGGGGCTCCACCTCCCGGAGCCGACGGCGGAGACAGCCCTGCCTGGTCGAGGAAGCGCCAGCCGTACACGGCACCCGTTGACGTGGCGGTTCCCGAGGGTCCCGTGGTGCCGTACGCGGAACTCCACGTCCACTCCAACTTCAGCTTCCTCGACGGCGCCTCGAGCCCAGAACACCTCGCCGAGGAAGCACAGCGGCTCGGTATCACCGGCATGGCCCTGACGGACCACGACGGCCTCTACGGTGCCGTGCACTTCGCGGAAGCCGCAGAGAAGTACCCGGGACTCTCGACCATGTACGGCACCGAGCTGTCCCTCGGGCTGTCGAAGCCCCAGAACGGCGAGGCGGACCCGGAGGGTCGGCATCTCCTGGTCCTCGCACGCGGGTCCGTCGGGTACCACCGCCTGTCCACGGCCATCACCGAGGCGCAGCTCGCTACCGACGCCGAGAAGGGAAAGCCCCGCTACGAACTGGAGCGCCTCGCGGGTCATGCCGGAGGCCAGTGGCTGATCCTGACGGGATGCAGGAAGGGCGCGGTGCGCACGGCACTCGTCGCGGAGGGCGAAGCCGCAGCGGAACAGGAACTGCGGCTGCTCGTCGAACTCTTCGGGAGGGATTCCGTCGCCGTCGAGCTCATCGACCAGGGCAATCCCCTGGACACCGCCCACAACGACGCACTGACCGCGATCGCGGCCCGCCTGGCGCTGCCCACCGTGGCCACCAACAACGTGCACTATGCCACCCCGCAGCAGCATCGGCTCGCCTCCGCCCTCGCCGCCGTCCGGGCCCGCAGGAGCCTGGACCAGATGGACGGCTGGCTTCCCGCGGCCGGGGCGGCCCATCTGCGCAGTGGTGCGGAGATGGCCCGGCGCTTCAGGAACTACCCCGGAGCGGTGGAACGCACCGTGGAGATCGCCGCCGATCTGTCCTTCACCCTGCGCAGCGTCCGACCCGGGCTGCCGAACATCGACCTGCCGGAGGGTCACACCCAGATGAGCTACCTGCGCGAGCTCGTCTGGCAGGGGGCGGACAAGCTCTACGGCGGACGGGCCGATGTCCGCGACCGGATCGAACGTGAACTGGAAGTCATCGAGAACAAGAACTTCCCCGGATACTTCCTGATCGTCCACGACCTCGTGCACTATGCACGCCGCAACGGCATCCTGTGCCAGGGCCGGGGATCGGCAGCCAACTCGGCCGTCTGCTACCTGCTGGAGATCACCGCGGTGGACTCCATCAAGTACCGGCTTCCCTTCGAGCGGTTCCTCTCGAGCATGCGCGACGAGGAGCCGGACATCGACGTGGACTTCGACTCGGACCGTCGCGAGGAGGTCATCCAGTACGTCTACCGCAAGTACGGGCGCTTCAATGCCGCCCAGGTGGCCAACGTCATCACCTACCGCCCCAAGTTCGCCGTCCGGGACATGGCCAAGGCGTTGGGGCACAGCCCGGGTCAGCAGGACGCCTGGTCGAAGCAGATCGAACGGTGGGGAGGTCTCGTCTCGAGCGACGACCACGACATCCCCGAGGCCGTGGTCGGTCTGGCCCAGGAGGTCCTGACGTTCCCTCGTCACATGGGTATCCATTCAGGGGGGATGGTGCTGACCGACAGGCCGGTCGGAGAAGTATGCCCGATCGAGCATGGACGAATGGAGGGCAGGACGGTTCTCCAGTGGGACAAGGACGACTGCGCCTGGATGGGGCTCGTGAAGTTCGATCTCCTGGGCCTTGGCATCCTCGCCGCGATCCAGTACAACTTCGATCTCGTGGAACGGCACTTCGGGGAGAAGTGGGAGTTGCACACCATTCCCAAGGAGGAGCAGGGCGTGTACGACATGCTGTGCTTCGCGGATTCCGTAGGGGTCTTCCAGGTGGAGAGCCGCGCCCAGATGGGTATGCTCCCACGCCTGCAGCCACGCCAGTTCTACGACCTCGTCATCGAGGTGGCCCTCGTCAGGCCCGGGCCCATCCAGGGCGGAGCCGTGCACCCCTATATCAAGCGGAAGATGGGCGAGGAAGAGGTGCGGTACATCCATCCCGCCCTCAAACCGGTCCTCGAACGGACCCTCGGAGTGCCGCTCTTCCAGGAACAGCTCATGCAGATGGCCATGGTGGTGGGAGGCTGCACCGGCGCCGATGCCGACCTCCTGCGGCGTGCCATGGGATCCAAGCGGGGCGAGGAGCGGATCGACTCCCTCAAGGCCAAGCTGTACGAGGGGATGGAAGCCAACGGGATCACCGGCGACGTCGCGGACACCATCTACACCAAGATCCACGCCTTCGCGAACTTCGGCTTCGCGGAGAGCCACTCGATCAGCTTCGCTCTGCTGGTCTACGTCAGTGCGTGGCTACGGCTGCACTATCCGGGCGCCTTCCTCGCCTCGCTCCTGCGGGCCCAGCCCATGGGGTTCTACTCACCCCAGACGCTCGTGGCGGATGCACGGCGACACGGAGCCGTCGTCCTGCGGCCGGACATCCTGCATTCCGGTGTGCATGCGGACCTCGAACCCCTCGAGGGCTTTCACCCTCCGGACGACCCTCGCGGTCGGACCACCGGGATGGACTGCTGCACCGAGGACGAGCAGCCTCCCGTGGGCTACTTCGACCAGGACACGCCCTTCGATTCCGGCGTCCACCGCCGGGACGGCAACTACGCCGTGCGACTCGGTCTCGCCAGCGTGGAATCGCTCGGCGTGAAACTCGCCGAGAAGATCGTCGCGGAGCGGGACCGGAACGGACCCTACGAGGACATGCCCGACCTCGCCCGACGCACGGGCGTCAACGCCGGGCAGCTGGAAGCACTGGCAGCATCGGGCGCCTTCGATTCGATGGGCCTGAGCCGCCGCGAGGCGCTGTGGAACGCCGGACCGGCATCCACCGAGCGGGAGGGCCAGATCCAGGGAACCGCCGTGTACATCCAGCCCCCGCTGATGCCCGAACTCTCGGACATCGACAAGGTCGGATCGGATCTGTGGTCCACCGGTATCACTCCGGACGACCACCCCGTACGCCATGCCAGGAACAGGCTCACACGCCGTGGTGCCCTGACGGCGCTGGAGTTGAAGACAGCCGAATCGGGGCGGCGGATCGAGGTGGCGGGAGTCGTGACCCACCGGCAACGGCCGGCAACCGCGAGCGGCATCACGTTCATGAACCTGGAGGACGAGACGGGGCTCGTGAACGTCATCTGCTCGGTAGGAGTCTGGCAGCGATACCGACGCGTGGCACGGGAAGCCAGCAGCGTGATCGTGCGGGGTGTCCTGGAACGCTCATCCGAGGGAGTCGTCAATGTCGTCGCTGACCGCATCGAGATCCTGCAGCTCAGGGCCACCACGAAGTCCCGCGACTTCCGCTGACTCATCGGGCCCCGAAGGCCTGCTGCCGCACCGCCATGGCCGTGACGCAGAAGAAGGACCCCCGGAGGAGGTCCTTCTTCTGTCCTGCACTGTGCGCGAGGGGGATTTGAACCCCCACACCCTTTCGGATACTGGCACCTGAAGCCAGCGCGTCTGCCGTTCCGCCACTCGCGCAATTCGAGATTCCAACCCGAGGCGCAGCGCGCCCGTGTTGTGAACAGCAGAGACAAGCATAGCCGAGCTCGGTGGCATTCACCTAAACAGGGCACCGGTGAGGTGGCACAGGCGGATCCGGACACGTCGCGGGAGGCGCCGCGCCACCGGTGATCGTTAGGACAAAGTAATCCTCCGGACGCCTGCCTGGAGCTCATTCCCGGAGGCTCCCAGTAGTATCGGATGAAACCTACCCGGCTGGACCATGCCGTCCTCCGGGCAGGAAAGCGGACCACGGCGTCCTGCTGACAGGTCGAAAACCACGGTGCAACGGAGGGAGGAGCGGACGATGGGCATTCTCGACAACGTGGAACGCGGACTCGAAAAACTGGTCCGGGGTGCCTTCACCACGGGCTCCCGCTCCCAGGTACAGCCCCTCGAGATCGCAAGTGCTCTCCGCAAGGAACTCGACAACCGGTCGCTCGTCCTCGCCCAGGGCCGCACCCTTGCTCCCAACGTCTTCACGGCCCGACTGTCCGACTCCGACTTCGAGCTCGCCCAGCAGTGGGGATCCGCCCTCGCCGAGGAACTCTGCGACGTCGTGATCGCCCACGTCAACAGCCAGCAGTACAGCCTGCAGGGGCCCGTCCGGGTCTCCTTCGAGCACGATCCCGACCTGAAGTCCGGCGTCTTCGAGATCGACTCCTCCATCGAGAAGCAGTCAGCCCCCCGCCGGCCGGCCGGTCCGGCCGCACCGGCGGTCCCACGACGCCAGCCCACGCGGTACCAGCCCATCCTCGAGATCGACGGTCAGCGCTACTCGATCAATTCCGGCACCATCGTGCTCGGTCGCTCGTCGGAAGCCGACATCCTCGTCGACGACACCGGGGTCTCCCGGCGCCACCTCGAGATCCGCACCGAGAACGGTCGGACCTACGCCGTGGATCTCGGTTCGACCAACGGGAGCTACGTCAACGGGCAGCGCGTCAACGGGCAGGCCGAACTGACGGACGGCTCGACCATCACGATGGGGCGCTCACGCCTGACCTTTCGCCTCGTCCCCACGCAGGGCGGGAGTGGCCAGCGATGAGCGAGGCCGGCGAACTCACCGTCACGCTCCTGCGTTTCGGCTTCCTCATCCTGTTGTGGGTCCTCGTGCTCAGCACGGTCGGAGCCCTGCGGCGGGACCTCGTCGTCGGGCGCCGGAACAAGGTCGGCACGCCGTCGGCCAGGGAGATCCGCAAGAACCCGGACCTCGCGGAGGAGCCCGCACCCACGAAGACGTCAGCACGTCGCCTGGTCGTCACCGAGGGGCCCCTGACGGGGACCACCCTGGACCTTGCGGCGAGCCCGATCCTGCTCGGCCGCGCCCAGGAGGCGACGCTCATCCTCGAGGACGACTACGCCTCCGGCCGGCACGCACGCCTGTTCCCCCAGGGCAGCCGCTGGTTCATCGAGGACCTCGGTTCCACGAACGGAACCTATCTCGCAGGAACCCAGCTCACGCGCGCGCTGCCCGTCGAACCGGGCGTACCCATCCGCATCGGTAAGACGGTCATCGAATTGAGGCCATAGGCGTGCAGCTGGCCCTGAGGTTCGCCGCCCGCTCGGACGTGGGCATGGTGCGTGCGAAGAACGACGACTCCGCCTACGTGGGCCGGTATCTCGCCGTCGTCGCCGACGGCATGGGAGGCCATGCTGGGGGCAACGTCGCGTCCGCTTCCACCGTGCTCGACCTCGTCCACCTGGATCACGGGGCGCACGCCGGCGACGCCTCGACCCACCTCGCCGACGAGATCCAGACCGCCAACTCGCTCCTGTCCGAACTCGTCGCGACCAATCCGCAACTCGCGGGGATGGGCACCACCGTGACGGCCCTCCTGCTCGAGGACACCAAGCTGCAGCTCGCGCACATCGGTGATTCGCGTGCCTACCGCCTCAAGAACGGCGTCTTCGAGCAGATCACCAGGGACCACACCTTCGTCCAGCGGCTCATCGACGAAGGGCGGCTGAGACCCGAGGAAGCGGAGATCCATCCCCACAAGAACGTGCTCATGCGCGTCCTCGGGGACGTCGACGCGAGCCCGGAACTCGATCTGGAGGAGTTCGACGCCGAACCCGGCGAGCGCTGGCTCCTGTGCTCGGACGGGCTCAACGCCGTGCTCAACGAACGCCTGGTGGAGCAGGTCGTGCGTGAGACGAAGGATCTGCGTGACTGCGTCAACACCCTCGTCGACCTGACCCTCGCAGGCGGTTCCCCGGACAACATCACCATCGCCGTCGTCGAGGTGGTCGAGGCCGACGACGACGAGGCGGTCCCCCCGGCGTCCATCCCGCCCGCGCGCGAGGCCGCCGGCGAACGCGACCGGCCCGCCGTCGCCGATCCGGGCGTCTCCCGGGAGATCGACCAGAATGGCGACCTCCCGGGTGCCGCCATCCGCGCCGATGTCATCCGGCGGGACCTGCTGACCCGCCCGCACATCCTCGTCGGTTCCGCCGCCCTCGCCACGGAGACGGGACAGATCCCCATCGTGACGCAGCGGTCCACCGAACGGCGCGCCGCCATGATGCTCACGCACGGCGCGGACCCGGACGCCACGGAGGAGGACGATCCGACTCCGAAGCACCGCTGGCTCGTGCCCGCGTTCCTCTCCCTGATGACCCTGATCCTGATCGCCGTCCTGGGGCTCGGCTATACCTGGACCCAGACGCGGTACTACGTCGCCGAGACGGACAATCGCGTGGCCATCTACACCGGCGTGCCCCAGCGGATCGGCCCGATCAGCCTGAGCGAGCTCTACGAGACCACGGACATCCCCGTGTCCAATCTGCCCGAGTACCAGCGGTCACAGCTCACCAACGCCCTCCCGGCCGCCAGCCTGGACGAGGCCGAGCGCATCGTGGGGGACCTCCGCAGTGAACTGCGCGCCGTCGCCTGTGATCCTGCCCCGGCGAAGCCTGCATCACCCTCTCCGACCGGCACCGGCAGCGGCCGTCCCTCACCGGGTCCGTCGCCGGTCCCGTCCGCACGTACGGACGCCACACCTTCACCGACCACGACGGGCGCCCCTGCGCCGACCGGCGAAGCCTCCGATGCCGCGCCACGCCCCACCACGAGCGGCTCGCCCGCCTCGAATCCCCCTTCATCCGCTGCCGACTGCGGAGGTGCAGCCCCATGAGTGATGTCCTGACCGTTCCCCGTTCGAGGCGGAACGTCGAACTCGCCCTCCTCGTCGTAGCGCTGGCGGTTGCCGTCGTCGCCAATTACCTCGCCGGTATCGGCCGTGAGGAAGCCTTCAACGACTACTTCTGGTCACAGGCGCTCACGCTCGGTCTGATGGGCCTCTTCATCCACGTGGTCCTGCGGATCCGAGCCAAGTATGCTGATCCGGTAATACTTCCGATCGTGATCGCGCTGAACGGGATCGGCCTCGCGATGATCCACCGGCTGGACCTCTCGGCCCTCATGGTCAATCCCGATTTCACGCCGGTCGCCACGCAGCAGGTGCTGTGGACCGGCGTCGCCATGGGTTCCGCCGGCATCCTGCTCATCGTCCTGCGGGATCACCGGATCCTCCGGCGCTTCACCTACATCTCGCTGATCGTCAGCGCCATCCTGCTGCTCCTGCCCCTCACGCCCCTCGGCCTGGAGATCAACGGTGCGCGGATCTGGATCACGGTGGGCTTCGGCACCTTCCAGCCCGGCGAGGTCGCCAAGATCACGCTCGCGATATTCTTCGCGGGGTATCTGTCGACCAACCGCGACCTCATCCTCCTGGCGGGCAAGAAGATCGGGCCCCTGCAGCTTCCACGGTTCCGGGACCTGGCGCCCATGGCCGCGGCCTGGCTGGTCAGCATCGGTGTCCTGATCTTCCAGCGGGACCTCGGTTCCTCGATCCTGTTCTTCGGCCTCTTCATGGTCATGATCTATGTCGCGACGAGCCGGGTGAGCTGGGTGCTGATCGGCCTCGCGATGATCGGCGTCGGCGTCTTCGTGGCCCTGGAGCTCTTCAGCCACGTGGCGCTACGCTTCGACTCCTGGATCAACGCCTTCGCACCGGAGGTCTACGAGCGGGCTCCGGGCGGCAGTCGGCAGGTGGTTCAGGGACTGTTCGGCCTCGCCAACGGAGGTCTCCTCGGAACCGGCCTGGGGGAGGGCCGGCCGGACCTCGTGACCTATGCGAACAGCGACATGATCATCGCGGCCCTCGGCGAGGAACTGGGGCTCATCGGGGTCGTCGCGATCGTCATGCTCTACGTCCTCCTCGTCTCCCGCGGCATCCGCGCGGCCCTCGGGACGAAGGACGGTTTCGGGAAGCTGCTCGCCTGCGGCCTGTCCTTCACCATCGCCCTTCAGTGCTTCGTCGTGATCGGCGGCATCACGCGCCTGATCCCGCTGACGGGCCTCACCACGCCCTTCATGTCCGCCGGCGATCCTCGCTGCTGGCGAACTGGCTCATCGTGGCACTGATCCTGCTGATCTCGGAGACCGCCCGCAGGCCGGCTCCGTCGGCTCCGATGAAGGACTCGTTCCCCGAGACCCTCGGTGTCAGCGGCAAGCCCACGAAGAAGTCGACGAAGGAGGTCACCCGATGAACCAGGCCATTCGCAGCGCGTGGATCGTAGCCATCGGGATGTTCGCCCTCGTGCTGGGCTCCCTGACCTACGTCCAGTTCTTCCAGGCCGAGGAACTGGTCGGCAACCCGTGGAACAGCCGCCAGCTGTACCAGGACTTCGATCGCCAGCGCGGGGCACTCCTCGTGGACGGCCGTGCGATCGCCGAGTCCGTTCCGTCGGATGACGAGTTCAACTACCAGCGGGTGTACAACGAGCCCGAGCTGTACGCGCACCTCACGGGCTACTACTCGCTGTCCCTGGGCTCCTCGCAGCTCGAGGCCGCAGAAAGCCCGATCCTGTCCGGTACGAGCAGTTCCCTGTTCTACGACCGGGTGGTGAGCCTGTTCTCCGGCGTCGAATCCCAGGGCGCCTCGGTGGAGCTGACGATCGATCCCGAGATCCAGCGGCTCGCCTACGACCTCATCCCGGAAGGTCAGCGGGGATCGATCGTCGTCATCGAACCTGCCACCGGCAACATCCTCGCCATGGTCTCGAAGCCGACCTACGACCCGAACCTCCTCGCCGGTCATGACACCGCGGTGATCCAGGAGAACGCGGCAGCCCTCTCCGAGCAGCCGGGCCTGTCGATCTATTCGAATCCGGCCACGGAGTCACTCGTGTCCCCCGGCTCCGTCTTCAAACTGATCGACGCGGCGGCAGCCCTGGAGTCGGGCGAGTACGACGCCGAGTCGGAGATCCCGAACCCGGCCGCGCTGGAGTTCCCGGGCATCGAGTACACGCTGCCGAACTTCGTCTCGGGCGGATGCGCGAGCAGGGCGACGGCGGATCTCGAGTTCGCCCTCGAACAGTCCTGCAACACCCCCTTCGCCCAGATCGCGCTCGACCTCGGTGAGGAAGCCATCCGCGAACAGGCCGTGAGGTTCGGTTTCGGCGAGGAGATCTCCATTCCCACCCGCGTGATCGCGAGCAGCTTCCCCTCCGACCTGACGGCCCCCGAACTCGCGCAGTCCGCCGTCGGGCAGTTCGACACCCGGGTGACGCCGCTCCAGATGGCCATGGTCGCTTCGGCCATCGCCAACGACGGACAGCAGATGAAGCCACAGCTGATCACATCGATCCGCGCCGCGGACCTCGAACTGATCGACGCACCCCAACCCGAGGTCCTGCGCGAGTCGATCAGCCAGGGAACCGCCGACCAGTTGACCGACTGGATGGTCAACGTGGTGGACAACGGCACGGGGACCGGTGCTCAGGTGCCCGGCGTCGAGGTGGCAGGCAAGACGGGCACCGCGGAATTCTCCGATACCGGCGACAACGCCTGGTTCACGGGCTTCGCTCCCGCGGACGATCCGCGGGTCGCAGTGTCGATCGTCATGGAGAACGTGGACATCCCCACCGGTCAGCAATTGACCGCACCCAGTGCCAAGCGACTTATAGAGGCGGTGTTGAACAGATGAGGCCCACGTCAGGAATCACCCTGGGAGGCAGATTCGAACTGACCGAGCGCATCGCCATCGGTGGCATGGGCGAAGTCTGGAAGGCTCGGGACCAGATCCTCGGCCGGGTGGTCGCGATCAAGATCCTGAAGGAGGAGTACTCGGGCGATCCGGCGTTCCTCAACCGCTTCCGGGCCGAGGCGCGCCACACGGCACTGCTCAACCACGAGGGCATAGCGAACGTGTTCGACTACGGCGAGGAGGGCGGTTCGGCCTACCTCGTGATGGAACTCGTCCCGGGACAGCCGCTGTCCGCCGTCATCGAGAAGGAGCAGGTCCTCTCACCGGACCGCACCCTGTCGATCGTCGGGCAGACCGCCACCGCCCTCGCCGTGGCGCACCGCCAGGGCCTCGTGCACCGGGACGTCAAGCCGGGCAACATCCTGGTGCTGCCCGACGGGCGGGTCAAGATCACCGACTTCGGGATCGCCCGCCTCGCCGATCAGGTTCCCCTGACGGCTACGGGCCAGGTCATGGGAACGGCGCAGTATCTCGCGCCCGAGCAGGCCACGGGTCAGCCCGCGACCGGATCGTCGGACATCTACGCACTGGGCGTCATCGGCTACGAACTGCTGGCCGGACGCCGTCCGTTCTCCGGTGAGTCCCAGATCGCAATCGCCCTCGCCCAGGTCAACGATGCCCCTCCGCCACTCCCCGAGTCGATCCCCCGGCCCGTTCGCGCCCTGATCGGATCCATGCTGGCCAAGGATCCGGCCGACAGGCCCCGTGATGCCGAGTCCCTCGCTCGCGCCGTCGGAGCCATCCGCGCCGGGGACATCAGGGCAGCGGAGATCGCGGTGCCCGGCATGCTGGCCTTCGCCTCCGGAGGGGACACGGCGACGGCCGCGGTGCCACGCCAGGACACGCAGGCGACCACCGCGGTCCCTGCTCCGGTGACATCGGCCCTGCCCACGGTCGCGGCGCCGGCCGCGGCCGGCATCGCTGCGTCCCGTGACTGGTCCGAGGAGGACGTCGACACCCCCGAACCGGCCCCGGACTACCGGCGGGACACCGAGAACAGAAGGAGCCCCTGGCTCATCCCGCTCATCGTCCTGCTCCTGCTCGCCCTCGCTGCCATCGCGTTCCTGGTCCTTCAGCCCCTGCTGGCAGGGGACGACGTCGACCCGGCGCCGTCGGAGACCAGCGCATCCGCGAGCGCAACGCCGTCCCGCACACCGTCGCCGTCCTCATCGCCCAGCTCGCAGTCGCCCTCGCCGGATCCGACGACCAGTGAAGCGGATGACAACCCCGTCATCTCACCCTCTTCCTATCTCGGAAGGGATGTCGAGGAGGTAACCGCGGAACTCATAGCCCTCGGATTCGGCGTGAACGTCGTCGAGCAGGATGCCGACGAGGTGGACGGAACCGTCCTGGCCGTCAATCCCAGCGGTGCCCAGCCACCCGGCACGACGATCAACGTCACGTCAGCCCGCCAGATCGTGACCGTTCCGCAGGGACTGGAGGGACGTTCGGGCCCCGATGTCGATCAGGTGCTCCAGGACCTCGGCCTGGTTCCCGTGAACATCGGCAGCGAGCAGTCAGAGCAACCGGAGGGTCGCGTGATCCGGGTCGAGCCCGGAGCGGGCACCGTGCTGCGTGCAGGGTCCAATGTCAGCTACGTCGTTTCGGCCGGCCGCCCGCCACCCAGGCTCCGCCTCCGACCCAGGCACCGGCACCCACCACTCCTGCCCCGGTCCCGCCTGCACCGACGAATCCGGCTCCTGGTCCTACAGCCACCACCGGAGGATGATGCGTCCGGTGAACGGCCGACCGAAGGGCATGGAGTGATGGATGCCGAGCGGGTCCTCAACGGACGCTACGAGGTGCGCGAGCTGATCGGTCGCGGCGGCATGGCCGATGTGCACCTCGGCCGTGATCTCAGGCTGGGCCGCTCGGTGGCCATCAAGGTACTGCGGCAGGACCTTGCTCGTGATCCGCTGTTCCAGTCACGGTTCCGCCGCGAGGCGCAGGCCGTTGCCGGACTCAACAACCCGAACATCGTCGCGGTCTACGACACCGGCGAGGAGGAGATCCCGGACCGGCCACAGCACGAGGTGCGCGTTCCCTTCATCGTCATGGAATACGTCGAGGGCCGAACCCTCCGCGACCACGTGAAGTCCGGCGACATGACCCCGGAGGACAGCGTCACCTATGTGGCCGGCGTCCTCAGCGCGCTCGGGTACAGCCATAAGGCCGGCATCGTCCACCGGGACATCAAACCCGCCAACGTGATGATCACGCCGGACGGCGGGGTCAAGGTCATGGATTTCGGGATCGCCCGGGCCATGGCCGATTCTCAGGCTACGATGACGCAGACCCAGGCGGTCCTGGGCACAGCCCAGTACCTCTCGCCCGAACAGGCTCGCGGTGAGACGGTCGATGCCCGCAGCGACCTGTATTCGGCCGGTTGCCTCCTGTTCGAGCTGCTGACCGGACGACCGCCCTTCGTCGGTGACAGCCCGGTGTCCGTCGCGTACCAGCATGTGCGTGAAGCCCCGCCGATCGCCAGCACGCTCGCTCCGACCGTCACCCCGGCGCTGGACTCCGTGCTCGCCCGGGCGCTGCAGAAGGATCGCGAGGATCGCTTCCAGGACGCCGCGTCCTTCCGGGCGGCACTCCTCGACGCCGGTCGGGGCATCGTGCTCCCCGGCACTGCCGGAGCCTCCACCGAGACGATGGATCTGGCGGCGCCGCGAACAAGGGCGGCGGCGTCCGGCACGGCAATCCTCGCGGGTGCCGCCGATTCCCGGACGCGAGCCCTGGACCGGGTCTCCGCCGAGCGCGCGAGCTCGGAGGCACACCACGACGAGGACGGGTTCGACGTCCTGCATCGGGGCGACGGCACGGAGGAGGACGACGACCGGCGCCAGGACCAGCACCGGAAGTCGTCCCGGCTCGCCTGGATCACCGTCTTCTTCGTCGCGGTCCTGCTCGTCCTGGTGGGCGGCTACTTCTTCCTCAGCACCATGGCGGACGATCGCTCTGTCGAGGAGGTGCCCACGGTCGTCGTCCCCGATCTCACGGGCCTCCCGGAAGCGGATGCGACCGACACCATCGTCGATCTCGGTCTCACCCCGTCCAGGGACGAGGCCTTCAACGCATCGGTCGACGCCGGTGACGTCATCAGCTCGGACCCCGGCTCCGGTGCATCGGTGAAGCCCGAGTCGCGGGTGAACATCACGGTGTCCCTCGGACCGGCCAACGTCCTGCTGCCCGACGATCTCGTGGGTCTCACGGAGTCGTCGGCGAGGGACGCGCTGGAGGACCTGGGCTTGAGAGGTGGCGAGGTGACGGAGGAGACGAGCGCCGACGTCACGCTCGGTCGGGTCATCACCACGAATCCCCAGGCGGGGCAGTCCGTCCCGGTGGGCAGCTCCGTGGATCTCGTCCTGTCGAACGGGAAGGTCACCGTTCCACTGCTGACCGACCTGACCCTGGAACAGGCCGAGGCCCTGCTGACCGACCCGGCAGTGAGACTGCGTTCGTCGTGCGGGAGGTCGAGAACAGCGTCGTCGCCCCCGGGATCGTCACCGCCCAGTCGGCACCGGCGCGTTCGGAGGTCGCGCAGGGGACCGAGATCGAGCTCACGGTCGCCCGGGCGCCGGCCGAGGAACCGACGGAGGAACCTACCCCGGAACCGAGCCCGAGCGGGGAAGCGTCCGAGAAACCCGGCGAGGAGTCGAACCCCCGCCCGACCGAGGGCAGCGACTAGCGCGCGATGAGCGGGCTGAGTCCCGCGGCCTGGGCTGCAGCTCCCTCGAGACCGAGGGATTCGAGCCAATTCCCCAGCATCTGGTAACCGCCCTCGGTCAACACGGATTCCGGATGGAACTGGACTCCGCAGAGGGGAGCGGTCCTGTGCTCCAGTCCCATGATGATCCCGCTCGCCGTCCGTGCAGTGACCGTCAGATCGGACGGGACGTCGTCACTCACGGCCGCCAGGGAGTGGTAGCGCGTGGCCGTCACCGGCGACGGTAACCCGGCGAAGACGCTCGTGGCGTCGTGCTCGACGAGGGAGGTCTTGCCGTGCATGAGTTCCGGAGCATGCGTCACGGTGCCGCCGTAAGCCTCCGCGAGCGCCTGGTGCCCGAGGCAGACGCCGAGCATCGGCTTCGCGTTCGCACCACACCACCTGATCAGCTCTATGCACACCCCTGCCTCTGCCGGTGTTCCGGGCCCGGGGGAGATCAGCACCCCATCCCGCGAGGCCGCCATCTCCTCGGCTTCGGCGAGCGTGACGTCGTCGTTCCGCACCACGGTGGTCTCCGCCCCGAGTTCCTGAAGATATCCGACGAGGGTGTAGACGAAGCTGTCGTAGTTGTCGACGACGAGGATGCGTGTGGTGTCAGCCATGAGCTACGGGGAACCAATCGTTGAATCTGTGAGCGGGTTGAACTGCGAAATCCACGGGAACACGAAGACCATCAGCGCCGCGACAGCCGCGAGCACCAGGATCGATGCCAGGACCACCCGGATCCAGAAGGGTCCGGGAAGGGCCCGGAAGATCCATCCATACATACGCAGCTATCCCTGTCCTGCGGCGCGGGCAACCTGCTCCGCGATGTCGGCCGGCGGACCGGCGTCCAGGGGACGCCAGGACTCCATGACGGAGTAAGCAATGATACGCTCCTGCGCACCGAAGCGGGGATTGCAGCTGGTGAGCGTGAGGATCCTGTCGACGGGCTGGGCCGCCGGGTCGGTGGGTACGGGGGCGATCACGTCGACGCGGTCCGGCAGGACGATCTCCGTGTTGCGGAAGACGTAGGTGTAGTACCCGTCCTTCGTCTGGACGTAAACGCGGTCACCCGGGACGAGGGTGTGGATCTGGTCGAGCACCTGCCCGTGTGTCTGCCGGTGGCCCGCGAGGGCGAAATTCCCGACCTCCCCCGGAGCTCCCGTATCGGGATAGTGTCCGAGGCCCAGGTTGTCGAGCACATCCGTTCCCACTCCGGCCGTCACAGGCCTGGAGTAGTTCTCACCGAACCGCGGGATGTAGACGACGCCGAAGGTCCCGACGAGACCTTCCTGCGGGAGGACAGCCGGTTCGCCGAAGCCCTGCGGCGTCTCCGGGGCGGAACCGTCAGGAACAGCGGGAGCGGGCTCCGCGGTCACGGGCGGTACGTCGGAGAAGAACTGCTCCAGCGCCTGGTCCTGCTTGATCCCGGCATCGATGTTGGTCCACCACAACTCCCACCCGACGAACAGGAGCAGCACGACTCCCGCAGTGACGAGCAGCTCGCCGAACACCTGGGCGATCACCTGGAGGGGCGAACGACGGCGGCGCGGGCGTCTCCTCCGCATGGCGTGGTTCTCCGGCGGGGCATCGAGGGTCGACCTGGCCACTACAGCTCCTACCACTCGGGATGCACCGGTATCGGGCGGTTGCTGGCTAGAATCGTTCGGAGAACCTGGCCGCCGGATCTTCTTCTTCTCAGGATAGCCTGCGGGGCAGGACCCTTCCGGGCGGCCAGCGGTACCACCGACGCAGCTGATCCGCGGTTGCGCCCTGTCGAGGAGAATCCGTGCCCGAGTCAAAGCCCCGCAAGAGAGCCAGCTCCGCTGTGCCCGACGTGAAGTCCTCGCAGCCCAAGCCGAATCCCGTCTGGTACAAGCCGGTGATGTTCGGCCTGATGATCCTCGGCCTGCTCTGGATCATCACCTTCTACATCTCGGAATCCACCCTGCCCGTCTCCGCCTGGGGCTCGTGGAACATCCTCGTCGGATTCGGGATCGCGATCGTCGGCTTCCTCATGACCACCCGCTGGCGGTAACACCTCCCGGGCACGAATCCTCTGTACACACCATGTGCATGGCGTTTTCCACAGCTGTGCATAGCAGAACCGAATTTCGAGGAGAAGGCCCGTGATTCCGGGCCCTGCTTATCCACAGGTGTGGAATTACATGTGTGTAAGTTATCCCCGTTGTGGATAAGTAGTGTGGATAACGCAGTGCGGGGCCGGTACATCAGTACCGGCCCCGCTGCGTCGTCAGGTACTAGAGCGGAAGAAGCGACACTCCTGCAAGGGTGAGCAGGGCCAGGAGCACGACGACGCCTCCGAGTCCCAGCCACTGCAGACGCGCCTGCCGTGGTCCCTTCGGCGCATAGGCGATGACCGCCGCGCAGGCGGCTCCCGTCACCAGTCCTCCGAGGTGTGCCTGCCACGCGATATTGGGCACCACGAAGCCGAGCACGGCATTGATCGCGATCAGGACCACGATCTGCCGGACGTCGCCCCCCCTCTTGCGCTGGATGATGAAGAGGGCACCGAAGAGACCGAAGACCGCTCCGGACGCCCCGACGACGTACTGCAGCGGCTGGCTGAGCAACAGGACGCCGATGGAACCGCCGACCGCCGAGATGAGATATAGCGACAGGAAACGTGCACGGCCCATCGCCGGTTCCAGTTCCTTCCCCAGGATGTACAGCACGTACATGTTGAAGGCGATATGCAGGAACGAGCCCTGGGAATGCAGGAACGCCGCGGTCACCATCCGCCATGGTTCGGCAGGGATGACCCCGCCTGCTCCCGCCGTGAACACCGGGGCGTAGGAGAACGCGCGGGTGACACCCGGGATCAGGAACTGGAGCAGGAACAACACGATGCACACACCGATGAGTGTGTAGGTCACGAGGGGCGCACCCCCGCGAGCGACGCCGCCGAAGGCGTTCTTCCGCACCGGAGTGTTGGCGGCCTGCTCACGCACGCAGTCGACGCACTGGAACCCGACGGCGGCCGGCCGCTGACACTCGGCGCATGCGGGCCTGCCGCACCGCTGACATCTCACATAGCTGACGCGATCCGGATGCCTCGGGCAGACGGGTGCCTGTCGATCGCCGGCGTCGGGCGCGGGGACACCGTAGGACACTTTGTTAGAGCTGTTCCACGGTGATGCTCTCGATGACGACGTCCTCGACGGGCTTGTCCCTCATGTCGGTCGCGATGGCGTTGAGGTTGTCGACGACCTTGCGGGACTCCTCATCGGTGACATCACCGAAGATGGTGTGCTTCCCCTGGAGCCAGGTGGTCGGTACCGACGTGATGAAGAACTGCGACCCGTTGGTACCGCGCCCGCCCTGCAGCCCGGCGTTGGCCATCGCCAGCTTGTAGGGCTCGGTGAAGCTCAGGTCGGGGTTGATCTCGTCGTCGAACGTGTAACCCGGTCCACCGGTGCCCTTGCCCAGCGGGTCTCCGCCCTGGATCATGAAGTCCTTGATGATGCGGTGGAAGACGGTACCGCTGTAGAGGGGACGGTTGGTCTCCTCCCCGGTCTGCGGGTGCGTCCAGGTGATGTCACCCGTGGCGAGGCCGACGAAGTTCTTGACGGTCTTCGGTGCGTGATTACCGAAGAGGTTCACCTTGATCGTGCCCTGGTTCGTGTGGATGGTCGCAAGTGCGGTTGGGATAGCAGTCATACCGCCATTCTTTCACGCGCGTCCTGACAATAAGCTGGTGGGGTGGCATTCCGCGCACAGTGAAACGCACCTCGTCGGCGCCAGAGGGTGCGAGGGCGGATGGCACCCCCTGCCCATGCAACGTAGGCTGATGAAAACGAGTAACCACCCCCTGGAGGTTTTTGTGAAGAAGAACGTACGCGTCACTCCCGAGCTCGAGGCAGGCTTCGCTGCAGGACTGGCGGCCGGGCTCGCGACCAACGCCACGGCCGCACAGGCCTGGGCCACTCCCCACGTGAACACCGCCTACGACTGGGCGAAGCCACGCTGGGACAAGGGCATCGAGACCGCCGGCCCAGCTCTGCAGGACACCTACCGCAAGGCGGCGGAAAGCATCTCGGGTGGCATCGCTGTCGTCACCCCTCGAATCCAGGACGGACTCGACAAGGTGGGCCCCCGCATCTCGCAGGTCATCGACGACACCACACCCAGGATCCAGGAGACCCTGGACAAGGCGGCACCGGCGATCAACGCGGCCAAGGGCAAGGTCGTGGACGACTACCTGCCGGCCCTTTCGACCAAGCTCGGAGAGGCCGCCGACAGCGCCTCCCGTTCCCTGGCCGGTGCGACCGTTCCGTCCGTCATCGAGAAGGCCGTCACGAAGGTCACCGGTGACAAGAAGGCCGTGAAGAACGCCCAGAAGCGCCTCGCTGATGCGACGATGCAGGCGTCGAAGGAGCTTCGGAAGAACTCGTCACGGAAGTCCGGCAAGGGCTGGCTCGTCGTCGGTGTCATCGTGGCCGCGCTCGTCGCGGGCGTCGCGGCGTGGCGTGCCTCCAAGCCGGTCGAGGATCCCTGGAAGACCCCCGCTCCGATCAAGGCGACGCCGGCACCGGTATCGAGCCAGAAGTCACAGGAAGCCAAGGAGGTCGTGGCAACCATCAAGGAAGCGGCAGACCGGGCAGCCGCGGACAAGGGCGCTGCTGACAGTTCCGTGAACACGGCGGCAGGAGCGGCTGAGACCGTCGCTGACAAGGCCAAGGACGTCACGGAGACCGCGAAGCACGCGGCGAAGCCGTCGGACGACATGAAGGCCTGATTCTCCCCCGAAGACCATGATGAAAAGGAAGACCCCCGAGCGGATCGGGGGTCTTCCTTCGTCTCCGGGTGTTACTCGCCGCCCAGTGCGGGAGGCGGCCCCGCGGGTTGATCCTGCGCGAGTGTCCGTCCGCGATTCCGGCGCCGCTGCTGCCCCCGGATGACGACGGCCAGGCCGACGAGGATCATGGCCAGTCCCCCGTAGGTCCCTGCGGGGAGTTTCTCGCCCAGGAAGATCGCCGCCAGGATCGCAGCACCCGGTATCTCCAGAAGGATGATCATCGACACCACGAGCGGGCTCATCACGGCCAGCAGATGATTGAAGACGGAGTGCCCCATGATCTGGGCCAGGAGCGTCACGGCCAGGATTCCCGCCCACGCCGCGGGCGGGAAACCGGTGATCGGCTGGCCCGTGAACGCGCACAGACCGAGGAGGATGACCGCACATGCCCCGTAGCACAGAGTGGTGTAGGTTCCCGTGGACAGTGTGCGGCGCGCGGCGGCACCGGCCATCTGGTAAATCCCTGCCAGCGCCCCACCGGCCAGGGCGAGGACATCTCCGAGGAGTGCCTCCCTGGACAGCGAGAGATCGAATCCCGTGATGATGACGACGCCCAGGAAGGCCACTCCCAGTCCGGCGACCACGGCTCCCTGGGGTCGGGTCCCGAGCACCGCGTCGAAGAGTGCGATCCAGGCGACCTGAAGGCAGACGAGCGCCGTCGCCGCTGCGACCGAGGTGAGCTTGAGCGCCGTGATGAAGCACGCGAAGTGCAGGGCCAGCGCGACGGCTGCGATCACCAGGTGCCGGACGTCGGCCCGACTGAGGGACGCGAATTCCGCCCGCTTGGACACCACCGCCGGCCCGCCCATGAGCAGTGCACCCAGCAGGTTGCGCCAGAACGCGATAGCCAGGACCGGCGCGGCTGTGGCAGCCATGATCGGTCCTGAGGCGGAGACGCCGATGACGCCCAGGATCGACAGGAAGATGGTCACTGGGCAACCCTATTGCACCGGCACGAGTGCTTGGCGGTGGTGCTGTTAAAGCAGGAAGTCCCGGTCGGTGACCGGGACTTCCTCTCGGTGGAGGCACGGGGACTCGAACCCCGAACCCCCTGCTTGCAAAGCAGGTGCGCTACCAATTGCGCCATGCCCCCGAGTCGATCCGTCCAGCACTGCTGCGCTGGTCTGATCCGTGGCTACGCCACGTCGTCCGTCGCATTGCTCCAGACGTTCTTGCTCTTCTCCGAATCCTGCCACCGCTTGTACACGAGGACTCCTGCCGCAGCAGCTGCCGCTATGAGCAACCTCTTCACAACAGTCTCCTTGCAGCTACCTGCGGTGGTGGATCCGTGGGCGTACCAGGACTTGAACCTGGGACCTCTTCGTTATCAGCGAAGCGCTCTAACCGCCTGAGCTATACGCCCCGATACCTCTTCGGGCCGAGACACGACTTTACAGTAGTGCCTCCGCAATCATCAAATCGCGGACGCCGGCCGAAGAGGACGGTTCCCTAGTCGTCCGTCAGTGTCACTCCGATACCGCCGACCAGGGTCGAGGAGATGTTGTAGAGCACTGCCGACAGCATGGCGAGAGCGGTCAGGAGGACGACGTTCACGACGGCGATGATGGTCGCGAAGGACAGGACCTGCGGGAGGGACGCGAACTGACGCAGGTCGAACCCGCCGTTCTCCGAACCGGCGATCTCGCGCAGGAGCTCGTTCACGCCATCGAAGATACCCGTGAGGTCGAGGACGGTCCAGATGACGAACGAGGCGACGACCGTCACGATACCGAGCGCGACCGAGAGCAGGAACGACATCTTCAGCACGGACCAGGGGTCCACCTTGCTGACGAGCAGGCGGGCCTTGCGGGCCTTCGCCTTCGGCGCCGGCTTGACCAGGCCCGGGCGTTGTCCGGGACGCCCCGACTGCCACCCGCGGATGCCGGACGCTGGGTCGGGCGAGCCGGGGCGTTCACGCGCGGGGGAGCCCCGGACGTCCGCACCTGTCCATTGGACCGCGCGGTTGGTGTTGGCCGAGCTCACTCGCTACCTCCGTTGTCGGGCGACTCAGCGTCGGGCTCAGCCGTTTCCTCTGTCGACAACCGTACTTCATCGGCTGTGAACTCCGCAGGCGCCTCCTGCGGCGTGACCGTATCGATGACGTCGACGTCAGGGCTCGCCTCGGCGGGATCCTCGATGAGACCCTCCTCGACCGCGACGCTGCGCTCGCTGTTGCGGGCGACGGCGATGATGCGGTCGGTCTTGTCCGGCTTGGCGAAGATCACGCCCATCGTGTCCCTGCCCTTGGCGGGCACTCCGGCGACGGCCGAACGCACCACCTTTCCTCCACCCATGACCACGAGGACCTCGTCCTCCTCCTGCACGACGAGCGCGCCCACGAGGTCACCTCGTTCCTCGGCGAGTTTGGCCACCTTGATACCGAGTCCGCCGCGGCCCTGGACACGGTAGTCGTCCACCCGGGTCCGCTTGGCGAAGCCACCTTCGGTCACGATGAATACGAAGGAGTCATCCGTGACGACGTTGGCGGCCAGCAACTCGTCGTCCTCGCGGAACTTCATGCCGGTCACCCCCGAGGTCGCGCGGCCCATCGGCCGCAGGGCGTCGTCGTCGGCCGTGAAGCGAAGAGACTGGCCCTTCCGCGAGACGAGCATGATGTCGTCCTCCCCGGAGACGAGCTGCGCCGAGACGAGCTCGTCGTTGTCGCGGAGGTTGATGGCGATCACCCCGGCGGACCGGTTCGTGTCGTAGTCCTCGAGTCGGGTCTTCTTGACGAGGCCCCGCTTGGTGGCGAGCACGAGGTACGGGGATTGCTGGTAGTCGCGCAGGTCGAGCACCTGGGCGATGGTCTCGTCCGGCTGGAAGGCGAGGAGATTCGCCACGTGCTGGCCCTTGGCGTCGCGCGCTGCTTCCACGAGTTCGTACGCCTTGGCGCGATAGACCCTGCCGAGGTTCGTGAAGAACAGCAACCAGTGGTGCGTGGTGGTCACGAAGAAGTGCTCGACGACGTCGTCGCCGCGCAGCTGGGCTCCCTTGATACCCTTGCCTCCGCGGGCCTGCTGACGGTAGTTGTCGCTGCGGGTCCGCTTCACATACCCGCCACGCGTGATCGTGACGACCATCTCCTCCTCGGGGATCAGGTCCTCCATGCTCATGTCGCCGTCGTAGCCCATGAGGATCTCGGTGCGTCGGTCGTCCCCGTACTTGGCCACGATCTCCGCGAGCTCGGTGCTGACGATGCCGCGCTGCACGTCCTCGGAGGCCAGGATGCGGTTGAACTCGGTGATCATCGACTCGAGTTCGGAGTGGCGGTCCTGGATCTTCTGCCGTTCCAGCGCGGCGAGGCGCCGGAGCTGCATGTTCAGGATGGCGGTGGCCTGGAGTTCGTCGATGGACAACAGCCCCATCAGCCCGTCACGGGCCTCCTCCGTGGTGGAGGACGCCCTGATCAGCGCGATGACCTCGTCCAGCGCGTCGAGGGCCTTGAGCAGTCCACGGAGGATGTGGGCCTCCTCCTCCGCCTTGCGCAGCCTGTAGCGCGTCCTGCGGACGATGACCTCGAGCTGGTGCGTCACCCAGTGGCGGATGAAGGCGTCGAGACTCAGCGTGCGGGGGACGTCGTCCACGATCGCCAGCATGTTCGCGCTGAAGTTGTCCTGCAGCTGGGTGTGCTTGTAGAGGTTGTTGAGCACCACCTTGGCGACGGCGTCGCGCTTGAGCACGATCACCAGGCGCTGGCCCGTGCGCCCCGACGTCTCATCACGGAGGTCCGCGATGCCGCTGACCTTGCCGTCCTTGACGAGCTCGGCGATCTTGATCGCCAGGTTGTCGGGGTTGGCCTGGTAGGGCAGTTCCGTGACGACGAGGCAGGTCCGGTTCTGGATCTCCTCCACGTTCACGACAGCCCGCATCGTGATCGAGCCCCGCCCGGTCCGGTACGCGTCCTCGATGCCCTTGTGCCCGAGGATCTGTGCTCCCGTGGGGAAATCGGGACCCTTGATCCGGAGGATCAGGGCCTCGAGCAGCTCCTCCTTGGAAGCACCCGGGTTCTCCAGGTACCACTGCACACCGTCCGCGACCTCGCGGAGGTTGTGCGGCGGGATGTTCGTCGCCATGCCGACGGCGATGCCGGAGGAACCGTTGACCAGCAGGTTCGGGAAGCGCGACGGCAGGATCGTCGGTTCCTGGTTCTTGCCGTCGTAGTTGTCCTGGAAGTCGACGGTCTCCTCGTCGATGTCCCGCACCATCTCCATGGCGAGCGGGGCCATCTTGGTCTCGGTGTACCGGGGAGCCGCGGCGCCGTCGTTCCCGGGAGACCCGAAGTTGCCCTGGCCCAGCGCGAGCGGGTACCGCATGGTCCAGTCCTGGATCAGGCGGACGAGAGCGTCGTAGATCGCCGAGTCGCCGTGCGGGTGGTACTGGCCCATGACCTCACCGACGACGCGGGCGCACTTGTTGAAGGAGCGATCCGGGCGATAGCCGCCGTCGAACATCGCGTAGAGGACCCTGCGGTGCACGGGCTTGAGCCCGTCCCGCACATCAGGGAGCGCGCGGCCGACGATGACCGCCATCGCGTAGTCGAGGTAGGACCGCTGCATCTCCGTCTGCAGGTCCACCTGCTCGATGCGGTCGGTCAGTATCTCGCCCTCGATGGGCTCGTCCGGTCCGTTGCCGGTGATGTCGTCACTCATGAATCAGTTCCGTTCGTCATGTCTTGTGTCCTGCGCTACCGGCGTGACTGAGGCGTGGTGGCTCCGGCATCCTGTGTAGGCGCTTTAATATCTGCGAGGAACGAGCAGATTTCGTTGCGCCGGCAGGATGCCGGAGTCACGCACTAGATATCCAGGAAACGCACGTCCTTGGCGTTCTGCTGGATGAAGTTGCGGCGGGACTCGACGTCCTCGCCCATCAGCACCGAGAACACCTGGTCTGCTGCTGCGGCGTCGTCCATGGTCACCTGCAGGAGGGTGCGGTGATCAGGGTCCATGGTGGTGTCCCACAGCTCCGTGTAGTCCATCTCGCCGAGGCCCTTGTAGCGCTGGATCCCGTTGTCCTTCGGGAGGCGCTGGTTCCTGGCCATGCCCATCCTGATGACCTCGTCGCGCTCCCGGTCGCTGAAGACGTAGTCGTGCTTCGCGTTGGACCACTTGATCCGGTACAGGGGAGGCTGCGCCAGGTAGACGAAACCGTTCTCGATCAGCGGTCGCATGTAACGGAACAGCAGCGTGAGCAGGAGCGTGGTGATGTGCTGCCCGTCCACGTCGGCATCGGCCATGAGCACGATCTTGTGGTAGCGGGCCTTCTCGACGTTGAAGTCCTCACCGATACCCGCACCGAAGGCGGTGATCATGGCCTGGACCTCGCTGTTGCCGAGGGCCCGATCCAGGCGTGCCCGCTCCACGTTGAGGATCTTCCCGCGCAGGGGCAGGATCGCCTGGGTCTCTGGGTTGCGGCCCCGGACCGCCGAACCACCGGCCGAGTCACCCTCGACGATGTAGATCTCCGAACGCGCCGGATCCTTGGACTGGCAGTCCTTGAGCTTGCCGGGCATCCCCCCGGACTCGAGCAGGCCCTTGCGGCGCGTCGACTCACGCGCCTTGCGGGCGGCGAGACGTGCCTGCGAGGCCTGGATCGACTTCCGGATCACGTCACGGGCAGGGCCGGGATTCCGCTCGAGCCAGTCACCCAGCTGATCGCTGACGACGCGCTGCACGAAGCCCTTGACCTCGGAGTTCCCGAGCTTGGTCTTGGTCTGGCCCTCGAACTGCGGCTCGGACAGCTTCACGGAGATGACCGCCGTCAGGCCCTCGCGGATGTCGTCACCCGTGAGGTTGTCGTCCTTCTCCTTGATGATGTTCTTCTCGCGCGCGTACTTGTTGATCAGCGTGGTCATGGCCGCACGGAAACCCTCTTCGTGCGTTCCACCCTCGTGCGTGTTGATCGTGTTGGCGTAGGTATGGACGCTTTCCGAGTAGGCGGACGTCCACTGCAGCGCGACCTCGACGGCCATCTTCCGGTCCGCGTTCTCGGTCTCGAACGCGATGACATCCTCGTGGATGACCTCCACGCGCTTGGCCGAATTCAGGTGGCGGACATAGTCGAGGAGCCCGTTCTCGTACAGGTACTGCACCGACCTGTGCTTCGTCTCGCCGTCGGACTCCTGGGCGTCCTCGATCTCGACGACCTCGTCGGTCTCCACGGCGTCCACGCGTTCGTCGGTCAGTGTGATGCGCAGGCCCTTGTTGAGGAAGGCCATCTGCTGGAACCGCGCCCGAAGCGTCTCGAAATCGAACTCGACACTCTCGAAGATCGAGTCATCGGGGTAGAAGGTCTGGGTGGTGCCCGTCTCCGTGGTCTCCTCGCCCCTCCGCAGCTCACCCACGGGCTTGCCACCGTCGGCGAAGGACTGGTGCCAGACGTAGCCCTGGCGGCGTACCTCTGTCTCCACGCGCTTGGACAGCGCATTCACGACCGAGATGCCGACGCCGTGGAGGCCTCCTGACACCGCATAGCCGCCGCCACCGAACTTACCGCCGGCGTGGAGGATGGTCATGACCACCTCGACGGTGGGGCGTCCCTCCGTCGGGTGCATGTCCACGGGGATACCCCGCCCGTTGTCGACGACCTTGACACCCCCGTCGGCCTGGAGGGTGATCTCGATGTGGTCGCAGTAACCGGCCAGGGCCTCGTCGACGGAGTTGTCCACCACCTCGGAGACCAGGTGGTGGAGTCCGCGTGGCCCGGTTGACCCGATGTACATGCCGGGACGCTTCCGAACCGCCTCGAGTCCTTCGAGGACGGTGATCTCGCTGGCCCCGTACGCATGCTCGGAGGTGGCCTCGAGGATCGGGGACTCCCCCTCGCCGATCAGCACATCGCTTGCATTCAATTCGTTCTCGTGTGCCACAGGCGTAGCCGGCTCCTCAGCTGGATGTACAGGACAATCTGGTCCTATTCTACCTTGTGCCGGCCTGCAATCCCTCACCAACAGCCCCTCATCGGCCAATAAAGCGCCGTCAGAGCCGATAGCGGGACCTCCCGTGAGGGCGGATACGGCGGGCGGACCTCCACCTGCGCTACAGGCCGTTCACGGGGCCTGAACCGTCATCTCCACCATCACCCGTAGGTGTCCCTTGGCCCCCGCCCCTTCACCGAGCGGCCGCCCTTGCGCCAGCTCGGCGCCGCCGGACCGATGACGGAGAGGCGCGTCACGACACCGGCCCCGAGCTCGGCCTCGAACCTCTGCAGGACCTGGGGGGTGATGAGGCGTAACTGTGTGGCCCAGGCGGTGGAGTCGCACCTCACCAGCACGGTATCGGCGTCGAAGCTCTCGGGGACGCAGTGCGCCGCGATGTCGGACCCGACGATCTCGCCCCAGCGCGCCAGGACCGAACCGATGGCCACGGGTGATTTCCATCCGCGCTCGGAGAGCATCCGCGAGAAGACGGTGCCCAGCCCTTCCGGGTCCCTCCCGCCGTAGACGGGCTCGGGTGAGTACCGGCGTCGTGCCGCCTTGCCCGAACGGGTCGAGGGTGCCTCCCTCGGAGTGCCCCTGGATGACGACGCACTCCGCAGCCTGTTGAGCAGCGCCTGTGGCGCATCCTGCTCGGGGAAACCATCCCTCCCTGCGGGTTCTCCCGTATCCGTCCGCGAGGGATCCGCTGCCTCCTTCGGCACTCCGTCCTGTCGGGTACGGCCTTCATCGCCCTGCCCGGATCCGCCGACAGGCCCGTCGTTCGTTCCACGCTCAGCCACGGTCGACCTGCCGCTCGCCCGGTGCAGGATCGGTCGTCCCTTCCGGCGGCACAGCACCGGGGTCGATACCCCCCGGGACCACTCTCAGCTGGCGTCCGGAGAGTTCAGCAGGGATGTCGTCCCCGACAGCGGCTGTGACGAGGACCTGTTCGGCCGGTGCGACGATGGCCGCGAGACGTGTCCGCCGCTGGGTGTCGAGTTCCGCGAACACGTCGTCGAGGATGAGGACCGGATCACCGCCCGGAGTGGGATCCTCCTCGAGCAGGAGGTAGTAGGAAGCCAGTCTCAGCGCCAGTGCCATCGACCAGGTCTCACCGTGGGATGCATAGCCCTTCGCGGGGACCTGTCCCAGCAGGAGCGCCAGTTCGTCACGGTGGGGCCCGACCAGCGACACACCCCTGTCGAGCTCCTTCCGGCGATGGCGCAGAAGAGTGCTCGTGAACAGCTGCGTCAGCTCGGGCAGTGACAGCTCGCGGAGCACCTCCTGCGCGTCGTCACGCGGCCCGACCGCGTCGTCGTCCCCGGCACCCGGAAGCTCGGCCGCCGAGGACACTGTCGAGACGTACATCAGGTCGGCCCGCTTGGAACCGTCCGTCAGCTCCTCGTACGCGCGCCCGACGTGGGGGCGGAGCTTGTCCACCAGCAGGATCCTGGCCGCCAGCAGCGCAGCCCCCGCCTCGGCGAGGTGCTGGTCCCATACATCCAGGGTGGCCTCGTGCGACGAGGAGAACCGGCCGGCCGCCCGCGCCGACTTCAACAGGGCATTGCGCTGTCTGAGCACGCGCTCGTAATCGGAGCGCAACGCCGACTGATGCGGCAGGAGTGACACCATGACGTCGTCGAGGTAGCGACGGCGACCGGACGGATCACCTTTGACCAGCGCGAGGTCCTCCGGGGCGAAGAGGACCGTCTTGAGGATCCCCGCCGCATCACGGGCCCGCACCGGGTTCGACCGATTGATCCGCGCCCGGTTGGCCGTCAGGGCGTTGATCTCGACCTCGACGCTGGTGCGTTGCTCCCCGCGGACGAGCTTTCCGCGGATGATCGCGCGTTCCTCACCGAAAGCGATCAGCGGCTTGTCGGTGCTGACCCGATGGGAGGAGAGGGTGGCGAGGTATCCGATCGCCTCGACGATGTTGGTCTTGCCCACCCCGTTGGGCCCGACGAAGACCGTGATGCCGGGCTCCACCACCGTGTCGAGTTGTCCGTAGCTCCGGAACCCGGTGAGCGAGAGGTGCTCAACGTACACCGGGCACCACTTACTCGGGTTTCTGCTGGGCTGGTCTCACGGCATGACCGCCGAACTGGTTGCGCAGCGCAGAGACCATCTTCATCGAGGGGGAGTCTTCCTGACGGGAGGCGAAGCGGGCGAAAAGCGCCGCTGTGATCGCCGGTGCCGGTACCGAGTTGGCGATCGCTTCCTCGACCGTCCATCGTCCCTCGCCCGAATCCTCCACGTATCCTGCGATCCGGGACAGTCCCGGGTCCTCCTGCAGGGCCTTCACCAGCAGGTCCAGGAGCCACGATCGGACGACCGTCCCTTTCTGCCAGGCGGCGAAAGTGCCGTGCACGTCCTTGACGATGTCCTTGGCCTCGAGGAGTTCGTATCCCTCGGCGTAGGACTGCATCAGTCCGTACTCGATGCCGTTGTGGACCATCTTGGCGTAGTGGCCGGCTCCGACGTCGCCCACATGGACGAAGCTCTCCTCGCGGTTGCCCTCGGGGCGGAGCGCGTCGAAGATCGGCATGGCGAGGTCGACGTCGTCATGGCTCCCGCCGGCCATCAGACCGTACCCGTTCTCACGCCCCCACACACCGCCCGAGACTCCGCAGTCGAGGAAGCGGATGCCCTTCTGTGCCAGGAGGGTCGCGTGGATCTGGTCGTCGGTGAACTTCGAGTTGCCACCGTCGATCACCATGTCACCCTCGGACAGGACCTCGGACAGGTCCTTCACCACGGCGTCGGTGATCTGCCCTGCGGGAACCATCACCCAGATGATCCGCGGTGCCGGGATGGCGGCGGCCAGTCCGGCCAGGTCGGCCACGTCGGTGAGGTCTGGATCGCGGTCGAATCCGGTGACCTCGATCCCCTTGTCGCGGAGCCGCTCCCTCATGTTGAATCCCATTTTTCCGAGTCCGATGAGGCCGATGTGCATGAGCTTCTCTTTCTGACGATGTTCCGGTCGCCGTTCGCGCGAACCGGAGTCCCTGCGGTCCGTCGGTTACTGGTTCGGCAACCGGACGGGCATCAGCAGGTACCTGTAGTCTTCCCTGTCCTCGCCCGCGGCGTCTTCCTGAGCAGAGATGACCGCCGGCTTCGGTGGTGAGGTAAAGGAGAACCTGACGAACGGGCTGTTGAACGCGCCGAGCCCCTCGCTCAGGTAGTGGGGATTGAAGGCGACCGTGATGTCGTCACCGTCGAGGGTCGCTTCGATCACCTCGGAAGCCTGGGCATCCTCACCCGTGCCGGCGTCCAGTGCCACCTGGCCCTCCGTGAATGCCAGACGGACGGGAGTATTGCGCTCCGCGACGAGGGAGACGCGGCGAACAGCTTCCACCAGGGTGCTCGTCTGCACCGTGGCGTGGATGGGGGTGTTGTCGGGGAAGAGCGACCGGATCTTGGGGTAGTCCCCGTCGACCAGCAGTGAGGTGGTGCGCCGGCCACCGGACTCGAAGCCGATGAGCTCGGAGTCATCCGAGAAGGCGATGTTCAGGTCACCGGCACCGCCGAGGGTCTTGGCGACCTCGTTCAGGGTCTTCGCTTTGACCAGTGCACTCGTCGAGATGCCCGGTGTCGTGGGTTTCCAGGACACCTCACGCAGAGCGAGACGGTACCTGTCGGTGGCGAGGAGGGTGATGAGATCGTCCTCGATCTCCATCCTCACGCCGGTCAGGATGGGCAGGGTGTCGTCACGGCTCGCGGCGATGATGACCTGGGAGACGGCCTGGGCGAAAGCCTCGCCGTCGACGACGCCGCTGACAGCGGGAAGTTTCGGCAGTTCCGGGTATTCGCCCTCCGGCATGGTCGCCAGGTTGAAACGGCTGTTCCTGCAGGTCAGGGTGACCTTCGAGCCATCCGTAGCCACCTCGACGGGGGCGGAGGGAAGGCTACGGCAGATGTCGGCGAGGAGCCGGCCTGAGACGAGGATGGTCCCCTCCTCCAGGACGTCGGCGGCGATCTCCAACCTCGCGGAGATCTCGTAGTCGAAGCTCGCCAGACTCAGGGTCCCGCCTTCGGCTTTGATGAGCAGCCCGGCCAGGACGGGGACGGGCGGTCGGGGCGACAGCGAACGGGCGGTCCACGAAACAGCCTCTGCAAGTACATCCCGCTCAACTCTGAATTTCACGGAGCAGTGCCGCCTTTCGCCTGATCAAAAAAACAGCCACCGACGAAGTGTCGGCGGATGGTTCGGTTGCGTGTCGCCCTCGGAAGGTGTCCGGGCACGGGGAACTTCAACCCTACTGGCTCACAGCTTAGCCGGATAGCGGTCCCGGGCCGCAGGCTCGAGGCTCCGAGGGGACGGGTCGGTGGAACGTGGAATGTTATTTGAAGAACTTTTGAAGTTTAAGGTTCGTAGTGTTAATAACTGCTGTGGATACTGTGGATAACTACGCTCGTCGGTGCCACGACGCGGATCTGACCTGTGGAGAAGGTGTGTGGTCGGACGACGTCCTGCAGCGGCCGCCTGTGGGCGAAATCCTTGTCATTCCGCGGATCCACAGGTTGTGGGGGGTTTTTCCTCAGGGCTTGGGAGGTTCGTGGCCCGTTATCCACATCTGTATCCACACCTGTTAATTACCGCCGGGCACCGGCATCGGCTGGGAGTCCCATCGGTCAGGCCTCTCGCTGCTTGTGCTTGATGCGGTTGGTCAGCTCGGTCACCTGGTTGAAGATCGCGCGCCTCTCCGCCATCAGCTCGCGGATCTTGCGGTCGGCGTGGATGACCGTGGTGTGGTCGCGGCCCCCGAGTTCCTGGCCGATCTTCGGTAGTGACATGTCCGTCAGTTCCCTGCAGAGGTACATGGCGATCTGTCGGGCCGTGACGAGGGTTCTCGTCCTCGATTTGCTGCAGAGTTCCTCGAGGCTGATCTGGAAATAGTCCGCGGTCTGGGCCATGATCACGGTCGAGGTGATCTCGCGCGCGCCGTCGTCGGAGATCAGGTCCTTCAGGACGATCTCCGCCAGATTGACGTCCACCGGTTGCCGGTTGAGGCTCGCGAAAGCCGTGACCCTGATGAGGGCGCCCTCGAGCTCACGGATATTCGTTGCGATCTTCGAGGCGATGTACTCCAGCACGTCGTCGGGCGCACTGAGGCTGTCGCTGATGGCCTTCTTGCGGAGGATGGCGATGCGGGTCTCGAGTTCGGGAGGCTGGATGTCCGTCAGAAGGCCCCATTCGAAGCGTGAACGCATGCGTTCCTCGAAGCCGATGAGTTGTTTCGGTGGCAGGTCGGAGGTGATGACCACCTGCTTGCTGTGGTTGTGCAGGGCGTTGAAGGTGTGGAAGAACTCCTCCATCGTCCGGTCCTTACCGGACAGGAACTGGATGTCGTCGATCAGCAGGATGTCCACGTTGCGATAGGTCTGCTTGAAGCTGGACCCTTCGTCGTCCCTGATCGAGTTGATGAAGTCGTTGGTGAACTCCTCCGAGTTGACATACCGCACGCGGATCCCGGTGTAGAGGTGGCGTGCGTAGTGGCCGATCGCGTGCAGCAGGTGTGTCTTGCCGAGTCCGGAATCGCCGTAGATGAACAGCGGGTTGTAGGCCTTGGCCGGTGCCTCCGCGACCGCCACCGCTGCAGCATGGGCGAAACGGTTGGATGAACCGATCACGAAGGTGTCGAAGATGTACTTGGGATTGAGTCGACCGAACTCGTGCGAGTTGCTCGGCGGCGTCGGTGAGGGCATCGCCTCTCCGCGGGGCTCCGGGGAGGGTTTCTCGACTTCCTGCTCGGTAGCCTCATCCGCGACGGGCGTGAGCTCGGGGTCGATGACGAAGGCGCACTGGATGTCCTCGCGGAAGACCCCGCGCAGGGCTTCGTCGAGCGCTGCCTTGAGTTGCGTCTGCAGGACCTCACGGGTCAGCTCGTTGGGGACTGCGATGAGCATGGTGGTCCCGATGAGCCCCTGGGCCTGCGCCAGCACCATGAAGCCACGCTGGCGCGGGGTGACGCGGTCGTCCTGTTCCAGGGTCCGGATGACTTTACGCCAGGAACTCCCGACGTCGTTTACCTCATCTGTACCCACGAAAACCCCTCTTGGCTGTGCTGTCCACGATCGAAAAGGTCCGTCATCCACAGAGTTGTACACATGTCGTGGATAAACGGACCAGAGGCAAGACTAGAGGATGAAAACTGCAGAAGATAGCGGACTGGAGCGCCCCTGCAGGGTTCGGGAGGGGTCCTGTCGGGTCCCCTCAGGGTCCGTGTAGGCTGTCCTGGAGAACGGTTTTCCACAGGTTGTTGGAAAAACAGTCCCGTCCGTCCATGACGGCGAGTTTGACGCCTCAGAGTCGCGTCCCCTAACGTTATGTAGTCCAACATGTCTGCATTTCGCATGCCATCACAGATGTTTCCGGGTACTAAGAGGCCTCGGGATGTGACAGCTCCTCCGCGAATGTCGGATGTACACCTTCATCGCGTCAGTCTGTTCTTCCCCCTTGTTGCAATGGGCCGGACGCATCTCAAGATCGTTCTGGAGTAACTACAGTGAGCAAGCGGACTTTTCAGCCGAATAACCGCCGTCGTGCCAAGAAGCACGGTTTCCGTCTTCGCATGCGCACCCGCGCTGGTCGTGCCATCCTGTCGGCACGTCGCGGCAAGGGCCGTACCGAACTCTCGGCATAAGCGGTTCCCCTCTCGCCATGCATCCTTCGGGTGATTGCACCGGCACCGGGTCCCTCGATCCTTCCGTGAACAGGGGTCCGCAGTGCTTCCGGTGATCCACCGGGTGCGAACGGCAGCGGATTTTGCACGTACCGTACGTTCCGGTGCCCGGTCAGGGCGCCGGAACGTCGTGTTATACGGCGCCAGACGGATTCACCCGTCACCGTCGAGGGTGGGGTTCATCGTCGGCAAGAACGTCGGGAACGCCGTCACCCGCAACCTCGTTAAACGGAGACTGCGCGCCATCTCGGCGGAGTTCGTCGCCGCGTATCCAGGTGGCTACGACGTCGTGGTCCGCGCACTGCCGGCCGCGGCGGACAGCGACTGGTCAGCCCTGCACAAGGATTTCACCACCGGCATCGCCGCTGTCCTGCGGAGGCTTGGTGGCCCCGACGTTCCGGAAAGGGAGGGCAGAGTATCGTGAGGGAGGTCGCTGCCGGTGCGCTGGTCTTCCTCCTCGGGATACCGCGCCTGACCGCGATCGCATTCCTGATCGCGTACCGGAAGGTCATCTCTCCGCTGTACGGCCCGGTCTGTCGGTTCTACCCGAGTTGTTCGGCCTACGCGCTCGAGGCTGTCACGGTCCATGGGTTCCTCCGCGGCACGTGGCTCGCGTGCCGACGGCTGGTGCGTTGCCATCCGTGGAACGACGGCGGCGTGGACCACGTGCCAACGGGGTCAAGGACGTTCCCGCAGGGAAAGGTCCCCTCGATAGTTGTGTTGAACCACCCGGTGATCCCGGCCGATGAAGAAAGCCGCCCGGCGGCTTGAGGAGCTAACTGATTATGGGTTTTTTTGAGACGATCCTGGCGCCGTTCAGGTGGCTCGTGTCGTGGATCATGTTCATGTTCCACGAGGGATTCACCTTCCTCGGGATGGATCCCGCATCGGGCTGGACCTGGGTGCTGTCGATCGTCGGGCTCGTCGTCATCATCCGCGCGGCTCTGATTCCCGTCTTCGTCAAGCAGATCAAGGCCCAGCGCGGGATGCAGGCTCTGCAACCGGACCTCCGGAAGCTCCAGCAGAAGTACAAGGGCAAGACGGACCAGCTCTCGCGCCAGGCGATGACGCAGGAACAGATGGCTCTGTACAAGAAGCACGGCACCAACCCCTTCGCCGCCTGCCTGCCGATCCTCATCCAGATGCCGTTCTTCTTCGCATTGTTCACGGTGCTGAACGGGATCTCCAGGGCGAGCGAGGAGGGAGCGACGATCGGTGCGCTGTCTCCGGATTCGGTCCGGCAGTTCGACAACGCGACCATCTTCGGTGCTCCCCTCTCCTCGACCTTCCTGGGTAGCTTCGGCTCGGGAGGGAACATCAGTGTCATCATCCTGTCGGTGGTGATGATCATCGCGATGACCGCGTCGCAGTTCATCACCCAGAAGCAGATCATGGCGAAGAACATGTCCGAAGAGGCCATGCAGAGCCCCTTCATGCGTCAGCAGAAGATCATGCTGTACATCCTCCCGCTGGTCTTCGGCATCGGCGGCATCAACTTCCCGATCGGCGTGCTGGTGTACTGGACCACGACGAACCTCTGGACGATGGTTCAGCAGTTCTACGTGATCCGCAGGATGCCGACGCCGGGCTCGCCGGCAGCGAAGGCTCTGGCCGATCGGCGCGCCAAGAAGGGGCTTCCCATGGTCCCGTTGTTGGGCGAGCGTAAGACGGAGCCTGCGATCGAGATCGTCCCGGAGCCCCGCGGCCAGCGTGTTCAGCCCCAGCGCAAGAAGAGGAAGAAGCGATGACGGTAGGCGACGAAAAGACCGTGGACAGCCAGGAGACGGTGGAGAGCGAAGAGCTCTCACCGGAATCCGACTCTGCCGGGTCCGAGCAGGACAGTGCGGCGGCCGGCGGTGGCAAGGCGGCGCGACTCGACGAAGAGGGTGACGTCGCTGCCGACTATCTCGAGGAACTGCTCGACATCGCCGACATCGACGGGGATATCGACATCGAGATCCGTAGCGGTCGCACCTATATCTCGATCGTCTCCGAGGACTCGTCCGACACAGGGCTGAGGTCCCTGGTGGGTGGTGACGGAGAGGTGCTCGAGGCCCTGCAGGAACTGACGAGGCTCAGCGTGCTGACGGCCACGGAAACCCGCAGCAGACTCGTGCTCGACGTCGACGGGTACCGTGACCGTCGAGGACGTGAACTGGCGAAGATCGCCCAGGACGCGGTGGACTCCGTGAAGGAGACCGGCGAGGATGTCGCGCTGGCTCCCATGTCCGCCTACGAGCGGAAGATCGTGCACGACGTCGTCGCTGATCTCGGTCTCGTCAGTGAGTCCGAGGGTGAGGGCCAGGCGCGGCACATCGTCGTGTCTCCCAGCGATGACTGAAGGACCGGCGCCGGAGGTGGCTGGTGTTCCTGAGCTCGCGGGCAGGGATCTGGTTGCTGCTGGGCTCATCTTCGGAGAGCGCCTGGACCTCGCGCGTCGTTTCGTCGCACACCTGGCGTCGTCGGGCATCGAACGGGGTCTTCTGGGACCGAGGGAGGTTCCGCGTCTGTGGGATCGGCATGTACTGAACTGCGCGGTCGTGGCGGAGCTGATGTCGGACCGTGCGTCGGTGGTCGACATCGGAAGCGGAGCGGGTCTGCCGGGTCTGGCGATCGCTATCGCGAGACCCGATCTCGTCGTGCACCTCGTTGAACCACTCGAGCGGCGGGTTGCGTGGCTGGCCGAGGTGGTAGAGGATCTCGACCTCTCCAACGTGACCATCCACCGGGCCCGCGCCGAACAGATGATCGGGGTGGTCGACGGAGACTACGTCACCGCTCGGGCGGTGTCAGCTCTGTCCACTCTGGCCGGGTGGACGCTCCCCCTGGTGAGAGCCGATGGGGAGGTCCTTGCGATCAAGGGTCGCAGCGCGGGAGAAGAAGTCGAGAAAGCACGGAAGGTGATTCGCAAGCTCGGGGGCGGTACTCCCGAGGTCGTTCTGGCGGGTGACGGGATCCTTGATCAGGCGACCACGGTCGTGCGCATACCGCTGCGCTCTCGCTGAGCTACTTCCCGGCGCGGGCAGCCGGAACCGACTGCGACCATAGGCTGTGCCGTCCGGATGGAACGTCCACTTCCGGCTACCCTAGTAGGTAATGACGTCTGGCATGTGAGAGTGAGTTTCTGAGTGACCATCAAGGACGCCCCCCTGAGGAGACCGGATTCCTTGCTGGTCTCCGGCTCCCCGTTAGCTGTCGGTCTGCGAGAAATCCAACCTGGAGTGTTTGCGGACCCGGCAAACACGGGCGTGGTTCCACGTGAAACCACGTTCGCCCTGTCGGATGCGGTGAACTCCCCGCCAGCGCGGAAGCCGGGCAAGAGCAAGAGCGTGATGGAGGCGATGGACGATTCATCCCCCCTCGGTCGTGAGTTGGCCAGTGAGGCGAAACGCCGGGAGAAGCTCCTCGGAAAAGCTTTGCCCAAGCCCGGAAGTACGCGCATCATGACGATCAGCAACCAGAAGGGCGGCGTCGGGAAGACGACGACGACGGTCAACATCGCTGCTGCCCTGGCGACCGCAGGCCTGCAGGTGCTGGTGATAGACATCGACCCCCAGGGGAATGCCTCGACGGCCCTCAATATCGATCACCATGCCGACGTTGATTCCATCTACGACGTGCTGATCGACGACGTTCCCCTCGGCGACGTCGTGGCTCCGTGTCCTGACGTCCCCAACCTCATCTGCGCACCGGCCACGATCCACCTGGCCGGCGCAGAGATCGAACTCGTGTCGCTGGTGGCTCGGGAGCAGCGTCTTCGTCGGGCTATCGATGTCTACGCGAAGGAACGGGAGGAGAAGGGCGAACCTCGCCTCGACTTCGTGTTCATCGATTGCCCTCCCAGTCTCGGGCTGCTGACCGTCAACGCCTTCGTGGCTGCGAAAGAGGTGCTGATACCGATTCAATGCGAGTACTACGCCCTCGAGGGCCTGAGCCAGCTGCTCAAGAACATCGAGATGATCCAGAAGCACCTCAACGCGGATCTGGTGGTATCGACCATCCTCCTCACGATGTACGACGGGCGGACCAACCTCGCAGCTCAGGTAGCGGCGGAAGTCCGGGAGCACTTCCCGCAGCAGGTTCTCAAGGCCGTGGTTCCCCGATCCGTGCGGATCTCGGAGGCCCCCAGCTATCAGCAGACTGTCATGACCTACGATCCATCCTCCAGCGGTGCCCTGTCATACCAGGAAGCTGCGGCCGAGATCGCATCACGATCCTCCTGACGCCGTCGGGCGCGGCGGGTCACCAGTACGTACCAGTGGAGCAGTGCTTCACCCTGTGGAAGGAATGACATGGCGGAAAAGCGGCGCGGACTGGGCCGGGGTCTCGGTGCCTTGATCCCGAGTGCCCAGCCGAGGAGATAGCTGAGACGCCGGAGGCCGCATCGCCGGCGGCCGAAGCACCTGTGTCGGACGAGGTGAAGCCCGAGTCACGACCGGCGGGACGCCCTGCCGACCTGTTCTTCGAGAGGGTCACGGAAGACGACGTTGCTGAGCAGCCCCGCTCCTATTCGACTGCTCTTCGGAGCGGAATCAATAGGAACGTGCTCGAGGCGCAAACAAAACGGGTTGCTAAGACGTCGACCAGGAGAAAGGCCGTGTCGCAGCCAGGTAACAAGCCGCTCGGCCCCACCGATGCCGTCGATGGTTCCCAAGCAGCGGTAGCTGGTCCCCAGGAGACGGCAGGGCCCGACATAGATGACGCCATCCCCGGGACACCGGTGGCCGACGACGCAGCCGATGATCACTCGGCGCCAGCTGTCGATCAGGACCGTGTTTCACGTGAACGAGTGCGACGACCGAGGAACCTCAGGTGGAAACGTTCGGCACAAGGGTTGACCCTCAGGGGTTGGTGCAGGTGCCTGGTGCTACCTTCGCCGATCTGGCACTCGACAGCATTCACCCGAACCGTAAGCAGCCGCGCGTTGAGTTCAACGAGGACGAACTCGGCGAACTGGTGCACTCGATCCGTGAGATCGGAGTCCTGCAGCCTATCGTCGTACGTCCGTCTCAGGAAGCTGGGGACGCGACGTACGAGCTGGTCATGGGTGAGCGGCGGTGGCGGGCTTCCCGAGAGGCGGGTCTCGAGACGATCCCAGCCATCATCCGTTCGACTCTGGATGACGATCTGCTCCGAGATGCCCTCCTCGAGAACCTTCACCGAAGTGCCCTCAATCCTCTGGAGGAAGCTGCAGCGTACCAGCAGCTGCTCGACGACTTCGGGTGCTCGCACGACGAGCTTGCAGGACGCCTCGGGCGGTCTCGCCCGCAGATCTCCAACACGCTCAGGTTGATGAAGCTGCCGCCGCTTGTGCAGCGTCGTCTCGCAGCCGGTGTACTAAGTGCAGGCCACGCTCGTGCTCT
The DNA here is from genome assembly GCA_009728235.1 of Vibrio cholerae. Classification (GTDB taxonomy): domain Bacteria; phylum Actinomycetota; class Actinomycetes; order Actinomycetales; family Micrococcaceae; genus Arthrobacter_D. Next base: position 90,920 of record WNZI01000003.1, on the reverse strand, counting down.
TCTCGGTCTCGAGGATGCTGCTGAGATGGAGAAGTTGGCTCAGCGAATCGTCGCCGAAGGGTTGTCGGTTCGTTCGACCGAGGAGATTGTCGCACTTAGTGGAGGATTGCGTCAGGCGAGTAAGCCCACCACTCCTCGTGACGGTGCAAGGCACGAGCGGTTGGATTACCTGGCAACCTCGCTCTCCGACCGGCTCGACACCAACGTCAAGATAACCCTGGGTGCGAAGAAGGGGCGAGTAAGCATCGAGTTCGCGAGTGTTGACGACCTCAACAGGATCGTCAGTGTCCTGTCTCCCAACGCCGACTGACTTCTAGCCCTGTATTAAGCGCGGACCGCCGCGTGTTTCACGTGAAACTCGAGAGGCCGGCTCAGCAGGTCCCTCCGTCCCTCCTTGTGGGTTGATGGACCGATGATGGCGGTCTCTGGCGGTGCAGGTGGACGTCCTGCCTGTGTAGGGCGGAAATCGACACCACGCAGGAGCAGGAGTAAAACTAGCGCCGTATCAGCGTCGTGCTTCCATGCGCGAGCGGAGCCGGCGCTACCGGTATGTAGGACCTAGCGATCGCCTGTCCAGGAGGCCGGAGTGCTGCGTGCGAATAAACAGTGGACATCAGGCCCGTGTCGAGGGAACAAGGCGACTCAGGGAGTCTCGATCGAGCGGCAGCGAGGGCAAGCGCGGCCTGGCCGCCTCCGTTCGTCGCTCGGGTTCCCGCGGGTATGAACGCCGTGCGAGGGCACTGCAGTGGAGAGCCCGCCGTACGACCGGGATGTGCGGAGCTGCAATCTGCTGCCGAAGGGACATTCTCTGCAGTTATGCTCAGGTTCCGCGCTTGATGGGTTGACAGAGGATTGGCCAGGCTGCTTGCAGCTGGCTCTGGCTGTTTCACGTGAAACGGCTGCTCACCGTCGCGCGTGTCGCTCCGCTGACGCCTGCGCCGCCGGCTCGGGCTATGAACCAGGTATCGCTTCGTAAAGACGCTACGTTGAGGCCGCTTCCTGGCATGCCGACGGGTCCTCAAAGGCTTCCTGTACGCTCTCGCAACGCTGCTTGCACAACGGCTCAGGGGGCTGTGGGGCGTTGCGGGGCCAATCTCTACTGCGCACGGATCAGTTCTTGGAATTTGAGCGAGTGGGTATGTGCCCGGCGGAACGCGCTGGTGTAGCAATGATCGCTGTAGCCGTGATGCCCTGTCCTTAGGCGGATCTGTCCGCTATGGCGTAAGAACTCTCGAGTGCAGAGCTGCCCGCAATCTTCCGGGACGGTGCGCAGGCGCTGCGGGGTGGGAAGTCTCGGGTGTCTGCTGCTTCAACGGAAGAAAGCGCTAGACCGACGTTCGAGGTTCCACGTGAAACGCTCGGCTCGTCGCTTCTTGTCGGCGGTACTGACATGGATCGGAGGAGGGAGTCGGGAGGGTGGGCGAGGCCGAAGTGCCTCCGCCAGAGCGCCATCCAGGGTGGAAGTGCTCCGGCTTGTTGCCACACACAACGAGGCCTAGCTGCATCCGCAGAGATGTCGCATGGGCGCTCCGCTCGAGCACTTCTCGCAGTCGCCGAGTCGATGCTGCGCTGCTGGAACGCGTCGGAGGTGGCGAGGGCGTCTGCTGTCTACGGCAGGATTGCGGATGCGCGGACGACCACTCACATCGCTCGGCGGCTGCGGAGCCGCCAGTGCACGAAGCCAACCATTGTTTGTCGAGCGGACCAACGATGGGTGCTGCGCGGATGAGGAGTGTGGCCACTCGCCCTGCGGTCGTCTAGGGCGATCGAGACGTTTCACGTGAAACCGGGAGAGGAGGCTGCCGCTGAGCCCTATCATCTCCGAGTATCACTGAGAGGCGGCCGACGGTCCTGGATTGAACCAGCTGCGTTGCGGCGGGTTCGAGCTGGTCCTGGGTGGGCCTTGTCGTCCTGACAGGCGCGAAGAGCCGCCGAGGTACATCGCAGGACAAGTGCGCCCCCAGAGTGCTCGATTGCCACAGGAGGCGTCGTTTCACGTGAAACGAGACCGCCGGGCGTACCGTGGACGGCGATCGGCGTTCGGCCGGGCGCTCCATCCGACCCCTTCGCACGCCCGGCTCCCGCTGGTGTGAAGCGATCGTTGTGGGGGATCATCCGGAAAATGACGAAGGACCCGCCGGTAACCGGCGGGTCCTTCGTACGCTGCTACGTTCAGTTGATGAATGCGGCGAATTCCTGCTCGAGCACCTGCTTGGGCTTGGCGCCGATCGACGTCGCGGCCACTTCCCCACCGTGGAAGACATAGACAGCGGGAATCGAGGTGATTCCGTACTTGGCGGCGATCGCGGGGTTGTCATCGACGTTCACCTTGACGACGTCGATCTTCTCCGCGTGCTCTGCTGCGATGTCGTCGAGGATGGGAGACAGCATGCGGCACGGGCCACACCATTCTGCCCAGAAATCCACGATGACCGGCTTGGTTGCCTGGAGGACGTCGACGTCGAATGACGCGTCAGTCACATCTTTTGCGTTGCTCATGGCGACTCTCCTTGTTGTTGGTCGATCAGAAGGATACTGATTCGGAAACTGCTTCGGCCGGTGGTGTCGGTACACGTGCGGCGGTGTCCGAGGCGCTCACTGTGTCGGCCAGGTAGTGCTCGACGTCCAGCGCGGCAACACAGCCGCTTCCCGAGGCCGTGATGGCCTGACGGTACGTGGGGTCGATGACGTCGCCCGCGGCGAAGACTCCCGGGAGTGACGTCTTCGACGTCCGGCCGAGCACGGCGATGGTGCCTTCACTGGTGAGCTCGAGCTGGTCCTTGACCAGCTCCACCCGAGGGTCGTTGCCGATGGCAACGAAAATGCCGGTGACGTCGATGTCGCTGGTCGTTCCGTCGATCGTGCTCGCGATCCTCACTCCAGTGACCTTCTCGGCACCATGGATACCCACCACTTCAGCGTTCCAGACGAAGTTGATCTTGTCATGGGCGAAAGCGCGGTCCTGCATGATCTTCGAGGCGCGCAGGGTGTCGCGGCGGTGTATGACCGTGACGGAGCGGGCGAACTTCGTGAGGAAGAGGGCCTCCTCCATGGCTGAGTCACCGCCGCCGATCACGGCGATGTCCTGGTCGCGGAAGAAGAATCCGTCGCACGTGGCACACCAGCTGACGCCGTGGCCTGACAGCCGCTTCTCGTCTTCGAGCCCTATCTCCCGGTACTCCGAACCTGTCGAGATGATGACCGCGCGCGCAAGGAACTGCTCGCCCGTCGCGATCGTCAGCTTCTTGATGTCTCCGGACAGCTCTGCGGTCACGACGTCCTCGTAGAGGATCTCGGTTCCGAAGCGGCGGGCCTGCTTCTCGAACTGTCCCATCAGGTCCGGACCCATGACACCTTCGGGGAAGCCCGGGAAGTTCTCCACGTCGGTGGTGTTCATGAGCTCACCGCCGGCCTTGACCGAGCTGGCGATCATGATCGGCTTCAGGTTGGCACGCGCGGTGTACACCGCGGCGGTGTAGCCGGAGGGCCCGGACCCGACGATGATGACGTCGTGGATGGTGGGCTCGCTGCCGGAGCTGTCGGTGGGAGTGTCCAGCTGGACATCGATGTTCGTTGTCACGTTCTCGAAAGACCTTTCTGTCTTTTCATGCGCTGATACGGCCGAGTCGGTCATTGCAGCGGACACTTCCCTCAACGGACTAACGGGAGAGCTTATTCCGCCAGCAGGTCGTGTGCGGGTGGTCCTTGTCCGTATGCCGACGTTCTTCAGCTGACGCTGATCTCGGCGACGCGGAGGCCGAACGGGTACTGTGCCTGGATGTTGGACAACCTGGGCAGCTGGGTGAAGTTGACGATCACGTAGCTCCCGGTCCGGGGTCCTTCGGGGCCGTCCGGAATGGGCAGCGTGACCGTGGGTGCGGTGAAACCGCCCTGGGCGATCTGCTCGGCTCCGTCCAGGGACGGCTCGTCGTTCAACAGCACGGAGAAGCTGCCTCCCGTGCCGTTGAGCTGCTCGATGACCACCTGCGACACCGTGGACTCCTCCTCCAGTTCGACCACCAGAGCAAGGCTCGTCGCGAGGCCACCGAAGGTCTCGCTCGCATAGACCTGGTTGCCCCAGTAACTCGAGGGGTTGCCGTCGATGATCAGCGGGAGATTCACGTCATTGCCGGCGTCGAGGGCCTGGTTGTCCGGTACGAGCCGCGTTATCCCGGCGATCTGGGGAATCACCGTCTGTGCGGTCGGCTCTTCGGAGGGGGACGGCGGTTCGGAGCTGGGCTCCTGTGCAGCTGCATCGGTCGGGGTCTGCTCGGTGACTCCATCGGCTACGTCATTCCCACCGAAGATGGTGCCCAGTTGAGTGGCGGCGAGCACGACGGCGACGATCAGCACGACCGTGAGAACGGCGCCGACGAGCACGCGCGTGAACGTGCGCCCGCCGCTGTCGTCGTCGTCTTCGTCCTGATCGTGGTTCTCCGAACCCCGTGAGCCGCTGGAGGTGTCGTAGGAGTCCTGAAGATCATGGTCGTGCTGCCCACCGGACAGGGGGAATCGTGACGCTGCCCGCTCCTGCTGCGGACCTGCGGCAGCGGTTGCCGCTCCCGCAGCGCCCGCTGCGGCCAGGCCTGTTGCTGAGGCACGTGTCGTGCGGTCGGTGTCGTCGTCGCGACGTACCTGCCGTTCGTTCTCTGCGGCAGTTCCGGCCGGAACGCCGGGTTTCCGCGAGGGCGGTGGCGGTACGAGGTGCGAGGTCGGGCGGGGTGAGGGTGAACCAGTGTCCACGACGGGTTGGATGTCCGACGTGTCGTCCTGGCGCTCGTCCTCGGGCGTGGAACGGGCGAAGCGGCGGGTGAGGCCGGAGAGACGGGACTTCCGCGGAGGTCGGGCGTCGTCGTACTCGTCGTCATCGTCGTCGTACGTCTCCGGTTCGGTGGAGCGCGGCCGACCGAAGATCTCCGAACCGAGGGTGTCGGTGAAGAACGGTTCGACGTACGGAGGCTCCCCGGACGGTGCGTCCTGCTGGACGATGAGATCGAGCATGTCGGCAGCGGGCGCCCGGTTGGTGACCAGATAGGTGCCGGACTCGGTGATGCCCAGATCGAGCACCTGGATGTTCCCGTTGCGGTCACCGGTGGCCAGTTCACGAGCGCTCGTAGCCACCTGTGACGCGTTGCCGGCGGATGCCACGAGGATACTGACCGGCCTGTTGAGCACCTGATCGACGCCGTCGAGCACGAGATCCTTCTCAGCAGATGCCAGTACGTAGGCGGTCACCTTGTAACGGCCGCCCAGCACTGAACCGACGTCTACTGCTTCTGGCACGTGTTCCTCCCGACGAACCCTGGCGAATTTTTACCCATGCTACCGGTCGGCCGGCCCATTGCCGGGCGCAGGCCTCAGGCGCCACTCCGGCGGAAACGCGCCAGGAGCGGGCCCGCGAACTCGCTGAGTTCGGTGACCCGGAGCACTTTCAGCATGGCCAGGTAGACAGCCGACATGACCACTCCACCGATCGCGAGGACGACGACGGCGTTCAGTTTGGACTGCCACAGATACCCATCGGCTCCGTACCCGCCGAAGGCGAAGCACAACGCCGTTCCGGCCACCGCGGCGACGATCCCGGCGACAGTGAGGCGGACATGGACGTCGAAGACGTGCCCTGCGCCGTAGTGTCCGATCTGCCGCGTCAGGAAGACGTGACTCACGACCACGGCGATGGCGTTGCCGAGCGAGTAGGCGACCGCCAGCATCGGGACGATGAGCCGGGGGTCGAACATCCCGGCGGTGAGCGCCAGCACGACCCCGACGACGGACAGGATCAGCTGGATCTTGAGGGGTGTCCGGACGTCCTCGCTCGCGTAGAAAACGCGGTTGAGCAGGAAGTTGGCGCTGAGGAAGGGCGCTCCCACGGCGAGGATGGCGATGATGACGCCGTTGATGGCGGCGCTCTCCGCCGACTCGCTGAACAGCATGCCGAGCGGCCCGGCATACGTCAGCAGCGCCGCAGCGCCGAAGACGGTGGCGACGCCGATGATGCGGAGGCCGTGAGAGAGCGTTGCCCGGACAGCGGCCAGGTTGTTGTCGGCATGGGCCGAGGACAACTGGTTGAACATGACGGTCGCGAGGGAGAGGGCGATGACCGCATGCGGCAACTGGTACACCATCGCACCGAACTCGAGGTTCGTGGAGCCGGCGATCTGCACCGGTGGATCCTGCGCGAGGAATGCCGGCCTGGCGTCGGAGGCGATGGTCGCGATGCGCTGGTTCACCAGGTAGAGCCCGTTTCCGATCAGCATGGTCACGATCGTGACCGAAGCGAGCTTCCCGGTCCGACCGAGTCCCGTTCCGCGAATCCCGAACCGCGGGCGCAGCCCCAGGTTGAGGCGCTTCAGGGGTACGAAGAGGACGAGGGCCTGCACGACGATCCCGAGCGTCGTCCCCCCGGCGAGCAGGAGGGTCTGTGACCCCGTCCACGTGTCGGGGCTGTGCCGTTCCACCTGTTCGCCCCCCATCAAGGCGATGAAGACCACCAGAAAGGCGATGGACACGATGTTGTTGACGACGGGCGCCCACATGTACGGCCCGAAGGACCCGTTGGCGTTGAGGATCTGCCCGGTCACCGCGTACATGCCGTAGAAGAAGATCTGCGGCAGGCACCAGTAGGCGAATGCGGTGGTCAGGGCGAGATTCGCCCCGGTGAAGCTCGTCGTCAGATTGACGATCACCGGTGCCGCGAGCGTGACGAGCACCGTCAGGACGAGGAGTGCGGCGGCGGCGAGCGTCAGGAGCCTGCTGACGAAGTCGGCACCCCTGTCCGGTTGCCTGCTCGCCCGGATGATCTGCGGCACCAGCACCGCGTTGAACACCCCGCCGGCGAGCATCAGGTAGAGGAAGTTCGGCAGGTTGTTCGCCGATGTGAAGAGGTCGGAGACCTGTCCGGTCGCGCCGATCGCGGTGGCCAGCAGGGCGACGCGGACCAGGCCGAGGAGCCGTGAGACCAGTGTTCCCGCTGCCATGATGGCGCTGGAGCGGGCGGCGGAGCCGCCGCGTGGGGCCGACGGGTCGTCGCGGGGCGGCTGCCCGGCGTCCTGCAGGGGGATCGAGGCTGTGTTCGTGTCAGACATCGCGTCCCATCGTCTCACCGATACGGCGGAGTAGGCGTGAGGCCGATGGTCCCCGGGTGGTCAGAGGTACTCGGGCAGGACCTCACGGGCGAGATCGGCGATGCGTCGTTCGTTCGGGAAGGACAGGCGCCGTCCGAGTTCGCCCAGCGGCACCCACGCGACATCGACGGCCTCGTGGTCGGGGTCGTTCTCGATCGTCAGGTAACCACCCGTGGCGATCAGCAGGAAGTGATGGACTGTCTTGTGCACCCGGTGGCCGCTGACGGTGAACCAGTAGTCGATGCTGCCGAGCGCGGAGACGATCCTGCCCTCGATGCCGGTCTCCTCCGCGATCTCGCGGACGGCGGCTTCCTCGCTGTTCTCGGCGCCTTCCGGGTGGCCCTTCGGCAGGCACCACTCGAGCCGCCCACCACGATTCAGCCGGGCGATGATCGCGACGTCGAGGGTGTCCTTCGTGGCGTCGACGACGATCCCGCCGGCCGACACCTCCTCCACAGTGGGCAACTGGTGCTGCACGGCAGGCATACCCGTGGTTCCCATTGACACTGTCAACGGGGTGCGCTTCGGAGCACTTGGAACGGGTCGGTCCATGAAACCACTCTAACGATCTTTAAGGAGCCGCTGTGACGACGCGACCGGGTCCGCGCGCTGTCACGAAGCCTGCGAAGGGACCGGATCGCGGTGTGGGAAACACTGTCCGATCTGGCACCCTTAAGGAACTATGGCGCACCTGCTGGACACCTCGACCCTTACCGCACCCCTCCCTCCCGTGGTCCTCGAGGTCGGCGCACTCTTCGACGCCGTGGGCCGCGAGCTCTCCCTGGTCGGCGGACCGGTGAGGGACCTGTTCCTCGGCAGGGTGTCGCCGGATCTCGACTTCACCACGGACGCGGATCCGGATCAGATCCTGGCGATCGTCCGGCACTGGGCGGATGCCTACTGGGAGATCGGCAGGGCCTTCGGCACCATCGGCCTGCGCAAGGGCGGCTACCAGATCGAGATCACGACGTACCGGGCCGAGGCCTACGATCCGGCCTCGAGGAACCCGACCGTCTCCTTCGGGACGAGCCTCGAGGACGACCTGCTGCGCCGGGACTTCACCATCAACGCCATGGCGCTGCGGTTGCCGTCACTCGAACTCGTCGACCTGTTCGGTGGGGTCCGCGACCTGCGCGCCGGGGTGTTGCGGACGCCGGGGACGCCGTCGTCGTCGTTCTCGGACGACCCGCTGCGCATGATGCGCGCCGCGCGGTTCGTCTCGCAGCTCGGCGTCGCCGTGGCCCCGGAGGTCACCGAGGCGATGGTAGCCATGTCCGAGCGGATCACGATCATCTCGGCGGAGCGCGTGCGCGACGAACTGGTGAAGCTCATGCAGGGCGCTGCTCCCGACGCCGGGATCGACGTCATGGTCGAGACCGGCCTCGCGGACCACGTCCTCCCGGAAGTCGCCGCGCTGCGACTCGAGACGGACGAACACCACCGCCACAAGGACGTGTACCAGCACTCCCTGACGGTGCTCCGCCAGGCCTGCGCCCTGGAGACGGACGACGACGGTGCGGTGCCCGGGCCCGACGTCGTCCTGCGCTTCGCCGCGCTCCTCCACGACATCGGCAAACCCGCGACGCGCAAGTTCGAGCCCGGCGGTGCCGTGAGCTTCCGCCATCACGACGCCGTCGGCGCGAAGCTCGCCGCCAGGAGACTGCGCGCCCTGCGTTTCGACAACGACACCGTCAAGGCCGTCGCGCGGCTCGTGGAGCTGCACATGCGGTTCTACGGCTACGGCGAGGCGGGGTGGAGCGATTCCGCGGTGCGGCGCTACGTGAACGACGCCGGGTCCCTTCTGGAAAGGCTTCACCGCCTCACCCGGTCCGACGTCACCACGCGGAACAGGCGGAAGGCCGAACGCCTGGCCTTCGCCTACGACGACCTCGAGGCCAGGATCGAGGCGCTCGCCGAGCAGGAGGAACTGGCGCAGATCCGCCCCGACCTGGACGGCGGGCAGATCATGGCGCTTCTCGGCATCAGTCCCGGCCCTGCTGTCGGACGCGCCTACCGGTTCCTCCTCGAGGAACGCATGGAGCACGGACCCCACGACCCGGCCGACGCCGAGACCAAGCTCCGCCAGTGGTGGAGCGAGCAACCCGAATCCGAGGAGAGCACGGCATGAAGCCCATGACAGGCGCAGCAGCACCGGACCTGACCGCCGCAGGGACACCGTTGCCGAAGCTGTGGCTCCTCCGGCACGGAGAGACGGAATGGTCGAGGGACGGGCGCTACACGGGGCTCACGGATCTGCCGCTGACTCCGCACGGCGAGGAGCAGGCCCTGGCCGCGCGGAGCAACCTGCAGGGCGTCGAGTTCGACCTCGTGCTGACCTCTCCGCTGCAGCGGGCCGTGCGCACGGCCGAACTCGCCGGATTCCCCGACGCGGAGGTCCTCCCGTTCGCCCACGAATGGGACTACGGGGACAACGAGGGCCGGAGCAGCGCGACAGTCCGCGAGGAGAACCCCGGGTACCTGATCTGGAACGACGGCGCTCCGAACGGCGAGACGCTCCGTCAGGTGTCCGAGCGCGCGGACCGGGTGATAGCCCGCGTGCAGGCGGGGTGCGGGACGCCGGCTGACGGTGATCCCTCCGCACAGCCGGTACAGAACGCGTTGCTCGTCGCCCACGGTCATTTCCTCAGGATCGTCGCGGCGCGCTGGTTGCAGTTCGAGGGGATCGAGGGCCGGAGGTTCGTGCTCGGGACAGCCGCGGTCTGCGCGCTCGGCTGGGACAAGCGCACGCCGGCGATCGTGCACTGGAACCTCTAGTCTTCCCCGGGGGTGCGTCCCGGGTTCCGATGGACCACGCTGCGAAGCGCCCATTCGAGTGGGCCGGCCGACCGACGGGCAAGGATCAGCCTGCTGGTCACGATCTGTGCCGCGAAGAGGACGATGACGAGCAGGACCACCAGCGCGGATGGGAGCTCGTCCGCCAGACCGAATCCGTAACCGGTGAACACGCCGCAGAGCGCCACGGACTGCCCGAGATAGTTGGTCAGTGACAGGCGCCCGGCCGGTGCCAGGAGCGCCAAGACGGTACTCCCGCGGCGCGTGTCCAGCAGCAGCAGGAACGCGGCCCCGTAGCCGATCGTGACGAGGGGGGAAGCAGCCACCGACAATCCGGTGGCCAGCAGCGAGGTGCCGTCGTTCGCACCCCAGATTCCCAGGTAGGCCTGGCAGGCGGACGCGGTGAGTCCCAGCGGCAGGGCCAGGACGACGACGCGGCGCAGGACCGCCCGGGAGGGTGCATGCGGACGGAGGACGCCGCGGGCAGCGAGGGAGGACCCGGCGAAGAAGGCACCCAGGGCGAGCGGCCCCTGGAAGAAGACCACCGTCGGAAGGATCGTGCCGTAGGTCCCGGCATTGCGCCGGAAAGCTTCGATCGGGTTCCACGGATCCATGACGGTCGTGATGGTCGGTGCTGTTCCTCCGGCGGCATCGCCGAGCAGCAGGAGTGCGGCCGATCCGATGAGCAGCAGGAAGACACCCGCGGTGATGGCGACGGCGATGCCCAGTGCCGTTCGCGCGGTGATGGTCCGGGTGGCCAGCAGGATCGTGCCGGCAAGCGCGTAGGTCAGGAGGATGTCACCGTAGAACAGGGCCAGGCCGTGAACGATTCCCAGGACGGCCAGAAAGGCGAGGCGTCTGCGGATGAGGTGCACCGCTTCTGGGCCGCTTCTGCGCTGCAGCACCGCGAAACCGTAGCCGAAGAGCAGTGAGTACAGCAGGTAGAACTTCCCCTCGAAGAGAGTCGCCACGCCGAAGCGGATGGCCAGGTCGATCGGTGCCGTGGCGTCGGGATCGGGCCCGCCCACCACGGTCGTCGAGTCGGCGAAGAACCAGACGTTCACCATCAGGATGCCGAACAGCGCCAGCCCCCGCAGCGCGTCGACGGCCTGGATCCGGCCCGCGGACGACGCCGCAGATGGCATTCCTCCTCCTTTCTCGAAAACATTTCCCGACGAATATCGACAATGCCCTATGCCTCGGGCTCTTCAATACGGTAGCTTTATCTACAAGCCATTGGGTCTTCCCAACTCGCGGTCCGCACGGACCGTGGCCACAGAACCGCAGGTGCACTCGACGAATTGGAGGTGGAGATTGTGAATACCATGCTGAGCGGAGCCTTTGCCCGCAGCGCCAATCCCTCCTTCGTTGTTCGTTCGCACTAGGAAGTCTGCGCACCGGCACCAGCCGGCCGATTCTCGTACCATCCCGCGCCCGTGCGCACCTTCCACCTGCTCCTGATCCGGCTTCGCGCCTGTTGATCGGCATTTCCACGCCTTTCTGAACCTACCGAAAGTTCGTCATGCCCAATTCCCCATCCATTCCTGCCCTCGCTGGGAATGCAGCAATGCCCTCCGGGGTACCGCCGGACGTCCTCCCGGAATCCGGCGAGCCTCCGCCCGGAGAACTTCGTGCCACCAGCGGTGAATTCATCATGGGTGGATCGCTGACCCCGCTCGCCGACAACACGGGTGGCCGACAGGACGCCCCGGGTGTCCCGCCGACCGCCATGCCCGGATTCCATCACCGGAAGGAGGTGCAGCTCGTGCTCCGGAGGCTGCGCAACGGCGTCTCGCTCTGGGGACGCATCCTGGCGGGGCCGGCCGACGGGCCACGGCATGCGTCCCAGCGGTTCATGGAGCCCCACCACACGATGTACATCAAGTGATGGTGGCGCGGGAATGACCGGCAGCCGGCGGCGGCGCGGTCCGGCGATCGGGTGTCCCATCGGTGCATGCGCCGGAATGTGGCGCCCGATCGCTGCGTTGTAGGGTCAGAAGGGTCACTGACCGGCCCACCCTGCAGCCGGTCGGAAGGGAGAGAGCGTGTCCGGCGTCCGGCGTGTAGCCATGCTCTCCCTGCACACCTCCCCCTTGGAGCAACCGGGCGCGGGAGATGCCGGCGGGATGAACGTGTACGTGCGCAGTACCGCCCGCGAGCTGGCCAGGGTCGGTATCGACGTCGAGATCTTCACCCGTGAGACCGGGGAGGGCCGTCCGCGGCGGGAGGTCCTGCCGGACGGCGTGGTGGTCCACCACCTCCACGCCGGTCCACGGCGCCGCATCCCCAAGGAGGCCCTCCCGGGTCTCAAGGACACGTTCGCCGATGCCATCACCGACGTGGCCGATCTCCTCGCGGACGGCCACTTCGACGTCCTGCACTCCCACTACTGGGTCTCCGGGATCGTGGGCCTGACGCTGAGCAGGGCGATGAACCTCCCGCTCGTGCACTCGATGCACACCATGGCGCGGGTGAAGAACCTCCGCATGGTGGCGCTGGGCGCACCGGAACCGGTCGACAGGATCGCCGGCGAACAGGAGATCGTCGACGGAGCCGCGCGGTTCATCGCCAACACGAGCACGGAAGCCTCGGAGCTGGTCTCCCTGTACGGAGCGGCCCGGGACCGTGTGGACGTGGTGGCGCCGGGTGTGGATCTGGCGACCTTCCATCCCGGTGACCGCGGAGCCGCGCGTGCTGCCCTCGCATTCCCGCCGGAACAGTTCCACATCGTCTTCGCTGGCAGGATCCAGAAACTCAAAGGACCTCAGGTACTCGTCGCGGCCGTCGCCGAGCTGCGCCGACGCCGTCCGGACATCAGCGTCGCCGTGAGCATCCTCGGTTCCGGCAGCGGGTCCGAGGCGCTCGCCCTCCAGCCCCTCATCGACGAGGCCGGACTCACCGACGAGGTGAGGCTGTATCCGCCCGTCACCGCGGCGCACCTGGCGCAGTGGTTCCGCTCGGCGGACGCGGTGGTCATGCCTTCGTTCAGCGAATCCTTCGGTCTCGTGGCGCTCGAGGCACAGGCGTGCGGCACCCCCGTCGTCGTGGCCAACGTGGGGGGCCTCCCACAGGCCATCAGCGACGGACGCAGCGGTCTCCTCGTGAACGGCCATGCGGCCCCGGCGTGGGCGGAAGCCCTCGAACGCCTTCACGACGATCCGCAGCTCCGCGCCACTCTCGGGCGGGGCGCGGCAACCCACGCGCTCGCCTTCGGCTGGCAGCGCACGGCCCTGCTGACGGCACAGAGTTACCGCAGTGCCGTCGAGCGGTTCTCGACGGCGACCGCACACTGAGGGGCGCCCCACGCCCCTAGGATGGAAGCGTGAACCCGACCGAGCTCGCCGCTTACCTCGACTCCGTTCGTATCACCGGCCAAGTGGCCACGTCGCGGCAGGACAACCTGAAGCACATGCGCCTGTTCCTCGAGGGCAACGAGAACCTCGAGTTCGGTGTGGAGCTCCGGCGCGACTGGACGTACGACGAGGTCTTCGAGCTCATGCACGAGCGAGTGGGAACGAGCCCCGACCCCTCCCACACCGAGGGCCAGGACACCATCGACGCCGACAAATGTGTTGCGGCACTCGGCCGCTTCGCCGACCGGCTCGGTGCTTCCGCCCGGAAGGGTGAGCGGATCCTCTTCGCCACCGGTCACCCCGCAGGCCTGCTACCCGTCCATGCCGCGTTCGCGCGGGCCGTGGCTGCCGCCGGTGCCGTCGTGGTGCAGGTCCCGGAAGGACGGCGTTTCAGGGCAGGAGACATCCGGCAGATCTTCGGGGTGCTCGTGTGGCACCAGCACGGCGGCCTCATGCACACGCACTTCCCCGAACCGATGCGCCTGAGCCTCGAGACACTCACCGCCGACGGACAGCCGCTCCCGGACCTCGTCGTCGCCGACCACGGCTGGGCCGGGCTCGCGGCAAGCGCAGGAATCCCGACCATCGGCTTCGCCGACTGCAATGATCCGGGCTTGTTCGTCTCGGAGGCACAGGGCCAACTCGAGGTGGCCGTCCCACTCGACGACAACGTGTGCCCGGGCCTGTATGAGCCGTTGATCTCCTACGTCCTCGGGCGTGCCGGCCTGACCAGGGGTTGAGTCCGGAGCGCTGGTAGGTTCTTCCCATGAGCGATCTTGAGATTGCCCGCGCCGCCGCGGTCAGGCCCATCGAGGACATTGCGGACGCAGCCGGTATACCGCGGGAAGCGATCGAATTCTACGGTCGGTTCAAGGCGAAGATCGATCCGCGCCTCCTCGGGGAGGAGGGCAGGGCCCCTGGGCGGGTGGTCCTGGTCAGCGCGATGAGTCCCACGCCTGCCGGGGAGGGCAAGTCCACCTGCACCGTGGGACTGGCTGACTCCCTGGCCCGTGCGGGTCAGCGCGTCATGATCGCCCTGCGCGAGCCCTCGCTCGGTCCGGTGCTCGGGATGAAGGGCGGTGCGACCGGTGGCGGCTACTCCCAGGTGCTCCCGATGGATGAGATCAACCTGCACTTCACCGGTGATTTCCACGCGATCACCTCCGCGAACAATGCGCTCGCGGCACTGATCGACAACCACATCCACCAGGGCAACGAGCTCCGGATCGATCCGCGGAGAATCACCTTCAAGCGCGTTCTCGACGTCAACGATCGTGCGCTGCGCGAGGTCGTCGTCGGGCTCGGTGGGCCGACGCAGGGCACTCCGCGGCAGGACGGCTTCGATATCACCGTGGCCAGCGAGATCATGGCCGTCTTCTGCCTGGCGAGGGATCTCCACGACCTGAAGGAACGCCTTGCCTCGATCACCTTCGGCTACACCTACGACCGTTCGCCCCTCACCGTCGGCGACCTGGGGGTCCAGGGAGCCCTTGCCCTGCTGCTGAAGGACGCCCTCAAGCCCAACCTCGTGCAGACCATCGCCGGGACACCCGCGCTCGTGCACGGGGGACCCTTCGCGAACATCGCCCACGGTTGCAATTCGGTCATCGCGACCCGTACCGCTCGACGCCTCGCGGACATCGTGGTGACGGAGGCGGGTTTCGGTGCCGACCTCGGTGCCGAGAAGTTCATGGACATCAAGGCCCGGGCCGGTGACCTGGCTCCGGATGCCGTCGTCATCGTGGCTACCGTCCGCGCGCTGAAGATGCACGGAGGAGTGGCGAAGGCCGATCTCTCCCTGCCGGACGTAGCGGCCCTGCAGGAGGGTACGGCGAACCTCCTCCGCCACGTGCGCAACGTGGAGAAGTTCGGGATCAGCCCTGTCGTGGCGATCAACAGATTCAGTACGGACACCGACGAGGAGCTCGACTGGCTCATGGCGTGGTGTGCGGGGAAGGGTATCGATGCCGCCGTGGCGGACGTCTGGGGCCAGGGCGGTGGTGGGCCGGGGGGTGATGATCTCGCCGCGAGCGTGCTGGCTGCCCTGGAGCGACCCGTGAGCTTCTCGCACCTCTACCCGCTGGACCTCCCCATCGAGGACAAGATCCGCATCATCGTCCAGGAGATCTACGGGGCGGACGACGTCGACTTCTCGGGCACGGCCCTGCGGCGGCTGAAGGAGATCGAGGCCAACGGCTGGTCCGGTCTGCCCGTGTGCATGGCGAAGACGCAGTACTCCTTCTCCGACGACGCCGGCCTGCTCGGTGCGCCCGACGGCTTCACCGTGCACGTACGTGACCTCATCCCGAAGACGGGCGCCGGGTTCATCGTCGCCCTGACCGGATCCGTGATGACCATGCCTGGGCTGCCCAGGGAGCCCGCGGCGCTGCGGATGGATGTCGACTCCGAGGGTAACGCCGTCGGGCTGTTCTAGCGGACGCAGTTGAACCCGTGTCCGTACCCCGTCGGACGGAAGGGGGCCGGAGGTCAGGGTGCCGGAACGCTTCGAACCCGGAGCGCGGACCGGCGCCGGGGCCTCACCGTCAGGTACAGCGCCGCCACGCTCGCGGCGACGAAGACCGCGACGAACCAGGCCGTGGCGGGGTCGCTGTCCAGGAGCCTCGGGATGGCCCGCGAGGGCACTGTAGCGGCGAACAGGAAGGCTGCAAGCAATCCGAGGTAGCTGCCGATCATGTTCATGCGGTGCGCCACGATGTTGCGCCTCACCGCGGCTGCGATGCCGAGACTGACGGTGACGATCGTGAAGGCGGACAGGCCGTGGAGCCAGCTGAAGTGTCCGTCGGACACGATCCAGAAGCTGCTTCCGCAGACGTAGTACATCGAAGCGGCCCACGTGTAGCCCAGAATCCGGTGGGTCCTGTCCCGCCGTCGACGCAGGATGTTGACCGGCCCGATGGCGAGTGAGTAGAGGGCGGCGACGACGTGGGTCACCAAGAGCGGGTTCCAGTCCATGCGCCTAGGATAGTTTCACTATCCACCTTTGGATATCTGGAGAGTGCGCCGGACCGCAGCTATCCGGCCGTACGAATGAAAGGAGGGCCGGGATGAGGCTCGGCGAACTCAGTGAGGCGACCGGAGTCAGTCCCGCGAGCATCAAGTTCTACCTCCGCTCGGGTCTCCTCGAGGCGGGCCGGGCCATCAACCCGACGAGGGCGGAATACTCCGACCACCATGTGCGGCGATTGCGGCTCATCCAGGGATTGAGATCCACCGTGGGACTGGGACTGGAGGACATCCGGCGCATCATCGACGCGTCCGCAGGAGCCGATGCGTCGACGGTCCAGCGGCTCGTCCTGCTCGCCACGGTGCAGTCCGTGGTGCTGGGCCTGGATGCCGCGGAAACCACTCCGTCACCGATGGTCGACCGCATGGTACGGGCGGTCGGCTGGCCCGATGCGCACAGCGAGGCACGAACAGCGGTCGACCATCACCTCGCCACGATGGAAGCCGCCGGGATGGAACCCGAGGCGGTGGTGCTGGAGGCCTATGCCCGTGCGGCCGACGACATCGCCGTCGCCCAACTCTCCGTCACGGACACGAGGGACTCACTCGAGGAGGTGATCCTGACCGCCGCCGTCGGTATGCACCTGCACAATCAGCTTCTCCTGAAGATCGTCGCGCTGGCGCAGGCAAGCCGCTCCATCAGCCGGTACCGCGAAGGAGGTCCGGCCACGGAAGAACCGACGCCTGAGGGAACAGACGCGTGAGGCCGGGACAGCAGCGGTGTCCCGGGCCCCACATCCGGTGTCAGTGGTCGAGATCTCCCCGGATGAAGGCTTCGACCTTCTCGTGTGCGATGTCGTCCGCATACTGCTCGGGCGGGGACTTCATGAAGTAGCTGGACGCGGACAGGATCGGGCCGCCGATGCCACGGTCGAGGGCGATCTTCGCCGCCCGGATCGCGTCGATGATGACTCCGGCGGAGTTCGGGGAGTCCCACACCTCGAGCTTGTATTCGAGTGAGACGGGAGCGTCGCCGAAGTTCCGGCCCTCCAGGCGTACGAAGGCCCATTTGCGGTCGTCGAGCCAGGCCACGTAGTCCGACGGTCCGATGTGGACGTCATTGGCGCGGAGTTCGGCCTTGACGTTCGAGGTGACGGCCTGGGTCTTGGAGATCTTCTTCGACTCGAGGCGATCGCGCTCGAGCATGTTCTTGAAGTCCATGTTGCCGCCCACGTTCAGCTGGTAGGTGCGGTCCAGCGTCACCCCGCGGTCCTCGAACAGCTTCGCCATCACCCGGTGGGTGATGGTCGCACCGATCTGGCTCTTGATGTCGTCACCGACGATCGGGACGCCCGCCTCGGTGAACTTGTCAGCCCACTCCTTGGTGCCGGCGATGAAGACGGGGAGAGCGTTGACGAAGGCGACGCCGGCGTCGATGGCGCACTGCGCGTAGTACTTCGCAGCGTGCTCGGATCCGACGGGGAGGTAGCAGACCAGGACATCGGCCTTCGAGGCCTTGAGCTGACCGACGATGTCCACGGGCTCCTCGTCCGACTCGACGATCGTCTCGCGGTAGTACTTGCCCAGGCCGTCCAGGGTGTGGCCGCGCTGGACGATCACTCCCGTGGGAGGAACGTCGGTGATCTTGATGGTGTTGTTCTCACTGGCCCCGATCGCCTCGGCGAGATCATGACCCACCTTCTTGCCGTCGACGTCGAAGGCTGCCACGAACTGGACGTCGCCGACGTGGTACTTCCCGAACTCGACATGCATCAGGCCCGGAACGGTTGCCGACGGGTCCGCATCGCGGTAGTAGTGCACCCCCTGCACCAGCGACGCGGCGCAGTTGCCGACTCCAATGATTGCCACGCGAATGGGGTTCTGTCCCACAGTTCTCCTCGAAAGCCAGTTGAATATGCCCCGGCCGTCATCGCCCTGGACGCGGTCGGCAGGAAATGCCAGTCTACGTTCACTTACTAACACCGGCGTATCCAGCGCCATTCCGCACCGGGGCTTGAACCCTTCCGTCAAGCCCCGGCGTCACCCCGGCGGGGATAGGGGACCCGGCGGCTAGGCTCGGTGGATGACCTCGGGTAGCGGCGTGCGCGGGCCGTACCGGATCGCTGTTCCGAGCAGGTCCGACCCTGTGCTGCGCCCACTGGTCGAGGGTGTGGGCGGGCCGGTCGGGCGGCGGTCGGATCCGGGTCGCATCTCCCCGGGCTGGTTCAGCGTGCAGCGCGTGATCATCCTCCTCACAGTGTTCGGAGCCGTCCTGGCCGTCGTCGTGAAGAATCCGTGCCGCATAGCCGGGTGGTCGTCCCCGGACTATTTCTACCGTGCGTGCTACTCGGACTGGACCGAGCTCTATCAGAGCCGCGGTCTCGGTGAAGGAGTTCTGCCCTTCCTCACCCCCGGGTCCCTGTTCGAGTACCCGGTGCTCCTCGGACTGCTGGCTTCCGCCACCGCGATCCTGGTCGACGTCGCCGCCGGTGACGCTCCTGCTGCGTCGAAGTCGCTGCTCTACTTCGACCTGAACGCGGTGCTCGTCGCCGGTGTCTGGATCCTGACCGTGCTGGTGACGCTACGCCTCGCCCATCGCCGTCCGTGGGACGCCGCCATCGTCGCCACCTCACCGGTCATCATCCTCTCGGGCACCATCAACTGGGACCTGTGGGCGGTGCTGCTGGCGACGGCGGGCATGCTGGCATTCGCGAGGAACAGGCCCGTCCTCGCAGGGGTCCTGTGGGGGCTCGGAGCAGCGGTCAAGCTCTACCCGGTCCTGCTGCTGGGCGCCGTCCTGGTCCTGGTGCTCCGTTCGGGCCGCTACGCGCCGTTCGGTGCCGCCCTCGCAGGGACGGCCGGAGCATGGCTCGCCGTCAACATCCCCTTCCTGATCCGCGACCCCGAGGGTTGGGGCTACTTCCTCACCTTCACTCAGACACGTGATGCCGGCTTCTCGTCGGGCTGGTACGTGTACAACGCGCTGGCTCGCGAGGTCGGCGCTGCACCGCTTCCGCCGGTGGTGATCAATGCCGGAGGGGGAATACTGTTCGCCATCGCCTGTGTGGCGATCGCCGTCCTCGGACTTCGGACCCGGTACCGGCCACGCTTCGCCCAACTCGCGGTGCTGATCGTCGGGGCGTTCATCCTCTGCAACAAGGTGTACTCGCCCCAGTACGCCCTGTGGCTGGTTCCCCTGGTGGCGCTGGCCGTACCTCGATGGCGGGTTGTCCTCGTATGGCAGTCGGTCGAGGTCCTCCACTGGTGGGCGGTCTGGCTCTACCTCGGGGCCCGGACGAGTGGTGGCGCCGCCGAGCACAACCTCGGCCTCGGCACGTACGCCCTGGCCGTCCTGGCACATATTCTTGCTACTGCATACGTGCTTGTCGTCGTCGTGAGGGACATGCGATCACCGCGGAAGGACACCGTACGGCGCGGAGGCGTGGATGATCCCCAGGCCGGCCCCTTCGACCGTGCTCCGGACCGGTTCACGGTGCGCCGGGCCGGAGGCTCTGCGACCCGCCGCCGCCCTGCTCAGGGGGACGTCGTGCTGCCTGGACGGGGCCAGAAGGATAAGGCAACCCGGCCTGCTCCGATAGGCTTGGCGGACAGCGCGGACGACGAGCCCCCGCAGCCGCCGGAGGATGTCCAGAACGGCCCGTCGGTGCTGCCGTCCCCGCCCACCTCCCCGATACGACCGATGGAAGACCATCCGTGAGTTCAGCTCCGCTAACCTACAGTCCGCTCACGCCGAGCGATTTCGAGGCCCTTGCGGCCGCGCACCCGAACGTGGTGATCCCGATCGAGCAGACTCCGGACTGGGTGCAGTTCGAGCATGCACTGGGCCGCGAGCCGTTGGGCATCTGGTCCTACAGGGACGCGGGGGGCGTTCTGGTGGCGACAGCCAGTTACGTGCGCGTGGTTCGGCGATTCCGGGAGTCGGTCGTCGTGGTCAACGGTCCCGTCTGGTTCGCCGAGCGAACGCCCGCGGCCGAGCGCCTGCTCATGGAGACCGTACGCCGGCAGTTCAGCGACGCCCCTGCTGTGAAGCCCCTCTATGTCAGGATGCAGGTCGCCACTGCGCAGGCTCCCGCAACCGGCCCCATCGAGCACGGATGGTACGAACGCGAGATCGTGGTCGACCTGACACCGGCCGAGGCAGACCTGCTCAAGGGATTCAGGCCCAACGCTCGAAACAGTATCCGTAAGGCTCAGCGAAACGGTGTGGAGGTCAGATCCATTCCGCGGGAGGAATGGAAGCAGGTCTTCGCCGAGCAGCTGTTCCCGATCATGCGGGAGACCGCGGAGCGGGATGGGTTCCAGGCGTTCGACTCGTCCTACTACGAGACCCTGCTGACGGTGCTGGGGAACCGGTTGCGCCTCCTCGTGGCCTACCGGGAAGGACGTCCGCTGAGCTGGCTCATCACGACGGAGTACCGAGGGTATTCCGTCTACTACTTCGCCGGCAGCACGCACGAGGCCCGCGGTACGTTCGCGCCCTACCTTCTGCTCTGGGAGGCGTTCAAGGTGCTCAAGGCCGCAGGGAACACCGCGTGTGGACTGACCGGGATCGTGAGCGAGAACTATCCGGGCCTCGCGAACGTCACGACGTTCAAGCGCAACTTCTCGAAGAACGTCGTGGTGGTTCCGACCACCTATGACGTTCCACTCGACCCCGTCCGCTACGCGGCGGTCGCCTCGTTGCTAGTGGCCCGGCGCAGGGCACCGGCGCTGGCACGCGGAGTCGTGCGTCGCATCTCGGCGCTCATCCGCAGGACGAGCGACGATGGGGAAGCCGCAGGCACCACACACCAGTAATGCCCGGCAGGAAGGCCCTGCCCGGCTGGAGAGGAAGCCCCATGCCCGATGTCGAGGTTGTCGGAGCCGGTCCGAACGGGCTGGCCGCCGCCGTCGTCATGGCGCGCGCCGGCCTGTCCGTCCGCGTGCACGAGGCGGCGCGCACGCTCGGGGGAGGGTCACGCTCGATCGAACTGATGGAGGAGGGGCACCTCCACGATTTCTGCTCGGCGGTCCACCCGATGGCCCTCGCGTCCCCGTTCTTCCGCGCGTTCGAGCTGAGCCGTCGGATCGGGTTCGCCGTTCCGGAGGTGTCCTTCGCGCATCCGCTGGACGGTGGCAGGGCAGGAATCGCCTACCGCAGCATGGAGCGGACGGTTGCTGGTCTCGGGCCCGACGGCGAGGCGTATCGACGCCTGCTGCAACCGCTGAGCGAGCGCGAGCAGGGCATCCTGGCCTTCACGCTGAACCACGTGGTGCGGCTTCCCGGCAAGCCGGAGGCGGCGCTTCGGTTCGGCCTCGCCGTGCTGGACCAGGGCCTGCCGTCGTGGAACCGCCGATTCAGTACCGATGAGGCCCGGGCGCTCGTCACCGGTGTGATGGCGCATCCCGTGGGCACGCTGCCCTCGCTCACGGGTGCGGGGGCGGGGCTGGTGCTGAACCTCCTCGCACACACCGTGGGGTGGCCGATTCCCGTGGGTGGCTCGCAGTCCATCGCGGATGCCCTCGCGCTGGACCTCCGACAGCACGGGGGTGAGGTGATCACCGACAGCAGGATCGATACGCTCGCCGAGGTGTCCGACGCGCGCGTGGTCCTCCTGGACGTCGCTCCGAAGACCTTCCGGTCGATGTCCCGAGGGCGCCTGCCCGCAGCCTACGAGGCGGCGCTCGCAGCGTTCACCTACGGGAATGCGGCCTGCAAGGTGGACTTCATCCTGTCCGGGCCGGTGCCCTGGACGCACCCGGAGCTCCACAGGGCCGGAACCGCGCACCTGGGCGGTACGCGGGAGGAGATCGCGGCGGGCGAGAAGCAGGTCAATCGGGGCGAGCACCCGGACAGCCCCTACGTCCTCCTGTCGCAGCCCTCGTCGTTCGACCCGACGCGGGCGCCCGAGGGCCGGCACACCCTGTGGACCTACTGCCACGTCCCGAAGGGTTCCACCCGGGACATGGCCGAGGCGGTGACAGGGCAGATCGAGCGGTTCGCGCCCGGCTTCCGCGACGTCGTCGTGCGCAGCCGTACGACGACGGCGAGTGAGCTCGAGGTGTACAACGCCAACTACGTGGGCGGGGACTTCAGCAGCGGGGCGGTCAACCTGCGCCAGATCATCGCCCGGCCGGTACCGTCACTGCAGCCATGGGCGACGCCACTCAAGGGTGTGTACCTCTGCTCGCAGTCGACCCCCCCGGGGCCGGGGGTGCACGGCATGGCAGGACTGAACGCCGCGAGGCTCGCACTGAAGCGGGAGTTCGGGTTGTCCGTGCCGGCCCTGGGATTGTGACTGACGCGACGCTGGTGGCGCCTACGGCCTGCCGGCTCCGTTCCCTTGAACGGCGGGACTGGGGGCAGCGGCATCACCGGCGGCGGTTCCGGAGCGCACCGCCCCGATGACATCGAGAATCCAATGCCGAGATGCGCTGCATTCCAGTTAGAGGCGGTGCCCCCCGACGTCGATCAATCGACCCGGTCCAGAACCCCGTGAAGCAGCCGCCTCCTCGCTCATGGCCTCGAAACCATCCCCGAGTGCGGCGAGGACCAACAGCGCGACCACGGGGTAGATCAGTGCGCGCTCGACACGGCTACCCAGCTGTCGACGAGCCCTGAGGATCAACCAGACCGTCAGCACCAGGAGGAGTGCAGGCCATATCCAACTGAGCGCTCTCCGGGCCGGATCGCCGAAGGCCATCGTCGTTCATTGCTCGATCGTACGAACGATCCTCGATCTCGGCGTCCTCCCGAGGACGGAGACTCGACGGCGGACGCCGGCAAGGGGCTCCCGGCCGCTCAAGATTTCCGCAGTATTCAGGACGGTGCGTCGGAAGGCGTTGATGTTCTGCGTCGGAGGGCTGACAGTGGAACCACGATGGCATACCCGAGTCGTCGGACCATCGTCAGAGAATCGGCAGAACTATCCTTGCTTGGCGCAACCTCCACCGTCATCGAGCGGCATCGCATCACCGTCAGCGGCCGGGCCGATGGACCGGTTCTCCTGTTCGCCCACGGTTTCGGCTGCGATCAGGGCATGTGGCAACGGGTCGTGCAGTATTTCACCGACACGTACCGGGTGGTGTCCTTCGACCACATGGGCTCCGGGCGGTCCGACCCGAGAGCGTACGAGCCGGAGAAGTATTCGTCACTCGACGGCTACGTCTCGGACATCCTGGAGATCTGCGCCGAACTGGACCTGCATGACGTCGTGCTCGTATCGCACAGCGTCGCGACGATGATGGCGGTGCTGGCGGCCATAGCCGCACCGGAGCGCTTCTCACGCCTGGTGCTGGTGGCACCCTCCCCGTCCTATGTCGACGATCCGGCCGACGGCTACGTCGGGGGATTCACCCAGGACGACATCGACGGGCTCCTGGAGTCGTTGGACAGCAACTATTTCGCCTGGTCCGCCGCCTTGGCTCCCGTCATCATGGGCAACCCGGCCACGCCCGAACTCGCAGGGGAGCTGGAAGCGAGCTTCTGTCGGACCAATCCTGAGACGGCGCGCGCCTTCGCCCGTGTCAGCTTCCTCTCCGACATCCGCTCCCGTCTGGGAGACCTGGCCGTTCCAGCGCTGATCCTGCAATGTTCGGACGACGTCCTGGCCCCGCCGGCCGTCGGACGGTATCTTCACGACCGTCTTCAGGGCAGCGCCCTGGTGCAGCTGGCAGCTACGGGTCATGTTCCCCAGGCGAGTGCTCCCGAAGAAACGGCCCTGGCGATCCGCCGGTACCTGGAAGCAGAACTCCCGTGAGTGGAGAGCCCGACTACGAACAGCTCTACCAGCAGGCGCCTGTGGTTATCTGCTCATGGAGGACGACGGAACCATCACGGCCACCAACAGCACCTTCCTGACCTGGACGGGTCATGGGCACGACGACGTCGTCGGTGTACGGCTGCAGCAGCTGATGCCCGTCGGAGACCGCCTCCTGCATTCGATGCACCATATGCCGCAGCTGCTACTGGCCGGGTCCCTGTCGGAGATATCGCTGGAGATCGTGGACGCCCGAGGAGAGCGCAAGGCAGCGCTCGTGACAGCGGCCCGCTCCGTCCGGCCAGACGGAAGCACGGAGATCCGTGTCATCGTCTTCAGCGCCCACGAACGGCGCAAGTACGAACTCGAACTCGTAGCCGCACGACGCGTGCCGAGGAATCCGAAGCCCGCAGCCTGCGCGCCGAGGCAGGCCTGCAGCACCTCGCGCTGCACGATTCCCTGACCGGGTTACCCAACCGCGCGGGTCTGGCCGCCGTGCTCGAGGCAGAGCTCGATCAGCGGCCGGTCCCCGGCAGGACGGTGGCCGCCCTCTTCGTCGATCTCGATCACTTCAAGTCCGTCAACGACAGCCTGGGCCACAACGCCGGCGATGAACTGCTCTCCACGGTTGCGGGACGATTGAGAGCGATGGTGGACAGCTCGAGCACGGTCGCTCGGCTCGCCGGAGACGAGTTCGTCATCATCGCGCACGTTCCGGGCCACGCCGAGGCGACAGCACTGGCCGAACGAACACTGGAGGCGATCAATACCGCGGTGGTCATCGAGGGCCTCGAAGTCGTGTGCTCAGCCAGTATCGGCATCGCTCTCGTCAGCGAAGAGCGCACACGCCCGGAGGAACTCCTTCGACACGCAGACATCGCCATGTACCGCGCAAAGGCCCGGGGCCGCAACACGTGGGAGTTCCACGATCCGACCGAGACGGACCCTGCCATCAACAAGATGCGTCTCCTCGGTGAACTGCGGCACGCGATCAGGGCAGGGCAGCTGCGCGTGCACTACCAACCCCGGATGGACATGACCGCCGGAACCATCAGCGGCGTCGAAGCACTGGTCCGCTGGGAACACCCCGAGCGAGGCTCCTGCAGCCCTCCGACTTCATCGACCTCGCGGAGGAATCCGGTCTGATCCGGGGCCTCGGAGCCTGGGTGCTGGAAGAAGCCGTCCGGCAGGGCAACCAGTGGAGTCAGGAGTCCCCCACGGGGCCACCGGTCGAGATAGCAGTCAATCTGTCCACGCGTCAGCTTCTCGACCCACACCTCGTCACCATGGTGGCCGATACGTTGGCCCGGCATGATTTCGACCCGCGACTGTTGACCCTGGAGATCACCGAGACCGCCCTGATGGAGAACCCCGCGGCTGCGCTGAACGCCCTCAGCTCCCTCAAGACGCTCGGCGTCGGACTCGCCATCGACGACTTCGGGACCGGCTACGCCAGTCTGACGTACCTCAAGCAGTTCCCGATCGACGAACTCAAGATCGACAGGTCGTTCGTCAGCGGCCTCGGCACCGACGACGGCGACAGTGCCATCGTCTCCACCTGCATCCAGCTCGCCCACGCCGTCGGCATCAGGGCGGTCGCCGAGGGGGTCGAGACCGAGGACCAACGGTCGACCCTGCTGACGATGGGCTGCGACCTCGCCCAGGGTTTCCACTTCAGCAAGCCCCTGACACCCGAGAACTTCGCCCGATGGAAGGCCACCCGCGGGTCGGGACCCGCGTCCCGAGCGGAACCGCCCGCCCCCGCCCTCGAGGAGGCCGTGGATTCCCTGATCAGTACACTCGACGCCGCCATAGGCAACCCGGCGGCCACCATCGCCACGCCGTGACCTAGCCCTCGGGTATGCGGCCTACGGGCGGGCCGCTCCAGCGGTCCGCCGGCTCGGGTGCACCTGCCCTGCCTTTCCGAAACCCAAGTATTTCGGCAGGAAACCGCCGTGGAGTCGCGAAACGAGCCCGGTGTCCGCCCGCCCGCTCTATGCTGGCCAAGCCATGACCACCGCGAGAACGGGGACCTCATGCGGCGCGATGAGGCCCGCGCGGCCGAGCGGCGCCGCGCCGACCGGCTGGACCGCGGCCAGGTGCTGACCGCACTGATGGCCGTGCTGCTCGGGGTGTACGCCGTCGGCGTCTTCCTCGGTGATCCCGAGACCTTCGATCCGCTGATCGACGGGCTGTTGTGCGTCGCCACGGAGCTGGCCGCCGTCGCGCTGTGCGTCAGTGCGGTCGTTCGCACGCGCTTCTCGCAACCGCAGGTGGTCCTCGCCACGAGCGCGGTCATCGCCTATGCGTTCGGTGATGCCTTCTACGTCGCCTCCCTCGACGGCGCGGACGCGTTGCTCGTGGTGTCCCTCGCGGACGTCGCCTACCTCGTCTTCTACCCACTCATGCTCGGGGCGCTCGCGGTCGTGGTGGTACGGAAGCTGAAGGGCCTGGTCTGGCCCCTGCTGCTGGACAGCGTCGTGGGAGCGCTCGCTGCGGCGTCGCTGATGGCGCTCGTGCTCGCCCCGGTCCTGCACACCGGTGCCGACGGGGAAGCCCCACTCGAGGTGATCGTCGCCATCGCCTATCCGCTCCTCGACCTGCTGCTCATCGCCGCCATCGGCGGTATCCTCGCCTCCCGCGGACTCGACATCGGCCCGCGCTGGCCGCTCCTCGTCGCGGGGCTCATCGTCTTCTGCGCAGCGGATGTCGCGTACGCCCTCGGCATTCAGCAGTACACCTCCGGATCGGTCATCGACGTCGGCTGGGTCGTGGGACTCTGCGCCATCGCCGCCTGGGTCGATGGCGCGGTCAAGACGGGCACCGCGTCACACCGCCGCAGCAGGGTCGTCCCGGAACTGGCGGCGCCCCTGGTCTCGACGGCGTCGGCGCTCGCAGTGCTCGTGATCGGCTGCCAGGTGCGGATACCGCTGCTCGCCGTGGTGTTCGCCGCCTCGACGCTCGCTCTGGCCGCAGTGCCCCTCGCGTTCCGGCACCGTACGCTCGTCAGCCTCGCCCGGACGGACGAGCTCACCGGACTGCCGAACCGGCGCGCCCTGCTGAACGAGCTCCCGGAGCGGCTGGGGAACGGTCGCACGGGGGCGTTGTTCCTCCTCGACCTCGACCGTTTCAAGCACGTCAACGACGCCCTCGGACACGACGTCGGGGACGCGCTGCTCATCCAGGTGGGCAGGCGGTTCGACCGTCAGGTGCGGCCCGGCGACCTGCTCGCCCGGCTCGGCGGGGACGAGTTCGCGGTGTACCTCGAAGGGGTGACGGAGCAGGAGGCAGTCGCCGCTGCGCGCAGGCTGGCAGCGGAACTGTCGGCGCCCGTCACGGTCGGATCGGCGGCGCTACAGGTGAGCGCGAGCATCGGTATCGCGCTGACGCCGCTGCATGGCGTCGATGTCGGCCTGCTCATGCGCAAGGCCGACATCGCGATGTTCCGAGCCAAGGCGGAGCGGAGCGGCCACCATGTCTACGATGCGACGGACGACGACGACGGGGCGCTGAGGCTGCGCACCGTGCAGGAGTTGCGGACCGCCCTGGCGGAGGACCAGTTCGAGATGTACTACCAGCCGAAGATCCGGCTGGCCGACCATGCGGTGACCGGCGTCGAGGCGCTCGTGCGGTGGAACCATCCGACGCGCGGGCAGTTGCTACCCGGTTCCTTCCTGCCGCTGGCCGAGGAGGCAGGCCTGATGCCCGGGCTCTCCTCCCTGGTGCTTCGCCGGGCCGTCCGCAGGGTCGCGTCGTGGAGAGTTGCGGGGCTGGACATCTCCGTGGCGGTGAACATGTCGGGTTCCTGCATCCTGCCGTGCCTGCCGCGGGACATCGCTGGACTGCTGGCGGAGTACGACGTACCGGCGTCGAGCATCATGCTCGAGATCACCGAGGACGTCCTGATGTCCACGCCGACCGGCACCTCCGAGATCCTCACGCAACTGCGCAGGCAGGGGATGCAGATCTCCATCGACGACTTCGGGACCGGTTACAGCTCGCTCGCCTACCTGCGGGATCTCCCTGTCGACGAACTGAAGCTCGACCGTTCCTTCGTCACCGCGATGGGGGACGACGACCGGGCGAGCGGCCTGGTGGGGTCGATCATCGATCTGGCCCACAGCCTGGGCCTGCGAGTGGTCGCCGAAGGGGTCGAGAACGAGCAGACGCGCGAGGAACTGCTGAAACGGGGCTGCGACTTCGGTCAGGGGTTCCACCTGGCCTTTCCGCTCCCCGCCCGTGACGTGGAGCCCTGGGTATTGGCCCGCGCAGTCACCGCGGCAACAGGATGAATCACAGGCCTCCCCGCTCCACGCCGGAGAAAATCGGCGGAACCGCTCCGATACGCTCGGCAGGTATCCGATCTTCTGGCAATGTGTCCCTCATGACCTCCGACCCCGATTCGCGTGTTGCCCTCATCATCGAAGATGACGCCGACGTGCGTCAGCTGCTCGTCATGACGCTGGGCATGAACGGCTTCACCACGATCGAAGCCGAGACCGGGAGGCAGGGTGTGGCGCTCGTCCGTGAGCGTCAGCCGGATCTCGTGACGCTCGATCTCAACCTCCCCGACATCGACGGGGTGGAGGTGTGCCGGCAGATCCGTCCCCTGACGGACGCGTACGTCATCATGATCACCGCCCGGCAGGACGAGATCGACCGCCTGATCGGGCTGGAGATCGGCGCCGACGACTTCGTGGTCAAGCCCTTCAGTCCACGGGAGGTCGGTGCGCGGGTCAATGCGATGTTCCGGCGGCCGCGCAGCACCGTCCGCAGCGTCTCACAACCTCTGCTCACGGCACCCGGCAGTGCAGCCGAAGCACCGCAGGTACCGCCTCCGGAGGAGGAGGTGGTGGAGGGACTCCTCGTCCACGGCCCCCTACGCATCGACACCGAAGGCCGCATCGCGGCGCTCGACGGTGTCGAACTTCCGCTGACGCGGATCGAGTTCGACCTCCTGGCGACCCTCGTCTCCGGACCGCGCCGGGTATGGCAGCGGGAGACCCTGCTGTCGCGCATCTGGGGCGACGGCTGGGTCAACGACCAGCACCTCGTGGAGGTGCACATCCGGAATCTGCGGAAGAAACTGGGAGAGGACACCAAGGCACCGCGCTTCATTCGCACGGTTCGGGGCGTGGGCTATCGGATGATGCCGCCGAGCGCTGACTGAAATTCGACGCCGAGCCCCTGCAGCCGGGCGAGCAGGCCCGGGAAGGCCGCGGGTTCGCCGACGAGGCGAAGAGCCGAGGAGGAGACGTCCTCGAGTTGGCGCGCACCGACCATCGAGGCGCTGACGTTGAGGCTCAGCAGTGCCACCACCGCGGCGTCGCTGTCGCCGGATGCGAAGGCCGATTCGATCGCCCGCAGGCGCTGTGGCAACAGGTGGGTGAAGATCTCCACGAATCGGAGGGCTCCCTCGCGGCTGGAGAGTTCATCCCCGAGGTTGTCGAGGGTCCGACGATCGAGCACGGGAAGGTGGGACACGGGAGTCCTGTCGATTGCGGGTAGCGGTGCAGAGGTGTGCTGCCGGTTGTGCCACTGGTGCCCGGTCCACCTGATCGGTAACCGGTCGGAACCTCCCGCCGGCCCCTGTGGACGGCAAGGAACCGGCGGGAAGAGATTCGGAGGTGGTGTGCTCCTGGTACTACTCTGACGCGCGGCCCTCAAAGGGGACGGTACGGAAGAGCGAAAGATGACCGAAGAAAAAGCGAAGCCGCCGATGGGCCGGTTCCTCCCGCCGGGCCTGACAGGGAGGAAGAACGGGGCCGCTCCTAGGCGAGCATCTCGCGGACCAGCGGGATGACCTTCGTCCCGTAGAGCTCGATGCTGTGCATGAGCTTCTCGTGGGGCAGTGGGCCGGCGCTGTACTTCATGTCGAAGCGATCGATGCCGAGGGTCTGCGCGGTTGTCGCGATCTTCCGGGCGACCGTTTCGGGTGAGCCGACGTACAACGAGCCGAAGTCCGCCTCCTGATCGAACTCGGCCCTCGTGGTCGGTCCCCAGCCACGTTCGCGCCCGATGCGATCACGCATGATCCGGTTGTCCGGCCACAGTTCCTCGCGTGCCTGCTCGTCCGTATCGGCGATGTAGCCGGGCGAGTGGACCCCGATCGGCAGCGTGGGCTGACCGAGCTGCGTCAGTGCGCGGTGGTACAGGTCCACGTAGGGCGCGAAGCGGGCCGGTTCACCCCCGATGATCGCGAGCATCAGCGGCATTCCGTAGCGGGCGGCCCGCACCACGGATTCGGGGCTTCCGCCCACACCTATCCAGGTCTTCAGCCGTCCGCCCTCGGTCTTGGGGTAGACCTCGTGGTCCTTCAGCCCCGGGCGGGTGGTGCCGGACCAGGTCACGGGGGCTTCCTTGATGAGCTCGGAGAACAGATCCAGCTTCTCCTCGAAGAGGCGCTCGTAGTCCGAGAGCTCGTAGCCGAAGAGCGGGAACGATTCCGTGAAGGACCCGCGGCCGAGGATGACCTCCGCGCGGCCGTTCGAGGCGGCATCGAGGGTCGCGAAGCGCTGGTAGACGCGGACAGGATCATCCGAGCTGAGCACTGTGACAGCGGAACCCAGCCGGATGCGCTGCGTCCGGCCGGCGATGGCGGCGAGGACGGTCTCGGGAGCGGAGACGGCGAAGTCGTCCCGGTGGTGTTCACCGACGCCGATGAAGTCGACGCCGACCTGATCGGCCAGGACCGCCTCGGCGATCACGTTGCGGATGACCTGCGGGTAAGGGACGGGCCTGCCGTCCGCGCCGCGTGTGACGTCCCCGAAGGTATCGAGGCCGAGTTCCAGTTCGCGTGCCATGGTTTCGCTCCTGTGCTTGCCGTCCGACCCGCGCCGGGTCTGCTGGTAGAACGGACCGCCCCACCCCATTATTCCATGCATTTGTATATAGTTTACTGGCGGAATCCGCGATACCAGCGATTCCGACGGCAAACCGACGCGACATCGGCACGCGAAGTTGAGCTCCGTGTGAACCGTCAGCGCGCCTCACGGCGTCGTAGTTCGGGGTCCTCGTCAATCTCCCGGAGCGCCGTTGCCTCTGGTCGATCAGCACCAGCAGTCGCCCTATGGACCGAGCGAGAAGCGCTTGGTACTATTCCATCAGTCTACTAAGGAGCTTGGCATGAGCGATCGACCCAGTGGCGTCAGTCCGATCACCAATCAAGTACTCGCCCGGTACGTAATCGTTCTGGTCGTCGGTGTACTCGTCGTCCAGGGATACACCGCCTTCGTCGCGGACGGAAGGATCTCAGCCGGCACCGCGCTGCTGCTCGCCGCCGTGGCACTTTGGATGGTGGTCTTCACTGTGCGGAACGCGACCGCGCTGCGCCAACGCGCGTACGGCACCTACTTCGTGCATGCTGTCGCCTACCTGATCATCAACGGAAGTTTTTGGGTGCATGCATGGATCCTGATTCTCGCTGGACGCGATGAGTCCCTGCAGCAGGGATGGTCAGGCCCCCTGGTATCGATGAGCGTCTTGTGGGGCGCCGGACTCCTCGCGCACACGATGGGTGCCATGCTCAGCAAGGGCTATGAGCATGTCGAAGCCTGAGCGTGTGGCGGAAGCGGTCGGGCCGGACGTCGCGTTGTCCGACTACGAGCGCAAAGTGCTCGCCGCATGGACTGACACCCATAAGAAGAGCACCCTGATGCTCTTCATCCTGCTGGCCGTGTCCGGGCAGCCGCGCTGGTCCGGCGAGATCCGACAGTTCATCACCGATGTGAGCGACGCTCATCTCGCGGTGGACGAGCAGAGCATGCACCGGGCTCTCCGGCGGGTTGAAGGTCTGAATCTCATCATCCACACCCTCCAGCCGGTCGCGGGGACCGGTGCCAAGCGTAAGATCTACGAACTCACCGCTTCCGGTGAGCGGGTCCTGGCGAACTACCTTCGAGGGCCCCTGGCATACATGAGCACCACGCTCTTCCATGAAGCAACCGCTGCCGCCCGCCGTGCCCAACAACACTGAACGAATGACCGCACGGTCGTCCCGCAGATCTCGTACTTTCGTCGCACAAGCCTTGGATTCCGAAGAGGTGACAGGAAGGACTTCTCGTTCGTCGCCGTGTCCGCAGTAGGCGTTTTCCGGACACCAGTCCCGAGTGGAGCGCGTCATCGAGCGCCGGGTATCAGCTGGTCCTGGTGTGTGTTCCGGCGTCGCCGGTAGGCGGCGACGCCGGTCCGGTTGCCGCAGGTCGTGCTGCAGAAGCGTTTTGTGCGGTTGCGAGTCAGATACACGACGAGGTCCTCACATCCGGACGCAGCGCAGGTGCTGATTCGCGAACTCTCATTGGAGATCACGACGGCGCTCATGGCCAGTGCCGTCTACGAGGAGGCGGGTCACCGGTGGTTCGGTCGAGCTGACTGCATGGATATGCCGCCCTCGCGGTTGATGCTGAACCAGCTGAGGCAACGCCTTACTGGTGCGCAGCACCGTGTTGATGAGGTCCGGTGCCTGATCGCGTGGGGCAGTGAGCAGTCGGCGCAGTTCTACCCGGGATGCGCGGACGGAGTCCAACTCTGCCAGGTCGCCCACCGTCGCAGCCGGCCAGATCGGCGCCGGAGCCTTCATCATGACCGTCCTCTCGCCCTTCATAGGGCGAGACCCCATCGACCTGTCGCCGGCAGTCATCATCAGCATGATCCTGCTCGGCATGGTCGGAACCGGCATCGCCTACATCTGGTACAACAACGTCATGACCGCCTGGGGAGCCACGACCGCCTCCACAGTCACCTACCTGACACCCCTCACCGGGGTCATCCTCGGGGTCATCCTCGTGGTCCCCGCCGTACTCGTCAGCCACGGACGCATCAGACCACCCCGCGTCGGAGGTCACGACGACGCGCAGTGAGCAGTGCGTTCCAGTTGCCCGCCCTTCCCTCCGATGTAGGTGTAGGGGTGCACCGCTGTCGTGTAGTCCGTCGGTGAAACCGGTGGTGCGACGGCGAACGCCTGAAGGTCTATGAGGAGCAGTAGCGTCTCATCGACCTCTGGGCGAAAGAACTCGTCACTTCGGCAGCAGCGAGGGAATCAGCGGACCACGATAGGGATCGTTGATGCTTCCAGGGCCCGATCCGGTCTCGGCCAGCACTGGTTCCGTAGGACCGCGGTGCCCCGTGCGCCACCGAGGTGGAGCGCCGTGGCTTGCAGGCCGCCGGCGACGCCGGCGGGTTCCACCGGCGTGCTTCCGATGATCGCCTCGGAGGTGGGCTTTGCCTCCCGTAGGTACCGCAGGGTAAGATGTGGGGCGGCTCACATGCCGTTCGATCCTCAACTGAATAAGCCCATGATCTGCAGCGGGAGAGTTCTGCCGTTGACGCAACACCGGCAGGCGCCGTAGGAGCAAATCCTCCCCAGGAATCTCTCAGGCCCAGTACCGCTGCGGTTAGGCAACTCTGGAAAGCAGCCCGGAACGCCCTCCGGCGCTCACCGACGGTGCAAGCAGGCGCATAGCCCTGCGGAAACTCTCAGGTCCCACACAGAGCGGGGAGGAACCCGACCAGGTAAGCGCGCCGCGCCCCCTTCTGACGTACGGAGTTCCCATGACCGCCTCCCCCGACACCGCGTCCACGTTCGCCGACCGCCACATCGGACCGCGCACGACCGACGCCGGACACATGCTCGAGGTACTCGGCTATCCCAGCCTCGAGAAGCTCGTGGATCTCGCCGTCCCCGCGAGCATTCGTCTCGACCGTGCGCTCGACCTTCCTGCAGCGCTGACCGAGACGGAGGTCCTGGCCCAGCTCCGCCGGATCGCGGGCCGCAACCGGACCGCCGTCCAGATGATCGGCCAGGGCTACTTCGACACCGTCACCCCGCCGGTCATCCGTCGCAACGTCCTCGAATCGCCCGCCTGGTACACGGCCTACACGCCCTATCAGCCGGAGATCTCCCAGGGCCGCCTCGAGGCGCTCCTCAACTTCCAGACCATGGTCCAGGACCTGACGGCACTGGACATCGCCAACGCCTCCCTGCTCGACGAAGCGTCGGCTGTCGCCGAGGCCGTCCTCCTCATGCGCCGGTCGGGGAAGAACAAGGGCCGCACGGTGGTCGACGCCGATGCCCTCCCGCAGACCATTGCCGTCGTACGCGGCCGTGCCGAGGCGCTGGGCTTCGACATCGAGGTCGCCGACCTCTCGGCGGGCCTGCCCGACGGCGACATCAACGGGGTCGTCCTGCAGCAGCCCGGCGCCTCCGGAGCCCTTCGCGACCACGCAGCGGTCATCAGCGCCGCCAAGGAGCAGGGCGCACTCGTCACGGTCGCCGCGGACCTCCTGGCCCTCACGCTCATCACGCCCCCTGGCGAACAGGGTGCGGACATCGCCGTCGGTTCGGCCCAGCGCTTCGGCGTCCCCCTCTTCTTCGGTGGCCCGCACGCCGCCTACCTGGCGGTACGCAAGGGCCTCGAGCGGATGCTGCCCGGCCGCCTCGTCGGCGTCTCGAAGGACGCCGACGGCGCTCCCGCCTACCGCCTGGCGCTCCAGACCCGCGAGCAGCACATCCGCCGCGAGAAGGCGACGAGCAACATCTGCACCGCGCAGGCACTGCTGGCGATCGTGGCGTCGATGTACGCCGTCTACCACGGGCCCGAGGGGCTGACCGCGATCGCCCGCACCACGCACCAGCGGGCCGTCGAGCTGGCCGCCGCCCTCGAGGGGTCTGAGGCCGAGGTGGTGCACGGGGCGTTCTTCGACACCCTCCTTGTGCGCGTGCCGGGCAGGGCCGCGGAGTACGCGGATGCGGCCGAGGCCGCGGGCTACAACCTCCGCCGCATTGATGCCGATACCCTCGGCGTCTCCTGCGACGAGACGACCACGCCCGAGCACGTCGCCGCCGTGGCCGCCGTGTTCGGCGGAACGGTCGACGGCGCCGCCGGCGAGGAGCGCATCCCCGCGGACCTGCACCGCACGTCGGCCTTCATGACGCACCCCGTCTTCTCGCGGCACCGCTCCGAGACCGCGATGCTGCGGTACCTGCGGAAGCTCTCCGACAAGGACCTCGCACTGGACCGAACCATGATCCCGCTGGGCTCCTGCACGATGAAGCTCAACGCGACGGTCGAGATGGAGTCCATCTCCTGGCCCGAGTTCGCCTCGATCCACCCGTACGCACCGGAGAGCCAGACCGAGGGTTGGCGCGAACTCATCACCGACCTCGAGGAGCGCCTCGCGGAGATCACCGGCTACGACCGTGTCTCCCTCCAGCCCAACGCCGGCTCGCAGGGCGAGCTCGCCGGACTCCTCGCCATCCGTGGCTACCACCGCTCGCGCGGGGACGAGAACCGCACGGTCTGCCTCATCCCGTCCTCCGCGCACGGCACCAACGCGGCATCCGCCGTGCTCGCCGGTATGAAGGTCGTGGTGGTCGGCACCGCCGCGAACGGGAACATCGACCACGACGACCTCCTGGCGAAGATCGAGCAGCACGCCGAGAACCTCTCGGCCATCATGATCACCTACCCCTCGACGCACGGCGTGTTCGAGGAGGACGTGCGCTGGGTCTGCGAGAAGGTGCACGCCGCCGGCGGTCAGGTCTACATCGACGGAGCCAACCTCAACGCCCTGGTGGGCCTCGCCCAGCCCGGGGAGTTCGGCGGTGACGTCTCGCACCTGAACCTGCACAAGACCTTCTGCATCCCCCACGGCGGTGGCGGACCGGGCGTCGGTCCGGTGGCGGTCGCCTCGCACCTGGCACCGTTCCTGCCGGGCGACGCGAACCGCGACGTCGCGACCGACGGCGGGCCGGACGCCGAGGGCGGCACGCCCGTGTCCGGCTCGATGTACGGTTCGGCAGGCGTCCTGCCCATCTCCTGGGCCTACATCGCGCTCATGGGGTCGGAGGGCCTGACCAGCGCGACGGCGCACGCCCTGCTCGCGGCCAACTACGTCGCCGCGCGTCTGACCGAGCACTTCCCCGTGCTCTACACGGGTGTCCAGGGTCTGGTCGCGCACGAGTGCATCCTGGATCTCCGTCCGCTGACCGCCGCGACCGGGGTGACGGCCGAGGATGTCGCGAAGCGCCTCATCGACTACGGGTTCCATGCGCCCACGCTGTCCTTCCCCGTCGCCGGCACCCTCATGGTGGAACCGACGGAGTCCGAGGACCTCGCCGAGCTGGACCGCTTCGTCGACGCGATGATCGCCATCAAGGGTGAGATCGACCGCGTGGCGGCAGGCGACTTCACCCTCGAGGAGAGCCCCCTGCGCCAGGCGCCCCACACCGCGCAGGTCCTGATCGCCGACGACTGGGAACAGGCCTACCCGCGGGAGCTCGCCGCCTATCCGCTGCGGTCCCTGCGCCACGACAAGTACTTCCCGCCCGTGCGCAGGATCGACGGCGCCCACGGTGACCGCAACCTGATCTGCTCCTGCCCGCCCATCGAAGCCTTCGAAGACTAGGACGCCGCCCATGAGCGAGCAGGTCAAACACACGGCCCTCTACACCCAGCACGAGGCCCACGGGGCGTCCTTCACCGACTTCGGCGGGTGGCAGATGCCCCTGAAGTACCGCAGCGAGCTGGAGGAACACCACACGGTCCGCAGGGCCGCGGGGCTCTTCGACCTGTCCCACATGGGAGAGGTGCTGGTGAGTGGCCCGCAGGCGGGCGCGTTCCTCAACTACGCGCTCGTCAGCAATCTCGCGGTACTCCCCGTGGGGAAGGCGAAGTACTCGCTGATCTGCAATGCCGAGGGCGGGGTGATCGACGACCTCATCACCTACCGGCTCGCAGAGGACTCGTTCCTCGTCGTGCCGAACGCATCCAACGCGCCCGTGGTCGCCGAGGAACTACGCATGCGCGCAGCGGCGTTCGACGTCGCGGTGGAGGACCAGTCCGAGACGACGTCGCTCATCGCGATCCAGGGTCCGACGGCGGAGGCGGTACTCCTCGAGCTGGCGCTACCGGAGGCCGCCGCGACGATCCGCGACCTCAAGTACTACGCCTGCGTGGAGCTCGAGCTTGCAGGGATCCCCGTGCTGCTGGCCCGCACGGGGTACACCGGTGAGGACGGTTTCGAGGTTTACGTCGGCAACAACCTCGCCGTACGCCTCTGGCAGGAAGCCCTGCAGGCCGGCAGTGCACACGGGCTGCTGCCCTGTGGACTCGCTGCTCGCGACTCGCTGCGGCTGGAGGCGGGGATGCCGCTGTACGGCAACGAGCTGGGACCGGGGATCACCCCCTTCGAAGCGGGACTGGGCCCCGTGGTCAGCACCAAGAAGGCCGACGACTTCGTGGGACGCTCGGTGCTCGAACCACTCAAGGCCGTCGAGCCGACCCGCCGCCTGGTGGGCCTGCGGGCCGTGGGCCGCCGTTCGGCCCGCGCCGGGTACGACGTCGTGGTCGACGGCACGCGCATCGGCACGGTGACCTCGGGGCTGCCGAGCCCCACCCTCGGCTACCCCGTCGCGCTCGCCTATGTGGACGCCGCCCATGCCGCCGTCGGCACCGAGGTGCAGGTGGACCTCCGAGGCCGCCCGGAGCCGTTCACGGTGATCCCCACGCCCTTCTACCGGCGCGAGCAGCCGACCGGATCAGCCACGTGACGATCAGCGCGTTCGATTTGTTCAAGATCGGTATAGGGCCCTCCAGTTCACACACCGGCGGACCCATGACGGCTGCCTACCTCTTCACGGAGTTGCTGCGCTCCGGGGACCTGACAGCGGACGTACGGCGGGTCCGCGTGGATCTCTTCGGGTCGCTTGGTGTCACGGGCCATGGCCATGGAACGGTCAAGGCAGTGCTGCTCGGGCTGGAAGGAGAACAGCCACACCTCGTCGACCCGACGTCGGCTGATGCCCGTGTCGCCTATATCGGGGAATGCCGTTCGCTCGATCTCGGGGCAGAACACCCTATCCGGTTCGATCCGGAGACCGACGTCCTCCTGCACCGCGGTCAGCGCCTCGACTATCACACCAACGGCATGCGTTTCTCCGCCTACGGGGAGGCGGACGAACTCATACGCTCGAGGGAATACTTCTCCGTGGGTGGTGGCTTCGTGCTCGACGAGGAGCAGATCGGATCGGAGACAGCCTCGCTGAAGCCGATCCCGGTCTCGCACCCCTTCGACACCGCCGATCAGTTGCTGGAGATCTGCCGCACCACCGGCTGGTCCTTCTCCGACGTCGTCCTGGCCAATGAACTGTCCTGGCGTACGGAAGCGGATGTGCGGGACGGGCTGCTCGGGATCTGGTCGGTCATGCAGGACACCATCCGCAGGGGCACGACGACGGGTGGCATCCTCCCGGGAGGCCTGAGCGTGCGCCGCCGGGCCGAACGGCAGCGGCAGCTCCTCGAGAAGGCGGACGATCCGAACGACCGACTGGGCACCATGGAGTGGGTGACCCTCTTCGCTCTCGCGGTGAACGAGGAGAACGCGGCGGGAGGACGCGTGGTGACCGCGCCGACCAATGGTGCCGCCGGGATCATTCCTGCCGTGCTCAAGTACTACGTGGATTTCGTGCCGGGCGCGGACGACGACGGCGTCGTCCGGTTCCTGCTCGCCGCGACGGCCATCGGAGCGTTGTTCAAGAAGAACGCGTCCATCTCCGGCGCCGAGGTCGGGTGCCAGGGAGAGGTCGGATCGGCCTGCGCGATGGCGGCGGGTGCACTCGCCGAGGTCCTGGGCGGTACGCCGGAGCAGGTCGAGAATGCGGCCGAGATCGGGATCGAGCACAACCTGGGACTGACCTGCGATCCTGTGGGCGGCCTCGTCCAGATCCCCTGCATCGAACGGAACGCCGTCGGTGCCATGAAAGCAATCACCGCGGCCCGCATG
Source organism: Vibrio cholerae (assembly GCA_009728235.1). Taxonomy (GTDB): domain Bacteria; phylum Actinomycetota; class Actinomycetes; order Actinomycetales; family Micrococcaceae; genus Arthrobacter_D. The sequence continues at coordinate 52,145 of WNZI01000003.1, read as the reverse complement.
GCGGTTCGCGGCGACGGCCAGCACCACGTCTCCCTCGATGTCGCCATCAAGACGATGCGCGACACCGGCGCGGACATGATGGACAAGTACAAGGAGACGGCGCGCGGCGGGCTCGCCCTGAACGTGGTGGAGTGCTGAACGGGCGTTCCCGGTCCCCGATGCGGGTCGACCTCGTCCCGGAGCCGCTCAGGTGGTGAAGTGCGTTCGTGCGGTCTCGCCGGAGACCTCGCTGACGATGCGCTGGGCGATGTCGCGGACCTTCACGTTCTGGGCGTTCGAGGCGCGCTTGAGCACCGTGTAGGCCTCGGCCTGCGTGCATCGGTTCTGCCCCATGATGATCCCGACCGCGATGTCGATCGTGGTCCGCGACTCCATGGCGGATCTCAGGTTCGACGAGGTGTTGGCGTGCCGGGACACCCGGAGGACCATCTGCAGGGCTTTGGCTGCCTGGGTGGCGAAACCTTCAGCGATGGTCTGCGTGGTGCTGGTGAAGGTACTCGGCGTCGCCGCATAGAAGTTGAGCGCGGCCCCGCCCTCGGGTCCGAGGACGAGTGGCACGCCCATCATCGCGAAGTACTCGCGTTCGGCCACTGCCTGGAAGTAGTCGGGCCACCGGCTGTCGGTCCGGACGTCGTCGACCACCACCGTGGAACCCGTGCGGATCGCGTGCAGGCACGGGCCGTCGCCGAAGCCGTACTGGATCTCGTCGAGCACGCGTGCATCGTCGCTGCTGCAGGCAACCGTCGTCGCCAGGTTCTGGTGCCGGTACGTGACGCCGCACTGCACGTCCACCCCTCCGCCGAGGATCCGTGAGGACAGGCCCGCGAGATCCTCGAGGAACTGGTCGACGCTCTCATTGCTCAGCATCAGATCCTGCAACTGTTCGACGGACTGCCCGATCAATCGCTCGTTCGTCACCTCGTCATCCTACGGCTCGTAGCTAGTTTGTCTAGCTACCCTGGTGCGCCGCTCATTCCGGCAACCGTCAGGCAAACAGTCGGGCTCCAGCCTTAATGGCCGGTGAACCTTGCCGCACAAGTCGGTTCAGGGCGCTGATTCGGGGGTTTCCGGAGGGCTGCCGCCCCTAGCCTTGCAGAGGTTTCACGTGGCACAGCGAAGGGCGAATGATGGAACAAGTGGTGGACACCCCCGTGGTCCCCGAGACGCGGAAGGTGCGGCCGGCGGGCAATGACGCGCCGTTGTCGCCCGGTGGATCGGTCAGGCCCGCCGGTATCCGGCGACGCCGCACGCCGTGGAAGGCCTGGCTGCTGTTCCTGCTCTTCGCCGGACCCAACGTGGCGCTGCTGGTGATCTTCACCTACAAGCCACTCATGCAGTCCCTCTACTACTCCACCCTGCAGTGGAACATCGGCTCTCCTGTTGCCATGCCCGTCGGCATCGACAACTACGTCGACTGGTTCACCGATCCGACGACGCCGAGGATCGTCACCGTCACGCTCGTCTTCACGCTCGCGACGGTCGGCGGCGGGATGGTGATCGGACTGCTCCTCGCGCTCGTCCTCAACCGCAGGCTGCGGGGAACGGGGGCAGCGCGAACCATCGTCGTCGCACCGTACGTCCTCTCCGGCGTCGCCGTCGGACTGCTCTGGCTCTTCGTGTTCGACCCGAACTTCGGCGTCACGGCAGCCCTGCTGCGCCTCGTCGGGCTGGCCTCGCCCGACTGGTACAACGATCCGCGCTGGGCGCTCGTCATGGTGATCGTCGTCTACCTCTGGAAGAACGTGGGGTACGTGGCCCTCATCTACCTGGCGGCGTTGCAGTCCGTGCCGCGGGACCTTCTGGAGGCCGCCTCGATCGACGGTGCCTCGTCCGTGCGATCGTTCCGGGCGATCGTGCTGCCACTGCTCGGGCCCACCACGTTCTTCCTCGCCATCACGACGCTGCTGACATCCCTGCAGTCCTTCGACATCATCCAGGCCATGACGAAGGGCGGCCCGCTGGGCGGGACCACGACGATGATGTACCAGATCTACCAGGAGGGCTTCCAGAGCGGCCGGGCGGGGTACTCCTCCGCCGTCGCCACCATCCTGTTCGTGGTCCTGCTGCTCGTGACCGTAGCCCAACTGAAGTACGTCGACCGGAAGGTGCACTACTGATGGCCACTGCCACCCTTCAGGCGACGGTAGCCCGTCGCCGGACGTCTCCGAACTGGGGCACGTACCTGACCCTGCTGCTCGCCGTCGCCGTCATGGTGCTCCCGCTGGTCTGGATGGTCCTGGCAGGTTTCAAGGAGCGTGACGAGATCTACACCTCGCCCATCCAGTGGCTCCCCGGCACCGTGGATGCCTCGAACTACGAGACGGCCATCAATACGGTCCCGTTCGGCAACTTCTTCCTCAACAGCGCCATCACCACGGTGATCGGAGCCGGTCTCAAGATGATGCTCGGACTGACGACAGCATACGCCCTGGTGTTCCTCGAGTTCCCGTTCAAGAAGGTGATCTTCGGCGTCGTGATCTTCGCGCTGCTCGTGCCCCAGCAGATCGTCATCATCCCCAACTACACGCTCGTGGCGGAGCTCGGCTGGATCAACACGTACCAGGGCATCATCGTCCCCGGGCTCGCCAGCGCCTTCGGGACCTTCCTGTTCCGTCAGCACTTCCTGACCCTGCCCGCCTCCATTCTGGAAGCGGCAGCACTGGACGGCGCCGGGCACTGGACGCGCCTGTGGCGGTTCATCGTGCCGATCTCGGCACCGACCATCGCCGCCGTCGCCCTGGTGTCCATCGTGGCCGAGTGGAACGAGTACCTGTGGCCGCTGCTCGTGGTCGACCGGGCCGAGATGATGACCCTGCCCGTGGGCCTCACCCTCCTCCAGAACAACGACGGCATCGCCGACTGGGGTGTGCTCATGGCCGCCACCGTGCTCGTGACCGCCCCCGTGCTCATCGCGTTCTTCGCGCTCCAGAAGCGCATCGTCTCCGGCCTGACCGCCGGCGCCGTCACCGGCTGACCCCGACTTTTCCTCCTCCTCCACCCAACCCCAACCCCAGGAGTCCTCATGTCCCCGCGTCCGCAGATCGACCTCAACCGCCGTCAAATGCTCCAACTCACCGCCATGTTCGGCGGGGCGGCCGCACTCGCCGCGTGTGGCGGACCTGCCGTCAGCTCCGACGTCTCGGGCGGTGCCGCGACCGATGCAGCCACGGACTGGGCGTCCGTCACCCCGGCGAAGGAGATCACCTGGTGGAGCAACCACCCCGGTGCGTCCAAGCCCGTCGAGGAGGAACTCATCAAGCGCTTCACGGAGGAGAGCGGCATCACCGTCAACCTCGTCACCGCGGGTGCCGACTACGACGAGGTGGCGCAGAAGTTCCAGGCCGCGACGGGCACCGACAACGGCCCCGACGTCGTGGTCGCGAGTGACGTGTGGTGGTTCCGCTACATGATCAACGGGCAGATCCTGCCCATGGACCAGCTCGCTGATCACCTGGAGTTCGACACGGCGGACTTCAACGAGACGCTGTACGGCGACTACCTGTTCAAGGACTCGCACTGGGCCGTGCCCTACGCGCGGTCCACGCCCCTGTTCTACTACAACAAGGACGTCTGGGCGGCTGCCGGCCTGCCGGACCGCTCCCCGAAGACCTGGGACGAGTTCACCGAGTGGGCGCCGAAGCTCGCGTCGGGCTCCGTGACACCGCTCGGACTCGGCAAGGGCACGTCCTGGGCCGCATGGTGGTTCTACAACTTCCTGTGGGGCCGCGGCGGCAGCTACTCCGACGAGTGGACCATGACCCTCGACACCCCCGAGGCGATCGACGCTGCGAAGTTCGTGCAATCCATGATCTTCGACGACAAGATCGCGACCATCGCCGCGAGCGACAACGTGGCGGACTTCGGTGCCGGTCTCACGGGCTGCACCATCGGATCCACGGGTTCGCTCACCGGCATCCTCGAGGCTGCGAAGTTCGAGGTGGGCACGGGATTCCTGCCCGAGGGCCCTGCCGGCCCGGCCTGCCCCACGGGCGGCACCGGTATCGCCATCAACTCGGACCGCTCGCCGGAGCAGCAGCTCGCGGCAGGGATGTTCCTCAAGTTCCTCACGAGCACCGAGAGCACCGCCTACTTCTCCTCGAACACGGGGTACATGCCGGTGCGTACCTCTGCCCGCGAGAGCGAGACCATGCAGGAGGTCTACAAGACCTCGCCGCAGTTCCGCACCGCCGTCGACCAGCTCGAGACCACCCGCGTGCAGGACTGGGGCCGCGTGTTCGTGCCGGGCGGGGACAAGGAACTGACGACGGCGCTCGAGAGCATCATCCTCCAGGAGGGTGATCCCGCCAAGGCCTTCGCCACCGCCAGCACCGCGATCCAGCGCTCCTACGAGCAGAACGTGGAGCCCTACCTCTGACGGGGACGAGGGCCGGACGCATGCCCGGCCCTTCCGGCTGGTTCCCGATCAGGGCCAGGACGACGAAGAACGGCCGCCCCGTGGGGCGGCCGTTCCCGGTTCTCCTGAGAAATCTGTGGAGCCGTAGGCGTCAGACGGCAGCGGCTGCCGGCTTCTGCCGCTGGGGAGCGAGTTCGCCGACGATGCCGCGCAGCAGGCTCCGCAACTCGAACGACTCGAGCCCTTCCCCGACCATGAGGGTGCGCTCGATGTCCTCCGCCTTGGCGAGGGCGTCGACGCCCGAGGCGGTGATGGTGATGCGCTGGCTCCGGCGATCGACGCTGTCGCGGATCCGGGAGATGAAACCCTGGCGCTCGAGCTTCTCGATGGTCTTGCCGATGGTCTGCGCCTGGACGTGCACGGCCAGGGCAAGCTTGGCGCCCGTCATGGTGCCCTGCCGGGAGAGGACCCCGAGGGTGGTGTAACCGGCATGGGTGATCCCGATGTCGAGCAGTCTCTCGTTCCACGCGTGGTCGACGAGACGAGCGGCAGTGGTGAGCAGGCGGCTGGTTGACCACTCTTGCAAATCAGGCATGCAATCCTCCGAAGTCCTGGAACGCCCGGCCGGTACTGCCGAACAGCGCCGGCCGGGCGTCGTGTCTCTGCAGTTGACCGTAAAAACCAGGTACTCAACCAACTGCACTACGTCTACTATGCGCTTCAATATTCAAGTTTTCCCCTCGACCCGTCCGAAGCTTGGGACAAGAACGCTCCATCCCCGGGTAGCGGACGCCTGCTGAAGGCGGTGATCTCGGCAGCGACACGATCCGGAGCCGAGTGCTGGACGACGTGCGGTTGCCCCGGGATCTCGACGAGTATCCCGTCCCGGGCGCGTTCGGCGAGCTCGAGACCCCACCGCCGAGGGGCCACCGGGTCCCGGCCGCCCCGGATCACGAGGACCGGGCACTCCACCCGCTGGACACCGAGTTCGAGCGGATATCGCATCATGGGGGACAGCTGCCGCAGGTACCACCGAACACCGGTCCTCAGGTAGTCACCGGCGACCAGGAGGTTGGCGGAAGGACTCTCCCGCAGGGTGTCGTGCCCGAGGGAGAGCGCCTGCTGGAGGACCGTGCGGCGCATCCGATCCACCACGGGTCCGATCAGGACGAGGCGTGCCGCGAGGGCCGGTGCCTGCAGGGCGACCTCCGTGACGAACTGGACACCCATCGAATGCCCGACGAGGATGCACCGCGTCACCCCCAGGCCCGCCAATGCTCCCACGATCAGCGCTGCGTGATCCTCGACGCCGAGCTGCCGGGCCGGGCGGGGATCCGATCCGTACCCGGGAAGGTCGATGGAATGGACGACGGCGTCCGACGCCAGCTCGGCGCGGAGGCGGTCGAGGTAGCGGTGGGTCATGCCCAGCCCGTGCACCAGCACGTACGGCGGCCGCTCGGACCCGACGGGGACGGTCGGGCCCGGCGTCGTGCGGATCCGGACGGTGAAGCCGTCCACCTGGGCGGTACGGAGGATGGTCGGTCGCATCCGGGAATTCTACGGGGCCGGCCCACCCTGCCCTGTCGGTCCAGCGAAGGGAAATGCCATCGGGGGCTCCGTCGAGCGCGCCACGGACCGATGATCTGTGAAAGTGTTGTTCCATGTCCGTTCCCTCCTCCCGGCGCGTCGCGTTGATCGTCGAGGACGACCCGGACATCCGGGAGCTGCTCTCGACCACCCTTCGCATGAGCGGCTTCACGATCGTCGAGGCGGCTTCGGGGTCCGAGGGCCTGGCGGCGCTGAAGGAGCACGACCCCGATCTGATCACGCTCGACCTCAACCTGCCCGACCTCGACGGCGTCGAGGTGTGCAGGCAGTGCCGCACCACCAGCGACGCCTACATCGTGATGGTGACCGCCCGCCAGGAGGAGATCGACCGGCTCGTCGGACTCGAGATCGGAGCGGACGACTTCATCGGGAAACCGTTCAGTCCCCGCGAGCTCTCTGCGCGCGTCTCCGCGATGTTCCGCCGCCCCCGTACCGGTTCTCCGACAGCCGTCGCCGAGGATCAGGAACGCGATGACCTGCTACGCCATGACGATCTCGTCGTGGATGTCGCGGGACGTGTGGCAACCCTGCAGGGTCAGGAGCTCGCCCTGACCCGCATCGAGTTCGACCTGTTGGAAACCCTGCTCAGCGGCTCCCAGCGGGTATGGACACGCGAGGCCCTGCTCAATCGCGTGTGGGGCGACGGCTGGAGCCAGGACCATCATCTGGTGGAGGTGCACATCCGGAATCTCCGGAAGAAGCTCGGTGAGGACACGAGCAACCCCCGGTTCATCCGCACCGTGCGCGGCGTGGGATACCGGATGATGCCGCGCGACTCCCAGGGCTGACGCGGTGCTGCCGCCCGCGCGGCGCCCGGGGCCCGCTCCGGGTGGAAGACTGGAGAGGTGGCACATCTCGACGTATCAGGCATCGACTACTTCCTCTCCGACGGCAGGCAGCTGCTCAACGGCGTGGCCTTCAAGGTCGGCGACGGTCACAAGACCGCCCTCATCGGACCGAACGGGACCGGCAAGACCACCCTCCTGCGCATCATCTCCGGGGACTTGTCTCCTGACGAAGGATCCGTGGGACGGTCGGGCACGATGGGGATCATGCGGCAGTTCGTGGGCCAGGTGCGCGACGACACCACGGTGCGGGATCTCCTGGTCTCGGCCGCTCCGCCTGTGCTCGCTGCAGCGGCCAGGCGCATCGACGACGCCGAGCTCGCCATGATGGAGGCCGACGACGAACCCACGCAGATGGCGTACGCGCAGGCCATCGCCGACTGGGGCGATGCCGGCGGCTACGAGCTGGAGACCACCTGGGACGAGGTGACCATGGCCGCACTCGGCATCTCCTTCGACCGCGCGCAGAACCGGGCGGCGTCGTCGCTCTCGGGTGGCGAGCAGAAGCGGCTCGTGCTGGAGGCACTCTTCTCGGGCCCCGACGACCTCCTGCTGCTCGACGAACCCGACAACTACCTCGACGTGCCCGGTAAGCGCTGGCTCGAAGCGAAGCTGCGGGGCTCGAAGAAGTCCGTGCTGTTCGTCAGCCACGACCGCGAGTTGCTGGCCAATGCCGCGACGCGCATCGTCACGCTCGAGCCCGGGGTGCTCGGGGCGTCGTCCTGGACCCACGGCGGCGGGTTCGAGACCTATCTCAAGGCCCGGGAGGATCGCAATGCGCGGTTCGAGGAGCTCCGTAAGCGCTGGGACGAGGAGCACGTCAAGCTCAAGGAGCTCGTCAACATGTACAAGAACAAGGCGGCGTTCCGCTCGGACATGGCCAACCGGTACCACGCGGCGCAGACCAGGCTCGCGAAGTTCCTGGAGGTGGGGCCGCCCGAGGCGATCCCGCTCGAACAGAACGTCTCCATGCGGCTGCAGGGCGGACGGACGGCGAAGCGCGCCGTCGTCGCCCGGAAGCTCGAACTCACGGGTCTCATGAAGCCCTTCAGCACGGAGGTCTGGTTCGGTGACCGGGTGGGCGTCCTGGGATCCAACGGCTCCGGGAAGTCCCACTTCCTGCGGCTGCTCGCCGGAGGCGGTTCGGATCCGGACAAGGAGCACCTGCCGGTCTCCGACGTCGACATCGCGTCGGTCCCGCACGAGGGATCGGTCAAGCTGGGTGCGCGCATCCGGCCCGGATTCTTCGCCCAGACACACTCGCGGCCCGATCTTCTCGGGCGGACCCTGGTCGACATCCTGCACCGCGGCGATGAGCACCGATCCGGGCTGGGCCGGGAAGCGGCCTCCGCCGTGCTCGACCGCTACGGATTGGCACCGCAGGCGGAGCAACCCTACGACGCGCTCTCCGGCGGGCAGCAGGCTCGTCTGCAGATCCTGTTGCTGGAGCTCTCGGGGGCGACCCTGCTGTTGCTCGACGAGCCCACCGACAACCTCGACCTGCACTCCGCAGAGGCACTCGAACGCGCCATCGACGGGTTCGAGGGAACCGTCATGGCCGTCACGCACGACCGCTGGTTCGCCCGGAGCTTCGACCGGTTCCTGGTGTTCGGATCCGACGGCACGGTGTACGAGACGAAGGAACCGGTCTGGGACGAGAGCCGGGTCGTCCGGGCCCGGTAGGCGCGCTGTCCCCCCTGCCCGCCTGGCTCCCGTCCACATCCTTTCCACAGGGTTTTCCACATTCGGTGGATAACCCTGTGATTGGTGGACCCGACACCCGTTCCGGCGCCCCGTGCTTCTGTTAGGTACTTGCGGCGCGCCCGCCTAGGGTTGCACGGTGAATGCCTCCGTTCGATCCGCCATGTTCGCCACCTACGCCATCTTCGGTCTGAACGGCCTCGTCTTCGCGAGCTGGGCGGCCCGGATCCCCGCAGCCTCCAGTACCCTCGGCCTCGGCTCAGGGCAGATGGGCGCACTCCTGCTCGTGGGCGCGATCGGGTCCGTGCTGTCCCTTCCCCTCGCGGGCCTCGTCGCCGCGCGGTTCGGCACGGCCAACACCGTCCGGATCGGTGGCGCTGCCGCCGCCATCGCCGCGAGCGCCGTGGCGCTGGGCCTCGTGAGCGTCTCGGTTCCGGTGGTCGCCGTCGGGCTGTTCCTGTTCGGGTGCGGGATCGCCCTGTGGGACGTGGGTCAGAACATCGAGGGTGCCGCCGTGGAGCGCCTCGTCGGTCGGACGATCATGCCGCGTTTCCACGCTGCATTCAGTGGAGGAGCCTTCGTGGGGGCGCTCGTGGGCGCAGGGCTGTCAGCGCTCCAGGTCTCCCTGTCCGCGCATCTCGTCGCCGTCGCGGTCCTGAGCCTCGCCGTGTCCCTGTGGATGCCCCGCTACTTCCTGCGTGCGGCGCGCCGGAGGCGCACGACGGCGCGCACGTCCCTGCCCGTTCGCGCGGGCTGGGGGCGTGGGGCGAGCCCCGTACGCTCCTGATCGGGCTCGTGGTGCTCGGAGCCGCCCTGACCGAGGGCGCGGCCAACGACTGGGTCGCGAAGGCCAGCGTCGACGGTCTCGGCACCAGCGAGAGCACCGGCGCCATCATGTTCGCGGTCTTCGTGGCGTCCATGACAGCACTGCGCTTCGTGGGCGGTCCGTTGATCGATCGTTTCGGCCGCGTTCGGGTCCTGCAGGCCAGCCTCGGAGCCTCCCTCGCGGGTCTCGTCCTCTTCGTCGCGGCCCCCACCGTTGCGCTGGCCGCCGTCGGCGCGATCCTGTGGGGCGCCGGCGCCGCCCTCGGCTTCCCGATGGGCATGTCGGCAGCCGCTGATGAGCCCGAGCGGGCAGCCGCCCGCGTGTCCGTGGTCTCGACGATCGGCTACACGGCGTTCCTCGCCGGACCACCACTGATCGGCTTCCTGGGCGACGCGGTCGGCATCCGGAACGCGCTGCTCGCCGTCGGGGTCGCGGTCCTCGCGTCCTTTTTGGTGGCGCCGGCTGCGCGCGAGCGGGCTACCGACCCGGCCGTTCCGGCCGATTCCCCCGATGCAGAGACATTGCGGACAGCTCCTGACCAGCGCCCCTAGGAACAGGAGCCGCCCGGTTCTACCCTTTCTGCATGGCGATCATCGAGGCAGAGGGTCTGAAGAAGACCTATTCGTCGAAGAGCGGACCGGTCCACGCGCTCGACGGCATGAATCTCTCCGTTCCGCAGGGAACGGTCAAGGCCCTGCTGGGCCCCAATGGTGCAGGCAAGACCACCGTGGTCAAGATCCTGACCACCCTCATCCAGCCGACGGCGGGCACCGCGCACATCGACGGCATCGACGTCCTGCGGGACCCGAAGGCCGCTCGCCGGATCATCGGCGTCTCCGGCCAGTACTCGGCGGTCGACGAGAACCTCACCGGGTTCGAGAATCTCGACATGGTGGGGCGGCTCTACCACCTGGGTGCTCGCGAGTCGAAGCGCAGGGCGCAGGAGCTGATCGAGCAGTTCGAGCTGACGGAGGCGGGTAACCGGCCGGTCAAGGGGTTCTCCGGTGGTATGCGACGCCGGATCGATCTCGCCGGCGCGCTGGTCATCAACCCGAAGATCCTGTTTTTGGACGAGCCCACCACCGGCCTCGATCCGAGGAGCCGGCTGGCGCTGTGGGGCATCATCAAGGACCTCGTGCGCGACGGCACCACCCTGCTGCTCACCACGCAGTACCTCGAGGAAGCCGATCAGCTCTCCGACGACATCGCGGTGATCGACGGCGGAAAGGCCATCGCCGAGGGCACGGCCGACCAGTTGAAGGCGCAGATCGGCGGGCACCGCGCGGTGGTCTCGCTCGTCCACTCCTCCGACGCCGCGACCGCCCGCGAGATCCTGGGACGGCACGGCGAGGGCGAGCCGACCGTCGCCGACGACGGTCGGAGCATCGAGGTGGCCGTGAGTGACGGGCCGCGGGCGCTCCAGTACATCCTCTCCGACCTCGGCGAGAGCGGCATCAGCCTGCACGACGCCGGCATGCGGCGCCCCAGCCTTGACGACGTCTTCCTGACGCTGACCGGGCGCAGGGCCGAGGACACCACCGAGACCTCGGACTCATCGACCGAGAAGGAAACGGCAGCATGAGCGTCGAGGCACGGGAGAGCCGGCAGCCCGAGAACCCGCAGACCAGGACGACGGGCGCCGGTACCGACCCGCCGTCGGACCTCGCGATGTGGTTCTCGGACGGCTGGACCGTCACGAAGCGAAACCTCATCAAGCTCAAGCGCTCGCCGGACATGCTGGTCTTCGCGATCCTCCAGCCCATCATGTTCGTGCTGCTGTTCAGCCAGATCTACGGCGGCTCCATCCAGGTGGAGGGCAGCGACTACACGCAGTACCTGATGGCAGGCATCTTCGCCCAGACCGTGATCTTCGGGTCCACGTTCTCCGGGTCCGCCATGGCCCAGGACCTCAAGGACGGCATCATCGACCGCTTCCGCACGCTCCCGATGAGCTCCTCCGCGGTGCTCATCGGCCGGACGAACAGCGACCTCGTACTCAACACCCTGTCGGTGGTCATCATGATGCTGACAGGACTGCTGGTCGGCTGGCGCATCAACACCTCACTCTCCGAGGCGGCTGCCGGGATCGGACTCCTGCTGCTCTTCTCCTACGCGTTCAGCTGGGTCATGGCGCTGCTCGGCATGTCGGTGAAGTCACCCGAGGTGATCAACAACGCGTCCTTCATGATCCTGTTCCCGCTGACCTTCATCTCCAACGCGTTCGTGCTGTCCTCCACCCTTCCGGGGCCCCTGGAGGCCTTCGCCAACTGGAACCCGGTCTCCGCACTCGTGCAGGCGGTTCGCGAGCTGTTCGGGAACACGGGCACCGTGCCGGTACCCGATGCCTGGCCCATGCAGAACGCGGTGATCACGGTCGTGATCGGAACCGCGCTGATGCTGGTCGTCTTCGTGCCCCTGTGCATCCGGAAGTTCGCCTCGATCAGCAGCCGTTGACCGAGGGCGTCGTCCGAAAGACGTACGGCTGCTCCTGGAGTGATCATCCCTGGGACCGGTGACCCGCACCGGTGCCGGGCCTACTGTTGGTAGTGACTCCGCGCCTGCGGAGTCCGGAACGACAGGCAAAGGACGCAGCCATGATCGAGGCACAAGCCCTCTCGAAGCGATACGGTGCGAAAACGGCCGTGGACGCCGTGTCATTCACGGTCCAGCCCGGCCGGGTGACGGGGTTCCTCGGTCCGAACGGCGCCGGCAAGTCGACCACGATGCGCATGATCGTCGGACTCGACAACCCCAGCAGCGGCCGCGTCACCGTCAACGGCCGTCCGTACGCGCAGCACAAGGCGCCCCTGCGAGAAGTCGGTGCTCTTCTGGATGCGAAGGCCGTCCACACCAAGCGCTCCGCCTACAACCACCTCCGCGCCATGGCGGCGACCCACGGCATCCCGAACAGCCGGGTCAAGGAGGTCATCGAACTCACCGGCCTCGGGCCCGTGGCCAAGAAGCGCGTGGGCGGCTTCTCCCTCGGCATGGGCCAGCGCCTGGGCATCGCGGCCGCCCTCCTCGGCGACCCCTCCACGGTGATCCTCGACGAGCCCGTCAACGGCCTCGACCCGGAGGGCGTGCAGTGGGTCCGCCACCTCGCCAGGGGCCTGGCCTCGGAGGGCCGGACGGTCTTCCTGTCCTCGCACCTCATGTCGGAGATGGCACTGACGGCCGATCACCTGATCGTCATCGGGCGCGGACGCATCATCGCCGACGCCCCCATCCAGTCGATCATCGACGGTCAGGGCAAGGCCCGGGTCCGCGTGCGTGCCGACCGGCCGCAGGACCTCCTCGGCAGCCTCGCGGGGGAGGGCGTGACCTCGCAGGTGATCGAACCCGAACTGATCGAGATCACGGGCGTCGATGCCCGACGCATCGCCGAGGTCGCGCTGCGCGAACGCGTGCTCGTCTACGAGCTCACCCCGCTGCAGGTGTCCCTCGAGGACGCCTACATGCAACTCACCCAGACCGAAGTCGAGTACCACTCGCACAATCTGCCCGACGCCTCGCAGGCCCTGGCTTCCGTGGAAGGACGCTGACCATGGCAACGTCGACATCACCCGCCCCCGCCCCACAGCGGTCGCAGCAGGAATCGCGACCGGGCGTCAACTTCGGTCGCGTCCTGAAGTCCGAATGGATCAAGGTCACCACCGTGCCCTCGACGGTCATCCTGATCGTCTCGACCGTCGTCGTCATGGTGGGCCTCGCGGCACTGTTCGCCTGGGCGATGGCCACCACGGCCCAGAGCCTCAGCAACGCCGACATCCCGGCGGAGTTCCAGCCGCCGTCCGAGGGCCCGGACAGCCCGGCCGCCCAGTCGTTGACCGTCCCCTCGGCCGGGCTCGCGTTCGGCCAGCTGCTCATCGCCTCCCTCGCGGTCGTCCTGATCGCGTCCGAGTGGACGACGGGATGATCCGTTCCACCATGGTCGCCGTGCCGAAGCGCATCCCGGCCCTTCTCGCGAAGGCCGTCATCGTCGCCGTCGTCGCCTTCGTCGTCGGGTTCGTCAGTGCCGTCCTGTCCTACCTCGTGGCACAGCCCATCCTGCAGCCGCAGAACCTCGACTTCGCCCTGTCCGAGGACGGAGTCATGGCGAGCGTCATCAACACGGGAACCTTCCTGGCACTCGTGGCAGTGATCTCGATGTCCATCGGCATCCTGCTCAGGAACACCGCAGGCGGAGTGGTCACGGCCGTCGGTATCTTCTTCGTGCTCCCGATCATCGTGCAACTCATCTCGGGTCTGGCCGACTGGATCCCGGACGCCGCACGGTTCCTGCCGGCCGACGCAGGGACCCAGATGGTGGCGGTCACCACGGCGGAGGACGCACTGACCCAGTGGGAGGGCGGGCTGGTCATGGGCGCCTGGGCCCTTGTGCTCCTCGTCATCGCGCTGCTGGTTGCCAAGAAGCGTGATGTCTAGGCAGCTCCACCTCATGAACCCGATCCATGAGTGACAGATCCTTGGTGAAGGAGACCGCGGAACGAACGGCCGCGGTCTCCTTCACCGAGCTCAACGCTCGTCGGCTCGGCCCGATCCGGCGGTTCTTCCGCAGGCGACCGCGGGCCATGGACGCCGTCGTGGTCCTTGCGTTCCTGTTCTTCAGCGTCCCCAACGCGATCCTCATGATCATCGACCAGGGCACCTGGCTGGGCCTTCCCGGAGTCGTCCTGGCCGCCGGGGCACTCGCCTTCCGCCGTGACCGGCCGATGCTCGTCCTCGCCTTCGTCGCACTCCTCGACCCGCCGGTCAGCCTCCTCACCAACGGTGCGGGGAGCATCGGGATCGCCACGATGTTCGCCCTCTACACCGTGTCCTCGGTCTACCCCCTGAGGAAGACGCTCATCGCGGCCGTAGCGGTCGTGGTCCTCTCCGTCGGCGCCCTGTTCCTCATACCGCCCGGGGTCTTCCTCGGCGCTCCCGGTATCGTCTGGCTGCTCAGCGGGTTCATCGTGATGTTCCTGGCGATCGCCGTAGGAGTCGGCATCACCGTCCGCCGCGATCGCGAGCACGAGAACGAACTGCGCGAATGGGCAGCACGCAATGCAGACCTCGCCTCCGCCGGTGAGCGGAACCGGATCGCCCGCGAGATGCACGACGTCGTCGCGCATTCCCTCACGGTGATGGTTGCCCTGTCCGACGGGGCAGCCGTCGTCATGAAGCGGGATCCCGACCGGGCCGTCGCCGTGCTCGGAGAACTGTCGGGCACCGGACGGACGGCGATCGCCGACATGAGGCGCGTCCTCGGGGTGCTCCGCGCGGAGGCGACCACCGGATCACTGGAGCCGCTGCCCGCCTCCAGCTCCCTGGCGCAACTCCTGGAAGGCTTCCGTGCTGCGGGTCTGCCGCTGCGGGTGACCACGAGCGGGCCGCGGTTGCCGGACGACCCGGCCTTCCAACTGACGGTCTACCGGATCCTCCAGGAGTCCCTCACCAATGTCCTGCGGTACGGCAAGGGCGTTACGCTGGTGGACATCGCGATCACCAGGGCAGGGAATGACGTCTTCCTGCGCGTCGCCGACGACGGCCGCGGTGCCATGGGCCCCGCCGTCTCGCTCGGATCCGGCCAGGGAATCGCCGGGATGCGCGAGCGTGCCGCCATCTACGCGGGTTCTGTCGAGTGCGGCAACCGACCTGCGGGCGGCTGGATCGTGGATGCCAGACTGACAGTCCCGGGCCCCGAGGGGGGAACGGAGAATCACCGGGGGAAAGAGAAAGATGACCACGCAGCACACCGTGGCGGTTACGCCCATCAGGATTCTGCTCGCTGACGATCAGCCTCTGCTGAGGATGGGGTTCCGGCTCATCCTCGAGGGGGAGCCGGACTTCGAGATCGCGGGTGAGGCATCGACGGGCTCCGAAGCGGTACGTCTCGCTGCTGAGCTCTCGCCCGACGTAGTGCTCATGGACGTCCGGATGCCGCAGGGGGACGGTATCGAGGCCACTCGTCAGATCACCGAATCCGGTTCGTGCTCGCGCATCATCATCCTGACCACGTTCGACCTCGACGAGTACGCGTTCGCCGGGCTGCAGGCGGGGGCCTCGGCGTTCCTGCTCAAGGACGTTGCGCCGGAGGATCTCGTCCACGCGGTGCGCGTCGTCGCAAGCGGTGACGCCGTCGTCGCTCCCAGGGTCACCCAGCGGCTGCTGGAGACCTACGTGAGGTCGCTGCCGCCGGCCCACACCACCGCCATGGTCCCCGACCGTCGCCTCGAGGAATTGACCCCGCGGGAGCGCGAAGTGCTGGAGGCCATCGCGGAAGGCCTCTCGAACGCGGAGCTCGCCGCCCATTTCTTCCTGTCGGAAGCGACGATCAAGACGCATGTGCGCCGGATCCTCACGAAGCTCGATCTGCGTGACCGGGTGCAGGCCGTGGTGTACGCCTACGAGAACGGGATCGTGGTCCCGGGTCCCTGATGCTCGGATCGGTCACGCTGCCGACCGTCGTCCATGTCAGGGCAGTATCTGGTTGAATCGACGGATGAGCTCACGCACAGCCCACGTCACAGATCTCGGCGCCTACGTCCAGGCGTCGCCGTCGAGTTTCCACGCCTCGGCCGAGGCGGGCCGCCGGCTGGAGATCGCGGGATTCCGTCGCCTCGACGAGCGGGCGGAGTGGCCCGGCGGTTCCGGTAGTTTCTACGTCGTCCGCGACGGCGCATTCATCGCCTGGACCGTCCCCGCGGACGCCGGTCCCACCACCGGCTTCCACATCCTGGGGGCCCACACGGACTCGCCGTCCTTCAAACTCAAGCCCCGACCCACCACCGGCAGGTACGGCTGGCTGCAGGCGGGGGTCGAGGTCTACGGCGGCCCGCTCCTGAACTCGTGGCTCGACCGGGAACTCGCGCTCGCCGGCCGGCTCACCCTGCACGACGGTACCGAGCACCTCGTCCGTACCGGGCCGCTGCTGCGATTCCCGCAGCTCGCCATCCACCTCGACCGCGCGGTCAACGACAGTCTTGCCCTCGACAAGCAACGGCACATGAACCCTGTCTGGGGCCTGGGTGATCCTGCGGACGCCGACCTCCTCGGGCTCCTGGCGGAAAGCGCGGGGGTGGATCCCTCCGACGTCGGCGGGTTCGACGTCGTCGTCGCGGACACGCAGGAGCCCCGGATCTTCGGCGCCCAGCAGGAGTTCTTCGCCTCGGGCCGGCTGGACAACCTCTCCTCCGTGCACGCAGGCCTCACGGCGATCATCGATGCTGCCGCCGGGGTTCCGTCGGGCGGTCCCATCGCAGTCCTCGCGGGTTTCGACCACGAGGAGGTGGGCAGCGGGTCGCGTTCGGGAGCCAGCGGCCCCTTCCTCGAGGACATGCTGCTGCGCATCTCCCTCGGCCTGGGCGCCGGGACCGAGGAGCGCCTACGTGCTCTCGCGTCGTCGTTCTGTGTCTCGGCCGACGCCGGCCACGCGGTGCACCCGAACTACGCGGAGCGGCACGATCCGGCGAACCTGCCCGTCCTCAACCGGGGACCGCTCCTGAAGATCAACGCCAACCAGCGCTACACCACGGACGCGCCCGGAGCCGCCTACTGGGCGGTCCTGTGCCGCGACAGCGGAGTGCCCTACCAGGAGTTCGTCTCCAACAACGTCATGCCCTGTGGATCCACCATCGGACCCTTGACCGCGACGCGGCTGGGCATCCGCACGGTCGACGTCGGAGTCCCTCTGCTGTCGATGCACTCGGCGCGCGAGCTCTGCGGCGTGGACGATCCCGCCTTCCTCGCTGCAGCGACCAGCGCGTTCTTCCGCGGCGGTCGCTAGGGTCTGTCCACAGCGGGTAGGGCGGCACTGGATCGTCCGGTAACATTGATACGTCCGTGCCACAACGGTCGGCGGTACATACCGCGGACGCTGGCCGGACCAACGCTAAAGAACCTCCTGTTGCGGAAGGACCGCGACCGTTTAGCCCAGAGGAGGTGGGTTCACACATGCGTGCATATGAATTGATGGTCATCATCGACCCCGACGTCGAGGAACGCTCCATCGACCCAACACTCGAGAAGTTCCTGAATGTCGTGCGCAATGGCGGCGGCACCGTGGACAAGGTCGACATCTGGGGACGCAGGCGCCTCGCCTACGAGATCCAGAAGAAGACCGAAGGCATCTACGCCGTGGTCAACTTCACCGCCACCCCGGCCGTGGCTTCCGAGCTCGACCGCCAGCTGAGCCTCAACGAGACGATCATGCGTACCAAGATCATCCGTCCCGAGGAGCAGAAGGTCTCCGCCGAGTAGGTTCGGCAGACCCATCCACCCATCCCGCTCCGGCGGGAAGTGACCCAAGGAGGCACCATGGCAGGCGAGACAGTCATCACGGTGATCGGCAACCTCACCAACGACCCCGAGCTGCGGTTCACGCCGTCGGGATCGGCGGTTGCCAACTTCACCATCGCGTCCACTCCCCGCACCTTCGATCGCCAGACAAACGACTGGAAGGACGGCGAGACGCTGTTCCTGCGTGCGTCGGTCTGGCGAGAGGCGGCGGAGAACGTCGCCGAGACCCTGACCAAGGGAACCCGTGTAGTTGCCCAGGGCCGACTGAAGTCACGTTCGTACGACACCAAAGAGGGCGAGAAGCGCACCGTCATGGAGCTCGAGGTGGACGAGATCGGTCCATCCCTGCGCTATGCGTCAGCCAAGGTCACCCGTACCCAGCGCTCCGGCGGCGGGAATGGCGGGGGCTTCGGCAATGCAGGCAACTCCGGTGGAAACGCCGGCGGCGGCTCCACCTCGAGCGGCTCGAACTCCGGTTCGGGCTGGGGTGGCAACCAGCAGGCCCAGCAGCCTGCGGAGGACCCCTGGGGCGCGCCCTCGGGTGGCAATTCGCAGAACTGGGGCAACGGCGCCGACTCCGAGCCGCCCTTCTAGGCACTTACAGGCAGAGGTTCCGTTCCCGGAGCCCCTGCCGCAGTCACTCCGTGACTCGCACTTCCCATCCCGCAGAATCGTTCTGCGGGCTCCACGAGTAAAAGGAGCACCACGATGGCTAAGGCTGAACTCCGTAAGCCCAAACCAAAGTCCAACCCCTTGAAGGCCGCTGACGTCACCGTCATCGACTACAAGGACGTAGCCCTGCTGCGTAAGTTCATTTCCGATCGCGGAAAGATCCGTGCCCGTCGCGTCACCGGTGTCACCGTCCAGGAGCAGCGCAAGATCGCCCAGGCAATCAAGAACGCCCGCGAAGTCGCTCTCCTGCCGTACTCCGGCGCCGGTCGCGGCTAGGGAAAGGGACACATCATGTCGAAGCTCATTCTGACCCAGGAAGTCACCGGACTCGGTGCAGCAGGCGATGTCGTCGAGGTGAAGAACGGTTACGCACGTAACTACCTTCTGCCCCGCGGCTTTGCCCTGATGTGGAGCAAGGGCGGCGAGAAGCAGGTCGATTCGATCAAGGCTGCTCGTACCGCCCGCGAGCACGCATCACTCGAGGACGCCCAGCGCCAGGCCGCCGCACTGTCGGCGAAGCCCGTCACCCTGACAGTCAAGGCGGGCGGCTCCGGCCGCCTGTTCGGTACCGTCAAGGCGGACGACGTCGCCAAGGCCGTCGAGGCCGCAGGCCTCGGCAAGATCGACAAGCGCAAGGTCGAACTGCCGGCGCACATCAAGTCTGTCGGCTCCTACCAGGCGAACGTTCGTCTGCACGAGGACGTAGCAGCAGTCATCGACCTGGACGTCGTTGCCAGCTGATCCGCTGCCAGCTCCACCAGGTCCACCAGGAAGCCCCCGCGGAAGCGGGGGCTTCCTGCGTTGGAGCTCCGTAGGCCGGACGGTAGTGGAACCTCCGGCAGGTGGAGTGGGAAGGATGCCTCTCCGCGACTGGTTCGGCACGCTACCAGTAGCCCTCTACGTGCTCCTTGGCGTATACGTGCACGTCCCGCCCCGGCTCCGTGCGGCCCGGACCTCGGCCGCCCCTACCAGCGGGGCATACGTCCCGCTAGGCAACTTAGCGAACTACTTCCACCGGAGTTGTCAACAGCACCCCTGTGGACGACGTGTACCAGAACTAGTTGCTCGTCCACATGCTCATGGCAGCATCGTCCCACGTCACAGCGGTACAGCTGTCCAAACTTTTTTGTTGTCCACAAGGTTCTCCCCATCCTGTGCACAAGACACGCCGCGTAATCCACAGCTTATTCACACTTACCCACACCCCCTGTTAGCACTGCGCTTGGTGGCGTAGAGAGACGGCGTTACCGTTGCGGGAGATTCCCAATAGTGAGGGTGCCGGGTGATAGGTCTGACCTGTCGGACCGGCCCGGGTGTCCGGTGGAGCGCTGAGGCGACCGCCGCTTCGACAGCAGGAGAAAGGCCCTTCAGTGTCCCTGGCACATGCAGATTCATCATCGGACACTCGCTCGCCGGAGTTCTCGCGCACCCCGCCCCAGGATCTGGTGGCCGAGCAGTCGGTGCTGGGCGGGATGATGCTCTCCAAGGACGCGATCGCCGATTGCGTGGAGGTCCTGCGCGGCATCGACTTCTACCGACCGGCACACGAGAGCATCTACGAAGCGATCATCGATCTCTATGGACGCGGAGAGCCGGCGGATGCCGTCACGGTATCGGACGAGCTGACCAAGCGGGGGGAGATCTCACGCATCGGTGGTCCCGCTTATCTCCACACGCTGATCCAGTCCGTGCCCACGGCAGCCAACGCAGGCTTCTATGCCGAGATCGTTCGCGAGCGGGCTGTCCTGCGGCGCCTTGTCGACGCCGGGACCAAAATCGTCCAGTTGGGTTACTCGAACGACGGGGAAGTGGACGACCTCGTCAACGCCGCTCAGGCGGAGGTGTACGCCGTCGCCGAGCGTCGCACCGCGGAGGACTACGTAGCCCTCAAGGACATCATCGAGGGCACGGTGGACGAGATCGAGTCCGCCGGCCATCGGGGCGAGGGGATGACCGGAGTTCCTACGGGTTTCTACGAACTCGACGAGTTGACCCAGGGCCTCCACGGCGGCCAGATGATCGTGATCGCGGCCCGTCCCGCCATGGGTAAGTCCACCTTCGCCCTGGACTGGGCCCGTTCGGCAGCCATCAAGCACAACATGACCACCGTGTTCTTCTCCCTCGAGATGGGCCGCAACGAGATCGCCATGCGACTGCTGTCGGCCGAAGCGACCATAGGCCTGCAGGACCTGCGCAAGGGAACCATCAAGGACGAGCAATGGGGCAAGATCGCAACGACCATGGGGCGTATGAACGACGCTCCGCTGTTCATCGATGACAGCCCGAACATGTCGCTCATGGAGATCAGAGCCAAATGCCGCAGGCTCAAGCAGCGGCACGGACTCAAACTCGTCGTCCTCGACTACCTGCAGCTGATGTCCTCCGGCAAACGCGTGGAGTCCCGCCAGCAGGAGGTCTCGGAGTTCTCGCGAGCCCTCAAGCTCCTGGCCAAGGAACTCAATGTCCCCGTCGTGGCGCTGTCACAGCTGAACCGTGGATCGGAGCAACGCACCGACAAGCGCCCCCAGGTGTCCGATCTCCGTGAATCGGGATCGATCGAGCAGGACGCCGACATGGTCATCCTGCTGCATCGGGACGACGTGTACGACAAGGAGTCCGCCCGAGCGGGCGAAGCCGACGTCATCGTGGCCAAGCATCGAAATGGCCCCACCAAGACGCTGGTGGTCGGTTTCCAGGGTCACTACTCGCGATTCAACAACATGGCCGCGGACGGCGGAGGCTACTAGTCCTTCTTCGGTCCGAGTTCATTGATGACCGTCGTGAGTCGGTCCCTGAGGTCCTGGGAAGCCAGGCCGTCCTCCGCCATCAGTTCGTGCTCGATGTTCTTCGCACGTTCGAGAGCCTTCAGGCCGGCGGAGGTGATGGTGATGCGCTGGCTACGGCGGTCGGCGGTGTTGCGGAGCCTCGTCACGAGGCCGCGCTTCTCGAGGCGGTCGAGCGTCCGTCCGACGGTCTGCGCCTGGACGTGCACGAGTTGTGCCAGCCGGACGCCCGTCAGGGTGCCTTCGCGTTCCAGGACGCCCAGCGTGGTCAGGCCGGCATGGGTGATGCCGATGCTGAGGAGCTTCTCATTCCATGAATGCTCGACGATGCGGGCCGCGGTCGTTAGCAGGCGGCTGGTCGACCAATCGTTCAACTCCGGCACGATGGCGTGTCCTTCCCCTCGGATGTACGCGGTGAACTGCTTGTTCCTACTGATTACTGTAGTCAACATTGCCCGAAATAGACAGTAGGCTTATTATCATTCTGCACATCGGGCAAGATTGGACGTCGCCTGTTGCGCATGAATGACGACGAAGGGCTCGGAGCATCGCTCCGAGCCCTTCGTCGTCGGTGCTACTTAGAGGTTGCCGCGACGCGTGTCATCCGCGCCGTCGATCTCGATCTCTTCCTTGCGGACATCGCTGCTGACCGTCTCGTTGGAGGTGACTGTCTCCTTGTCGAGGCGGACGCGCTCCACGGGAACGGCTTCCTTCTCGACGACGGGGCGCTCCTCGTGAAGGACCACCTCGTGCTCCTCCTCGCTGATGGCGGGACCGTCGTAGGCGTCGCCACGGTTGGCGTCGGTGATGGGCTCGCGCTCGAGGCGGACTTCCTCGTGGCTCACGGGAA
This sequence comes from Vibrio cholerae, assembly GCA_009728235.1. GTDB lineage: Bacteria > Actinomycetota > Actinomycetes > Actinomycetales > Micrococcaceae > Arthrobacter_D. The sequence continues at coordinate 30,226 of WNZI01000003.1, read as the reverse complement.
CGGTCTGGGTGACGTTCTCGGTGACCACGTACTTGCGGAGACGGGCGCGGCCTGCCTCGCGGCGTTCCGTGCCGACGTGGAGCTGCTCCTCAGAGCGGGTCATGGCATCGTCGGTGGTCGGACCGGACGTGTCGTGTCCGACCGTGCCGCGATCCGTTCCCGAGGTGGTGCCGGCGAAGGCATCGGTACCGGTCCCGGTGACGCCCGCGTGGGTGCCCGAGGTGGTGTCGATGTCGACGTCGCGGTCACCGTGGCCGACGGTGTCTGTGGTGTCGGTGTAGCTGCTGGTTCCGCCGCCGATCTCGTAGTGGCGGTAGAGGCGGTCCTCCTCCTCAGGGCTGAGGTTGCCATCGGAGTCGATGCGGGGAGCGTCCTTCACCTGGTGCTTCGTGTAGGGAACGCGGACATCATGACCTTCGAGGTCGGCGCCCTGAAGGGGAACGAAGGACTCGGACGTACCGAACAGGCCCGTCTTGGCGGTGACCCAGCTGGGCTCGCCGGTCTGGTCGTCGAGGTAGACCTGGCCGATGGAGCCGATCTTCTCTCCGTCGGATCCGAGGACGTTACCGGAGTTGCCGAGCAGGGTGTCGATGTTCTGCTGAGTGATCATTTCCTTCTCCTTCTGAGTAATCTCAATGCCAGGGGTTTGGAATCTTCGGCTGTAGGCATCACCGGAACCGAGGCTCCGGATAACCACCGGTCTCTAGAGTAAGCACACTTAGGACCTGATGGAAAGCCTGCTTAGCATCAGATCTGCCACCTTGACGAGGACAACCCGCCAAGGCAGCGTGATGGGAGCAGGCGATCGCGCTTTCATAGGATGAGTGCGCGGTCGGTGTCGTCCAACGGCGGTTCCCGGTCTGTGCCGGCTGGACGGTCACCGACCTGTCCATAGAATCTCCCGAAAGGGCAACATGCCAGAAGCTCGGCCTCCCTCCATCAACGAGGTCATGATCGCAGCGGGCAATCTCGAGGACGCCGAGTTCGAGCGGGACCGGCTGGTGATGGCCTGCGCGGTAGCGATACGCTCTGCGCTGGCCGAGGGTTTCTCGCACGCGCAGATCGCCCTCGCCGCCGATCTGCCCGAGCTCGACGTGTGGCGTCTCGCCGAGTCCCCACCCGCTGGTTCGGACGATCCCGGCCCGATGTCTGTCTTCGGTCCGGCACCGCAGCACGAGCCGTTCCTGATCGCGCCCGAGGCGTCCCCGGCGAGCAATCCCGGCCGCCAGGGCAGCTCTCTGTCCGTCGAGGTTCCTGCTGGGGCCGGGCGGGAGCCAAATGCCTCGCGCTGACGCAGCCCCGGATGATCAGCAGGGGACGACCGCGCTCCTGGTCATCGACATGCAGAACGCCTTCTTCGAGGACGAGGTCCTCGCCGCGGTGCAGCAACCGCTCGTCACGGCCTGCAACAGCCTCATCGGCACGGCTCGGGCCAGCGGCGCACACATCCTGGTAGCCCGCACCGAGCACCGGCAGGACGGCTCCACGTGGACCCTCTCGATGCGGGACGACGACCAGGGATTCATCTTCGAAGGGACGCGTCAGGCCGACTTCGTCGAGGGACTGGCCGTCGAAGGGCTCGAGACGGTGACGAAGACCCGGGACAGCGCCTTCTTCGGAACGGACCTCGCGGCGCGGCTCCGCGGCCTGGGAGTGGAGCGGCTGATCCTTGCGGGGGTTGCGACGCACAACTGCGTGGCACATACCGGAGCAGATGCTTTCGCCCACGATTTCAGGGTCAGCTACGTTTCGGATGCGATCGGCAGCACGAACGAGGAGTATGCCGCTGCGATGCTCGAGATCCTCTCGGTCGAATACCGGCAGCCCATCATCGGACTCGCGGAGGCGCTGGCCCTGCTGAAGTGACCCTCCAATAGGGGACGCTCCGGGCCGGGCGCGCGCTCGAAGGCGCTGCGAACCGGGACCTGCTGGTCGTGTGGAAGCTCCAGCGGCCCTGACAGGTGTCCGGCGTGGCGTTCATGAACCGGAATCAGAGCGTGCGATCGATCCGCAGGACGGACGACAGAGGCCACCGGGTGTTCCCGGTGGCCTCTGTCGTTGGAGCGTGGAGTATCAGCGCTGCTGCACGCTGGACTTCGCGTCCTGTGCGCTGCCCTTGACGTCGCTCGCGGCCTGCTGGCCCTCGCTCTTGACCTCGCCTGCAGCGTGCTGGCCCTCGTCCTTCACGGTCTGCACCGAGTCGGCTGCCGATTCCTTCAGGGACTGCACCGCGTCCTGCGCGGGTTCCCTGACCTCCTCGGCGACCTGCTTGGCGGCGTCCGTCAGCTTCTCCTTCAACGGAGCGACCTGCTCCTTCAGCTGCGACGCGGCCTGCTGCTCCTTCTGGCTGGCAGGAATCAGCGATGCTGCCAGGAGCCCTACGCCGAAGGCGATGAGCCCGGCCGCGAGGGGATTCCCGGCTGCCTTGTCACTGAGCTGCCCGGGCGCACCCTGCACGGCCTGGCCGGCGTGATGCACCTTGTCCTTGGCGGTGCCGGTGGCGGACTGGGCGTTGCCGAGTCCGTTGCCGGCCTTGCCCTTGGCCTGTCCGGCCTTGTCCTGCACCGTGTCCTTGACGTTCTCCGCCTTACCGACCACGGCGTCCTTCACGTCCTCGGCCTTGCCCATGACGCTCTCCTTCACATTGCTGAAGCTGTGCTTGACCTTCTCGGTCTGCCGGTGTGCGATGTTGGCGGGATTCACTTTGTCCGCGACGGCATCGACGTCGGTACCCAGTTCCTGACGGGTACGTTCGATATCTGCACGGATCTCATCGGGTGTCTGGCTCATCGTGTCTCTTCACCTGGTTTCAGTGTCGGGGGGATCTCTTTGACGGTCTCCGCGGTCTGGGGGAGGCCCTTGACCTTCTTCATTTCCTTCTTGCCCTGCAGCGCCAGTACGGCGGCGATGATCCCCCACAGCACGGCCACGATGAGAGCAGCCCAGCCGAGAGGCATGAGTGCTCCGAGGCCCCACATCAGGGCCAGGGACAGGAAGAGCAGGACGAAGTGGCCTCCGACGGCGGCGCCGGCGAACATGCCGGCACCCTTGCCTGCGTTCTTCGCCGACTCGGTGGCCTCGGCCTTGGCCAGGGCGACCTCCTGGCGCATCAGCTTCGAGAGATCCTTCGTCACCTCCCCGAGGAGCTCGCCCACCGAAGCGTTGGCGGAGCGTTGCTCCGCCTCCGACGGAAGGGGTGCGGCAGCCTGGTGGGCGCCGCCCGTGTATGCCTCACTCATCAGCGCAGGCTCCCGTCATTCGGCAGGGTGCCGACGGGAGGGGTGCCCGGTGGGATGGTGGGGTAGTCGTCGGCAGGGTCAACGAACGCGAGGCCCGAGTCGGCGACGTGCTGGCCACGGGTCTCGCCGAATCCGGCTGTCGCGGGGGTTCCGCTGTAGAGGTCCGTGTCGGCTTCCGTGTACCCGGCGTAGGTCCCGGTGGACGAGGTGTCCGTCGAGTTCGCGGTGGAGGAGTTACCCGAATCCCGGTTACCCGTGAGTCCTCGTGTCAGGCGACCGACGAGCAGCCCTGATCCCGCCGCGATGGCGAGGAACGCTCCGGGCTTGCGGCGTGCGAAAGCCTTCACGTCTTCGAGGATGTCGGCGGCGTCGCGACCTTCGAGCCATGAGGCGGCCGAGTCCGTGCGCTGCGACGCCTGCTGGACAACGCTCGAGACCATCGAGTTGTCCGACTTCTCGGCCATCGACTTCAGTTCGTCGGAGATGCTCCGGATGCCCTCGGTGATCTTCTGCTGCTGGGAGCCGGCCTGGCTCTTGACCTCGGAGGTCACGGTGCCCAGCAGGTTCTTCGCCTGTGATCCGGCTTCGGCTGCAACACTCTTCGCCTCGGAGGCTGCGGTGCCGGCTACGTTCTTCGCCTCGGAGGCAGCGGTACCAGCCACGTTCTTGGCTGCTTCCTTGCCGTCCTGCCCGACCTGCTTCGCCTGGTCCTTGGCTGCGGAGGTCTTCGAGTCACCGGAGCCCGACGTGCCGCCGGAGAACTCCGTGGTGCCGAGTTCGTGCGCGCCCAGGTCCGACGTCGACGACTCGTTCCCGGTGGTGGAGGGAACCAGGGGATCCTGCGGCCAATTCTGCGTAGTCATGGTTCTTCCTAACGTTGATCGTGCCGTGAGAGCGGACGCTCCATCGTGTTTCCGATGCGATGGTCCGGCATCTCGTGCTGGACTTATCACTGAAGCTAAGCATGCTTACCTTGCGCAGTGCAAGCTCTTTCTCCGAATCCCGCAAGTTCAAAATAAGTACACTTAGTATCTTCCAAAAATCCTAGGCGAGCCTTTAGCGTCGAATCAAGAGGACCTCCCATGGCCGCTTCCAGAAGGAGCGGGTCCAGACCGGGGAGGGCCCGAGGTGGGGAGGTAAACACCAGTGTTTTTCCACAAGCAAGAGCTTCAGTACAAGTCCACGCCCGACAAGCCGGACGCGATCTATGCACGCAAGCTGCAGGAGGTGCTCGGTGGCCAGTACGGCGAGATCACCGTGGCGCTGCAGTACAGCTTCCAGGCATGGAACGCGCACATCCCGGGCAAGTACCGTGACCTGCTGTTCGGGATCGGCGCGGAGGAGATGGGTCACGTCGAGATGCTCGCGACCATGATCGCCCAGCTGCTCGAAAAGGCTCCTCTCGGCATCACCGAGGACTCGATCCAGGCCGATCCCGCAGTGGCGGCCGTCATCGGTGGCACGGACATGCAGCAGGCCATCGTCGCCGGAGCCGGAGCACGTGCGGCCGACAGCAACGGCAACCCCTGGCAGGGCAGCTACATCACCGCCAGCGGGAACCTGCTGGCGGACTTCACGGCCAACGCCAATGCGGAGATGCAGGGCCGTCTCCAGGTCGCCCGTCTCTACCACATGACCGACGACCACGGCGTCCGGGACATGCTCTCCTTCCTGCTCGCGAGGGACACCATGCACCAGAACCAGTGGACCGCCGCCGCCAGGGAACTCCAGGAGTCCAAGATGGAGGAAATGCCCGTACCGAGCAACTTCCCCATCAAGAAGGAAGCCCGTGAGGTGTCCTACCAGTACCTCAACTTCTCGGACGGCAAGACCGCGTCCGAGGGCAGCTGGGCTTCGGGTCCGACGCCGGACGGCAAGGGTGAGTTCACGTACCACGAGGGGCCCACGACCAGTGCGCCCATGCCGCCGCCCACCCACCCCGACTCCCGGTTCTACGGGACGACGGAGATCCCGAACACCGTCGAGAAGATGGCCGGCACCGTGCAGGACAAGCTCAACCGCGAATAACCACCAGCACTACTCGCACCTATCGAGGAACAGGAGATCGTCATGACAAGTACGAACAATCGCACCGTGGACAACGGGCGCACCAAGGTCCAGCGGGCCGCCCAGGCAGTGGGCATCGTGTTCCTGTTGGTCGGCATCCTCGGGTTCATCCCGGGGATCACGTCGAACTACGACACCATGGAGTTCGCCGGACACCAGTCCGAGGCCATGCTGCTCGGGATCTTCCAGGTGTCGATCCTCCACAACATCGTGCACCTCCTGTTCGGTGTCGCCGGCCTGGCGATGGCGAGGACGGTGTCGGGAGCGCGGAACTACCTGCTGGTCGGCGGCATCATCTACGCCGTCCTGTGGATCTACGGGCTCGTGATCGGTCAGGACTCGTCCGCCAACTTCGTCCCGCTGAACAGTGCGGACAACTGGCTGCACTTCTTCCTCGCTGTCGGGATGGTCGCACTCGCACTGCTGCTGACCCGCGACAACCGCGCGAAAGCCAACCGCGCCTGATCGTAGGGTCATCGCCGCGCGGGCGGCGGATGGCGACCGGTGGCACCCATGCCGCCGAGCTGAAGAATCGACGCCGGACCGGCGGCACTCACGTGCCGCCGGTCCGGCGTCGTCGTGCGTGCAGGCCGGAGCCTCTCCACGATGAACAGAAGCAAAGTAGGCTTAGTGTCGATGCCCGGGCCCCGCGGCCGCACCGATGAGAACGAGGTTCGAGATGAAGCAGCCCTCCCCGCGCGGAGAGATCAGCTCACTGCTCCTTGCCGTCATTGCCGGCACTGTCGAGTCCCAGCAGGGTCCACTCGCACGTCTCGAGGTACTCGTCGAAGCGGCTGTCGCGGAAACCCCGGACATCCTTCACGACGACGACCTCCAGCTTGCCCTCTTCTGCCTCTACGAGCTGCACTACAGCGGCATCGACGGTGCGGGTGACGACTGGGAGTGGAATCCGGCACTGATCGGCGTGCGGCACCTGATAGAGGCGGCCTTCGAGCGCCGGCTCCGGAAGGATGTCGTCCTCGGTGACCTGCCGGCACCGACGAGCGCCGCCGTCTGCGAGGAACTCTTCCGGATGACGGGCGAAGACTCCGGCGGCCCGAGCATGTCCCGGTTCATCGCCAAGACGGCGACGAAGGACCACCTTCGCGAGTTCGTCATCCACAAGTCGGTCTTCCAGCTGAAGGAGGCCGACCCCCACACCTGGGCCATCCCGCGCCTCACCGGTCGGACGAAGGCGGCTCTCGTGGAGATCCAGGCGGACGAGTACGGGAACGGCCTGCCGGCGCGCATGCACTCGGCCCTCTTCGCTCGCACCATGCGGGGGATCGGCATGGAGGACTCCTATGGGGCGTACCTCGACGCGGTACCGGCTATCACGCTGGCAGCCAACAACCTGATGTCGCTCTTCGGACTCAACCGGCGGCTCCGGGGGGCGATCATCGGTCACCTGGCCGCTTACGAAATGACCTCGTCGCGGCCGAACGGCCTGTACGCGCGGGGTTTCAGGCGGCTCGGGTACGGCGAGGACGTCACCGAGTACTTCGACGAGCACGTCGAGGCGGACGCGGTCCATGAGCAGATCGCCGGGCGGGACATGGCCGGAGGGCTTGTCGAGTCCGATCCACGGCTGCTGGAGGACGTCCTGTTCGGTGCCGCTGCAGGGCTGGCCGTCGACGCCCTCATGACCGCCCACATCATGGCGGCCTGGGACGCGGGTGCGTCATCGCTGCTTCCGGCGGAAGCGATGTCGCGGTGACCTCCGATGCGACGCCGTCCGAACCCGCCGACAGAGGTCTGAGAAGTGCTTCAGATCCGCCGGTCAGCGTGGTCGCATGCACCGACGGCCCGCTGCTGATCCGCGGTGATTTCGAACTGCTCGGGTCCGACGGCCAGGAACTGCCCCGAACGCGCAGGACGGTGGCGCTCTGCCGCTGCGGTGCCTCGGCCATAAAGCCCTACTGCGACGGTTCACACAAACTCACCGGCTTCCGATCCGAACCGTGAGCGCCGGAACTCGCCGCTTCATTGTTGAACAATCACTCCGGGTCGGGCATGCTGGATAGGCACCCTGAGATGGAGGTTCCAGTGACGATCGACCTGAACAGCGACGTCGGGGAATCCTTCGGGAACTGGAGCTTCGGTGACGACGCGCGAATCCTGGAATCGGTCTCGAGCGCGAACGTGGCGTGCGGTTTCCACGCCGGAGACCCGACCGGCATCCGGGCCACCTGTGCCGACGCAGCCGCGGCCGGCGTGGCCGTAGGCGCTCACCCCGGCTACCGCGACCTCGCCGGTTTCGGCCGACGCTTCATCGACGTGGAACCGGGCGAGCTGACGAACGACGTCGTCTACCAGATCGGCGCGCTGCAGGCACTCGCGCGCTCGGCGGGCACGACCATCACGTACGTCAAACCGCACGGCGCCCTGTACAACACCATCGCGGTGCATGAGCACCAGGCCCGCGCCGTGGTCCGGGCGGTACAGGAGGTCGACGACACCCTCCCGCTGCTGGTGCTGCCGAACACCGTCATCGAGGCCGAAGCGCGAGCGGTCGGACTGCGCACGGTCGTCGAGGCGTTCGCCGACCGCGCCTACCGGCCGGACGGCGCCCTGGTGCCACGGCGCGAGGACGGCGCCGTACTGCACCAGGAGTCCGCCGTCGTCGAGCACGTCCTGCGGATGGCGATGGACGGAGAGGTGGTGGCGACCGACGGATCACGCATCCGGATCGCTGCCGAGAGTATCTGCGTGCACGGTGACACCCCGGGCGCCGTCGCGATGGCGGCCGCGGTGCGCCGCGCACTGGTGTCAGCGGGTGTGCGTGTCGGCGCTTTCGCCTGAGGGCGGTCCGGAGCAGGCGGGCGCCTTGACGGTGCGGCCGGTGGGTGACCACGGTCTGCTCGTCGAGCTGCCCGGGCTTGCGGAGGTCCTCAGCGTCCAGGCGCAACTGCAGGCGGACCCGGCCGAGGGGCAGGTGGACGTGGTCGCCGCTGCCACCACGGTTCTCGTCACGGTGCGGGAGGTGCGGCAGGTCGAAGCCCTCGCTGCCCGACTCCGCCTGATCGATCCGTCCGTGCCCGTCGAGCAGGAGGACGCGCTCGTCGCGATCGAGGTGCAGTACGACGGCGCCGACCTGGCCGAAGTGTCGACCCTCACGGGGATGAGCGAGGAGGCCGTGGTCGCGGCCCACACGGAATCCCGCTGGATCGCTGCCTTCGGGGGCTTCGCGCCCGGGTTCGCCTACCTCACCGGTGGCGACCCGCGGCTGGAGGTACCGAGGCGCGCCTCACCCCGCACGGCGGTGCCTGCCGGCGCCGTCGCTCTCGCCGGAGCCTTCTCCGCCGTCTATCCGCGCGAGTCACCCGGGGGCTGGCAACTGATCGGCCACACCGATGCCGTCCTGTGGGATACCCGACGGGCGGAGCCCGCGCTCATCCGGCCCGGTAACAGGATCCGGTTCACCGCCGTCCGCGAGCTGATCGCGCTCCGCGCGGTCGAAGCCGACGTCGGAATGGCGCCCGACGGGACAGGCGCCGGAGCGGGGCTGACCGTCGTCGCCCCCGGGCTGTACAGCTCGCTGCAGGATCTGGGCCGGCCCGGACTGATGGCACTGGGAGTGGCGGGAGCCGGTGCGCTCGACCGTGCCGCCCTGCGGCAGGCGAACCGGCTCGTGGGCAACAGCGCAGGCTCAGCCGCCATCGAGAGTCTCAACGGCGGGCTCGCCCTCGAAGCCGCGGAGGATCTGGTGCTCGCGGTCACCGGAGCCGAGGTGGAGCTGACCATCTCGATGGGAGACGGCCGCGAGCGGGAGCCTGATCTGTGTGCCCCGTTCCTCCTGCGCGACGGCGAGGTCCTCACGCAGTCCGCGCCGTCGTCGGGGCTGCGCGCCTACACAGCCGTCCGCGGCGGATTCGACGTCGAGGAGGTGCTCGGCAGCCGGTCCACCGACTCCATGTCCGGTCTCGGTCCGCCGGTGCTGGCCGCGGGCTCGCGCCTCGGGATCGGCACACCACCGGTGGGGTCGACGGTGGGGGAGCCCGAGACCCCTCGCCGCGCGAGGGCCCCGGAGGTCCTCCGCGTGATACCCGGTCCGCGCGAGGACTGGTTCGAGGACGACGCGGTGTCCCGCCTGTGCGGCGCGGAGTGGACCGTGACCGCCCAGTCCAACAGGATCGGACTGAGATTCGACGGACCGCCCCTCGCTCGAGGATTCGAGGGGGAACTGCCGAGTGAGGGAACGGTGAGCGGCGCCCTGCAGGTGCCGCCGTCCGGGCTGCCGGTCCTGTTCCTCGCCGACCATCCCGTCACGGGAGGGTACCCGGTCGTCGCCGTCGTCGTTGCTGCAGACCTCGACCGCGCCGCGCAACTACCGCCCGGGGCCGTGGTCCGCTTCCGCACCTGACCCGCCCGGATCCCGAACGGCATGCCCGGTGGCGACGCCCTGGGGCGCCGGAGGCGAGTGCCCGCCAGGCGGCGCGGTTACGCTGGGTCCCATGACGTTCGATGACGCCCTCGCAGCCCTGAGGTCGCTGTCCAGCGGAGCGCGCCACGCCCATACCGGGCAGTGGGTCGCGGGAGCACTGCGGACACGCATCTCCGCAGGAGACCTCCCGCCCGGCACCAAGCTGCTCGAGGAAGCGCTCTGCTCGGCGCTCGGCGTCTCCCGCAACACCCTGCGCGAGGCCTTCGCGATGCTCGCCGGCGAGAACATCGTGACGCGCGTCCCCAACCGGGGGGTCTTCGTCGCCCGGCCCTCCGCCGATGACGTTCGCGAGATCTACCGGGTGCGCAGGTACCTCGAGCCCGCTGCTCTCCGCTGGGGCAGTGCTGCCGTGGCTCCCGGCGGTGATGCCCTGCTGGAGGGCGTGATCGCCCGCGCCCGTGCTGCTCGCGAAGCCGGAGACGTCCCGGCCATGGCAGGGGCGAACCAGGACTTCCACCAGGGCGTCGTCGCACGCGCCGGGAGCGTGCGGTTCGACGCCATGATGTCCGAGGTCCTTGCCGAGATGCGGCTGGTCTTCCACGGGATGGGCGACGACCCGTCCTTCCATGCACCCTACGTCGAGGCGAACGCGGGGATTCTCGCCCTGGTCCAGGAGGGACGGGCGGATGCCGCCGCGGAGGGGATGCGCAACTACCTCGACCGGGCCGAGGCGCAACTGCTGTCGGCGATCTCCGTGCGGCACGTCTGACGCCCGCCGGCGCCCCGGCCCCTTCGCCCCGGTGCGGCTCAGTGCCTCGCGTTGTAGGCGTCGATCACGGATCGGGCGATCCGCCCCCTGGAACTCGCCCCCAGCCCGTTGTCCTCCGCCCACCTCCGGATACGCAGGCGCTCCTCGCTCGTCGACGGATCAGGGCCGGCGGAGCCGGTCCGCTCGTCCCGGGCGCGGCGTCCGGTGATCCGGCGGCCCTTGTCCGCGTAGGGTGCCAGGATCGACCTGAGCCTCTCCGCATCCTCGGCCGCGAGCTCCACCTCGTAGTCCACCCCGTCGAGCGCGAAGCGGACGTTCCTTCGCACTACCGGTCCTCCGCCGTCGTCCGTCATGGGCGGGGCTCGTCCGGTGTCGTTCGTCTGCTCCCCATCCTGTGCATTAGATCAGAGGACACCGACATCCGGGGCGGTATCAGCGGGCTTGACGCCGGAGGCGGAGACCGATCCGCGGTGGAGGACCGATCGTCCGCCGGCTCGCGGCCGTGGGTTCCGGAAGCGGAGCGGGGTGCACCTGGAATTTCGAGGACGGAAATGCTGCCGAAACCGTGACTCCGTAGCGTTGGGTGCTCCACCACTTCTCCAGGAGGCCACCGTGCAGTCACTGAGGGTCAGGCAGGTCCCCTGGACCAACCCGGTGGCAGTAGGGCTGCGGGAGGCTCTCTCTGCCGAGACCGACCGCGGGCGGGCCGGGACCGCGCCGCCCGACGACGGAACGGGTATCGCTGTCTTCCTGATCACCTACGAACTGGCGACGGGACAGCCGGTGGGCTGCGGTGGCCTCCGGCATGTCGATCAGGTCAGAGCGGTCATCGACTCCCTCTACGTGCTGCCGTATGCGCGTTGGTCGGGAGTATCGCAGGCCATCATCGAGGAACTCACCTGCTGGGCACGAGTCCGTGGCATCACCCCTCTCGGACCGGAGGGCGCCCCGGTGCGGGCGGACGTCCTGCGCCTGCCGTAGGCCGCATCGCAACCGTCGTCGCCACTGCGGGCCCGTGGACAGCCCTACACCCACAGCCTGGCGAGGCCGCTCAGCGACTGGTACCCGAGGAAGAGCGTGAGCAGCCAGGCGAGGACCCCCACCACCAGGAGCCACACCGGATAGACGTAGCCGCCGAGGAGATCCCGTCTGCGCCACGCCACCCACAGGATCACTGCGAAACCTACCGGGAGGATCAGTCCGTTCACGGCTCCCGCGGCGATGAGGAGCGTCGTGGGCGCCTGGCCGGCCAGCAGGTAGATCAGGGCCGACACCGCGATGAAGGCGCAGGTGTAGAGGTTGCGGCGTCGCGGAGCGGTCTTCGCCGAGGTCACGAAGGAGATCGAGGTGTAGGCCGCCCCGATCACGGAGGTGATGGAGGCCGCCCACAGGATGATTCCGAAGAGCCGGAGCCCTACCTCGCCGGCCGCGATCTGGAAGGCTTCCGCCGCCTCGTTCTGGCTGGCGAGTTCGGCACCACCGGCGACGACGCCGAGGATCGCGAGGAACAGCAGGATCCGGATGATCCCGGTGACGATGATGCCGAGCACCGAACTCTTCGTGATCTGTCCGACGTTCGCGGGGCCGACGACGCCCGAGTCCAGCATGCGGTGCGCCCCGGCGTAGGTGATGTATCCGCCGATGGTGCCGCCGATGAGCGTGGTGATGACCAGGACATCGATCTGGTCGGGGATCACCGCATTCCTGATGGCCAGACCTACCGGAGGCTGCGAGACGATCGCGACATAGCCGGTCAGGAGGATCATCAGCGCTCCCAGGACGACGACGATGCGGTCCAGGGCGGCTCCGGCACGCTTGATGAGGAACACGGCGATGGCGATGACGGCGGAGACCACACCACCCGTGGTCGGGTCGACGCCGAGCATCGCGTTCATGCCGAGGCCCGCACCTGCCGTGTTGCCGATGTTGAAGACCATGCCGCCGAGGAAGATCAGGACGGCCAGGAACCAGCCGACGCCGGGCAGCACGAGGTTGCCCAGTTCCTGGGCCCGACGTCCAGAGACGCCGATCACGCGCCATACATTCAGCTGGACCGCGATGTCGACGAGGATGGACACCAGGATCGCGAAGGCGAAGGCCGCTCCGAGGGTGACGGTGAAGGTGGTGGTCTGGGTGATGAACCCTGGTCCGACGGCGCTGGTCGCCATGAGGAACATGGCTCCCAGCAGTGCGCCCCGCTCAGGCCGCGATGCCCTCGGTGTCTTCTGTCCGGCCCTGGTCGCCATGGTATTCCCGCCATCTCAGGAGTGCAGGAGTGACGGGTGTCACTCCTGGAACCGGAGTCTACAGATTGTTCAACAATCCGCACAAGGGCTACATGGGCGGGCGAAGCTTCCGGCCCGCGCCTAGCCTCCGGCGACGGACTGGATGATCATGACGTTCGCCCCGGCCGGTACCGCAGTACGGAGTTCGTCCAACCGGCGCACGTCCTCCCCGTCCACGTAGATGTTCACGTAGCGCCGCAGGGATCCCGTCTCCTCCCGGATCCGCTGGGCGAGCAGCGGGCGCCCCTCGACCAGGCGGTCGAGGAGAGCAGCCACGTCGCCGTCGTCGGGGACGCTCAGAACGACCTCGCTCCGCCCGTCCAGGTAGGCCTGCAGGAGTGTCGGAATCAGCACGGTCACCGAGGCCATCAGGGACACCAGCGGTGGTCAGGCTGGTATGACGGCGGCGCGCACCGAGAGGACGTCGGGAAGATGGCTGACGACCTCCTGGAAGGTGAGTCCCTCGTCAGCGCTGGCGTACACCGTCCCGCCCCGCGTGCCGAAGTACACGCCGGCGACAGCAGCGGTGTCCACACACGCGGCGTCGCGCAGCACCGCGTTGTAGTCCGCCCGCGGGAGCCCGGCGTCACCGGCGCGCCAGGTCCCACCGCCATCGTCCGTCCTGTGCACCATGAGGTGCCCGTCCGGCGGGATGCGCTCGCCGTCCGCCTTCAGCGGGATGACCCACGCCGTGCCGCCGCGGTGGGGGTGGGTGAGCATCACGAAGCCGAAGTCCGCGGGCAGGCCCTCGGCGATCGACTGCCAGGAATCGCCGCGGTCCCGGCTCGCATACACGCCGTGATGGTTCTGCGCGAAGAGGTGATCAGGATCGACGGCGTCCCGGGCGATCTTGTGGACACACTGACCGAACTCCGGCGAGGGGTCCGGCAGGAAGTAGGCGCTGATCCCCCGGTTGCGTGGCTGCCATGAGGTGCCCCCGTCGTCGGACCGGTAGACCCCGCCCGTGCTCATCGCGACGTGCACCGTGTCGTCCGCCGGGCTCGGCAGCACGGTATGGGCCGCAGCCCCGCCGAAGCCCTCGCCCCACTCGCTCCTGTGCGGATGGTTCCACAGCCCCCGGTTCAGTTCGAAGGTCTCGCCGTGATCCGTCGACTTCCATACCGAGATGGGCTGACACCCGGCCCAGACGACGCCGGGGCGATCCTCCGCGTCCGGCTGGATCTGCCAGATCCGCTCGAGTGCGGCCCCGTCGTCGGGGCCGAAGCGGATACCGCCCTCCTTCGGTTCCGTCCAGGTCTCGCCGAGGTCGTCGGATGTCGAGATGCACGGACCGAAGTGCCAGGACATCCGGCCCGCGAAGATGCGTGTTGTGCCACCCCTGGTGTCGATGGCCACGCTGGGAATCTCCTCCATGAGGAACGTCGGCTCGGACACGGTCCAGGTGCGGCGGTCCGGGCTGGTGGCGAGCCACAAGCCCTTCTTGGTTCCGATCGCGAGGAGAGTGGTGCCTGGTGCTGACATGGAGTGCCCCCGGTGGCGTCGCTCCGGCACGAGGCCGGTATGTGATGCGAATTCCTCCGGAGAATCTCATGGTCCAAGCGATTTGTACAGGCCCGACGGCGATTCGTCACGCCCGCGAGCGGCAACCCATCGTGCGCCGCGACGCACGATGGGCTGCTGGAATTCAGCGGCTCTCGTTGTAGGCGTCGATGATGGACTGCGTGATGCGGCCCCGCGAGCTCGGGTTGTATCCGTTCTCCTGCGCCCACTGGCGGATCTGCTGCGTGTCCTCGCGCTTGGACTTGGACACCGTCGCCTTCTGGCCGGTCGCCGACTGCTTGCCCGAACCGGACTTCCGGCTCTTGTCCACGTAGTCGGACAATGCGGAGCGCAGGGCCTGCGCATTGGACTCGGTCAGGTCGATCTCGTAATTGGTCCCGTCCAGGGCGAAGCGCACTGTCTCCTGTGCTTCTTCACCTGTGAGGTCATCGACCAGTTCCACCTGTACTCGCTGCGCCATCAAATTCTCCTGCGTCGTCCGAATGAATTCATCGCCCCATTCCATCGACCCTATCCCGGAATGTTCCGACAACAGGGGAGAGGAGCTATGGGTGGGCAATGCGAGGAATGGGCGACGTCGAGCTCGACGTCCCCCTTTCGTGAGTGGCGGGTCGACGGGCGGCAGGAAGGCATCCGGCCCCGTTTAGACTGCTGGTCATGGCCGTCCTGATCGATCCACCGTCCTGGCCCGCTCACGGTACGGTCTTCTCGCATCTCGTCTCGACGGTGTCGCTCGAGGAGCTCCACACCTTCGCCGCAGCGGCAGGTGTCTCGCGCCGCGCCTTCGACGAGGACCACTACGACGTACCGGTCGGGCGGTACCGCGAGCTCGTCGACAGGGGTGCGCTCGAAGTCAGCGGTACCGACCTCGTCCGGTCGTTGATCCGGAGCGGACTCAGGGTTCCGGCGCGACGGCGGGGGCCCAAGCTGCGGGCGACCCTCCGGTCCCGCTGGGAACGGCTCCGGCCCGACCATCCGGCGCTCGGGGAGGAACTGCTCGACCGCTGGAGCGAGCCGCATCGCAGCTACCACTCGATGACACATCTCCTGGCGGTCCTCGAGGCACTGGATCGGCTGCTGGGACCGTCCGACGCCCGGATGCGCGACACCGTGCTTCTGGCTGCGTGGTTCCACGATGCCGTGTACGACGGCGTGGCCGGTGACGACGAACGCAGGTCGGCAGCGCTCGCCGTCGAACGGTTGCGGGGATCGGTCGGTGAGGCGGGGGCGCGCGAGGTCGCGCGGCTCGTCCTGCTGACGATCGGGCATGACCCGGAGGCGGGCGATCGGGCCGGCGAGCTCCTCTGCGACGCCGACCTGTCGGTACTGGGTTCGGCGCCCGAGGACTACGCCCGGTACGCCGCCGCAGTAAGGCGTGACTACGCGCACGTCCCCGACGATGCCTTCACCGCAGGGAGGCGCGCCGTGCTGCAGAGGCTGATGGCGCTCGATCCGCTGTACCACAGCGATGCGGCGCGTGCTCTGTGGGCGGAGAGCGCCGCACGGAATCTCGCACGGGAACTGGCCTCGCTTCCGCCGTACTGACGGAGGAAGGCCGGCTCCGCGTACGGCGCCGGCCTTCCTCGTGTCGGAACGGATCAGCCTTCGACGACGGCGATCTCGTTCGGAGCACCGGGCAGTTCGACGGACGAGGTGATCTTGCCCGAGGCGAGGTCGATCGCGTGGATCTTCTTCGCAGCGGGGTCGGTGACGTACGCCGTGCCGCCGACGACCTTCAGCGCGGGGTGCGGGTCCTGCCACTCGACAGGGCCCTCCCAGGGGTCGACCACTGGCGTCGATCCGGTGATCTCCCCGGTCTCGGGGTCCATGGTGTGCAGGGCTCCGTCGGAGGCGATGATCAGGATCTCGTCATTCGGGCCGCGTGCGACGTCGCGGAAGGTGTACTCGACGCCTTCGGGCAGGTCGATGACCTCCATGGTCTTCGTCTCGGTGTCGATGAGTGTCAGCTGGTGCAGCAGGTAGCCCTCGAGGTCCGGGTCCGACTTGTAGTCACCGGCGATGATGGGGCTGGTCTCGCTGACGTACGCGTTACCCATACGGCCGAACTCGTCGGGAGCCGTGATCTTGGTGATCTCACCGTTGTCGTACACCAGAGCGCCGTCACTGCAGCCGAAGACGACGACCTCGTTCATCGCGGTGCCCTCGCCGTGGACCGAGGGACACTCGTCGCTGGTGGCGATCTCGTTGCCGTCGGCGTCGAGGACCTTGATGCCCGAGCGGCTCTCGGAGTTCCCGACCGTCGTGAGGAACGTGCCGTCCTCGAGGAGCACCGAGACGCCGTGGTGGGCTTCATCCCCCTCGATGACCTCGGTCGCCGGGAGGCTGTCCCCGGCGTCGAGCAGGTCGTCGGTGGTGAAGATGGTGGTGTCGCTGGTGCCGTCGGCGTAGAGGATGGTCTTGTCGGCGTGCTGGACCACGTGGCCGGCGGTGTCGGCCTCGAACATCAGATCCGTGAGCCGGGGCTCGGCCTGCTGGGATCCCGAGGAATCGGTCCAGGTACCGAGGTCGAGGACCTGGAAACCCTCGGGAACGGTGACCAGCGCGTGGCGGCCGTCTCCGGCGGGGTTGAGGCGGGTGAATCCGTCGATGGGCAGGTCTCCCTCGAGTTCCAGTGTGGTGCCGTCGAGGACGGCGATTCCGCCGTCGTAGGTGAGCGCGACGCGGGGAGTCGGCGACGCGGCGGCGGCCGAGGAAGTGGCGTCGGGATCGGCCGATGCCTCCGATGCCGGTCCTGAGGAGGATCCGCACGCCGTCAGAAGCAGGGCGGAGGCGGCAACGGTCGCCGCGAGCGCCAGGCGCCGTCGATGCGGAAGGAGCGGGAGCGTGTTCGATGTCATGGTGTCTTTCAGGGTCGGGAATCTCATGGCGAGAGTCCGGTGGTGATGCGCTCCGTGTTCGTGCGCATCATGGCGAGGTACGTGTCAGCACCTTCGCCGGGGTCTGTGAGTGATTCCGTGAAGAGCTCGACGACGTCGACCTCCAGGTTCGCGCCGTCAGCGAGGACCTGGACGAGCCGGTCGGGGTGGGACGATTCGGCGAAGATGGTGGTCACCTTCGCCTCCTCGATGGCGGTGACGAGGTCGCGGAGGTCCGAGGCGCTGGGCGAGGCCAGTGTGGTGCCGCCGGGGATGACGGCGCCGATGATCCGGAAGTCGTAGCGTTCCGCGAGATAGCCGAAGACATGGTGATTGGTCACCAGGTTCCGGCGATCGGCGGGAATCGCCGCGAAGGATTCGGTCATGGCTGCGTCGAGTTCCGTCAGCTCGTCCGAGTAGGTGGTGGTGTAGCCCTCGACGGCTCGGCTGTCGATGCCGTCGATCCCGAGGATCCGTTCCTCGACCGCGTCGACGACGTCGACCATGAGGGCCGGGTCGGTCCAGAAGTGCGGATCGAGGGCTCCCTCCGCCTCGCCCTCGGTGTAGGCGAGGGGCTCGATGATCTCCCCGGCGACCAGGATGGGGACGTCTTCGGACTGCGCGCCGTCGATGTGCTGCTGCAGTCCCTCCTCGAGGCCCAGCCCGTTGGTGACGATCAGGTCGGCCTGGCGCATCATGGCCCCGTCCTGCGCGGAGATCTCGAAGGAGTGGGGATCGGCGTTGGGTTGCATGAGAACGCGCACGTCGGCCTCCTCGCCGACGACGTTCCGGACGACATCCCCGAGGATGTTGGTGGTGACCACGATGACGGGTCTGTCGGAGCCGGTAGCGGCACAACCCGACGCTGCGATCACGGCCGCTGAGGCGAGGACCAGTGCAAGGGGCCCACGCAGGGGGTTCATCGGCCGGTCTCCGCGACGTGAAGGGGAACGATGTCCGTCGCGAAGGTCCGGGCGATGCGCGCGTCGTCCGCGAAGTCGATCTCATGGAGCTGCTGTTCGGCGGGAGCATTGAGGTAGGCGCGCTGCTGGTCGGCGATGAGTTCGACCCCGGCCAACAGCCCGGGGTCGGCCAGGGTCTCGGTCAGCAGCGGATCGGTAGCAGCGAGGGTTCTCCCGGTCTCGGCGGACAGGACGAGGACCCGCCCGTCGTCGCCGAGGGCGACGACATGACCTTCCTTGTCGTTGACGGCGGACACCTGCAGCAGCGGTCCGTCGGTCGGGATGAGCTGCCAGGAGCGTTTGCGGGTATCGAGCAACCAGGCGCCCTGCTCACCGGCGACCGCGGCGACCGTCGGTCGGCCTTCGCGCGCACGGAATGCGGTCGCCTTCTCCGCGTCGACGCCGGTTGGGTAGGGAATGCGCTCGAAGGTGACGCCATCGCCGTCGACCGTTGCGAGGAGGGCGCCGTCGTCGCACCCGATGACGGCGCCGACCGATGTGGTGATCGTGCCCTGCGCGTCGTCGCAATCGGCGGTCGCGCCGGTCACGCGCTCGCCGATTGCGTCGTACACCTGGACGGAGGCTGCTGTGCCGTCGGCCCCGGGTTCGGTCAGGAGGGTGAAATCGTGAAGTGGTACCAGCATCCCGGCATGCGGCTCGGTGGTGAACTCGGAGCGGACGGTCAGTTCTCCCTTGCTCAGGGCGTCGTTGTCGAGCAGGGTGCCCTCCCCGCTCTCGGGGAAGTAGATTCCGGTCGCAGAAGAGCCGGACGTGACCACTGCTTCACCTGTGCCGTCGACGGCGCCGACCAGCTTCGATGCGCCGCGGTAGTAGTGGAAGTGGTCCTCGTGGTCCCAGGTCCACATGCCGCTGTCGATGACCGTCATCTCCCCTGTGGTCGCGGACGACGCGAAGAGGTAGCGGCCGTCGGTGGTGGTGGAGCTGACGTCCTGGAGGTCCCCGATGTCGGTGGTGGTCCCGTCGGCCAGGTCGAGCATGGCGATCGAACCCTCGGTGTCCAGGGTCATCAGGTGAAGCTGGGGCTCCGCGACCTCGGTGGAGCCCTCGATGGTTCCGTGGCCGTCGCCGAGGGCGGCTGCTGAGCTGGAAGCAGTCGCAGGATCGGTGACGGTATCACCGGCTGGTCCCGCCGGGGAGCACGAGGAAAGCGTGAGGGCGAGCAGGGGAAGGGAGAGAAGCAGTGTCTTAGGCGTTCGCACGAAGA
Source organism: Vibrio cholerae (assembly GCA_009728235.1). Classification (GTDB taxonomy): domain Bacteria; phylum Actinomycetota; class Actinomycetes; order Actinomycetales; family Micrococcaceae; genus Arthrobacter_D. Next base: position 10,898 of record WNZI01000003.1, on the reverse strand, counting down.
ACTTTCTGTGACGGAGCGGCAACCGGTTCCGGACCGGCCAAGCGTGGGGTGGTGGGGCTGATGACGGGCTGGTTGGTGGCGCGTCGACGGGTGAGGGCGCGCGTGCTGCTGGACAGGGCGGCGCACCCGATGGCGGCGAGGGCGATCGATGCACCGGCGGCCGTGCCGTAGTGCCATGAGGCGAGGAGTCCGAGGAAGACGGACGCAGCACCGATCAGCGCCGCGAGGGCCATGGTGACCGGTATGCGCGAGGTCCAGGGAGAGGCGGCGACGGCCGGAGCGAGCAGCAGGCCGATCACGAGCAGTGCGCCCACCGCCTGGTAGGAGGCGACGACGGCCAGTGTCACCAGACCGACGAGGAGCACCTGGGCCAGACGCGGCCGCAGCCCGAGGACCTGGGCGATCCTGCGGTCGAAGGCGAGAGCGACGAAGGCGCGGTGGAAGGTCACCGCGACGAGGAGGGTGAGGATGAGAGCGCCGGTCAGCAGGCCGAGCTCGCCGGACCCGATAGCCAGGACGTCCCCGAAGAGGATGGCCGTCGCATCGGTCGCGAAGCTGCGTGAATGGGAGATGATGATGATGCCTGCGGCGAGCATGCCGACGAAGAACAGGCCGATGCTCGTGTCATGGGAGAGGCGCCCCCGGCGGGTCAGGAAACTCACGCCGAGGCTCATCACGATCGCGCTGCAGGCCGCGCCGAGGATGACGGGCACGCCTGCGAGAGTCGCCAGGGCGACCCCGGGAAGCATGCCGTGAGCCATCGCCTCACCGAGGAAAGCCATACCCCGGATCACTACCCATGTCCCGACGACGGCGCAGATGGCCGCACAGAGCGTGCCGCCCATCAGCGCACGCAGCATGAAATCGGTAGCGAAAGGTTCGAGGAGCAGGGTCACAGGGAAACCCTAGACTTAAATGACTATCGTTCTCAACATGGTAGCTTCGGGGGATGTCTTCGGCTCGATCTCCTTCCAGCTCCACGCTTTCCCGGCCGGTTCCGGCTGCCCGGGGGTCCTATGAGCTGTCGCTCACCGACGTCTGGTTCGACCACGACGGCGTCGATGCCCTCTGTGGTACCTCCCTCGTGATCCGCTCGGGTGCCGTGACGGTCATCGCGGGAGCCAACGGGTCGGGCAAGTCCACGGCGCTTGCGGTGCTCGCCGGCCTGCTCGCCCCGCGTCGGGGGAAGGTGTCGGTTCCGCCGCGGGTGCGCAGGGCTCTCGTCGTCCAGCGGAGCGAGGTCTCCGACCGCATGCCGCTCACGGTGCGGGATGTGGTCACGATGGGGCGGTGGTCCAGTACGGGCCTTCTTCGACGCCTGGGCGCCGAGGATCGTGACGTCGTCGACGAGTGCATCGGTCTGGTCGGGCTCGACGGATTCCGGGACCGCCCTCTCACTGCCCTGTCGGGGGGGCAGCGACAGCGCGCCTTCTTGGCCCAGGGTCTGGCACAGCGTGCCGACGTCGTGCTGCTCGACGAGCCCACCACCGGTCTCGACGCTGCCACCCGTGCAGTGTTCGCCGACGTCCTGCTCGCCGAGCGCGACCGCGGGGCGACCGTGGTCTGTGTATCGCACGACGACGCGGCCCTCGCCGCCGCCGATCACGTCATCCGGCTGGAGGCCGGTCGGGTGGTCTCCGCGGGTCCAGGGCGCGTGCATCACCGCTGAGGCCCAAGCGCCGTCCACCGGTCGCCGCTTCGCACCAGGTCGAACGGAACAGCACCGGTCCCGTCGGGACCGGTGCTGTTCCGTGGAGCGCTTCGGGAAGCGTTCTAGTGTTCGTCGTAATGGTCCCCGTGCGCGGCGTGGCGGTGGCCGTCGTGGACGTAGTCCGTGTGGTCGCCGTGCTCGACGCCTTCGTGGGTGCAGTCCGCTGCGCCGTGGGTGTGATCGGAGAGGCTGTGCTCGGCGGGCTCATCGTGCTCGTCGTAGTGCCCGTCATGCTCTGCGTGACGGTGGCCGTCATGGAGGTAGTCCGTGTGGTCGCCGTGCTGGACAGTCTCGTGGGTGCAGTCGGCGGCGCCGTGCCTGTGGTCGTCGAGGGTGTGCTCGGCCTTGATCTCGGTCGTCATGTTCTTCTCCTTGGCTCGTGCTCGGAATGGGTGGGTGTGATCGGTGGTGGGTGATGCTTCGACCGTGTGGGCGATGGCATCATCGATGACGTGGGCGACGTGCTCATCGGTCAACGAATAGAAGGCCTCCCGACCCGACCTGCTGACGGTGACCAGATTCATGCTCCGTAACACCCGCAGGTGCTGCGATACCAAGGGTTGGGACAATCCTGTGGCTCTCACCAAGGAACCGACGGAATCCTCGCCGCTCGCGAGGGAGACCAGGATCCTCAGCCGGGACGCCGTGCTGAGCGCCTTGAACAGATCAGCCACCTTTTCGAGCTGAGCATCATCCGTCATGGCAATAGATAAACACGTATGCATATGAATATGCAATCCGGGGTGGTGATAGGGACCGCGCAGGCTTGCTGGGCCGCGGTGGTTATGCACACCCGCGAATTACCTCCCCTCGTCGCGCCCATCGCTGTCAGACTGGACGGAACGGGGATCGACCAGAGCGATGGTCCTTCACCAGCAGGTCAGGAAGCCGGCCGCTGGAGTCGCCTCGTTGTGCCACCCGCCCGGGTAGTGACCATCCAGCGGCTTCCCGCCCCCGTCCGGGCCGGTCGAAGGAATCCGCCGATGCAAGGCTTGCGCACCCATACCGCGATGAGGCATGCGCGCCTCTCGTTGACCGCCGTCTGGGATCACTTCCTGAACATGGGAGGGTCGATCGGACGCCTCGAGGTCGACGCGTACCTCCACGGGATGATGCCCCTGCCCCAGCCCGACCGCGACTGTGTCGCCCAATCCGTCAACGAACTCCTCGACGACCTGGCCCGGCCGGCCACGGCACCTGCTGCCGTGCCCCCTACAGCAGGACCGGAACGGGAGCGGACGAGCGTGGCGACCTCGCTCGGGGCGCCTGCCCCGTGAACGAAACCGGTCGTCCACCTGCCGGTGCCGGATCGACTACCGGGACTGCAGGGCGTCCAGTGCCACGGCCATCGCTGCCGCCACCCGTCCATCGAGTCGCGCGCCGGGAACGCTGACCAGGTACCTGTCCCGCAGAGACCTGCCGCGTTCGGAGGTCATGACAGGCTGCCCCGCCTGGTCGACGAAGTCGAAGTGGAACAGGAAGGGTGAAGGGATGGCTTCGAGGACCGGTGCCATCTCCCAGAGCCGCCGGCCGACAGCGACGGCGGCGCTTCGCTCACTGCCCTTCGCCTGGATACCCGGCGCGTCGAGGTGCCATGTCGACCGCATCAGGGACGCGCCGAAATCCTTGCGGAAGCTGCCGATCGCCCGTCCTGTCGCGTCCCGGACGTCATAGGTAGCGCCGATGTCGAGCCGTTGCCGTGCGGTGAAGGAGAACAGGGCAGTGGCACGCGACTCGTCCCGGTAGAACGTCACCTGTTCCTTGAAGGCTGCGCGCTTCTGCTGCGCGAAGGCCAGCAGGTCACCGGGGCCGCCGTCCTCTCCCACAGCCCGGATCTCGTAACGGTTCACCATCAGGGTGATCTTCTGCGTGACGGTGAAGCTCTCGACGCCCTGTGCCAGATCCATGCTGTCCTGTCCTCGTCCGTGGGGCCGCTCGTTGCCGGCCCGCTTCCTCGAGCCTAGGCAGCAGGGACGCACAGCGCGTCGGCCCCGAGGTGGATCCTCGGCTCAGCCCTTGTGGTGACGCGCCACTGATCGGACCGGGAGGCTGGGATAGCCTGACGGCATGGAACGCGTCGCGATCATCTCTGATCTCCACGGAAATGCCACAGCCTTCGCGGCTGTACTCGAGGACCTGGCCCGGCGCGGGATCACCACCGTCTACAACCTCGGCGACGTCGCCGGGAAAGGCCCCCGCGGATCCGAGTGCGTCCGGCTGAGCCGCCTGCACTGCACGCTCACGGTGCGGGGGAACTGGGACGACTTCCTGCCGAGCGAGACCCCCGAATGGCGCGACGACGCCGGCTGGTGGTGGCACAACGAGTTGACGCCGGAGGATCGGCACTGGCTCGGATCGCTTCCGCTCTCCCACGACATCCTCCTGAGCGGCCGGCGCGTGCGCATGTTCCATGCGTCCGCCAGAAGCGTCTATCACCGGGTGCACGCGCGCCACACGGATGCGGAGTTCGCGGGGATGTTCGAAGCCACCGATCTCACCGGAAACGGGCCGCGACCCGACGTGGTCTGCTACGGGGACGTCCATGACGCCTTCATCTCGACGGACCGTAGCCGGACCCTCGTCAACGTGGGCAGCGTCGGTAATCCACTGGATGAACCGCAGGCTTCCTACGTGATCCTCGAGGGGGAGCCTCTGGGCGATCGGACCGCCCCGTTCGGCATCCAGTTCGTGCGGGTGCCCTACGACATCGAAGCCGAGATCGCCCTGGCGAAGGCGCTGGGGATGCCGGCCCTCGAGGCCTACGCCGTCGAACTGCGCACCTCCGTCTACCGCGGCCGGCACGCCGGGCTCGGACTGCTCACGGAGGCATCACCGTGAGCAGGTGACCCTGCACAGGCTGTTCGCCCCTCACCCCCGCCCGTCCGTCTCCTTCCGGGGTGCCCCTGCTGTCCAGGAGGACATGACCGGTTAAGCTGGTTCCTCACGTGCCGGCTTGCGGAAATGCTGTGGTGATCCTGACCGGTGGGACGCGCTGCTGACCGGTTCCCCGGTCTACATTGGTATCGCCGGTAGCGCAGGGCTGACCGCGCGGGGCTTCGACGGAAGAGGAACGATGCGCGAGCGGGACCTGCGAAGGCGGAACAACATCACGGAGCTGGGCCTCGCGGACGGACCTGTGCTGCTCTTCGCCCACGGCTTCGGCACCGACCAGGACATGTGGCAGCGCATCCTCCCTCGATTCACGAGCCACTACCGAGTCCTGCTGTTCGACCACGTCGGGTCCGGACGCTCGGACCACGCGGCCTACGACGGCTCCCGGTACAGCTCGCTCGAGGCCTACACGGAGGACCTGCTCGAGATCTGCCGGGTCCTCGACCTGCGTGACGTCACGCTGATCGGGCACAGCGTGGGCGCCATGATGGCCATCTCCGCCGCCGCCCGGCAGTCCGCGGATTCCGCACGGATAGCCGCGGTAGTCCTGATGGCAGCATCACCGAGCTACATGGACAGGGTCGAGGACGGATACGACGGCGGATTCTCCCGGGAGGACCTCGACGAGCTGTTCGAGTCGCTGGACGCCAACTTCCTGGTCTGGGCCTCGCGCATGGCACCGGTGTTCATGAACAAGCCGGAGCAACCGGAGCTCGGCTCCGAACTCGAATCGAAGTTCCAGCGCACCAATCCCCAGATCGCCCGGGAGTTCGCCCGGGTCGCCTTCCTCACAGATGTGCGGCAGCTCCTTCCGGCGGTTGCGGTGCCCGCGCTCATCATGCAGTGCACGGAGGACGCCGTCGCTCCCGTGCACATCGGCGCCTACATGCAATCGCGGCTGCAGCTTGCCACCCTGGTCAACATGAAGGCCCGCGGCCACTTCCCACAGGTCAGCGCGCCGGAGGAGACAGCCGACGTCATGCTGGCCTTTCTGGCCGAAGCGCTAGCGCCAAGCGCCGCGGTGTCGTGAACGACGCCGACTACGAGGCCCTGTTCCGGTCGGCCCCGGCCGGTTACGTGGTCGCGGCGTCGGACGGCACGATCGTCGTCGTCAATCAGCTCCTGTGTGACTGGACCGGCCGGACGAGCGACGAGCTGGTCGGTACGAGCTTCTCCCGTCTGCTGCCCGCCGGTAATCGGATCATGTTCGTCACCCATGCAATGCCGCAGCTGGAGGACACAGGTACTCTCGCGGAGCTGTCGGCCGACCTCCTGGGGCCCGGGCGGGAGCGCATCCCCGTCCTGCTGTCGGCCACGCGGACCATGCTGGCCGACGGTTCCGTCCAGGACCGGATCATCGTGTTCCGCGCGGCAGAACGCCGCCTGTACGAGCAGGAACTGGCCGAGGCGCTGCGCGGCCTGCAGGAGGCCGAGATCGCCCGGCAGGAACTGCTGACGAGGCACGGCAGCAGGCGCTCCATGATCCGCTCACGGGGCTCCCGAATCGTTCCCTGCTGGAGCGGGTCGGCCGTGAGACACTGGCACGCGCCGCTCTCGATTCCAGCTCCGTGGGGCTGCTGTTCTTCGACGTCAACCGGTTCAAGCGCATCAATGACAGCCTCGGGCATTCGGCAGGAGACGAAGTGCTGCGTCACGTGGCCGCATGTCTCAAGGCCGCGGTGCGCGAGGGTGACATGGTGGCGCGTTACAGCGGCGACGAGTTCGTCATCCTGGTGCCGCGTATCGGCGGCGAGGCGGATCTGTCCGCGATCGAGGCCCGGGTGCGGTCGGAGCTCCTCCGGCCGGTTGCGGTCAGCGGCAGGGACATCACCGTGGACATCGCCGCCGGGTGGTCCGTCTGCTCGCCCAGCGCCGGGCCCTTCCTCGACGTGGAGGTCCTCGCCCGCACGCTGATCGATGCTGCTGATGCGGCGATGTACGAGTCGAAGGCCCGGACGCGCGGCCAGCCCCTGCAGAGGCAGCAGGGCCCGGAGAGACTGCGGCTCGAGACGGACCTGCGGGGGGCCGCCGCCCGCGGCGAGCTCGTGATGCATTACCAACCTCAGTTCGACGCCGTCACCCTGCAACTCGTGGCCGTCGAGGCCCTCGTGCGGTGGCAGCACCCGGAGCTCGGTCTGCTGCCGCCGGGCGCCTTCATCGAGGTCGCGGAGGAGTCGGGACTCATCGAGGAGATCGGGGAGTTCGCCCTGGTGTCGTCCTGTGCGCTGGGAGCGTTGGTGCAGGAGCTGGGACATGCCCTCGAGGTATCGGTCAACGTGTCCGGAAGTCAGCTGCTCAACTCGGAGTTCGGCGACCTCGTCGAACGTACGCTCGCGGAGACCGGGTTGGCGGGTGAGGCCCTGACGCTCGAGATCACGGAGTCGAGGGTGATCTCGGAGTCCGTCATCAACGACGGCATCCTCAACCACCTGCGGGGACTCGGCGTGGGTATCTCCGTCGACGATTTCGGCACCGGGTACTCCTCCCTGTCGCAACTCCACCGGTTGCCGGTCACGGAGGTGAAGATCGACAGGTCCTTCATCGCGGACATCACCGATGCCGACTCGACGGGTCTGATCGAAGGAATCATCGGCCTGGGGCGAGGGCTGAAGCTCCGCATCGTCGCCGAGGGGATCGAGACTCCTGAGCAGCTCCAGATCCTGCGATCGCTGGGGTGTGATCGGGTCCAGGGCTACCTGCTGGGAAGGCCGGCCCTGCAGGACGCGCTCGGACAGCACAATCCCGCGCTCCACACGGCGTCCCCCGCGTCGTTCACCCCACCGGCGCAGGTACCGGTCCCGTGCCTCTCGGCTGCGGGATCAGAGAACGGCGGCTAGCACCTCGGACCGATGCCCTCCCTGCGCCACCGGAAGGGAGGGCATCGGAGCGTCCCGGGATTGGGTAATATCTCCTAGGTCGTTTAGCAGCAGGCGGCCCCCACAATCTCCTCGCCGGCATCGCGTGTGCCCGGCGGCGGGTTGATGCGAAAGTTCGATGGTTGGCTGACTATGACAAGGACCAGGGCGCGATCGCCCCGGTCATCCTGCAGGACCTCGTCCTCGACAGCGACGACGTCGAGGCGTTCCTGACGAAACTCGTGACCATGGCAGGCCGTGCCCTGTCCGCGGACAACGAGGTGCTCTGCGGTGTGACCCTCCTGCGCTCGCGATCGAAGACCACCGTGGCGAGCAACAGTCCCGAAGCGCAGAAGATGGACGAGGTGCAGTACGAGTTCAACGACGGGCCGTGCCTTCGGGCGGCTCGCGAAGGAGTCGTGCACTATGTCTGCGACGTCGACCGGGAGAAGCGGTTCCCCGAGTACAGCAGGGCTATCGCCGACCACGGCATCAGGTCCGCGTTGGGTGTTCCCATCCCACTCGAGGGCGAGGCCATGGCAGCACTCAATTTCTACTCCCCCCTGGTCGATGCGTTCCACGAGGACGCCATCGCCGCCGCCCAGAGATTCGCGGAGGAGGTGTCTGCGTCGCTCAGGCTCGCCGTCCGGATCGCCAGGCTCACGGAGTCGAGGGCCGACATGAAGGCCGCGATGGAGAGCCGGACGACCATCGACCTGGCCGTCGGCGTCATCATGGGTCAGAACAGATGCTCGCAGGATGCCGCGATGTCCATCCTGAAATCCGCCTCCAGCGTGCGCAACGTCAAGCTGCGCGATGTCGCCGCCTCGGTCCTGCAGTCGCTTGGACAGGGCCCGGGAAGGACGCATTTCGACTAGGGCACCAGCCGACGTCAGCCCTGAGCAGCGGGCCGGTCCGCGAGCCGAACGTCCACGCTCTGTGTCTGCGAACCCCTGCGGGTCTCGACGGAGACGGTTTCACCCGGATCGCGCTGACGGAGTGCCGACAGGAGATCCTCGGGCGCCGAAAGGTCCTCGTCGCCGATCCTGGAGATGATGTCGCCGGGCCGGATTCCTGCGTCGTCGGCGGGACCGCCCTCGGAGACGGACAGGACCACCACTCCCGTCACGTCGTCGAGGTTCAGCTGTTCGGCGATCTGGGGAGTGATGGCGCCGGGCGCCAGCCCCATGAAGGCGTGATCGGCCGTGCCGTCCTCGCGCAGTTCCTCGGCCACCTCGGTCGCGGTGGGAGCCGGTATCGCGAATCCCAGTGCCACCGCGCCCTGGCTCGGCGGGATGTAGGCCTCGCTGATGCCGATGATCTCCCCGCGACCGTTGACGACGGCGCCGCCGGAGTTGCCCGGGCTGATCGCCGCATCCGTCTGGATGAGGTCGACGAGCGACTGGCTGGTGGCAGCCGAACCGGGGATCTCGCGGTGCAGGCCCGAGACGATGCCCGAGGTGGCGGTGTTCTCGAACCCGAGGGGGGAGCCGATGACGACGGTGAGTTCGCCGATGCGCGGCAGGCCCGACTGGAAGGTCGCCGCGGGGAGGTCGGTCCGCTCGGCCCGGACGAGGGCGAGATCGGACACGGCGTCCGCCGCTTCCACCGTCCCCGACACGCGCTGGCCGTCGGCGAAGGCCACCTCGACCTCCTCGTTGCCGCGGATCACGTGCTCGTTCGTGAGGATCAGCCCGTCCTCGGTGTAGATCACACCGCTGCCGAGACCCTCCTCGGTGAAGATGGTCACCACGGAGGGCTGCACCGCGTCCACGATGTCCGGGATGCTCATGTCGCTCCCCTGAGGACCGTCCGAGGTCCCCGAGCCGCCGGCTGCCGTACTGGCCGATGCGCTGTCGGAGGAGGCACTGCTGCTCTGGACCTGGGCGGGGCACCGGTCGCGGGCGCGGCCGGGCCCCCGTTGGTGCACGCCGTCGCCGAGAGCAGAAGGGCGCCGCCCAGTGCAGCGGCCAGGACAGGGGTGCGGGTACTCGAGGTCATGACGGGATCCTTCTCGACGCGGCCGGTCACCCGGCGGGCTCGTGGTCGACCAGGGAAAGGCTGTACCCGGTCGCTGTCTACGACCGTACGAACGCCACCACACTGCGGGCAAGGAGGAGTCGGGTGACGGCAGGGCTGGACAGGGGAGAGGGAACCGGTGCATCGATGTCGAGCGGCTCCCCGGGGGCAGCGTCCGTCAGGGCCCGTCCTGGCCCGGCCTGCGCAGCGGATGGTCGCGCCAGGAGTCCCGATCCGCGGTATCGGGGCCGTAGCCGGGACGCAGCAGGGGCTCATCCGGGTCGTCCTCGGGGTTGGTCCTCCGGGGCGCTCCGCGACGATGGGTGAGCCAGTAACCCCACGCTATGCACGCGGCGGCGACAAGGATGATGAGGATCCCGATCGCCAGGAGCAGGGGGGCTTCCTCGGGTGCCGGGGTGCCCGTGGATTCGGCGCGCGCGAAGTCGGACACGGCCTGGGGAACGAAGAGCGTGCTGATGAACAGCAGGACCAGCCCTGCCAGATACTGCTTGATGCCGAGTCTCATGTCTCCCCTGGGTGCCCGTGCAAACGTGTCGGATCGGTTCCAGCTTAGGCCCCACCGCCCACACCCCTACTCTGGACGGGTGACCACGACCATCCCCACGAACCGGCAGCTCAGCCGTACCATCCTGCGGCTGGCAGTGCCTGCCCTCGGGGCACTGATCGCCGAACCACTGTTCCTGCTGGCGGACTCGGCCATCGTCGGTCACCTCGGTGTCGACGAACTCGCCGGGGTTGGCCTCGCCTCCACGGTCCTGCAGACCGCCGTCGGGCTCATGGTCTTCCTCGCCTACTCGACCACGCCCGCCGTCGCCCGCCTCCTCGGTGCAGGCCGTCTGCCCGACGCGCTGGCCGCGGGGCGCGACGGCGTGGGCCTCGCCGTCGTGCTCGGGATACTGCTGTCAGCCGCGGGCTGGGCGACAGCTCCCCGGCTGGCCGCGCTGATGGGGGCCGACGGCGCCGTGCACACGTTCGCCGTCGACTACCTCCGCTGGTCCATGCCCGGCCTCACCGCGATGCTGGTGGTGCTCGCCGCGACCGGAGTGCTGCGCGGCCTGCAGGACACGCGTACGCCGCTCGTGGTCGCGGGCGCGGGCTTCGGCGTCAACATCGTCCTCAACTACCTGCTGGTCTACGGAGCGGGATTGTCGGTGGCGGGTTCGGCGCTCGGCACGAGCCTCGCGCAGTGGGGCATGGCAGCGGTCTACCTCGTGATGATCGTGCGCGCGACGCGGCGGGAGCACGTCCCGCTGAAGCCGTCCGTGCGCGGCATCCGCCGGACGGCGAGCGTGGGTTCGTGGCTCATGCTCCGGACGCTGTCACTGCGAGTGGCGATCCTCGCCACCGTCTTCGTCGCGACTGCCCCAGGGCCGCTCAGCCTCGCGTCCCTCGACGCGAGT
>WNZI01000002.1 GCA_009728235.1 Vibrio cholerae | reverse complement strand
GCGCCCGGGCCGCGCTCCTGCTCAGCCTGAGGACGTCCCTCACGGCCACCGCCCTGTGCGTCCTGGTGGGCGTACCCATGGCCCTCGTGCTGGCACGGACGACCTTTCCCGGGCAGCAGTTCCTCCGGTCGCTCGTGCTCCTGCCCCTCGTCCTTCCTCCCGTGGTGGGAGGCATCGCCCTGCTGTACACCTTCGGCCGGCGCGGTCTGCTCGGCACCAGCCTCGACGCGCTGGGCATCGACATCGCCTTCTCGACCACGGCCGTCGTCATGGCTCAGACGTTCGTCGCCCTGCCGTTCCTCGTGCTGAGCCTCGAGGGGGCACTGCGCACCGTCGGTACCCGGTACGAAGCGGTGGGAGCGACACTCGGAGCGGGGCGGTGGGCGATCCTTCGGCGCATCACTGTCCCCCTCGTCCTGCCGGCGCTCGTATCGGGCGCCGTCCTCTCCTTCGCCCGGGCGCTGGGTGAGTTCGGGGCTACGCTCACGTTCGCCGGCAGCCTCCAGGGCACCACCCGGACCCTGCCCCTGGAGGTCTACCTGCAGCGCGAGACCGATCCCGATGCCGCCGTCGCGCTCTCCCTGATCCTCGTCCTCGTCGCGATCGCCGTCGTCGGCCTCGCGCACCGGATCAGGCCCCTCGGAAGCAGTGGGGCACCCCGACCTGCCCGGCGGCCTGCCGCCGGAGCGGAGCGCTTCCGATGAGCCTGAGCTTCAGTGCCTCCCTCGTCGAGCGGGACTTCGACGTCTCGTTCAGCCTCGAGTCGGGACGGACCCTCGCCGTCCTCGGGCCGAACGGAGCCGGCAAGTCCACGCTCCTCGGCCTCCTGGCAGGCCTCCTGGCACCCACGACGGGCCGCGCCGAGCTGGACGGGAACGTCCTGTTCGACGTCACGGCCGGCCGAGGCCCGCTCATTGAGGCACGCCGGCGGGGAGTCGCGCTCCTGGCACAGGACGCGCTGCTGTTCCCGCACCTCTCCGTACTCGACAACGTCGCGTTCGGGCCCCGGAGCCGCGGACAGGGCAGGACGCGCGCCCGTTCCACGGCCCGGACCTGGCTGGATCGCGTCGGAGTGCCCGACCTCGCACCCCGCCGACCCGCCGAACTCTCGGGCGGGCAGGCGCAGCGCGTCGCGGTCGCGCGCGCACTGGCCGCGGATCCGTCCCTGCTGCTGCTGGACGAGCCTCTGGCCGCCCTCGACGTCACGGTGGCACCGGCCCTGCGGACCCTCCTGCGGACCGTCCTGGCGGACCGTTCCGCGATCATCGTGACGCACGACCGCTCGATGCCCTGCTGCTCGCGGACCAGGTCCTCATCCTCGAGGCCGGGAGGATCGCGGAGGCCGGACCCACGAGGGAGGTCCTCACGCGTCCCGTCACAGCCTTCGGCGCCCGGCTGGCGGGGCTGAACCTGGTGACGGGGGAGCGGACCCCATCCGGGTTCCGCGGGGGCAACGGCCTGGACGTCCCGTTCGGGCAGGTCCGGCCCGAGGGGCAGCGGCTCGGCCTGGCCGTTCTCCCACCGGTGTCGCGGTGGGACGAACGGCCGGACACGAACCGGGCTGGAGCTGGATCAGGGCGGTCGTCGACGACGTCGAGCACCACGGCGACCTCGTGCGCGTCTCGGCGGCGGGTCTGGCCGCCGACGTGATGCCGGCCGACGTCGTCGAGCTCGGCATCACGCCGGGAACGGAGGTCTTCCTCGGTGTCCGTCATCAGGATGCCCTCATCTATGCACTGTAGGACCGACCTGCGGTGGAGGCGTGCCGAGGGATAGAGTCGGGAGAATGACGCGAATCATCGCCGGAGCCGCGGGAGGCTCGACCCTCGCCAGCGTCGAAGGCAACGGGACCCGACCGACCACCGATCGGGTGAAGGAGGCGCTGTTCTCGCGCCTCGAGTCCTACAACGTGCTGCACGGGGCACACGTCCTGGACCTCTACGCCGGGTCCGGATCGCTCGGTGTGGAGAGCGCCAGTCGGGGAGCGGCCACGGTCGATCTGGTCGAGTCGGCCGAACGAGCCGCAGTGGTGGCCCAGCGCAACGCCGACCTGGTCAATCGGGTGCTCGGCTGGACCGCGGTGCGGGTCCACCGGGCCAAGGTGGAGACCTACCTCGAGCGCGTCGCCCCGGAACTGCAGTGGGACCTCGTCCTGATGGATCCGCCGTACACCGTCGACGCGGACGGCGTCATCGCCGTGCTGGCAGCGCTCGAATCGAGGCTGGCAGAGGGCGCCGTCGTCGTGGTGGAGCGCTCGGCGAGGTCGCCGGAGCCTGCCTGGCCCGCCGGCCTCGAGCGGTTCTCCGACCGCAAATACGGTGAGACCCGCCTGTGGTTCCTGGAGCCCGCAGGAGCTCCCGCTTCCGAGTGAGGGGCGCGGCGCCGATTCGCACTCCGGCGCCGCGCCGGTTTCGCAGGGGAGCTACGCCGCCCGGCGCGTCCTCAGCAGGGCAGTAACTCCGGCGGCGAGTCCGAGCAGGCCGGCGACCAGACCAGCCCAGCCGACCGCTGACGTCGAGCCCGTCTCCGTGCTCGACGCGGTCTGCTCCGCGTCGATCGCTTCCGCGGTCTCCGCGGTGTCCGCGGATCCGTGGGCTCCGCCGTGCCCGCCTTCGCCCTCGACCGCGGCTGTGGTGACGAACGACGGCGCGGGCTTGTCCGGCTCCTCCGCGCCCTCGACGGTCTCCTCGTCCCATCCGACGACCTCGCCGTCCGTGTAGGACTGCGTTGCCGGCAGCATCACCGTGGACCCGGCCTCGGGCAGGCGCCCGACGGAGATCGAGAAGGTCTGGTACTCCTGCTGTGAGATCTCCGACCCGGCGTCAGCGGTCCAGACGACGGAGAGGGGTCCCTCGGTGAGGGTTGCTCCGTCGGCTGTCGTGACCGGTTCCGGAAGGGCGCCGGTGATGACCTCGGCCGTCCACCCCTCCATCGGCCTGACGCGGACGGAGGTGAAGGGCTGCTCCGTGGGCAGCGTCACCTCGAGCTTGTTGGTGGCCGCCGTCTCGGACTCGTTCGGCACGCTGAAGGTGAGCTGGGAGTAGCCGTCCTCCGTGGTCGAGGCCGGTGCGACGGTGACATGGGCGCTGGCGGCGCCGAGGCCGAGGCCCATCAGCCCCGCGGTGGTCAGGGCGACGGCGCCGGTGGTCAGGGCACGCCTGGAGGTGGAACTGGTCATGGAACTGCCTTTCGAAGAATGCGCTCCAGCCGCAGGGATGCGGGGACATGGAGCAGCGGATGCTGGACTGGCTGATCGAATCGTCCTCCGCCCCGTTCAGCCTCGGCGAAGGGTCCGCCGGGGGACGCTGCGCGAGGGAGACGTACGGTTCAGGCCGGGGACAGGACCAGCGCTGGCGGTCCCCGCAGCGTGGGCACGGCCGCGTGCACCGACAGCGGAGCGACCGGCGTGGGGGCGTCCGGTGCCTCACGTGGCGGCGCAGAGGCCGGGGGTGGAAGCGTAGGCATCGCGAGCAGCGGCCGCAGCCACGCCCGCAGGAACTCGAGGGCCGCGTCGCAGCGGGCAACCGCGACGGCCAGCAGGACGGTCGCCACACCATGGAAGAGGATCATCGCAGGTCCACTACCCGCGTTCATCTGCTCGGTCGTCGTCGGTGCGCAGGCCAGTTCGAACGCCGCGTGATGGTCCGGCATGGCAGAGGAGGTCCGACAGACGGCGGGCACGGCAGTCATGGCGAAGAGGTGGTGCAGCAGCACCTGGCCGGCGCCCATCGCCCCGAGTGCCGACCGCAGCGTGAGAACCCGCCGAGCCAGCAGCAGCGTCGGAAGAAGGAGGAGGACTCCGAACAGCACCATCACGCCGACGGCGGGGAGGTGCCCGGCGGCCAGCACATGGGATGTCGCGGAGACGGAGAGGATCAGCGAGACGAGCAGAACGGACCGTGCATAGGGGAGTGCCGATGCAGTCACTGCGCGCCCCTTCCCCTTGACGTCGTGCGGTGGTTCCGCTTCACCAGCGTACAACCGTGCCCTTCTCGTACTTCGTCCGGCACGGACCCCCGGATGGGCCGGCTGGGCCGTCCAGCAACGGCGAGCCTGGTCCCGCACGTCTCGTCCCGCGGGAGCAGTACCTCGTCGGGCGGGCAGAACCGCGGCTAGAGAGCGTCCGCCTGCTCGAAGGCGATGCGCCGGGAGCCGGTGAGGACGGCGGCCGGGTGCGGCCCGGCGGTGAGCAGCGCTTCCGTCCATTCCTCGGGCCAGGGCCCCCGACGCGCCGCGATGATCACGTTGCCGGGCCGTTCGCCGGAGACCATGCCCGCCTCCGTCAGAACGGCCGTTCCCGGTGCCACAGCCGCGAGCTGCCGGCTCTGTGCCCGTGCGAACGTCAGGGGAGGGTCATCGCCGACATTCACCAGGACCACGCCGTCACGGGAGCAGATCCGCAGGAGATGCGCAGCGAGGTCGGACGAGGTCAGGTGGGCGGGTGCGTCGTCCCCGGCGAAGATGTCCAGCACGACGACGTCGAAGGCGGCATCGGGGTGTTCGAGGACGGCATCGGCGGCATCACCGATGATGATCTCGCAGGCGGTTCCCCCGGCCAGCGGCATCTCCTCGAGGACGAAATCGATCAGATCCCGCTCGGTGTCGACGGCGACCTGGGGAGACCCGGGACGCGTTGCCTGCACGTATCTCACGAGGGTGAGGGCCCCGGCGCCGAGGTGCAGGACACGCAGGGGAGCACCCGGCTCGCCCAGGAGATCGATGACGTGGGCGATGCGCTGGAGGTACTCGTAGAACACCCGGTCCGGGTGTCGCACATCCACGTGGGACTGCTGGGCACCGCCGATGCTGAGGATCAGGGCGCCCTCGATGTAGGCGTCCTCGTCGATCTCCGCATACGCACCTGCGCCGGACAGCCAGCGCGTGGGTACCTCGACGTCGGAGCCCGGCGAGGGTTCGCGCCCGGAGCTCACAGCCGCTCCCTCAGGGTGCCGAGGCGGCGCGCGCCCTCCTCGATCACGTCGAACTTCTTGCAGAAGGCGAAGCGCAGCAGGGAGCGATTGCGCATCGCGCCTTCCTCATGGCAGAACATCGCCACCGGTATCGCGGCGACGCCGATCAGCGCCGGCAGTCGTCTCGCGAGCTCCGTCGCGTCGTCGATGCCGAGTGGCGCGGCATCCACCATCGTGAAGAAGGTCCCCTCCGGTTCGAAGACCTCGAAACCTGCCGCTCGGAGTCCCTCACCGAGGAGGTCGCGCTTCGTCAGGAGGGTCGCTGCGGTGGAGGAGAAGAACTCGTCGGGTAGCCCGAGGCCCAGGGCGACTGCTCCCTGGAAGGGAGTTCCGGAGGTGTAGGTGAGGAACGTCTTGACAGTGCGCACCTGGGCGACCAGCTCGGCCGGACCGCTGAGCCACCCGACCTTCCAGCCGGTCACCGAGAACGTCTTCCCCGCGGAGGAGATCGACAGGGTGCGGCCGGCGCGCCGGGCAGCGACGCGATGGGCACGTACCCGTTCCCGAACGTGAGGTGCTCGTACACCTCATCCGTCACGATGATCGCCCCGTGGCGTTCAGCCAGCTGCACGATGAGTTCGAGGGCCTCCCGCCCGAAGACGCTACCCGTCGGATTGTGCGGATTGTTCACGACCACGATCCTCGTGCGCTCGCTGAAGGCGGCCTCGAGGTCGGCCGGGTCCGGCTGGAAATCGGGGGCGAGCAACGGGGCGGTGGTGTGCGTCGCACCGGCGAGACCGATGACGGCTCCGTAGGAGTCGTAGAAGGGTTCGAAGGTGAGTACCTCGTCGCCGGGCCCGGCGAACGCGAGGATCGCCGCGGCTATCGCTTCCGTGGCGCCCGTGCAGACGATGATGTCGGTCCGTGGATCGAGCTGCAGGCCGTAGAACCGCTCCTGGTGCGCGGCGACCGCCTCGCGCAGGACGGGCAGTCCCTGACCGGGCGCGTACTGGTTCGCCCCGCCTGCGATGGCAGCGCGGGCGGCGTCGAGGATCTCCCGTGGTCCGTCCTCGTCCGGGAATCCCTGCCCGAGATTGACGGCGGAGTGCTGCTGGGCGAGGGCCGTGACCTCCTCGAAGATCGTGAGGCCGAGCCGGCCGTCGTCGCCGAGGAGATTCGCACCGTTCGCCGCCCTGGCCCACGGCGCTGTTCCACCGACGGTGGGGGGCACCTGCGCGTGTGTCGTCATGACACCAGTATTGCCGTTCCCGCTGCCGGGACGACCTGTTGCGCGAGATCTTGGATACGGTTGGCGCATGAGCCGCGCAGTCTGCCCCGGATCGTTCGACCCCGTCCACAACGGGCACGTGGACGTCATCACGCGCGCCGCGCACCTGTTCGACGAGGTGATCGTCGCGGTCTCGACGAACCCCGCCAAGAAGTACATGTTCGACCTCGATGAGCGCATGACCTTCTGCGCCGGGAGTCTTTCGCACCTTCCCAACGTGACGGTGCTGCCCATGGAATCGGGTCTCCTTGCGGACTTCTGCCGTGACCACGGCGCCGAGGCACTCGTCAAGGGCCTCCGGTCCGGGCTCGATCTCGACTACGAGCTCCCCATGGCCACCATGAACCGGCACCTGGCGGGTGTCGAGACGGTCTTCCTGCCGACGGGAACCGACTTCTCGCACGTCTCCTCGACCCTGCTCAAGGAGGTCGCATCGCTCGGCGGCGACATCCGTCCCTTCGTGCCGGCGTCCGTCCTGGAGAGGCTTCGGCCGAGGGCGTGACCCCGGCCCGTCGGGACGGCCATCCGATGGGCCGTGGGGGCGTCGACGGTACGGTGTTTTGGGCCTGCCCGCCTGATCAGGCTAGATGGTACGTCGGTCATATGTTCTACAGGAGTCACCATTAAAAGCGATCTCAGTTCGCCTTTGACATTCAGTGTCAAGGATCTCGGACGCAGTCCGGGAAGCATGCGGACAGTCGAAGAACATGTACCGGTACCCAAGGACTTCGGCGTGGTGCTGATCGGGGTGCGGGAGGGTTCCGACATGGAACTCGACCTGCGGTTCGAATCGGTGCACGAGGGAATCCTGGTATCGGGAACGGCGTACGTCGAGGTAACCGGCGAGTGCGGCCGCTGCCTGGAGCCACTGCGGTTCGACCGCGAGGTGGACATCCAGGAGCTCTTCTTCTACAGCGACTCCGAGTCGCTGTCGGTGGAAGAGGAAGAAGAACAGCACCGGGTGGAGAATGATGCGGTCGATCTGGAGCCCGTGCTGAGGGATGCGGTAGTCACATCGCTGCCATTCCAGCCGGTGTGCCGGGAGGATTGCAAGGGGCTGTGTTCCGAATGTGGAGCACAGCTCAATGACGATCCGGACCACCACCATGAAGTCCTGGATCCTCGCTGGTCAGCCCTCGCCGGGTTGACCGGCACCGCCGCTGAGAACGACGCGGCAACCAAGTCAGAGTCAGACGAGAGAGAAGAGAGTTAGCCGTGGCAGTCCCGAAGCGGAAGATGTCCCGCGCGAATACCCGCGCACGCCGGTCCCAGTGGAAGGCCACCGCGCCCAAGCTGGTCAAGACCCTCGAGAACGGTCGCGTCACCTACAGCCTCGCCCACCAGGCGAAGGTCGTCACCGACTCGGCCGGCACGCCGCTGTTCCTCGAGTACAAGGGCCGCAAGGTAGCCGACGTCTGACACCGGAGTGCGACCCGCCGCAGCCGTGCTGCCACGGCGGGTAGCGCCCGATGCTGGATCAGCTGATGCGGTCGTGAAGAACACAGCAGAACTCACCAAGCGTCTCGGTGTCGATATCGACACCGAGACGCTTCGTCTTGCCCTGACGCACCGCTCCTACGCCTACGAGCAGGGCGGGATCCCGACCAACGAGCGGCTCGAGTTCCTCGGCGACTCGGTGCTCGGTCTGTCGGTGACCGATGCCCTCTACCGGGACAACCCGTCGCTGTCGGAGGGCGAGCTCGCCAAGCGGCGATCCGCGGTCGTCAGCACGAAGGCCCTCGCGGGGGTGGCCCGCACCCTCGATCTGGGAAGCTACGTGCTGCTGGGCCAGGGCGAGAAGCTCACCAACGGACGGGACAAGGCCTCCATCCTCGCCGACACCATGGAGGCCGTGATCGGGGCTGCGTACCTCAGTCACGGCATCGAGACCGCCAGGGCGATGGTCATGAGGCTCATCAGCCCTCTGCTCCGGGACTCCGCGGTCCTCGGCGAGGGTACCGACTGGAAGACGCGGATCCAGGAGACCGCCGCAGGCCGCCGTCTCGGCCTGATCGACTACCAGGTCGAGGGGACCGGCCCGGACCACGACCGCACCTTCACCGCCCGCCTCGTGATCGGCGGGGTGGAGTACGGGTCCGGGTGCGGCCACTCCAAGAAGGAAGCCGAGCAGGCGGCCGCTGCCGAGACCTGGAAGCTCCTGTCGGACGCGCTCCCGGTGCCCGGGACCATGACGCAGCACCCCAGCGGCGCCTGAGTGCCCGAACTACCCGAGGTCGAGGTGGTGCGTCGCGGCCTGGCGCGCTGGGTGACGGGACGCACGATCGAGGCCGTCGAGGTGGTCGATCCACGATCCGTGCGAAGGCACGTCGACGGCGCCGAGGACTTCGCCGGGAACCTTGCCGGCGCCCGCGTGACCGACGTGGTGCGACGCGGGAAGTTCCTCTGGATGCCTCTCGAGCAGCCCGACCAGCCGACGGGGCGACCGCACCTGGCACTGATGGCGCATCTCGGCATGAGCGGCCAGTTGCTCGTCGAGGAGCCCGACGCGCCGAGGGAGAAACACCTGAGGGTGCTCCTCGGGTTGTCCAACGACTCCGATGCGCGCGAAGAGCCCATGCCCCAGGAGCTCCGCTTCGTCGACCAGCGCATCTTCGGTGGGATGTTCATCACCGACCTGGAGCCGACACCGGACGGACACCCCGGCGGCCGCGGTGCGACCGACCTCGACCTCATTCCCCGCCAGGCGTCGCACATCGCGCGGGATCCCCTTGATCCTGCGTTCTCGATTCCGGACCTGCACCGCCGGTTGCGCGGACGGAGGACCGGCCTCAAGCGGGCGCTCCTCGATCAGGGACTCATCTCCGGCATCGGCAACATCTACGCGGACGAAGCCCTGTGGAGTGCCAGGATGCACTACGCGCGCCCCACCGACACGATGCGGCGACCCGACACCGAACGGATCGTCGGGGCGGTCACCACGGTCATGGAACGTGCCCTGGAGGCGGGCGGCACCAGCTTCGATTCCCTCTACGTGAACGTGAACGGCTCGTCGGGCTACTTCGCCCGGGAGCTCGAGGCCTACGGACGCGAGGGCCGGCCGTGTCGCCGCTGTGAGTCCGAGGGGAGGCACTCGATCCTGCGCCGGGAGGCATTCATGGGCAGGTCGTCCTTCCTGTGCCCCTCCTGCCAGCCCTTGCCGCGCAACGCGCGCCTCTGATCGGCCCACGGCAACGCCGGCCCGCCCGTGACCTTAATGTGACAATCGAGCGACCAGGGCGTACCGTTGGTCGCGCGCTCATTCCATCACGGAAGGGCGCCCGCCCTCACTCTGCCTAGCCCTGTCGATGAGGACGGACCGTTCGCTCAACACATTCGACAGGGGCGGGGGAACCGATAGCGGGCTCGATCCGAGTCCTAGGGGTAAAGACACGTGCAGGTCAGCACTGGGGGATGACCTGCAGTACATGTCCGGATGTCCCATCCGAACCCGACAGCTAACTTCGCAGGCATTGGGAAAGGCAACAGCATGTCCAGGAAGACCACTATCGCGCGCCACCGGGCCGTCCCCACGCGCATCAACCCCCTCATCACAGCATCACGCGCCGTCACCGCGAGCGCATCGGTGGCGGGCAAGCCTGCCGCCGTCGTCGTCGCGGCGTCTGGCCTCATGCTCGGTGCAGCTCTGCCGGCGAGTGCCGCGGGTGAGATCAGCCTCGAGACCGCGAGCAGCCAGCAGACCGCGACCAGCACAGCAGGGACCTACACGGTCCAGGCCGGAGACACGCTGGGAAGCATCGCGGCGGCGCACGGCGTCAGCCTCGATGCGCTGTTCACCGCCAACGGGCTGAGCTACAGCTCGGTCATCTACCCGGGCCAGTCCATCGTGCTCGGCGGAGCGGCCTCCACCCAGCAGTATTCCCTCCAGTCGGCGCCCTCGGTCGCTGCGCCTGCAGCACCCGCGGTCTCCGCCGCACCGGCAGTTGCAGCAGCACCCGCAGTGTCCGCCGGCAACTCGACCGGGCTCGGCATGCAGTCGTCCTCGATCGCTCCGGCCACCGGCATCGTCGGCACGGCCATGCAGGGTCAGGGTTCCGCTTATGTCTACGGCGGAACCTCCTTCGGAGCCTGGGACTGCTCGGGCTTCGTCCAGTGGGTGTACGCGCAGAACGGCATCAACCTGCCGCGCACCACGTGGGACCAGTTCGCCACCCTGACGCCCACCAGCAACCCCCAGCCGGGCGATCTGGTGAGCCAGAACGGCGGGGGCCACGTCGGCATCTACCTGGGCAACGGCCAGATGATCAGCGCCCTGAACCCCGGACAGGGAACCCAGGTGCACCCGGTCGGCGCCATGTCGGTCGACGGCTACTACACCCGCTAGTCGCACGCCCGGTCCATAGCGCGGCCGCAGAACAGAAGGACGGGATGCAGTGCGCATCCCGTCCTTCTGTGTATCCGCCTCCGTCCGTCGTCAGCGGCGGTAGTGGGCGGCGAGCCGGTCGAATCCCTCGTCGATGCTGACGGAGGGCGCCCAGTCGAGCATCTGTCTCGTGCGCCGCTGGTCGAACCAGTGCGCGGTGGACAGCTGCTCGGCGAGGAACCGGGTCATCGGCGGTTCTTCGTCACGCCCCAGGGTGAGCCAGGCCCGCTCGATCACGGCTCCGGCTCCGCGGGCGAGGGCCCCTGGTACCGAGCGGTGCGGCGGGCGCACCCCGCCGGCGCGGCAGATCCCGGCGAGCAGTTCCGCGATGGGCCGTGGTTCACCGTTCGTGACCACCAGGGCGGTTCCCTGCGCGGCGTCCATGCGCCGCAGGCAGGCCACGATCGCCGATGCGGCGTTGTCCACGTAGGTGGTGTCGATCAGGGCAGTGCCGCCGTCGAGCAGCGGCAACCGTCCCCGGCGCGCCCTGGCGATCACACGCTCCACGAGTTGGGTGTCCCCTGGACCCCAGACGATGTGCGGCCGGATGGCGGCGACCCGGAACGACGCGCTCGAGCGTCCGAGCGCGAGGACCTCCGCGGATGCCTTGGTGCGCGCATAGTCGCCCCGGGCGCGGTCCGGGTCCGCAGGGCCCGCCGACGCGCCGACCAGCGAGGTGCCGACGTGCGCGACGGAGGGGGAGGAGACGTACACGACATCGGTGCTTCCGGCCTGCTGCGCCGCGTCGAGCACGTTGCCCGTCCCGTCCACGTTGATCCGTCGGAAGTCGGCGGAGACGCCCGTGAAGGACACCTTCGCCGCGAGGTGGATGACGGCGCGGCACCCGCGCGCGGCGTCCTCTAGAGCCCGCCGGTCCTCGATCGAGCCGAGGGCGTCGCTGGCCCCGTCGACGCCGGACGGGCGGCGCTGGAAGCATCGCACGTCGTCACCGTCGAGGACGAGCTGACGGGCGACAGCGCGGCCCAGCATGCCGCTGGCCCCCGTGACGAGGACGGTCACAGCGTGCCGGCGCGGCTGCCGGAGAGGAACCGGCTGCTCCACGCCGCTACCCGGGTGCGATCGATCTTGGCGTTGTGGCGGATGTCCACCGGAAGGGCCGGAACCGTGATGACGGCGGCGAGGTCGACGCCACGCCGAAGTGCGGCCGATCTGGCGGCCGCTGCGAGCTGTTCGCCGGCCAGCTGCGGACGCCGGCGTGCGGTTTCCAGTTCGAGGACTGCGACCACTGCCTGTGTGCCCCCGGGTCCTACTCCGACGACGGCGGCCAGCACGACGCCGTCGAGGCCTTCGAGCGCGTGTTCGAGGCCGACGGGCGTCACGACTCCCGTCGGTGTCGTGATGACGTGGCCGAGGCGACCCTCGACCCACAGGCGGCCGTCCGCGTCGAAGTGCCCGACGTCGCCGGTGCGGTGCCACGGCGGTGTGCGGGCCGAGTCCTGCTGGGTCCTCCACAGCCGGAAGTAGCGGTCCTTGACGTGGGGTGCGTCGACGAGGATCTCGCCACTGACGCCGGCGGATGCTGTCGCCTCCCCGGTTGCGGCACCGGTTCCGTCGAGCGGACTCACCGCCACCCGCGCTCCATCGACCGGTCGGCCGACGCACACGCCGTTTCCGGCGCCCTCGAGTCCCTCCTCGACGGCGGTCGCCGCGGAACGGATACCCTCGAGTTCGATGTCCGCGACGAGCAGGGATTCGGTCATGCCGTAGGGCGTGTGGAGGGCTGCCGCGGGAACGAGTTCCTGGACGGCTTCGAGCAGGGGAGCCGGGATGGGCGCTCCGGCCGAGAGCAGCAGGCAGACGCGGCCGAGCGCTTCCCTGCCGGCGGCGCTCAGATCGGCCGCCGTCGCCAGGACGTTCCGCAGAGCTGCCGGCGAGGCGAAGACGACCGTCGCATCGATCGCGCGGGCCGCGTCGGCAAGTGCCTGTGCCGTCAGGGTCCTCGGAGCGGTGACGTCCATGTCGGGGGTCACGGAGGTGGCGCCGAGTGCAGGACCGAGCAGGGCGAACGGTGCGAAACCCGCGACGAGCCCGGTTCCGGGACCCAGACCGAGGGTGGACTCGACGACGTCGCGCATGGCCGAGAGCTGCCGGTGCGTGTACACGACGCCCTTCGCCGGCCCGGTGGATCCCGACGTGAACAGGATGGCGGCATCATCGTCAGGGGCGGGGACGGCGGAGGCGGAACCGTCAGGATCGTGCGTCCCTGCCATCCGTGAATGCCTCGCCGCGCGAAGGTCGTCGAGGGAGGCGTCGACGCCCAGGAGCCGGCGCCTGGCGGCGGGAAGCGGGACTGCGCTGATCCGCCGTCCCGGCCACCCGAAGGCCCGCGCGGCTGCGAGTGCGCGCTCGATACCGATGACGACGTCGGGTGCGGCGCCCTTCACTGCACGGCTCAGGCCGCGGGCACCGAGGCCCGCGTCGGCGACGACGATCACAGCACCGATCCGGAGGCACGCGTAGATGAGTACGGTGAGGTCCACGCCGGGGGGAACGAGGAGACTCACCCGGGTGCCCGTGCCGTAGCCGAGGGCGGTGAGACCGGCGGCGACGGCGTCGACGTCCTCTGCGAGCTCCCGCCAGGACAGGGTGCGTGCACCACCGGAAGCCAGCATCTCGGCGACGGCCGTCCTCGAGCTTTCGGGCCCGGCCGCAAGTTCGAGGATGCGCTGCCCGAGCGGACGATGATCCGTCGCGTTCCTGCGGGCGGGTGCGGCGGGGATGTCGACGACAGCCTGCCGCGCTCCGACGGCCCGAGCGGAGAGCCATTCGACGGCGGTCGCGGCCGTATCGGCGTCCTCCTGAACGAGGTGACCGGCCCGCTCGAAGCGGTGAATGTCGGCCTGGGGCAACCTTCGGGCGAGGTCCTCCAGGTAGGGATCCGAGAAGATCGGATCGTTCGGGCCCCACATCATGAGGACGGGGACCTCGAGGCTCCGGATACCCTCGGCGGTGTCGGTCAGCGCGGAGTAGCTGGGGTGTGACGGATCGGCCGGGATGTCGGAGACGAAATTGGCGATTCCCTCGCGCGCGGCCGCGCTACGGTAGGGGTCCCTGAATGCGCGGCGGACGTCCCTGGCGACGGCCGGGCGGGCGAGGGCGAGGGTGACATCGAGGAACGCGCTGGTGGTCCTGGTTCCGAGAGCGTGCACGCCCGGTGCCAGCGCGAGCCTGAGCGGTGCCGGGATGCGGCGGTCCGGGTCCTGGTGGATGGCCGTGTTGGTGAGGACGACGCCGGCGAGGTTCTCCCGGTTGCGGTTGGCGTAGCCGAGGCTGATGACGCCACCCCAGTCGTGGCCCACCGTGACGACGGGCCCGCCGAGTTCCACGGCGGCGGTGAAGTCCTCGAGATCGGTGATGCGGTGTTCCAGTCGCCGGAACGTACCGGTGCGGGCGGAGTAGCCCATGTCGAGCTGGTCGACGGCGACCACACGCCAGCCCGCCTCGGCTCCGGCGGTGAGGTAGCTCCGCCACAGGTAGGACCACGTGGGGTTGCCGTGCACGCAGAGCAGCGTGCCGCGCACTGTCCGGCCGTCCAGGCCGGCCCGGTTGTCGAGGTAGTGCCAGCGGTGGCTGGTGCCCGGGGCGTCCGCCCCGCTGGTCGAGGGCACGTCGATGAACGTCGACCACGAGGAGTCGACGCCGGGGAGTGCTACCACGCAATCTCCATCATCGAGGTGTTCAGTCCCGAACCCACGCCGAGGCACAGGACCCGGTCCCCTGGATTCAGGGACTGCGACTCCTGTGCGAGTGTCATCGGGAGGGAAGCCGGGCCCACATTGCCCCAGTGGGGGAACGTGATGGGAACGCGTTCGCGCTCGAGGTCCACCGCCTTGATGATGGCATTCGTGTAGGAGTTGGACACCTGATGGGTGACGTAGCGGTCCATGGCAGCCCAGTTCCAGCCGTCACCCTGAGCCTCGTGCCAGGCCGTCACGACGAGTTCGAGACCGCCGTCGAGCAGGCCCTTGGTGTCGGTGTACATACCGTCGATGCCACCGACGCAGAGCTCGTGGTGCTGCGTGCCGGCACGGGACACTCCGCCGAGGATCCGGTGGGATCCCGGGTGCAGGTCGGCCGGACCGATGACGGCTGCAGCCGCGCCGGACCCGAGGGTGAGGGTCGCGAACTCGCTGAGGAAGTCCTCGCGCGTGGAATCCTCGCGGTTGAGCCGGTTGAACGTGGCTTCCTGGGTCCGCTGGGCATCCTCACCGGCGACGATGAGCGCGTACTTGATCTGACCGGAGTCGATCATGTTCGCCGCGAGGGTCATTCCGTTGACGAAGCCGAGGCAGGCGTTGGCCAGGTCGAAGTTCATCGCGGAGGACGGAAGACCGAGCGAGTGGTGGATCTTGACGGCGACGGAGGGCTCGAGGTTGCGCCGGGTCACCGAGGTGTTGATCAGGAGCCCGACGTCGCCGGGCTCGATACCGGCCTCGGCCATGGCCTTCGCGCCGGCCTCGATCGCGGCGTCGTCGAAGTCGGTTCCCGGTGACCACCAGCGCCGCTCCGTCACCCCGGCGACGCGCTCCAGGAGCCGCTTCGAGAGGCGGAGCCTCTTGAGGCTGGGTGCCAGCCGTTCGTCGAACTCTGCGGAACTGACGACTACCGGCGCCTCCACACTCGTGACGGCGAGCAAGGCCGTGTTTTCATGTCGAAACGTCGCGTTACCGGTCAAATTTCCTGCCTCGTCAACTGGTGAGCGCCGGTGGGTGGCCGGAAGGGACCCATGAATGGATCGGCCTGGACGCCTCTGGATACTGCTGAAACTTTTTGTAAGCCTACTTCTTAATTCACCCGTCGGTCACCCGGAAAATCCTGGGAGCCCGTCGCCTTGCCTATCCAATACTCCGCACGGACGGTGCGTTCCAGTAGATTGGGGAGGTCCCACCCCACCTGGAGATCCTGACACCGTGCATCTGAAGAGTCTAACCGTGCGAGGGTTCAAGTCCTTCGCTTCGGCGACCACCTTCGACTTCGAGCCCGGCGTCACCGCCGTGGTCGGCCCCAACGGATCCGGCAAGTCCAATGTGGTGGACGCGCTGGCATGGGTCATGGGCGAGCAGGGCGCCAAGACGCTCCGGGGCGGCAAGATGGAGGACGTCATCTTCGCCGGCACCTCGGCCGCGCACCGCTCGGCCGCGCCCACGTCTCACTCACGATCGACAACGCCGACGGCGCGCTGCCCATCGAGTACAGCGAAGTCACCATCTCCCGGACGCTCTTCCGTGCCGGAGGATCCGAGTACGCGATCAACGGCAGGAACTGTCGGCTCCTCGACATCCAGGAACTCCTCTCGGACTCGGGCCTCGGCAGGGAGATGCACGTCATCGTCGGCCAGGGACAACTCGACAAGGTGCTGCATGCGACGCCGGAGGAGCGGCGGGGCTTCATCGAGGAAGCCGCGGGAATCTTGAAGCACCGCAGACGGCGCGAGAAGACCGTGCGCAAGCTCGACGCCATGCAGGCGAATCTGGCCCGACTGTCCGATCTCACCACGGAACTCAGGCGCCAGCTCACCCCCCTCGGGAAGCAGGCGGAGGTGGCACGTCGCGCCCAGCAGGTGCAGTTCGCCGTGCGTGACGCCCGCTCGCGACTCCTCGCCGACGAGCTGGTCTCCCTGCGCTCCGGCCTCGACGAGGACGCGTTGCCGAGGCGGCGCTGCACCAGCGCCGCGACGCCGTCGAGCAGATGCTGTCTGCAGTACGCGAACGGCAGGCGGTACTCGAACAGGCCGCAGCGGCATCCGTTCCGGCCCTCAACCGGGCCAGGGAGACCTGGTACGCACTGTCGAGTGTTCGCGAGAAGCTGGCAGCACTCGCCACCCGGGCGGAGGACCGCGGACAGCTGCTCGGTCAGGGCGCCCCCGAGCCGACCGGGGGCCGGGATCCCGATCACCTCGACCGCCAGGCTGCCCGGGTCCGAGACGAGGTCGCCGGGCTGCAGGACGAGGTGGCGACACTGGGACGCGCCCTGGAGTCGACGCTCGCCGCCCGGACGGAGGCAGAGGAGGAGTCCGCCGCCGAGGATGCCAGGCTCGCGCGCTCCCTCCGGCTCGCCGCGGACAGGCGTGAGGGCGAGGCCCGTGTCGCGGGAACGGTCGGAGCAGCCCGTTCCAGGGTCGAAGCGGCGGTTGCCGAACTCGGTCGGCTCCGCGTGTCGATCGCCGCTGCCGAGGAACGACGCCGTAGTGCCGAGAGCGACTTCACGGCCCTCGAGAGCCGCGTTGCCGGAGACGAGGAGGGGGAGGAGGGCCTCGACGCGGAGTTCGAGGAAGCGTCCGCTGCCCTCGCGTCCGTGACGGAGCAGCTGGCCGGTGTGGTGGAGGAGGAGCGCGCGGTGGAGCGTGATCGCGGGTCCCTCGTCGCCCGGCTGGAGGCGCAGCGGGAAGGACTGCAGCGACGCGACGGCTCCACGACGCTCCTGGCCTCCGGTCTGGTCGGGGTGTCTCAGCCCCTCGCGCAGCGCCTTCAGGTTGCGCCCGGATTCGAGCGGGCGGTGGCCGCAGCGCTGGAGGCCTCGGCCGACGCCGTCATCGTCGAGGACCTCGGCGTGGCGGTGCGGGCGCTGGAGCTGATGAAGCAGGAGGACGCGGGCCAGGTCTCCCTCGTCGTCGCGCCCGGGCAGGAGTCGGAAGGACGCGACGGTCGATCCTCGCCATGTGTCGCGGCTGAACCGGACCAGGGACGCGCTGTCCCGGTGCTCTCGGTGGTCTCGATGGCTCCGGTCCTGCGCCCCGCGGTCGAGGAGTTGCTGCGCGGCGTGGTCGTCGTCGCGGACCTCGGGATCGCGCAGGCGGTCATCGAGGCAGGCACGGCGGGGACCGCGGTGACGCGAACGGGTGATGTCCTTCGCAGGCACGCGGCGCGAGGTGGTACTCCGGGTGCGGCCGGGTATCTCGAACTCCGAGCCGCCGTCGAGGAGACGGAGGCGAAGCTCGCCGCTGCCACCGCCGGGAAGGAGACACTGCGATTCCGTGCGGCCACTCTGCGGGCGGAACAGCACGCCGCCCGGCAGCGCGCTGACGCCGCCCTCGAACGGCTGCACGAATCGGACGCGCGCATGGCCGCGGTCGCCGAGAAACTGGGCCAGCTGAACGCGGGCCTGCGCTCCGCGGCCGGAGAGGCGGAACGCCTGACGGCGCTTCTCCGTGCGGCAGAGGCCGACCTCGCCCGGGAGGAAATTCGGCTGCAGGAGGCCGCGCAGCGGTTGCGGGACCTTCAGGAGCAACCGGTCGACACCGCCCCGTCGACGGAGCAACGCGATGCCCTGCAGCGGGCGGCCGTCCGGGCCCGGCAGACGGAACTGGAGGCACGCCTGGCCCTTCGCAGCCGGGAGGAACAGCTGTCCGCGCTCTCCACCAGGGCTGCGTCGCTCGAGCGCGCCGCCCAGTCGGAGCGCCGCGCCCGTGAACAGGCGGCCGAGAAGGCCCGCATCCGGAGGGCGCAGGCGGCGAAAGCCGCGGCCGTCGCCAGGGCAGCGAGGCTGGCCGAGCAGCGGGCAGCCGCGTCGGTGGCCGCCGCAGCCGGGGAACGCGACGCTGCCGAGGAATTGCGCTCCCGCCAGGACGCGGAACTGGAGGAACTCCGGAGGCGGACCGCGGCCCTGACCGTCGAGCTGGCACAGCTCACCGAATCCGTGCATCGCGACGAGCTCGCCCGCGCCCAGCAGCAGCTGAGGATCGAGGCGCTCGAGAACCGCGCCATCGAGGAGCTCGGCCTGACGCCCGACCACCTGGTCGAGGAATTCGGACCGCACGTCCCGGTCCCCGAGGACACCACCGCGAAGGACACGACGGACAAATGGGCAGCGCTCAGGGCCCCCGTCGACGACGACGGCACTCCGCTGGCCCAGGGCGTCCCCTTCGTCCGGGCTGAGCAGGAGAAGCGGCTGAAACGGGCGGAACGGGATCTGGCCGCCCTCGGCAAGGTCAATCCGCTGGCCCTCGAGGAGTTCTCGGCGCTCGAGGAACGGCACCGCTTCCTGAGCGACCAACTGGCGGACCTGAGAGCGACGCGGAAGGACCTCCTGGACATCATCCGCGAGGTCGACGAGCGCGTCGAGCAGGTCTTCACAGCCGCCTACCGCGACACCGCCGAGCAGTTCGAGCGTGTGTTCGCCACTCTCTTCCCCGGCGGTGAGGGCAGGCTCGTCCTGACGGATCCCGCGGACATGCTCACGACGGGCATCGAGGTCGAGGCGAGGCCGGCGGGCAAGAGGATCAAGCGACTGTCGCTGCTGTCCGGGGGTGAGCGGTCACTGACCGCCGTCGCCCTCCTGGTCGCGATCTTCAAGGCGCGGCCCTCCCCGTTCTACGTCATGGACGAGGTGGAGGCTGCGCTCGACGACACCAACCTCGGCCGGCTCATCAGCATCTTCAGGGAACTCCGCGAATCCAGTCAGCTCATCATCATCACGCACCAGAAACGGACCATGGAGGTGGCGGACGCCCTCTACGGCGTCACGATGCGCGGAGACGGGGTCTCCACGGTGATCAGCCAGCGCCTCGCGGCCGGCTCGGACGGCGTGCTCGACGGCGACGTGGGATCCTCCGCCCCCTCTCGGTGATGAACCGAGGGTCCCTCCGCCTGAGAGCCCGTGACGATCAGCGACCGTCAGGAGGCCGTGACCCCTCGGCCGCTCCGGGCAGCGTCTCCCGGGACCCGATCCAGACCGCTGCAGCGAGCACCGCGAGGATGCCGGTCACGATGAAGGCCACGTCGTAGGACCCGACGAACAACCGGTCGATGATCAGGCCGGCCACGATCGGACCGATGATCGCGCCGAGATCGGAACTCATCTGGAACGCCGCGAGCACCTTGCCGCCACTGCGCCCGTTGCCGATCACATCTGCGACCGCCGCCTGCTGGGCGGGATTCAGCAGGCCCGTGCCGACCCCTCCGATGACGCAGATCGCCAGGAACACGACGACATTGCCGGCGAATCCGAGGGCGATCATCGCCGCTCCGTTGACGAGGAGCCCGGCGATGACGAGTGGCCGCCGGCCGACGGTGTCGGCGAGGCGTCCCGACACGGTCAGGGCGAGTGCCGTCCCGGCCGCGAAGAAGGCGAGCGAGATGCCCGCTATCTGAGGTCCGGCGGCGAGCACGGCCGTCGCGAACAGGGGAACGAGCGCCATGCGGATGCCGAACGAGGACCAGCCGTTCGCGAAGCTGGACACGAGCGCGGCACGGTAGGCCGAGTCCTTCAGGGCCTCCCGCACCGCCAGCGGCGTCTGGCCCCGGGCAGCCTGCCGTTCGGCGAGCGAGGTCCCCTTGAGCTGGAAGAAGACGACGGCGGAGGCCAGGAGAAGCGCCCCGGCGTAGACCAGGAACGGCACGCGGAGCCCGAAGCCGGCGAGGAGACCCCCGAGGATCGGTCCGCCGATACTGCCCAGCAGGAAGGCGGTGGCATACGCTCCGGACACCCGGCCGCGGATGGCGGGCGGGGCGAGCCTGACGATCAGGCCCATGGCCGAGACCGTGAACATCGTCGAGCCGATACCACCGAGGCCGCGGAAGACCAGCAGCTGCCAGTAGTCCGCCGCGAAGGCGCACGCGGCCGTCGACAGGGCGACGATCAGCAGGCCGACGATGTAGACGGGCCGCTCGCCGAGCCGTTCCACGAGCCAACCGCCCGCCGGGGCGAACAGCAGCCGGGTGAGGGCGAAGGCGCTCACGATGATCGAGGCTGCCGTGACCCCCACGTCGAAGCTCTGGGCGAACTGGGGGAGGATCGGTGCGACGAGTCCGAAACCGATGGCGATCACGAACGCGGCAGCGATGAGGACCCTGATCTCGCGCGGTATCGGCTCGCGGGGTACGCGCGGGGCCGGGGCCTCGTCCGCGCTCTTCGCTGAGACGCGGGGCAGGAGGACGTTCTTGCGCGTGCGGGGGAATCCGGCCATGGTCCTCGCATTGTGTCACTGCTCCAACGGCTTCCTCAATCGGCCCGTATGAGAAGGTGGATCAGTGAACGACATCCTTCTGCCTGTCATCTTCGTCATCCTCGCGATCGCCGTGATCGGCTCGCTCGCCGTGCTGCTCGTGCGCGGCAGGCGCACGCCCCCCGGGCTGTATCCCGGGACCCGGGACCCGGATGACCAGGTGACCGGCGCTGCGCACGGCGCCACGTCCACCGACGTGCTCGACCGGCCGGACGGTGTCCCGACGGACGTCCTCGTCCCGGACGATCTGAGCGGACTCGACGGAGCGCCTCCTGCAGCGCGCTTCGACACCGTCGAGCCGGTCCAGGGCAGACTGGCGCGTCTGCGAGCCCGCCTCGTCCGGTCCAACAACGCTCTCGGCAAGGGACTTCTCGCCCTGCTCTCGCGGGACAGCATCGACGAGGACGTGTGGGACGAGGTCGAGGAGACGCTGCTCATGGCGGACCTCGGCACCGAGCCCACCATGGAACTGGTCGACGCCCTGCGTGAGCGCGTCAAGGTGGCGGGCAGCCGCAACCCCGCCGAGGTAGAGGACATGCTTCGGGAGGAGTTGGTGAAGCTCGTCGATCCGTCGATGGACCGGACCCTGGCGACGGCCCGCCACGCAGACCGCCCTGCCATCGTGATGGTGGTCGGAGTCAACGGTGTGGGCAAGACCACGACCGTCGGCAAGCTGGCACGCGTGCTGGTCGCCGACGACAAGGACGTCCTCCTGGGCGCTGCGGATACCTTCCGCGCTGCGGCGGCGGAACAGCTGGCCACCTGGGGGGCCCGGGTCGGTGTTCCCACGGTGAAGTCCGACGTCGACGGTGCCGACCCGGCATCCGTGGCCTTCGAGGCCGTGAAGGCCGGTATCGAGCAGGAGGTCGACGTCGTCCTCATCGATACTGCGGGCCGGCTGCAGAACAAGGTCGGGCTGATGGACGAGCTCGGGAAGGTCAAGCGGGTCGTCGAGAAGCAGGGCACGGTCGACGAGGTCCTCCTGGTCCTGGACGCGACGACCGGACAGAACGGGCTCAGCCAGGCGCGCGTCTTCGCCGAGGTCGTCAACATCACGGGCATCGTGCTGACCAAGCTCGACGGAACCGCGAAGGGTGGCATCGTGGTCGCCATCCAGCGCAGCCTCGGAGTACCCGTGAAACTCATCGGTCTGGGCGAGGGCGCGGACGACCTCGCACCCTTCGACGCCGAGAGCTTCGTCGACGCGCTGCTGAACTAGGCGTCCGGCCGCTCGCCTACTCGCAGGTGAAGCCGCCGGCAAGGGCTGGAGCACGGGGAAACCTGCCGGAAACGTCGGTGTCACGAGCCTTTTACATCGGTGAGACGGATGTAACCTCCCCGCAACGGAACGCCCAAAGGACGGAAACACGACCACCGCATTCTTGAGGAGCGGGAAGTCCCCGCCCCTTTGGAAGGATCGTGTTTGATGGATCTGACAGCAGGCCACGTCTGGGTGATGATCTCAGCAGCCCTCGTACTTCTGATGACTCCGGGCCTCGCCTTTTTCTACGGCGGGATGACCCGCGCCAAGGCCGCCCTGAACATGATGATGATGAGCTTCATCGCCGTCGGTCTCGTCGGTGTCGTCTGGGTCCTCTGGGGTTACTCGATGACCGGCGGAGAGGGTGTCGCCCAACTGTTCGGCAACCCGTTCGCCTCCTTCGGCCTCAGCGGCCTCGTCGGTACCGAGGACCTCATCGGAGCCGGCTACGGAGTCACGTTCGCCATCATCACGGTCGCCCTGATCAGCGGAGCCATCGCGGATCGCGCGAAGTTCGGCGCCTGGACCATCTTCGTGCCCATCTGGGTCACGCTGGTCTACTGCCCCCTCGCCTTCATGGTGTGGGGCGGGGGACTCCTCAGCGCCGACGGTGCCGTGGGGGGAGCGGTCGGAGAGGCCATCGACTTCGCCGGCGGGACCGTGGTCCACATCAGCGCCGGCGTCGCGGCGCTCGTCCTCGCGCTGATCCTCGGCAAGCGCCAGGGATTCGGCAAGGACCCCGCTCAGCGTCCCCACAACATCCCCTTCGTGATGCTGGGCGCCGCACTCCTGTGGTTCGGCTGGTTCGGCTTCAACGGAGGGGCAGCGGGAACGGCCGAAGAGGCCGGCCTCATCTGGGTCAACACGATGGCCGCTCCTGCTGCCGCGATGGTCGGCTGGCTCATGACCGAGCGCATCCGCGACGGCCGCCCCACCTCGCTGGGAGCCGCGTCGGGCATCGTCGCGGGCCTCGTGGCGATCACCCCCGCCTGCGCCAACGTCAGCCCCATCGGTGCGATCTGCCTGGGCGCTGTCTCCGGGGCCCTGTGCGCCCTCGCCGTCGGCATCAAGTACCGGCTCGGTTTCGACGACTCGCTCGACGTCGTCGCCGTCCACCTCGTCGCCGGAATCGTCGGGACGCTGGCCCTCGGATTCATCGCCCTGCCCGTCGAGGGTGAGGGTGGCGGACTCTTCTACGGCGGCGGACCCAGCCAGCTGGTGGCGCAGATCGTCGCTGCAGCGATCGCGATCGCGCTGTCCGCGATCATGACGGCGATCATCGGTCTCGCCATCCACAAGACCATCGGTTTCCGCGTCGCTGCCGATGACGAAGTATCGGGGGTCGACCTCTCGGAGCACGCCGAGACCGCGTACGAGTTCGGTGGACTCGGGGTCGGAGGATCCTTCCACCCCTTCGCCGAGCAGATGTTCTCGCAGAAGAAGACCACCCAGGAGCCTGCAGGGACCACCCCGCAGCAGAACGTCACGGAGGGCGTACATTCATGAAACTGGTGACAGCGATCGTTCGGCCGGACAAGCTCGACGGCGTCAGGGGAGCGCTTGAGAACTACGGTGTGCAGGGCCTCACGGTCAGCCAGGCCAGCGGCTACGGTCGCCAGCGCGGCCACACCGAGGTCTACCGGGGCGCGGAGTACACCGTGGACCTCCTGCAGAAGGCACGCGTGGAGGTGCTGGTCGCGGACGCCTGGGTCACGGACATCGTCGATGTCCTGGTCTCGACCGCCAACACCGGCCGCGCCGGAGACGGCAAGGTCTGGGTGATCCCGGTCGAGGAAGCCGTCCGCGTCCGCACGGGCGAGCGCGGGGACGCCGCACTCTAGGAGCGGATCCACAGCAGCAGCAATCCGACCCGGAAGGGCCGCCACGCGACGTGGCGGCCCTTCCGTCGTTGCGGGCCTCCGCCGATCCCGGCTCCTGACGGCTTCCTGATCGGCTCCGACGGACAATCCGTGCGCGCCGGTTGCTGCCGGCCCCTCGCTAGGCCCTGCCGTGGGAGGACGGCCAGGATTCGGGCCCGGCCGATCCTGCGGCGTACTCCTCGAGGGGCACCCGGCCCTCTGACCACGCCTTGAGCACCGGCTCCACGATGCGCCAGCAGTCCTCGGCGGTGTCGCCGCGGACCGAGAGCGTCGGATCACCCGCGAGGACGCCGTCGAGCACTTCGCCGTAGGGGAGGAGATCGGTCTCGTTGAGGTCCGCGCTCAGCGTCGCCCGGTCCAGCGAGAAGATGTCACCGGGCCCGTTGACGTCCAGTTCGAGCTGGAGGGTGTCCGGGCCGAAACCGATACGCAGCTTCGTCGGGGCGTCCTGGCCGGAGAACCCGACAGGCAGGTGACTGACCGGCTTGAAGGTGATGACCGCCTCCTTCCGCTTGGCCCCGAGGGCCTTGCCGGACCGGAGGACGAAGGGGACACCGGACCACCGCTCGTTGTTGATCGACACGGTGACCTCGGCGAGGGTCTCCGTGCCCTTGGCGGCATCGACACCGGGTTCGGCGGCGTAATCCGGGATCTCCCGGTCCCCGATCGTGCCGGCGGTGTACCGGGCGCGGCGGCTGCTGTCCGGGCTGTCCAGGTCCACCGAGCTGGCGCGCAGGATCGATCCGATGTGGTCCCGCAGGTCCCGCTCGTGAAGCGTCGACGGCGCGTTCAGGGCAAGGAGTGCCATGACGTGGAGGAGGTGGCTCTGGATCATGTCGCGCAGCGCGCCCGCACCGTCGTAGTAGCGTGCGCGGTTCTCCAGTGCCAGGTCCTCGTCGAAGATCACCTCGACCTTCTCCACATGGAGGTTGTTCCACACCGGCTCGAGGATCCGGTTGGCGAAGCGGAGGCCCAGGATGTTGAAGACTGTCGCCTTGCCGAGGAAGTGGTCCACCCGGTGGATGTTCTGCTCGGGTACGAGCCTCGAGAGCTTGTCGTTGAGCATGTGCGCACTCGCCTGGTCCGTCCCGAAGGGTTTCTCCATGACGAGGCGCGTGCTCGACGGCAGTGAGCCGGGGCCGAGCGCGCTGCAGGCCTTCTGGCTGACGGCGGGTGGCAGCGCGAAGTAGATCGCGACGGGCCCCTCGAGCGAGTGCACGAGCGCGGCGAGGCCGTCCTTCGTGACGTCTATCAGGTGGTACGAGCTGTCGTCCCGCACCTGCTGCAGCGAGGCCCGGCCGGCATCGTCCGCCTTCTCCAGCGCCCCGGCGAAAGCCCCGTCGATCCGATCCCGCCACTGCTGGTCGGTCCAGTCGTCGGAGCCTGCGCCGACGAGCTTCAGTCCGTCGGCGCGGCCGAGCCGGATGAGCCTGGCGAGTCCCGGAAGCAGCAGCCGACCCGTGAGGTCGCCGGACGCCCCCAGGATGAGGAGTGTCCGCACGCGGGTATCGGCTTCGGCCGGAATGCTGTCATGTTCTGCGAGTGAGTGAGTATCCACCTCTTCACCTTGCCACTTATCCCTGCCCGTGTCCTGCAGTCGCGAACCCCGGCGACGCCCAGTTGATACCCTTGGGAGTTGAGTCTTCCTACCTCCCGATGAAAGTAGTTCACGGCACGTGTTCAATTCACTCTCAGACCGGCTGACTGCGACCTTCAAGAACCTCCGTGGCAAGGGGCGCCTCACCGAGGCGGACATCGATGCCACGGTGCGCGAGATCCGGCGGGCGCTCCTCGACGCGGACGTCGCCGTCCCGGTGGTCCGGGCCTTCACGGCTGCCGTGAAGGAACGCGCGCTCGGGCTCGAGGTCTCGCAGGCACTGAATCCGGGGCAGCAGGTCGTCAAGATCGTCAACGAGGAACTCGTCGGCATCCTCGGTGGCGAGACCCGTCGCATCCGGCTCGCGAAGAATCCACCAACCGTCATCATGCTGGCCGGACTGCAGGGCGCGGG
Source organism: Vibrio cholerae (assembly GCA_009728235.1). Taxonomy (GTDB): domain Bacteria; phylum Actinomycetota; class Actinomycetes; order Actinomycetales; family Micrococcaceae; genus Arthrobacter_D. Next base: position 163,311 of record WNZI01000002.1, on the reverse strand, counting down.
TAAGACGACCCTCGCCGGCAAGCTGTCGAAGTGGCTCACGGGCCAGGGGCACAGCCCCCTGCTGGTCGCCTGCGACCTCCAGCGCCCCAACGCCGTCCGGCAGCTGCAGGTGAACGGTGAGCGGGCGGGGGTCCCCGTGTACGCGCCGCACCCGGGCGTCAGTTCCGAGTTCGAGTCCGCCACCGGAGACCCGGTGGCCGTGGCTCGCCAGGGCGTGGCCGAGGCACGCGCCCGGCTGCACGACGTCGTGATCGTGGACACCGCGGGCCGCCTCGGCGTCGACGCCGAGCTGATGCAGCAGGCGGCGGACATCCGCGCTGCGATCAGCCCCGACGAGGTGCTGTTCGTGATCGACGCGATGATCGGCCAGGACGCCGTCAACACCGCGCTCGCGTTCAACGAGGGAGTGGACTTCACCGGGGTCGTCCTGACCAAGCTCGACGGCGACGCTCGCGGCGGTGCCGCCCTCTCCGTCGCGTCGGTCACGGGTAAGCCGGTCATGTTCGCCTCCACCGGTGAAGGGCTGAACGACTTCGAGTTGTTCCACCCCGACCGGATGGCCTCGCGCATCCTGGACATGGGCGACATCCTCACCCTGATCGAGCAGGCGGAACAGTCCTGGGACAAGGACGAAGCAGCCCGGATGGCGAAGAAGTTCGCCGACCAGGAGGACTTCACACTCGAGGACTTCCTCGCGCAGATGCAGCAGATCCGCAACATGGGCTCCATGAAGAAGATGCTGATGATGATGCCGGGTGCCGCCAACATGAGGGAGCAACTGGAGAACTTCGACGAGCGCGAGATCGACCGCGTCGAGGCCATCGTCCGCTCCATGACCCCGCACGAGCGGCTGGCTCCGAAGATCATCAACGGTTCGCGAAGGGCGAGGATCGCCCGCGGTTCGGGCGTCCACGTCTCCGAGGTCAACGGCCTGCTGGAGCGCTTCACGCAGGCACAGAAGATGATGAAGAAGATGGCGTCCGGCGGAGGCATCCCGGGCATGCCTGGAATGGCAGGCCCGGGTGGTTTCGGTGGCCCTCGCAAGACCAAGGCCGCTGCCGCGAAGGGCAAGAAGAAGCCGAGATCCGGAAATCCTGCGAAAGCCGCCCTCGAGGCGCAGGAGGCGGAGGCACGCCGCGCCGCCGCCCGGACTGCCGCACCGACCGGTGCCGCGTTCGGTGGCCAGCAGGATTTCGATCCCGCCGCCATGAACCTCCCGAAGGGTTTCGAGAAGTTCCTCGGGAAGTAGTGGTGACGGAAGCGGTCACCGGCCGGGAGTCGGCGACCGAGGCGTGCTGACGCTCGAGCGCGTCGTCTTCGTCCACGGCACCGGCAGTTCCGGTGCGGCCGCATGGCCGAAGCAGCACGGCCTGTCGCGCGAGTTCGACTGCCTCTACGTCAGGCGCCACGGGTACTCGGCCTCGGAGGACCCACTGCCGACCGATCACCGGCGCGACCAGGACGTCATCGTCGGCGCCCTGGGTGACGCCGGACACGTCGTGGCGCACTCGCAGGGTGCGGTCCCGGCCATGCTGCTCGCGGTGGAACGTCCGGACCTCGTCCGCACCCTGACGCTGGTCGAGCCCGCATGCCTCTCGCTGACGGCGGACCTGCCGGCCACGTCGGCGCACATCGCGCTGATGGCTCCGCTGTTCGCTGCGCGTTCCTCGATGACCGACGAGGAGTTCCTGCGTGCCTTCGTCCCGCGGTCCTTCGCCGCCGACGCCCAGCAGCCCCTCACCGCGGAGGCGCGCCGCGGTGCTGCCAGGCTGCGGCTGCAGTGCCCGCCCTGGGAAGCGCCGCTGTCGATCGTTCCGGGCGTGCCGACCCTCGTGCTCACCGGCGGGTGGGAGCCGCTGTACGAGGAGGTGGCGGAATACCTCGTCGGTACCGGTGCGGTCCACCGCGTGGCTCCAGGTGGCCACCGGCCGCACGACACCGACGAGGGGGCGGCGCACGTCCGCAAGTTCCTCCGGGGCGCCGTGATCGCGCCCCGGAGCGGAGATCGGCCTCGCATGACGAGTGAAGAGCCGGGCTATCTCCACCTCACCGGTACCGTGCTCCTCTCGCCGTCGCATGCTGTCCGTGACGTCTACGTGCAGGGCGGCGTCTTCACGTTCACCCGCCCGCCCGGACGCCCGGCGCGGACGCTGAAGGGCTGGGTGCTGCCCGGTCTCGTGGATGCGCACTGCCACGTGGGCCTGGACCGGCGCGGCCGGGTCCCGGACGAGCTCGCCGAACAGCAGGCCCTGCAGGATCGGGACGCCGGCACGCTCCTCATCCGTGATGCCGGCGTCGTCAACGACACCCGCTGGATCCAGGCCCGCCCGGATCTTCCGAGGCTCGTCCGTGCAGGACGCCATGTGGCGCGCACGCGGCGCTACTTCCGGGACTACGCGGTCGAGGTCGAGCCGCCACACCTCGCCGAGGCCGTCGCGGAGCAGGCACGGCTCGGTGACGGCTGGGTCAAGATCGTCGGTGACTGGATAGACCGATCGGTCGGCGACCTGGCCCCCGCTTTTCCTCCCGCGGCACTGAGGGACGCGGTGGCGGCCGCCCACGCGGAAGGCGCCCGCGTCACCGCCCACTGTTTCGCGGCCCAGACGCTGGACGGGATGCTCGATGCCGGCATCGACTGCATCGAGCACGCTACCGGCATGCTTCCACGACACCTGTCGCGTTTCGTGGAACAGGAAGTGGCCATCGTCCCGACGCTCGTCAACGTCGACACCTTCCCCGCCATAGCCGACGGTGCGGCCTCGAAGTACCCGGACTACGCGGCGCACATGCGACGGCTGTGGGGTGGCCGGCAGGAGATGGTCCGCCGGGCGTACGACGCGGGGGTCGCGGTCTACGCCGGCACCGACGCGGGAAGCGTCATCGCTCACGGACGCCTGCCCGACGAGGTGTCCGCGCTGGCCGACGCCGGGATGGGCGCGACTGCGGCCCTGGACGCGGCCTGCTGGTCGGCCCGGTCCTGGCTGGGGTTCCCGGGCATCGAGGAGGGAGCCAGCGCCGACGCCGTCGTCTGTACCGCGGATCCGCGGAAGGACGTCGGCGCGCTGGCGTCCCTCGGCGCCGTCGTGCTTCGGGGCACCATCATCGGGCGAACCGATGGGGAATAAGTTGAACCTTCAATGACTTGTTCGGAGTGACACCCCTTCGTTCCGACCAGGAGACCACGATGTCCTCCCAGGACCTGTTGCCCACCGAGACCGCCATGGGAGCGCTGACCCTCAAGGTCGGTGACCTCGCCGCCATGTCCGCCTACTACGCCGCGGCGCTCACCCTGGAGGTGCAGGAGGAAGGAGGGGGCGTCGTCGTGCTGGGGCGCCGTGGCGCTCCCGTCCTCCGCCTGGAAGCCGCCGGTCACCTGCGTCTTCCGCCCCGGGGTGAGGCGGGCCTGTTCCACACCGCACTTCTCTTCGGGGACAGGGCCGACCTCGCCGTCGCGGTCGCCTCCGCGGCCCGGCACCCGCTCAGTACCTTCGCGGGCAGCGCCGACCATCTCGTCAGCGAGGCGTTCTACTTCTCGGATCCCGAGGGTAACGGCATCGAACTGTACGTCGACCGGCCGCGTGCCTCCTGGAACTGGTCGCGCGACGAGCAGGGGAACCGCACCGTCACGATGGACAGCCTCCCTCTGTCGCCGCGCGAGTACATCGACGCGCACCTGACGGAGGAGGCGATCACGCAGGCGGAGACCAGGAACGCCGTCGTGGGCCACGTCCACCTGCAGGTGGGTGACGTCGGGCTGGCGCAGAGCTTCTACGTCGACATCCTCGGCTTCGAGCGGACGGCAGGCTGGCACGATCAGGCGCTGTTCGTCTCCGCGGGCGGCTATCACCACCACATGGCCATGAACGTCTGGAACAGCCGGGGGGCAGGACCGCGCCGGGACACCCTCGGGCTGGGTGAGGTCCTGATCAGGGTGCCCGGGGCCGACGACGTGGCGGCACTCGCCGACAGGCTGGGCCACGCCGGCATCGCGAGCCACCATACGGGCGCTGAACTACGCTTCGAGGACCCCTGGCGCAACCGGATGAGGGTCACCGTCGACGGCGCGCCCGGCGGAATCGCCTAAACTACTGCCGTCTGGCACAATGGATTCGTACTCGATCCGTGCAGCCCCTCTCTCTGTGCGTGAATCGTGTCCTTTGAACCCCCATGAATGGCCCGCCCCACGGGAGCAGGATGACGGGTTCGCCCCTTTTCATTTACAAGGAGTGACCACACAAGTGGCCGTAAAGATTCGCCTCAAGCGCATGGGCAAGATCCGCGCACCTTTCTACCGTGTCGTCGTCATGGATGCTCGCTCCAAGCGAGATGGCCGTGCCCTCGAAGAGATCGGTAAGTACAACCCCACCGAGGAGCCCTCGTTCATCGAGATCGACTCCGATCGCGCGCAGTACTGGCTAGGCGTCGGCGCACAGCCGACCGAGCAGGTCTCCGTGCTGCTGAAGATCACCGGTGACTGGCAGAAGTTCAAGGGACTCAAGGGCCAGGAAGGCACACTGAGGACCAAGGCACCCAAGGAGGCGTTCGTCGTCCCCGAGAAGGGTTCCGTGATCGTTCCCGAGGCCATCACCCCGAAGGCGAAGAAGAACGACGACGCAGCCGCGGAAGCGACCGAGGCAGAGTAAATTGCTGGCCGACGCTCTGGAGCACCTCGTCCGCGGCATCGTCGACAACCCGGACGATGTCCGGGTCTCCGCGAAGAACAACCGCCGCGGCGAGACGCTCGAGGTCCGCGTCCACCAGGATGATCTCGGTCGCGTGATCGGTCGTCAGGGACGGACGGCCCGCGCGCTGCGCACCGTCGTCGCGGCCCTCGCTGACGGCGAGCCCGTCCGTGTCGACGTCGTCGACACCGACCGTCGCAGGACCTGAGCCCGGAGCACCAGCCACGCAGCACGTCGATCGGCCCCACCACCAGGACCTGGTGGTGGGGCCGATTTCATGTATCACCCATTGCACAAGCAGCAGGAGCACCACGATGGAATTACTCGTAGCCCGGATCGGCAAGCCCCACGGCATCAAGGGCGAGGTGACGGTCCAGCTGTTCACCGATGCTCCCGAGGATCGCTTCGAGCCCGGGGCGACGTTCCGGGTCGAGGACGCTCCGGTGTCGGAGCTCACCGTCGTGAAGGCGCGCTGGAACAAGGACATCCTGATCGTCGGCTTCGAGCAGGTACCGGACCGGAACCAGGCCGAGACTGCGCGGGGCGAAGCTCTTCATCGACAGTGACACGGCCGACGACGACGACGAGGATGCCTGGTACGAGCACGAGCTGGTCGGGCTCGACGTCCGGGTGGACGGACAGTCGGTCGGCAAGGTCTCCGGACTGCGGACCCTGGCCGTCCAGGACCTCCTCGTGGTCGAGCTGACCGAAGGGCACGAGGCACTGGTGCCGTTCGTCGCCGCGATCGTTCCCGACGTCGACCTCGAGGGTGGCTTCGTGACCGTCGTCCCGCCCGCCGGGCTCTTCGACCTCAACACGCCCGGATCGAACCAGGCGCCCGACGACGGGGCTGACGAGACCCTGGGCGACGCGGCCGGCCCGGGCTCCGACGGGGCACGCGACTAGTGCGCATCGACGTCGTCTCGATCTTCCCGGAGTACCTGGCCGCACTCGACCTGTCACTCATCGGTAAGGCACGGCAGGACGGCGTCCTCGACATCCGCGTGCACGACCTGCGGTCCTTCACCACGGACCGGCACCGTACGGTCGACGACACCCCGTACGGCGGCGGTGCCGGGATGGTCATGAAGGCGGAACCGTGGGCTCAGGCGCTCGAGGCCGTGCTGGCCGAAGCGCCTGCCGCGGAACCCCGACCGACCCTGGTGGTGCCCTCGCCCGCCGGGGCCGTCTTCGATCAGGCGATGGCGCACGACCTCGCCGAGCTGGACCATCTGGTCTTCGCCTGCGGTCGCTACGAAGGGATCGACGAGCGCGCGATCGACTGGGCCCGGGCTGCCTTCGACGTGCGTCCCGTCTCCCTCGGCGACTACGTGCTCAACGGTGGTGAGGTCGCGGTCCTCGCCATGGTCGAAGCGGTCGGCAGGCTCATCCCGGGCGTCGTCGGCAACCCTGAATCGCTGGTCGAGGAGTCACACTCCGACGGCCTGCTCGAGTACCCCGTGTACACGAAGCCGTCCTCCTGGCGTGAGAGGGAGGTCCCCGAGGTCCTGTTGAGTGGGAACCACGCCCGGATCGCGCAGTGGAGACGACTCCAGCAGTTCCACCGCACCGCCGAGCGGCGGCCCGACCTCCTGGCCCGCGTCGATGCGAGCGCCCTCAGCCGGTCCGATCTCACGGCACTGCGCGAAGCGGGCTTCGACGTCGTCGACGGCGAACTGGTACGCCGGGCGCATTAGCTTTCGGTACTGACGCTGTGGAATAATCATAGACTGTGTCCACTGGGCCGGACCCTGCCACAGGGGGCGTCCAGCCAACAGTTCAACACTCCGGTCCCCGAACCATCGGGCAGGGCCGGGATCTACTTCGGCGGTATCGCCCGGATGACACGTCCGGTCCTTGTCCGCTGTTACCCACGTGGGTGACCTGTGGCATTCACCAGGAGCATGAGCATGCATATTCTCGATTCGGTCGACGCCGGAGCCTTCCGCGACAACGTCCCCGATTTCCGCGCGGGCGACACCGTCAACGTGCACGTCAACATCATCGAAGGCAAGAACACCCGTGTTCAGATCTTCAAGGGCTTCGTCCTGGGCCGCCAGGGTGACGGCATCCGCGAGACCTTCACGGTCCGCAAGGTGAGCTTCGGAGTCGGCGTGGAGCGTACCTTCCCCGTCCACAGCCCGGTCCTCGACAAGATCGAAGTTGTCTCCAAGGGCGACGTGCGTCGCGCCAAGCTGTACTACATGCGTGAACTGCGCGGTAAGGCAGCGAAGATCAAGGAGAAGCGCGACCCCAAGACGGTCAAGTAACCTCCTCTGGTGCACCAAACCCCCGCTTCCCGGTCATCGGCCGGAGAGCACACGAAACGCCGGTCCCGTTCTGCGGGCTGGCGTTTCGTGTTCTCCGCCATCATCGTCGCTGCCCTCGTCACGGGATTGGTGCGGGCCTTCCTGATCGACGTGTACTTCATCCCCTCCGCATCGATGGAGCCCCTGCTCGCCGAAGGTGACAGGGTCCTGGTCAGCAAGGTCGCTCCGATGCGCGAGGACCTGCACCGGGGCGACGTCGTCGTCTTCGACGGGCGGGGATCCTTCGACCCGATCACCGACCCGCGGGGACTACCCGAGCGCCTCGCGGCGGGGGTGGGGCAATGGCTCGGGCTGACGGGCAGCGAGACCGTCTACGTGAAAAGGGTCATCGGGGTCAGTGGCGACCACGTGCGCTGCTGTTCCGGCGACGGGCGGCTGACGGTGAACGGGGCCCCCGTCGACGAGCCCTACGTCCATCCGGGGGACGCCCCCAGCGAGCTGGACTTCGACGTCGTCGTCCCCGAGGGGCGCGTCTGGCTCCTGGGTGACCACCGCTCGGCCTCGATGGACTCCCGGTCGCTCCTCGGGGCGCCGGGTGGAGGGCTCGTCGCCGAGGATCGGATCATCGGCCAGGCCTTTCAGTTAGTCTGGCCACTTGACCGGTTCGCTCCCATCGACGGCCGATCGGCTGAGCCGACCGGCCGGAATCGGATTCCGCCGCAGCACGATGTCACCCGGCCCGCGGCCACCGGGTATCACGACCGAAGAGGAAGACAGTACATGGCACGGAGCTTCCGCAGGAAGTCACCCCCGGGGGCCGCATCATCGCCCACGACCCAGGCTTTCGATCCCGATGCCGACGCTCCAGTGGTCTCCGGTGATGAGCCGCAGGACCGCCCGAGGGACAGGAGGGAACCCGATCGGGGGTTCGGCGCGTGGCTCAAGGAGATCGCGACGATCGTCGTGATCGCGCTCGTGCTGTCCTTCCTCATCAAGACGTTCCTCTTCCGGGCCTTCTTCATCCCGTCGGGATCCATGGAGGAGACGCTCGAGATCGACGACCGCATCTTCGTCAATCAGCTCGTGCCCCAGCCCTTCGACCTGCAGCGCGGCGATATCGTCGTCTTCCGTGACACGGAGGGCTGGTTGCCCGAGCAGGTGGAGCAGCAGGTCAGCTGGCTCAAGGAAGCGCTCATCTTCATCGGGCTCGCCCCGGACGAATCGCAGCAGCACCTCGTCAAGCGGGTGATCGGTCTTCCTGGCGACCACGTCATCTGCTGCGACGCCCAGGGGCGGATCACCGTCAACGGGGAGCCGCTCGAGGAGCCCTACCTCTTCCCGGGCGCCACGCCCTCCGACCTCCCGTTCGACGTCGTCGTGCCGGACGGGAAGATCTGGGTCATGGGCGATCACCGCAACGCCTCGGCGGACTCGCGCGCCAATCAGGACAAGCCCGGGAAGGGTTTCGTCGACGTCGATGACATCGAAGGAAAGGCTGCGGTGATCGCCTGGCCCCTGAACCGCGTCGGCTTCCTCGGGAACCACCCGGAGGTCTTCGACGGTGTCCCTGACCCCGAGACCGCCGGGCAGCCCGAACCTGCGGGATCATGACACCCATCCGCAGCAAACGCTCCACCGCTCCTACCCTGAGCTTCGAGAAATCCTTCGCCGCCGACGGTCACAGGTACGTTGCAGGCTGCGACGAAGTCGGCCGGGGTGCGCTGGCGGGTCCGGTCTCCGTCGGCATCGTCGTCGTCGATCTCTCCGCCCCGGTGGGACTGCGCGGTGTGCGCGACAGCAAACTCCTGCCTCCCGTCGAGCGCGAAGCGCTGGTGCCGCGCATCCGCCGCTGGTCCGTGGCGTCTGCCGTAGGCCATGCCTCCGCCGCCGAGATCGACGAGCTGGGGCTGATGGCCGCCCTGCGTACCGCCGGCAGCAGGGCATGGTCGGCGGTCCTCGACACCGTCAGCCCGGACGCCGTGATCCTCGACGGGAACCATGACTGGCTGTCCATGCGAAGCCAGGGGAGTCTCTTCGACGCCGGCGAGGGCGGCCCCGCGATCGTTCCAGCCTCAGGCTGTACCGCTCCTGTCCGCACGCGGATCAAGGCCGACCTCACGTGCCTCAGCGTTGCTGCGGCCAGCGTGCTGGCGAAGGTCGAGCGCGACGCCCTGATGGTGTCTCTCGCCGCGGACCACCCCTCGTTCGGCTGGGACGTGAACAAGGGTTATGCCACCGAGGGACATCGGAGAGCGATCGACCTCGTAGGACCAAACGAGTATCACCGGAAGACGTGGCGCCTGGGAAGCAGAGACCGGGCCGACGCGCCACGCATCGAAAGTGGAGGATGATGATCGAATGAGTGCCGAGGATCTTGAGAACTACGAGACAGACATGGAGCTCCAGCTCTACCGTGAGTACCGCGACGTCGTGGGGCTGTTCAGTTACGTCGTGGAGACCGAGCGCCGTTTCTACCTTGCCAACACGGTTGATCTCCAGGCACGCTCCGCCGACGGTGAGGTGTACTTCGACCTGACGTTGCAGGATGCCTGGGTGTGGGACGTCTACCGATCGGCGCGCTTCGTGAAGAACGTCCGGGTCATCACGTTCAAGGACGTGAACGTCGAGGAACTCTCGAAGTCGGACGACATCGCACTGCCGAAGGACGGGACGCTCGGCAACTGACGGACGGCGACACCGGCCGGCCGACGGGCGCTATCGCTCGTGACGGAGGCGAGGAGCCGCGCGATGTCTGTGAGTGTGGGCATCACGCCACCGGGTCGTCGCCGGTATCGGCACGGGGGAAAGCGTCCTCACCGTCCATGGGTACGGTGGAGGCCTGTTCGAGCCTGTCAGCCTCGGAGCCTCCGGTTCCTTCCCCTGCAATGACGCCGTCCTCGAGGTCGTTGTGCACCGACGCAGACTGTTCCTGCACGTCCGCCTCGGACCCTCCGGTCCCTTCTCGGGTGCTTCCCGCATCCTCCGCACCATCGTCGGTGATGGCCGGTCTTGCCTGCTCCTGCAGGTCGGCATCGGTTCCGAGGGGCAGGATGTTGTTCGACTCTGACACAGTGTCTCCCTTCGCGCGTGCGGGGGCGGGGCCGCCGACATGCTATCCACGGTACGAGGAAGCGGAGACAGCCGCCACCGGTTTCCGCCGCTGTGCAGGTCCTCATCACCGCAGTGGGCCGCACGTCGCTGCGTTGTCCACATAGCGCTGCGCGGCCGGTCAGGTCGCTTCCTTCTGGCCGAGGCTGGGGGAGGAGGTGAAGCCATGCAGGCGAAGGATCAATTGGGGCGTCGCGGGGAAGCGACGGCTGCCGAGTTTCTGGAGAAGGCCGGGTTGAGGATCGTCGACCGCAACTGGCGGTGTCCGGCGGGCGAGATCGATCTCGTGGCCGTCGAAGGGTCGACGCTCGTCATCGTGGAGGTGAAGACCCGCAGTTCCGACGATTTCGGGCAGCCGCTCGAGGCGATCACAGCGGGAAAGCTCGAGCGGCTCTACCTGCTCGCCTCCAAGTGGGCGCGCGCACACAACCTGCGCTTCAGCGGCTTCCGCGTCGACGCGGTGGGCATTCTCGACGACGGCGCTGGCCCGCCCCGCATCGAGCACGTGAGGGCAGTGATCTGATGTCCCTCGGACGCACCTACGCGGTGTCCCTGGTGGGCATGAACGGGCACGTCGTCGAGGTGGAAGCAGACATCGGACAGACCCTGCCGGCGTTCGTGCTGCTCGGGCTGCCCGATGCCTCCCTGAACGAGGCAAAGGACCGGATCCGTGCGGCTGCCCGCAATGCGGGTGTGCCGCTCAGTCGCCGGAAGATCACCGTCAATCTGATCCCGGCCTCCCTCCCGAAGCGCGGTTCCGCCTTCGATCTCGCGATCGTGATGTCGGCACTGGCTGCGGCAGGGGATGTGCGAGGGTGCGGCTCCACGGTGTTCATCTCGGAACTCGGTCTCGACGGGCAGCTGAGACCGGTCCGCGGGGTCCTTCCGGCTGTGATGGCGGCGGTCGATGCCGGGCACCGCCGCATCGTCGTGGCGACGGAGAACGCCGCCGAGGCAGCCCTCGTGCCCTCCGCGAACGTCTTCTCGTTCCATAGCCTCGCCGAAGTCGCCCTGGCCTTCGGCGCCGACGATACGCAGGTGAGACTGCCGGACACACCGGCGCGTGAAGAGCCCACGGCTTCGGTCCCGGCTCCGGGTCCGCTTCGCGACCTGTCGGATATCGCAGGGCAGCATGAGGCGCGGTACGCACTCGAGATAGCGGCCGCGGGTGCCCACCATCTGCTCATGGTCGGGCCCCCAGGAGCAGGCAAGACGATGCTCGCCGAACGCCTGCCCGGCATCCTGCCCGATCTCGAGGACGACCAGGCGATGGAAGTCACGGCCATCCACAGCCTGAGCGGTGACAGGCACTGTACGGAACTGGTTCGGAAGCCACCGTTCGAGAGTCCGCATCACACGGCCACGACGGCCTCGATCATCGGCGGCGGAAGTGGTATCCCCCGTCCGGGAGCGGCTTCGCGGGCCCATCGCGGGATCCTGTTCCTCGATGAAGCACCGGAGTACGAGCGGCGCGTCCTCGAGGCGCTGAGAGAGCCGCTGGAGAGCGGGCGACTCGTCCTGCACCGCGCCTCCGGCACCGCCTCCTATCCGGCACGATTCCAACTCGTCCTGGCGCTCAACCCGTGTCCCTGCGGTCTGGCCAGCGGGAAGGGAATCGAGTGCGTCTGTACTGCGCAGCAGCGGCGGCGCTACTTCAACCGGTTGTCCGGACCGCTGCTCGACCGCGTCGACCTGCAGCTGGCCGTTCGAAGGGTAGGAGTCGCCGACTACGTGGAGGGGCACTCGGCTGAGCGGTCGGTCACGGTCGCCAGGAGGGTCGCTCTGGCCAGGAAGGCCCAGCGTGAGAGGCTGCGGCCGTGGGGCTGCTCCACGAATGCCGAGGTACAGGGACGCATCCTGCGGGGAGAGCTGGCGTTGCCGCGGTCGGTCACCGCAACCCTGGACCGGGCTCTCGAGCGGAGCCTGGTCAGCGCCCGCGGCTGGGACCGGGTGATGCGCGTGGCGTGGACCATCGCTGATCTCGCTGGGCATGATCGGCCGGACATCGATGCGGTCACGACAGCGCTGGCCTTCCGTCTGCAGGAGCGTGCAGCGTGACGGGTGTGGAGCCGGAGGTGTTCGCGAGGGCCGCCCTTTCGAGACTCTTCGAGCCGTCGGACGCAGTCGGTCTTGCCCTGGTATCCGTCGCGGGTCCCGTCGATGCCCTGCGGATCGCTGGACGGGAGATCACGCCGGGCACCACGCTTACCAGGCAGGTACACGAAGCCCTGGGCCTCGAGCCCGGTCGGAAGGATGTCCTCGCAGAGGGACTCGCCCGATGGGCGCCGCGCGTGGCGGACCTGGCGCCCCGACGGGACCTCGCCACACTCGCCCGGCTCGGGGGACGTCTCGTTGTCCCCGAATCCACGGAGTGGCCAGCAGCGCTCGACGATCTGCAGGGCGCTGCACCGCTGTGTCTCTGGGTGCGCGGACAGGCCGACATCCCTCCCTCTCCCCGCCTCGCAGCACTCGTCGGGTCACGCGACAGCACGCAGTACGGAGCATCGGTGACCTCGGACATCGCCTCCGGACTGTCGTCCCGCGGGTACTCCATCGTGTCCGGTGGAGCCTATGGCATCGACGCACAGGCACACCGTGCTGCCCTGGCTGCGGCCGGGGGAGCGAAGAACGGTCCGACGGGTGCTTCGGGAATGGATACGGTGGCTGTCACGATCGCCGTCATGGCGTGTGGCCTGGACCGGTACTATCCCGCTGGGAACGAGGAGTTGCTGCGAGCGATCGCGGACCGCGGCCTGCTGATCTCCGAGGTGCCTCCGGGTAGCTCGCCGACGCGGTGGCGGTTCCTCCAGCGGAACAGGATCATCGCGGCCCTGAGCGGTATCACCGTGGTGATCGAGGCCCGGTGGCGCTCGGGGGCACTGAACACGGCGCATCATGCCGCCGGTATCGGCAGACCCGTCGGAGCAGTGCCCGGATCGGTCCACTCGGCGAACTCGGCCGGCTGCCATCGTCTCCTCCGGGACGGCACAGCGGTCTGCGTGACGGATGCAGCGGACATCGTCGAGCTGGCTGGTCCGATCGGAGTGGCCTCTGGCGACCGAGCACGCGAGGAGGCCGCACCGACGATGGATCAGGACGGATTGTCGGTGCCCGACCTGCTGCTGCTGGATGCGCTGCCAGTCCGTGCCTCGACCACCGTGGACAAGTTGACGCAGGTAGCAGGTCTCTCAGCTCGGGACGTGATCGCCGGTCTGACGCGACTCGAGCTCCAGCGCCTCGCCGTCAGAACGAATGAAGGCTGGCGACGTGGGAAGACCTGATTCTCTCGAACCCGTTGCGCCGCTGAGTCGACGGATGCAGGGCGCAGCTCGTCCTGCAGGGGAACGGGAACCGAACGGTGCCGGTCAGCCACGCGGCGGTCAGAGCATCTGCCCCGTCCGCTGCGGGACGCCGAAGAACGCCGAAGAACGCCGAAGAACAACGCCCGAGGCAGGAGAAGACCGTGAACAGCAGCAACGCCGCTCCTCCGGGTGCCGAGGAGGAACGTTTCCACACCGTCGTATCGTCACCCATCGGAGCCCTTCGGGTCGTAGCGACGGACAGCGTAGTAGTAGGTGTGTACCACCAACCCCACTACCCACCACCGGCCGTCGCACTGCTCGGCCGGTGCATCGATCCGCTCAGCGGTGGCGAGCGGCGAGAGCTGCGGCACACTTCCGCAGCGCCCACAGACGGTGCTGCGACTCGGTACGACGAGGTACTCACGGCGGCGACTCAGGAACTCGGCGAGTACTTCGAGGGCATCCGCCGGGAGTTCACCCTTCCGACGTCTCCCCGCGGCACTCCTTTCCAGCTCCGGGTGTGGAACGCTCTGACGCAGATACCGTACGGCGAACGGTGGAGCTACCGTCGCATCGCGTCGGGCCTGGGGAACGGAGCGATGGGGCGTGCGATAGGAGCGGCCGTAAGGGCGAATCCCCTGTCCATCGTCATCCCCGGTCATCGCGTGGTGAGTACGAGTGGAGCGGTCCTCGGCTACTCGGCCGGTACGCAGGCCAAAACGGCCCTGCTGGAACTCGAGGAGGCGTCCGTGCGCAGGAACTCTCCTCAGGACAGGAACGACACGACCAGCAACGGGCTTATCTGAGCGGGTATGGGAGATCACCTGGAGGAGTTCCATCTGCACCACGACGTGGACGATGTGGAGGTGGACGAGGCCCGGGGAGTCGCTTCGCGGCACACGATCCAGCGAGAGGTATGGATACTGGTAGGGGAGGCAGACATGACAGCAGGCAGTGCTCCCCTTGCTACCGAACTCGGCAAGGCGGCGAAGGGTTTCGAGGAGTACCTGGTGCGCGAGCGGAACCGCTCTGCGCACACGGTACGGGCCTATCGGAAGGACGTCGAGCTTTTCCTCGAGCATGCCTCCCGCGGGGGAGTGACCGACCTCGGACGCCTCGAACTGCGGCATTTCCGATCCTGGCTCGGTACTTTGGACGCGAGCGGTCTGTCCCGTTCCACCATCGCCCGACGGGCCGCGTCGGTACGGAGCTTCATGGACTGGGCTGTCCGTGAAGAACTGGTGCCGACGAATCCCGCCCTTCGACTCCGCGCTCCGAAGCGCAGCGGCACCCTACCCACCGTTCTCAGCCACGAGCAGGCGGATGCGTTGTTCGATGGCCTCGGCGAGCAGGCTGAACAGGACGATCCGCAGCAGCTCCAGCGAAGAGCGATGATCGAACTCCTCTACGGGACCGGGATCCGCGTCGGAGAGCTGACGGGACTGGATATCGACGACCTGGACACCGAGCGGAGAACCCTCGTGGTGCTCGGGAAGGGTTCGAAGGAACGGACCGTTCCTTACGGTGTGCCCGCCGCGGCGGCGCTCGGCGCCTGGCTGGGGCGTGGCAGGCCGCACTGGGTGTCCGGGAGCAGCGGGCCTGCGTTGTTCCTCGGCCGGAGGGGCGGACGAATCGACCAGCGGGCGGTGCGAACACAGGTCAGGGACGCACTGCAGTCGCTCGGGGATACGGCAGCCCGCGGGCCGCACGCGCTCCGGCACAGTGCTGCAACGCACCTGCTCGACGGCGGCGCCGATCTCCGGTCGGTCCAGGAGCTTCTCGGTCACTCGAGTCTGGCCACGACACAGTTGTACACGCACGTGTCGGTGGATCGCCTCAGGCGCAGCTACGAGCAGGCCCACCCGAGGGCCTGAGGACACCGGGAGGCCCAGGCCTCGACCAGTGCCCGACCGGGACCTCATGCCATGCGGGTAGTTACAGTGGCGGAATTCGTCCTACTCGGGCACAATGGGCACTAGTCGGAGGAAACCCGCGTAAGTCCGCGGGAGGGTGTCGTGCGGTTCTGGCATATCCACTGCAGTTCATCAGCCATTGAAGGTCGTTGGGGAAGACGTACCTACAGCTATGGAGGATGGAATGTCTGTTGTGATGGCTCGTGGAGTCCTGTACGTGCACTCGGCTCCTTCTGCGCTGTGCCCACATGTCGAGTGGGCCATCGGGTCCGTGCTGGACAAGCGCATCGACATGGAGTGGACAGCCCAGCCGGCTGCGCCCGGACTGCTGCGCGCCGAGTTGTCCTGGGTCGGTCCTCAGGGTGCAGGCGCTCAGCTCGCCTCTGCCCTCCGGGGCTGGGCGCACCTTCGGTACGAGGTCACCGAAGAGCAGAGCGCCGGAGCGGACGGGGGCCGATGGTCCCATACTCCTGAGCTGGGGATCTTCCACGCCACGACCGACGTCCACGGCAACATCATGGTGACCGAGGACCGCATCCGCTACGCGTACGAGACGGGCGCCGGCGATCCCGCGGCGGTCTACCACGAACTCTCCCTCGCCCTCGGCGAGTCCTGGGACGAGGAACTCGAGCCGTTCCGCCATGCCGCTGAGGGCGCCCCCGTTCGCTGGCTTCATCAGGTGGGCTGACCCGAGCTGGACGGGCACCTCCGGACGGACCGGCGCGGTGACGATCCTTCGGCCCGGTCATCGTACGATCTGATGATGCCAGCCGAACCTCCACCGCTTCTTCTCCTGAAGGCGCCGCCCTCGGGTGGCGCCTTCAGTGCTTCTCCTGGTCGCTCACGGTTCAGGTCGGAGTTCCCGCACCTTCCGTCAGACGTTCCGGAGGACGATGACGGCGTTGTGTCCGCCGAACCCGAACGAGTTGCTCAGCGCGACGATGTCCCCGGACGGAAGGTCGCGGGGCGCCGTCACGACATCGAGCGGGATCTCCGGATCCTGGTTGTCGAGGTTGATCGTGACGGGAGCCTTCCGGTCATGGATGGCGAGAACGGTCATGACCGCCTCGACGGCCCCTGACGCGCCGAGGAGGTGACCGGTCTGCGACTTCGTGGCCGAGACCGCAACACCATCGAGGTGGGCGCCGAGGGCTGCTTTGAGGGCGATGTACTCGGGCTTGTCGCCGACCGGTGTGGAGGTCGCGTGAGCATTGATGTGCACCACGTCCTCGGCCTGGGCGCGGGCATCGAACAGCGCCGCCTTGAGGGCGCGCGTCGCTCCCAGGCCCTCGGGATCCGGTGCCGTGATGTGGTAGGCATCAGCTGTCACGGACGTACCGGCCAGCTCGGCGTAGATGCGTGCACCGCGGGCGAGGGCGTGTTCCTCGGCTTCGATGACGAGCGCGCCGGCGCCCTCACCCATGACGAACCCGTTACGGTCCATGTCGTAGGGACGTGAGGCGAGCTCGGGTTCGTCGTTCCGCCGGGACAGGGCGTGCATCGAGGCGAAGGCGGCGATCGGCATCGGATGGATCGCAGCTTCGGCTCCACCGCATACCACGACGTCGGCCTTCCCCGACCGGATCAGTTCGAGTCCCTGGTGGAGGGCCTCGGTCCCGGAGGCGCAGGCGGACACGGGGGTGTGGGCGCCGGCGCGCGCGCCCAGGTCCAGGCTCACGGCGGCCGCCGGGCCGTTGGGCATCAGCATGGGAACGGTCATCGGCAGACCCGCCGGGGTCCTTTCTCCCGAAGGGTGTCCCAGGCATCGAGCAGGGTCCACACGCCACCGATCCCCGTCGCGAAAGCGACCGCGAGGCGATCCTTATCGACGTCCTCGATGCCGGAATCGCGCCAGGCCTCACGCGCGGCGACCACGGCGAACTGGGTCGAGGGGTCCATGCGCTTGGCTTCGACCCGGGAGAGTACGTCCGAGGCCGGGACGGTGATCTGCGCGGCGAATGTCACGGGCAACTCGTACTTCTGCACCCAGTCGGCTTCGATGGTCCGTGCGCCCGAGACGCCCTTGAGGGAGTTCGCCCACATCGTGGGCACGTCCCCTCCGATGGGGGTGGTTGCACCGAGTCCGGTGATGACGACTTTGCGTGGCATGGTCACTCTTTCGAAGCTGAGGGCACCGGCGGGACCGGAGCGAGGGATGACGAATGCGGCCGCTCTCGGCGTTGACACCGGGAGCGGCCGCAGCGCTGGGAGCTGCTGGAGCTAGGCCTGCGCGCCCGCGATGAAGTTGACGGCGTCGCCGACGGTCTTCAGGTTCTTGACCTCTTCGTCGGGGATGCGGACACCGAACTTCTCCTCGGCGTTGACCACGATGGTCATCATCGAGATGGAGTCGATGTCGAGGTCGTCGGTGAAGGACTTGTCCATCTCGACGGACTCCGGAGCGAGCCCGGTCTCCTCATTGACGATCTCGGCCAGACCGGCCAGGATTTCTTCGTTGTTAGCCATGGTGGCTCCTTTTCTGTTCTTGCCGGTGCACGGCAGGGGATGGACAGATCGCGTACTGCGATCTGGGCTTGGAATCTAGGGAAGGACCACGACCTGCGCACCGAACACGAGGCCCGCACCGAAGCCGATCTGCAGGGCGAGTGTGCCACTGAGCGAGGGCTGCTCCTTGAGCGTACGATGCATGGCCAGGGGGATCGAGGCAGCCGAGGTGTTACCGGCGTCCACGATGTCCCGGGCCACGTAGACGTGGTCGGGTAGTTTCAGCTGCTTCACCATCTCATCGATGATACGGATGTTGGCCTGGTGGGGGAGGAATACCGCGAGATCGTCCGCTGTGACGCCTGCTGCGTCGAGGGCCTGCTGGGCGACCTTGGCCATCTCCCAGACAGCCCAGCGGAAGACCGTGGGCCCGTCCTGTCGCATGGTCGGCCAGAGGCTTTCGGTGCCGGCGTCGGCGTCATGCTCACGCTCGGCTTCGCTGGTCACGGCCCCGAGCGCATAGTCACGCACGTCGATGAGGGAGTGCGTCATCCGGATGGCCTCGTGCTTGCTGCCGTCGGAGCCCCACACGGATGGGCCGATTCCTGCTGTGTCTCCAGGGCCGATCACGACGGCGCCCGCGCCGTCACCGAGCAGGAACGAGATGGTGCGGTCGGAGTTGTCGATGAAATCGGACAGTTTCTCGACGCCGACCACCAGCACGTAGTCCGCGGTTCCTGCATGGACCAGGGCATCCCCCTGGGCGATGCCGTAGCAGTACCCCGCACAGGCTGCCGAGATGTCGTACGCGGGGGCCGGCGTCGCGCCGAGGCGGTCGGCGAGCTGCGCCGCGGCGGAGGGCGTGGCGTAGGGGTGTGTCACGGTCGACACGAGGACCGCCCCGAGTTGCGACGCGTCGATCCCGGCGGACGCCAGGGCTTCCCGCGAGGCGGCTTCCGCCATGTCGATCACGCTGACGTCACGAGGAGCGCGATGCCGGGTCACGATGCCCGTCCGCTGGCGGATCCACTCGTCGGAGGAGTCGATCCACTGGCACACGTCCTCGTTGGTGACGATGATCTCTGGCCGGTATGCGCCGACTCCGAGGATGCGCGTGTGCTCGCGCAGGGGAGCTTGCTTGATGGAGGCGATGCTCACTGATGTCCTTCGGGGGTAAGGGACGGGTCGGGATCCGGGGTCCGCGAGTGCTCCTCGATGAAGCGGCGGGCCTCGTCCAGGTCCTCGGGCGATTTTACGGTGAACGTCGCCGTACCGCGCATTCCGCGTCGGGCCAGGCCGGCAAGGGTGCCGGCGGGAGAGAGTTCGATCATGCCGGTGACTCCCATCGCCTGCATCGATTCCATGCAGAGGTCCCAGCGCACGGGCCGTGACACCTGGGCGATGAGGCTGTCGAGGTTGCCCTCGCCGGTGGCCACGGGTTGACCGTCGTAATTGGACATCAGGGTTGCGACGGGCGCCATCGGCTGCAGGGACGGCCGGAGCTCCTCGAGTGCCGTCACGGCCGGAGCCATGTGCTCCGTGTGGAAGGCTCCGGCTACCTTCAGGGCGACGACGCGCGCCTTCGCAGGGGGTGTCGCGGCAAGGGCCGCGAGCTGGTCGAGGGTCCCCGCCGCGACCACCTGCCCGCCACCATTGGCGTTCGCCGCCGTGAGCCCCAGGTCGGCCAGGCGGGCTGCGACGTCCGCGGGATCCCCACCCAGGACGGCACTCATGCCGGTCGGCGTGACGCCGGCTGCCTCCGCCATCGCCGTGGCGCGCACGCGGACGAAGGCGACGGCGTCCTTCTCGGTCAGTGCGCCGGCGACGGCGGACGCCGTGAGTTCGCCCACGGAGTGGCCGGCGACGACGGTGGACGCGGTCAGCCGGTATCCGGCCAGGAGCAGGCGGGCCGTCATGAGTCCGGCGGCCACGATCAGCGGCTGGGCGACCGCAGTGTCCTTGATGGTCTCCTCGTCCGACGTCGTACCGTGCAGGACGAGGTCGATGCCCGCGAGGTCGCTCAGGTACTCGAGCTGGTCCCTTACTCCCGGTAGGTCGAGCCAGGGGCTGAGGAAGCCGGGGGTCTGGGAGCCCTGTCCGGGGCAGGCGATTGCAAGCACTGTTCCAGCTTTCCAAAGTGGCGGAGCATTATCGGGTGTTCGGCTGAACCAAGCTGCTTGTAGCTCTTTGTAGGAACTCTACAAGGAGCGCGGTCAGCCAGGCGTGGCAGGAGATGCTGCCGATGTTCGTGTCCGGCGCACCGGCCCTGCCGGGACCTTGCCGTTCGACGGCGAGGAGACAGGAGTTGCCAGGCGTCCGACGACGAGCGCCGTCTGCAGCACGTACGCCTCGCGGGGAAGCAGGGGATCCCAACCGGTGACGTCGCAGACCCGGCGCAGCCGGTACCGGACGGTGTTGGCGTGGACGAAGAGGGACCGCGACGTGGCCTCGAGCGAATGACCGAGGGTCAGGTAGGCGGAGAGCGTCTGTTCGAGTCCGTTGGACGCGGCGAGGAGGGGCCTGTAGATGCTCCTGACCAGCGCGCGCCGTGCAGAGTCGTCACCCGAGATCACGCGTTCGGGCCAGAGGTCCTCGGAGGACACCGGGCGGGGCGCTGCAGGCCACGCCCTGGCTGCCGTCAGCCCGGAGAAGGCCGCCTGGGCGGAACTGCTCGCTGCCACGAGCGATTCAGCTTCCGGTCCGAAGACCACGGGTCCTTCACCGAAGAGTTCACTGATGCGCGGGTAGGCCTTGGCCGCATCACGGACACCGCCGAGAACGAGGATGAGCCGCTCTCCCTGGATGCCCACGAGCACGTCCTCGGCGAGGCGGCCCGTGACCCGGCGGAGTTCGTTGAGGAAGCCGGCATTGGGCTCCTGGGGCGCGCTGCCCACCATGACGGTGATGGGGGCCTGCGAGGTCCATCCGACGGCGGCTATGCGGGAGCGCAGGGCGTCGGAGCTCTCACCGCGGAGGATCGCGTCGACGACGAGTGCTTCCAGGCGGGTGTCCCATGACCCGCGCGTCTCAGCGGCGCGGGCGTAGACGTCCGCCGCTGCGAACGCCACCTCCCTGGAGTACCGGAGGACCGCTTCACGCAGCGGGGCCTGGTCAGCCGCGGGTGCGAGGAAGGGCACGTGGTCCTCGACGACCTGCACCACGACCCGGATGAGTTGGAGTGCCTTCTGCAGGCTGATGGAGCGGGTGAGCTCCGTCGGTGCGGTGCCGAACACGTCGCTGAGTACCCAGGCGGGCGACACCGGCTTCTGGTACCAGTTGACGAAGGAGGCGATGCCCTTCTGGGCGACCATCCCGAGTGCGGACCGTTCGTCGGGGCGCAGGCCCCGGTACCACGGAAGATCCGTGTCGAGCTGCTTGAGGGTCGCCGTCGAGAGCGAACCGATGGTCGAGCGCAGTCTTTCAACGGTTGCCGGGTCGGGAGGAGCGGCACCTGCGTTCGTCGCTCCGATCGCACTCGGGGCGCTCCCGGGGACTTCTTCGGGCTGCGGCATGCTCCGAGCATACGGTCTCGGTGCAGCGGGCTTCCATTTGTGAGAAGGCTACAAAAAGGGACGACGACGACCGCAGGGCTTGGCCCGCCGTCGTCGTCGCCCTCCTCGGGGGTGGGAGCCCTACGAATCGCCCCCGGCGTTGCCCGTGGTTCCCGCGTTCACGTCGAGCAGACGGTACTTCTCGATCGCTTCCCTGGGCGCATCGGCGTCGACCTCGCCCCGGCGTGCAAGCATCTCGAGCGCACGGACGACGACCGAGTGGCTGTCGATCTTGAAGAACCGGCGAGCCGCGGCGCGCGTGTCCGAGAAACCGAAGCCGTCGGCTCCCAGGGTGGCGAACTCGTTCGGGAGGAACTGCCGGATCTGGTCCGGTACGGCCTTCATGAAGTCCGACACGGCGACGATCGGACCCGTGGCGCCCTCGAGCTGCTGGGTGACGAACGGCTTGCGAGCGTCCGCGCCCGGATTCAGGAAGGCTTCCTCCTCGGCGTCGAGTCCGTCCCTGCGCAGTTCGTTCCAGGACGTCACGGACCAGACATCGGCCGAGACACCCCAGTCCTTCGCGAGGATCTTCTGCGCTTCGAGCGCCCACGGCACCGCGACACCGGACGCGAGCAACTGGGTCCGCGGGCCGTCGACCTTTGCCGGCTTGAGCAGATAGATGCCCTTGAGCAGTCCCTCGACATCCAGCTCCTCCGGCTCGGCCGGCTGCACGAAGGGCTCGTTGTACACGGTGAGGTAGTACATGACGTTACGGAACGACTCCGGCTTGTCGCCGATGTCCCCGTACATCCGGTTGAGCCCGTCGCGCACGATGTGCCCGATCTCGTACCCGAAGGCCGGGTCGTAGGTGACGACTGCCGGATTCGTGGACGCGAGGATCGGCGAGTGCCCGTCGGCGTGCTGCAGGCCTTCGCCGGTCAGGGTGGTGCGCCCCGCCGTGGCTCCGATGATGAATCCGCGCGCATCTGGTCGGCGGCGGCCCAGATGGAATCACCCGTGCGCTGAAACCCGAACATGGAGTAGAACACGTAGATCGGGATGAGCGGTTGCCCCTGGGTGGCGTAAGCCGTCCCGGCTGCGGTGAAGGCCGCCATCGAGCCGGCCTCGTTGATGCCCGCATGCAGGATCTGGCCCTCGATGGACTCCTTGTACGCCAGGACGAGGTCGCGGTCCACGGACAGGTAGTTCTGGCCGTTCGGGTTGTAGATCTTCGCCGTCGGGAAGAACGCGTCCATGCCGAAGGTCCGGGCCTCGTCCGGGATGATCGGGGCGATCCGCTTGCCGAACTCCTTGTCGCGCATGAGGTCCTTGAGGATACGGACGAAGGCCATGGTGGTCGCGGCCATCTGCTTGCCGGAGCCCCGCTTCGCCGTCTCGTACGCCTTGTCGCCGGGAAGGACGACATCAGCGTGCTTGGTGCGCCTCTCCGGGACGAATCCGCCGAGCTCACGCCGGCGCTCCAACAGGTACTTGATCTCCGGGGCGTCGGCTCCCGGGTGGTAGTACGGCGCGTTGTAGAGGTCGTCGTCGATCTGCTCGTCGGTGACCGGGATGCGCAGGTGGTCGCGGAAGGCCTTGAGGTCCGCGTTGGTGAGCTTCTTCATCTGGTGGGTCGCGTTGCGGCCCTCGAAGTGCGGGCCGAGGCCGTAGCCCTTGACGGTCTTGGCGAGGATGACCGTTGGCTTGCCCTTGAACTCGGTGGCGGCCTTGTACGCGGCGAAGACCTTGCGGTAGTCGTGCCCACCGCGCTTGAGGTTCCAGATCTCCGCGTCCGTGAGGTCCTCGACCATTGCCTTGGTCGCCGGGGACTTGCCGAAGAAGTGGTCGCGGACGAATCCACCGGACTCCGCTTTGTACGTCTGGTAGTCGCCGTCGGGCGTCTGGTTCATGATGTCCACGAGGGCGCCGTCGTCGTCCTTGGCGAGCAGCGAGTCCCACTCGCGCCCCCAGACGACCTTGATGACGTTCCAGCCCGCGCCCCGGAAGAAGGCCTCGAGCTCCTGCATGATCTTGCCGTTACCGCGGACGGGTCCGTCGAGGCGCTGGAGGTTGCAGTTGATGACGAAGTTCAGGTTGTCGAGCTTCTCGTTCGCGGCGAGCTGGAGCAGGCCGCGCGATTCCGGCTCGTCCATCTCGCCGTCGCCGAGGAACGCCCAGACCTGCTGGTCGGACGTGTCCTTCATCCCGCGGTTGTGCAGGTAGCGGTTCGACTGGGCCTGGTAGATGGCGTTCATGGGCCCGATGCCCATGGAGACCGTGGGGAATTCCCAGAACTCCGGCATCAGGCGGGGGTGCGGGTAGGAGGAGAGGGCGTGGCCCTCCTTCGACTTCTCCTGACGGAACCCGTCGAGATCCTCCTCGGTGAGACGGCCTTCGAGATAGGCGCGGGCGTACATGCCGGGGGAGGCGTGCCCCTGGAAGAACACCTGGTCTCCACCGCTCGGGTGGTCCTTGCCCTTGAAGAAGTGGTTGAAGCCCACCTCGTAGAGGGTGGCCGCTCCGGCGTAGGTCGAGATGTGGCCGCCGACGCCGATCTCGGGGCGCTGCGCACGGTGCACCATGACGGCGGCGTTCCACCGCAGCCATGCACGGTACTTCCGCTCGATCTCCTCGTCCCCCGGGAACTCGGGTTCCTGGTCGGCAGGGATGGTGTTGACGTAGTCCGTCGTGGTGACCATCGGAACGCCCACGGACTGCGCACCCGCCCGCTGAAGGAGCGAACGCATGATGTACTGCGCGCGCTCGGTGCCCTGGGTGCGAATCAGCTGATCGAGGGATTCGATCCACTCGGCCGTCTCCTCGGGATCGCCGTCGGGCTTGCCGGCCGTCAGACCGCTCAGAATATCCGCTGTACCTTGTTCTGCAGCCACGCGATATCTCTCCACTTCCACAGATCTTGTCTGTGTCGCTTTATGCCTGCGCACGGCTCGTGTGGGCCCGCGCAGAGATGCATGCTCGGCCGGTCGGTGTAGGCACCGCGGCCATATATCGACTCACTCTATCGTCGCCGTGCCCTGCATGCGTAGCGGGATCAGGGCCACCGGGCAGATTACGCCGAGGGCTTGCCCACAGGGCGCGGTACGGGCGCCCGACAGGGTGAAAAGGGCGGATCGGCGCCTCAAACAGGGGACCGGCTTGATGCGTGGCGTATAAAGGTGTTGGCTGGTAGCAATGTATTTCTATACGAGGGCGTCTCAGGCGACAGTCCCGTCTTTTCCAGGAGGAGCTAAGTGAGCGAGGCTGAAGCCGCCACTGCGGTCGACGTGGCAGGCAAGTTGGGTTTCAAGGATGGAGACCTTGTTCAGGAACTCGGTTACGACGACGACGTCGACTTCGACCTCAGGGAAGAGCTCGAGGACGGCATCGGTTCCCAATTGCTCACGGAGGACGATCAGGACGTGGTCGACGGCGTCGTCCTGTGGTGGCGTGCCGGCGATGGTGATCTCGTCGATGCGCTGGTGGACGCGCTGACCTCACTGGGCGACGGCGGAGTGGTCTGGCTGCTGACCCCGAAGTCCGGCCGACCGGGCTACGTTGCTCCGGCCGACGTCCAGGAGTCCGCGCCGACCGCCGGTCTGCACTCGACATCCTCCGCGGGCGTGTCCAAGGAATGGGCCGCGACGCGGCTCGTCAGTCGCCGGAAGCAGTAGAGCGTGCCCCTGGATGTAGGTTCTGTCGCTCCTGCCTTCTCCCTCGGGAACCAGTTCGGCGAGACCGTCGAGAGTTCCTCGCTGGTCGGCGGTTCGGTGGTGGTCTTCTTCCCCTTCGCCTTCTCGCGCGTCTGCACCGACGAACTCGGTCAGCTCAGGGACAATCTGGACCTGTTCGATGCTGCGGGCGTCACCCTCGTCGCCGTCTCGGTCGACCATAAGTACACCCTCCGGGCGTTCGCGGACGCCAATGACATCTCCTTCGATCTCCTCGCCGACTTCTGGCCACATGGCGCTGTGACCCGCGCCTACGGAGCTTTCGACGACACCAAGGGCTACGCGGATCGGGTCAGCTACGTCCTCGACGGCGCCGGCGTGGTCCGCGCGGTGGTGTCCTCCGAGCACGGGCAGGGACGGCCGATCACCGACTACTCCCGAGCACTGTCCGCGGTCGAAGCGGCACTGTGACGCTGCAATGACCCGGGACCGGACTGCACGATGAGCTCGCCGGGGGACCGCTCCCGTTCGCCTCAGGACCTTCCCGGACCGGAGTCGAATCCGAGGTTGGGGCTGACCGGTTTCGTGAGCGGGACTCCTGCGGAGGAGCTCGCCCCACTCGCAGCAGGGGAGCGCGCCCTGCTCGACCAGGCCGTTGCACTGCTCGGGGGCCTCCGCCTGGCCGTCCTGACCGGCGCGGGGCTCAGCACCGACTCCGGCATCCCCGACTACCGCGGTCCGCGGTCGGTGCCCCGTCATCCGATGACCTATCAGCAGTTCGTCGGAGACGAGGTGCTGCGTCGCCGGTACTGGGCCCGGAATCATGTGGGCTGGCGGCATCTTCGCAGAGCCGACCCCAATGCAGGACACGCGGCGGTCGCGAGAATGGAGCAGCGCGGACTGCTGACGGGGCTCATCACCCAGAACGTCGACAAGCTGCACTCCTCGGCGGGCAGCACCAGGGTGATCGACCTGCACGGGACCTTCGATCGCGTGGTGTGCCTCCAGTGCTCCTCCACCTTCTCGCGTTCACGGATAGCAGAGATCCTCGAGGAACTGAACCCCGGGTACCTCGAGCGGGAATCCGATGCCGGTGACGTAGCGCCCGACGCCGACGCCGACGTCGACGACACGGGGGACTTCGTGATGGCTCCGTGCCCTGTGTGCGGCGGCATGCTCAAGCCCGACTTCGTCTACTTCGGCGAGAACGTCCCCAAGGATCGGGTGGCGGACGCCTACGCGATGGTGGAGTCCGCGGGCGCGCTGCTGGTGGCCGGGTCGTCGTTGACGGTGATGAGCGGGCTCCGATTCGTCCGGCATGCGTTCAAGGCCGGCAAACCCGTGGTCATCATCAACCGTGGATGGACGCGCGGGGACGAGTTCGCGTCGCTGAAGATCGAGGCCGGAGTCTCGGAAGCACTGACGTACCTGGCGGACGAACTTCCCGACCTCACGCCGTGACGCGTGTTCTACTCGCACCGAAGCAGGTAGTCACGTCTCGATTCGGGTAGCGACCACTCTCCCGCTCGCGCCCGGAGAACCCTAGATTCGACCCATAGGTCTCTCAACCGGGGTGAACATGCGTTCTTCAATCAGGTCTCTTGCCATAGCTCTCACTACCGTCGCGGCCATAGCCGTGGCTCCCCTCGCCCTGGATCTCCGGACCGGCGCGACGTCGGGCGATCCGAGGTCCGCGAGCGGCGGTGCCCCCACCACCATCGTCGATGACGCGGTCGGGTCACCGAGTCCCGTGCGGCCCGCGCCGTCCGCCCGACCGACGCCCGACGTCGTCGAGGCGACGGTCCTGGATGGAGGTGCGCCCGCCTCCGCGGCCGTGGGCAGCGCCGACCCGGCCGTCGCGGGAGCGGAACCGGCGTCGCTCGGGATGCACGCCATCGTCGGTGGCTCTCCTGAAGCGGTGCCGCTGCCCGCCGCGCCTCCCACCGTCGAGGACACACCGACCTCATGGACCATCCCGCCCGCCGATCCGGCGGTCGAAGTGTCTCCGATCGTCGTGGTGCCCGTGCCCATGCCCGTCGATGCGACGGTCGAGACGCCCGGGCAGGCGCCCGTCGCAGACGGCGCCGGCACCGGTGGGGCGGGCTCCGGTATGGGCGGCGATCTCCCGCCCGGCGACCTGCCCACGCCGCCCTACCCCCAGTGCCCGATCACGGAGGCCGGCCCGTGGTGGACGGACCCGTCGGACCCCTACACCTGCATCCCGCCGGGTTCGGTCCCGTTCCACGAGCCGACGCCCCCGGGCATCCCGCCGGAGCTGCTGGAGCCGATCTTCGAGGACCCGGCACCGGACCCGCTCGAACCCATCGCGCCCGCGCCGCCGTCCTCCTAGCAGGACGCCGAGCTGTCCGGCGCGGCCCTGACCTGGCGGGCCGGTGCAGCGACCCAACGCGGAAGGAGCCCCGCTACTGCGGGGCTCCTTCCGTCTGCATCACCTTGTGGTGGGTCCTACCGGGATCGAACCGATGACATCCACGGTGTAAACGTGGCGCTCTACCAGCTGAGCTAAAGACCCTTGTGCTGCGGATGCAGGGCGACCGGCCAGGCCGCTCCCTGCCTCATCACGAGGATCGACTATACCCGCTCGCCGCCCGGTCGCACCAATCCGTCCGGGCTACTCGCCGGCTGCGAGCTGCCCGCAGGCACCGTCGATCTCCTTGCCGCGGGTATCGCGCAGGGTCGTGGGGATACCCGCTGCGCGGAGCCGGTTGATGAACTCGGTCGAGACGCTCTTCTCGGAAGCCGTCCAGATGGAGCCGGGGGTGGGATTCAGCGGGATCGGGTTGACGTGCACCCATCCGCGTCCGCGCTGGTTGAGCTTCTTCGCCAGCAGGTCGGCGCGCCAGCCGTGGTCGTTCATGTCCTTGATCAGGGCGTACTCGATGCTCACCCGCCGCCCCGTCGTGCGGTAGTAGTTGTACGCGGCATCGAGGGCTTCGTCGACCTTCCAGCGCGTGTTGACGGGGATCAGCTCATCACGCAGCTCGTCGTCCGGCGCGTGCAGGGAGAGTGCGAAGGTGACCGGGAGGGACTCCGCCGCGAGTTTGTTGATGGCCGGTACCAGCCCGACCGTGGAGACGGTGATGTTCCGGGCCGACATCCCGAGGCCCTCGGGGGAGTCGTCGACGAAGCGGTGCAGTGCGCCCATGACCCGCTTGTAGTTCGCCAGCGGTTCGCCCATACCCATGAAGACGATGTTCGTGACGCGGTCGGCGTCGTGCCCGCCGTCGGTGCGCAGATCACCGAGCGCCCCTTCCGCGAGGGCGCGGTTGGCGGCGACCACCTGATCCACGATCTCCCCCGTCGACATGTTGCGGGTGAGGCCCGCCTGTCCGGTGGCACAGAACGGGCAGTTCATGCCGCAGCCCGCCTGCGAGGACACACAGAGTGTCACCCGGCCCGGGTAGCGCATGAGGACCGACTCGACGAGTGCGCCGTCGAAGAGGCGCCAGAGGAACTTGATGGTGTCGCCGTTGTCCGTGGTCAGCCGTTTCACCTCGGTCAGCAGGGGAGGGAACATGGCCGAGACGAGTTCCTCGCGGCCGGCCTTCGGGAGGTCGCTCATGGCGGCCGGATCCGTGGTGTAGTGCGAGAAGTAGTGGGTGGACAGCTGCTTCGCGCGGAACCCCTGGTGCCCGAGTTCCTTCAGTCGTTCCTGTCGCTCGACGAGCGTGAGGTCCGCGAGGTGCACCGGGGGCTGGCTGACCCGCGGCGACTTGAACTGCAGTAGCGGACGACCGTCGCTGGACACGATCGGCTGGGCGCCCTCCACTTCGGGGCGCACCTGGGGGCGCGAGGAGGAGGGTGCGGGGGCGGCGGGGGTAATCGTAACGTCGGACATCATTACCATTGTTTCACGGATGGCGCCAGCGTCACAGTCCGATGCCTGTCGGCTCCACCACGTTCCCGGGCTGAGCGGCACGAAACATAAGGGCGCGGGCGGCTCCCGGTGTGGCGGCGGGTGTTGCGACGGTAATAGTGTGAAAGCGGCCGGCGTGCCCGCGGCAACGCAAGCGAGAGCACCGGCACATGCAGCGCGTTGCATGCAGCTGACAAACGACGGAGAACACATTGAGCGCACAGATCGGCGTCACAGGCCTGGCAGTCATGGGAGCGAACCTCGCCCGGAACCTCGCCCGGAACGGCTACACCGTGGCCCTGCACAACAGGTCCATCGAGAAGACGGACGCCCTGCTGGAGAAGCACGGCGGAGACGGCGAGTTCATCCGCACCGAGAGCCTGCAGGAACTCGTCGATTCCCTCGAGCAGCCGCGCCGCGTGCTGATCATGGTCAAGGCCGGCAAGCCCGTCGACTCGGTGATCGATCAGCTCGTGCCCTTGCTGGAACCCGGCGACATCGTGATCGACGGCGGTAACTCCCACTACGAGGACACGCGCCGCCGCGAAGCCGCCTTGTCGAAGCACGATCTCCACTTCGTCGGCGTGGGTGTCTCGGGCGGTGAGGAGGGTGCGCTCCTGGGCCCGTCGATCATGCCGGGCGGTTCCCGCGAATCCTACGACTCCCTCGGCCCGATGCTCGAGAAGATCTCGGCCAAGTACAACGGAGAGCCCTGCTGCCGCTGGATCGGCACCGATGGCGCCGGCCACTTCGTGAAGATGGTGCACAACGGCATCGAGTACGCCGACATGCAGGTCATCGGTGAGGCGTTCGACCTGCTCCGGTCCGGCGCGGGGATCGAACCGGCGGACCAGGCGAAGATCTTCACCGACTGGAACTCCGGCACGCTGTCCTCGTTCCTGATCGAGATCACCGCCGAGGTCCTCGGCCACACCGACGCGCGGACGGGCAAGCCGTTCGTCGACGTCGTCGTCGACGCTGCGGGTCAGAAGGGTACCGGCCGGTGGACGGTCGTCTCGGCGCTGGAACTGGGGAGCCCGACGTCGGGCATCGCGGAGTCGGTGTTCGCACGGGCTCTGTCCTCGCAGCTGGATCAGCGCCTTCAGGCGCAGGACATCCTGCAGGGCCATGAGGGCACGGTGGAACTGCCGGAGTCCTTCGTGGAGGACGTGCGGCTCGCCCTGTACGCGTCCAAGCTCGTCAGTTACGCGCAGGGCATCGACATGCTCACGGCCGCCGCCACGGAATACGGATGGGAGCTCAAGCTCGACGAGATCGCGTCCCTCTGGCGCGCCGGCTGCATCATCCGGGCCGAACTGCTCGATGACATCATGAAGGCCTATGCCGTCGCCGATGACCGACCGGCGAACCTCCTGCTGGCCCCGGCGTTCGCCGACGCGATCGCCGGCGCCGTCCCTGCCTGGCGCCGCGTGGTTGCCACGGCTGTCCAGCTCGGCATCCCCGTGCCGGTCTTCTCGGCATCGCTGGCCTACTACGACGGCCTGCGCCGCAAGCGCCTGCCGGCCGCCCTCACCCAGGGACTGCGCGACCTCTTCGGCGCGCACACCTACAACCGCGTCGACACCGCGGGCACGTTCCACACCCTCTGGGGCGAGGACAAGTCCGAGATCGAAGCCGTCGACACCCACTGACCGACGGTCCTCGAACGACGGAAGCCCCGGACCGAGGTCCGGGGCTTCCGTCATTCACGACCGTCCGTCGGATCAGATATAGATAGCGGGGTCGACGTACTCCGCCGGGTCGACGGCGGGTTGTGTCTCGCGCCGCGAGTCGCGGTGACGGAACGTGGCCGGGATACCCGTGACGATGGAGTCGGGCGGTGTGTCCTTCACGACGACGGCGTTGGCACCGACGGCGCTTCCCGCGCCGATCGTGATGGGCCCGAGGACCTTGGCCCCGGCCCCGATCGTCACCCGGTCACCGATGGTGGGATGGCGCTTGATCTTCTCGAGCGACCGCCCGCCGAGGGTGACGCCCTGGTAGAGCATCACGTCGTCGCCGATCTCCGCCGTACTGCCGATCACGATCCCCATGCCGTGATCGATGAAGAACCTCCGACCGATCGTCGCTGCCGGGTGGATCTCGACCCCGGTGACCGCGCGGGCCAGCTGGGACAGCACCCGTGCCGGGAAGCGGAGCTTGTCACGACGCCACATCCGGTGCGTCAGCCGATGTACCCAGATGGCGTGGAGCCCTGAGTAGACGACGGTGTTCTCCAGCGGACCGCGGGCAGCAGGATCGTGCGTGCGCGCGGTCTCGAGGTCCTCGCGCAATCGTTCGAGAAAGCTCACGGCTACCTTTGCATGGGGTGTACGGCTGGTGTGTCAGGAGGTGGTTCGGAGGATCACTACCCGCGGATGTCGTCGAAGAGCACCGTGGAGATGTAGCGCTCACCGAAGTCGCAGACGATGGCCACGATGAGCTTACCGGCGTTCTCCGGGCGCTTCGCGAGCTCCAGGGCCGCCCAGACGATGGCTCCGGACGAGATCCCGCCAAGAATGCCCTCCTGGGTGCCGAGCGCTCGTGCCACCCGGACCGAATCCTCGACCGTCGCGTCGAGGACCTCGTCGTATGCTTCACGATCGAGGTTCTCCGGGATGAAGTTGGCGCCCAGGCCCTGGATCTTATGGGGACCGGGTGCGCCTCCGTTGAGGATGGGGGAGTCCGCCGGCTCGACGGCGACGATCTGCACTCCGGGCTTCCGTTCCTTCAGGACCTGCCCGACGCCGGTGATGGTCCCGCCGGTACCGACTCCTGCGACGAAGATGTCCACCGCGCCGTCGGTGTCGTCCCACACCTCCTCCGCCGTCGTCGCCCGGTGGATCGCCGGGTTGGCGGCATTGGCGAACTGCTGCGCCCAGATGGCATTCTCTGTCGTCGCGACGATCTCCTTCGCGCGTTCGACGGCCCCACGCATGCCCTCGGAACCGGGTGTCAGGACGATCTCCGCGCCGTAAGCCCTCAGCATGACGCGGCGTTCGGTGGACATGGTCTCGGGCATCGTGAGGATCACCTTGTAGCCGCGGGCAGCCCCGACCATCGCCAGGGCGATCCCCGTGTTCCCCGAGGTTCCTTCGACGATCGTGCCTCCGGGCTGAAGGGCTCCGGCCTTCTCAGCGGCATCGATGATGGCGACGCCGATGCGGTCCTTGACGCTGTTGGCAGGGTTGTAGAACTCGAGCTTGACGGCCACCTGCGCGTCGAGGCCCTCGGTGAGACGGTTGAGGCGCACCAGGGGTGTGCGTCCCACCAATTGGGTGACGTCGTCGTAGATCTTTGCCATGCGGAGCCTGCCTGTTCGGTTGGAGTGGACGTGGAAGGATGCCGTGGAAGGGGCGCAAGCCGCCCAGCGACCGACGGCGGCAAGCTTAACGGGTGGGCTGGGGTGCGCCTACGCCGCAAGCCACTGGGCGTAATATTTCCGCGCCTTCGCGAGTTTGGGATTGATGATCACCTGGCAGTAGCCCTGCTCCGGGTGCTTCCCGTAATAGTCCTGGTGCCAGTCCTCCGCCACATGGAACTCGGGCAGCCGGCTGACCTCGGTGACGATCGGGTTCTTCCAGTTCTCCTGGTTCCGCGCGATGGCATCCTCGAACACGGTCTTCTGCCCGGCGTCCTGGTAGTACATGACGCTCCGGTACTGGGTGCCGACGTCGTACCCCTGACGGTTCAGGGTGGTGGGGTCGTGCGACACGAAGTACATGTCGAGGATGACCTCCTCGGGGATCACCGTCTCGTCGAACGTCACCGCGACGACCTCCGCGTGTCCCGTCATGCCGGAGCAGACCGAATCGTAGTCAGGGTGCTTCGTGTGGCCACCGGTATAGCCCGACACGACCTCGGTCACGCCGCGTGTCTTCTGGTAAAGGGCATCGAGGCACCAGAAACAGCCCCCTCCGAGCACAAAAGTCTTCATGCCTGTGTCAATGCGCGGCACACGCCGAAGATTCCCGCGCGTGCTCCGCTGCAGGAGAACACCCGCATGAGTTGGAGGGCGGGGCGGCGGCGGGTATTACTGATGGCATGGAAGAGAACGAGCACGACGCCGAGGTCGCACCGGAGCCCACGGACCGGGAACCCGGTCCCGTCACGGCGTCGGACGACGACGGCCCTGCCCGCGCCGCGACACCGACGGTCGGTGATGTCCTGCTCGCCATCGAGGAACTCTGGCCGGAGAGTCTCGCCGAGGGCTGGGACGCCGTCGGGCTCGTCGCGGGACGATCGGCGAACCCGGTGCAGAAGATCCTCTTCACCGTCGACCCGACGGCCGAGGTCCTCGATGAAGCACTGGCGTGGGGAGCGAGCATGGTCGTGTCCCATCATCCCCTGTTGCTGAAGCCCGTCTCCTCGGTGGCTGCCTCGGGTTTCAAGGGGGAGGTGCTCCATCGCCTGATCGAGGCGGGGTGCGCCCTCGTGACGGTGCACACCAACGGGGACAGCGCCGTGGGTGGCGTCTCCGACGTGCTGGCCGACGCGCTCGGACTCATCGACGTGTCACCGCTTGCGCCCGCCGCCGACGGGCTGCCCGAGGAGGGCATCGGTCGCGTGGGAGACCTGGCGGCGCCGATGTCGCTCGGTACCTTCGCCGAGGTGGTCTTCTCGATCCTCCCAGCCGTGGCGGGTGGCGTTCGGGTCGCCGGTGACAGGGATGCCCTGGTGCGACGCATCGCGGTGTGTGGGGGCGCCGGGGACTCCCTCCTGGATCGGGTGCGGTCCAGTCAGGCCGACGTCTATGTCACCGCCGACTCCGTCATCACCCGGCGTCGGAGGTACGTGAAGCAGCGGGTGGCGGGACGCCGTACCTGATCGATGTCTCGCACTTCGGCAGTGAGTGGGTCTGGCTGACGCCTGCGGCGGATGCGCTGACCCACGTGCTCTCCGATCAGGGATTCTCCACGGACATCCGAGTGAGCAGCGTCAACACGGACCCGTGGGACTTCGTCCTCACCCCCGGCTCCTGACCCGCCACGGCGTGGCCTAGGCTGGAACGACGTCCCGCGCCCGCCCGTCGAGCGATTCTCCGTCCCACCCTGGAGGTTTACCGTGGCCAAGGCTGCACCAGAGGAACAACTGCGCCTGCTCGAGCTGCAGGCGCTCGATTCGACCCTGAACAAGCTGAGCAGGCACGCTGCCGCCGCCCGAGGCAACCCCGAACTCGGCGTCGTCGCGGCGCGCGTCGCCGAGGTCGATGCCGAGCTCGTGCGCGCGACCACGGAAGTGGGAGATCTCCAGCGGGAACTGACCAAGGCGGAGGACGAGGTGCAGTCGGTCGTCAACCGGCTCGAACGGGACGAGAAGCGCCTGAACAGCGGCACGGGGACATCGAAGGATCTCACTGCGCTCCAGCACGAGGTCGCCTCCCTGACCAAGCGCCGCGCGGACCTCGAGGACGTGGAGCTGGACGTCATGGAACGCGTGGAGGCCGCCCGTGGCGTGCAGGGCGACATCCAGGCGCGCACGGACAGCGTCCGGGCGGAGCTGCGGTCGCTCGAGGAGGCGCGCGACGCCGAACTGGCCGACATCGAGGTGCAGCGTAGCGAGGTGCAGTCGCGGAGGGACGACGTCGCAGCCACCTTCGACACGGGTCTCCTGGCGATGTACGAGCGCATCCTCGCACGGCGGGGCGTGGGAGCGGCACGACTGTTCCACGGCAAGTCGGAGGGTTCGGGTATGGAGCTCAGCCCGGGCGACCTCGCGGACATCGCCGGAGCCGCTCCGGACGACATCGTGCTGTGTCCCGACTCCGGCTGCATCCTCGTCCGCTCCGCCGATTGGGGACACCAGTAGCCGTGGCAGACCAGCAGTTGTTCGACCCGTACGAACAGGACCGGCAGGACTCGGCCGTGGCAGGAGCGCCCGCGCGACTCGTCGTCGAGGCCGACGGCGGGTCCCGCGGAAATCCCGGGCACGCGGGGTATGGGGCGCTCGTGCGCGACCCCGAGACCGGACGGATCCTGGTGGAGAAGGCAGAGTACATCGGCAAGGCCTCCAACAACGTCGCTGAATACTCGGGTCTCGTCGCGGGACTCGGACTCGCCCGGGACATCAATCCCCAGGCTGCCGTCCACGTGAAGATGGACTCGAAACTCGTCGTGGAGCAGATGTCCGGGCGGTGGCAGATCAAGCACGCGGACATGCGCGTGCTTGCAGCGAAGGCGCGCAAGGTCCTCGACCCCCGGCGCGTCACCTACGAATGGATCCCCCGCGAGCGGAACAAGGATGCGGACAGGTTGTCCAACGAAGCCATGGATGCAGGGATGGCGGGAGTGGAATGGAAGCCGCGTACTGCGGCCGCTGCGACGCCTGAACGGTCGCCGGAGGCCGAGCCGACCCCGAGGCCTACGGGCAGGCTGCACCACGTCGAGGTGTGGACGCAGGACCTGACTGCCGCCCTGGCGAGCCTCGGCTGGCTGCTCGAACGGTTGGGCTTCCCTCGGAAGGACACCTGGACGAACGGCGCGAGCTACGGATCCGACGACTTCTACTTCGTCCTCGAAAGCGGCCCCGACCTCGCGTCCGGCGGCCACGAACGCCGTCGCCCTGGGGTGAACCACCTCGCCTTCCGGGCGGGCACGCGAGCGGACGTCGACCTGCTGACACGCCGCGCCGCGAGCCACGGGTGGACGCTGCTGTTCGCCGACAGGCACCCGTTCGCGGGCGGGCCCGAGCACTATGCCGCCTACCTCGAGAATGCCGAGGGCCTCGAGGTGGAACTCGTCGCGGAGTGACGTGCCGCAGGCGTTCCTGAGGTGTCAGTCCAGGACGATGCTGAGCTGTGCGGGCTTCCGTGGCGTCGCCGGTTCCAGCTCTGCCGTCCACTTCTCGCGCGCGACCTTCAGCAGGCCCTCCGGTGTCGTCGGAGCGGCTCCCCGGCGGGAGAGCAGGTGTCGGGCGAACTCGCCGCGCGTGTGCTTGGCGAAATGGGAGACGACGGTCCGCCTGCCGTTCCGCACCTGGAACACGTTCACCGCGGCGCTCTGCAGCGCCGGTGGCGTCCAGGCCGCTGCGTAGGTACTGGACCGGCAGTCGACGACGAGTCGGGCATCGGCGAGCCGGGCCATGGGGGAGGCGAGGTGCTCCCTCCAGAACGAGGCCAGCCGACCGGTGCCTGGCAGGTCCACCGACATCGACAGACGATACGCGGGGATCCTGTCACCGAGGCCGATCGCGCCCCACAGCCCCGACATGACCAGGCAGTTCTCCCGGGCCTTGCGCTTCTGCACGGTTGTCAGGGAGGAGTATCCGAGTGCGTCGTAGAGGACTCCGGAGTACACGCTGTAGGCCGGTGCGGCGGGGGCGGTCTCGAGGACGAGGTTTCGCAGCACGTCTGCTGCCAGGGAATTGCCGACACCGAGGATCCGGTGCGCATCGATCGCGCTGCTCGTCTCGGCGAGGGCCGCGAGCACGGAACGGCGGGCGGGAGTGAGTTCGGGGAAGCGAAGGGCCTCCAGCCGGAGGGGATCACCGGTTCGGGCCTCGGTCTTGCCTTCGGACGGCGGGAGCAGGATCAGCACCGGTCAACTGTATCCAACCGGAACCGCGGCCCCTGACCCCGCATCGCCAGTGGCCCACCCCCGTCCGACGGCGGTCTGCCACTGCCGCCGGTGCCACCTAGAATAGAGGTGGGATGGGTCGACCAGGCGGTCGCGTTGGACGATGCGCAAGCAGCTGTCCACCGAGGAACGTCCGGGCTCCACAGGGCAGGGTGGTGGGTAACGCCCACTCGGGGTGACCCGCAGGCCAGTGCCACAGAAAAGAGACCGCTGCTCGTCACGGGCTTCGGTCCGCGGGGGGCAGTAAGGGTGAAAAGGTGGTGTAAGAGACCACCAGCGTGCCGGGTGACCGGCGCGGCTCGGTAAACCCCACCCGGAGCAAGGCCAGACAGTGCGCGATCGAGGGCTGCTCGCCCGAGTGCACGGGTAGGCCGCTGGAGGGCGTCGGCAACGGCGTCCGTAGATGGATGACCGCTACTCGCGTGCCGGCAACGGCGCGCGATGACAGAACCCGGCGTATCGGTCGACCCATCCCCCCGAGCGGCCGAAGCCCCGGCGGACGGCATGTCGTCTCGTTTTCCGTACCGTTCGCCCACCGGTCCGGCTCGCCCGGCGCCTGCGCATTGTCGAAATCCGCCGTCGGGCCTACTCTGTGAAAACCGTCGCGGGTCTCTTCGTCAGGCGCGGCGGGAGGGAAGGGCCGGTCCGGACGCTGGGGGTAGCGGGCCGGCCCCACAACCTCGCGCCGGCGAGACACCGGCTGTCATGAAACGGCCCCCCACCCGGTCTCAAGAGGTGGGGGGACCGCTCGGCGTCTATAGCCGCCTCGGGAGCGCGTCCGCCGCGGTACTGCTGGGGAAACGACCGCGGGGTGGGGCTCCCTCCTCTATTTTCCGCCCGCGGTATCCGTGCGGCAATCGGATGTGGACGACTATGCCAAGGGAGTAATCGGGAGCATCGGACGTGAGACGTTCATTGCCGGAACGAACCATTGTCGAGCAGTGGGGCAGGGGCGTCAAGGGACGAAGAAATGGCATCCGCCGCGGAGGGCGAATCGTCACGGTGCCATGGGCGCACTCGGTTAGGGTGATCGGATGAGCGCTGGGGGTACGGCCAAGCAACACCTGCTGGTACGCAACCGCAACTTCCGTGCCCTCATGGTTTCCAGCACCTTCAACGTCCTCGGGAACGCTGTCGCCGCTGTGGCGTTGCCGATCATCGCAGCGGTGGAACTCGATGCCAGCAACTTCGAAGTGGCTGCGCTGGCAGGGATGACGTTCCTGCCCTGGCTCCTCTTCGGCCTCCTGATCGGCGTCTGGGTGGATCGACTGCCCCGCAAACCTGTCATGCTGATGTCGCTCGGAGTGCGCGTCGTCGTGCTGGGTCTCCTGCCGGTGGGCTACTGGCTCGACTTCCTCAGCACGCCTCTCCTGTTCGCCGCAGCGTTCATCGCCGGAGTCGCCTCCGTCTTCTTCCAACTGGCGGACGCGGCCCTCGTCCAGCAAGCGGTGACACCGGACGACCTCATGGAGGGCAACGGGCTCATCACCGGGTCCGGTGCCGCTGCTGATGCGGCGGGCCGGTCCGCGGCGGGTTGGCTCACCACGCTGGCCGGCGCCTCGAACACGCTGCTCGTCCAGTTGGTGGCGTCGGTCGTCTCCCTGGTCGCCATCCAGCGCCTCGACGTGAAGGAGATCGTCCAGCCGCACACCGACCGTCGGATCGTGCGCGAGATGTACGAGGGCCTTCGCTATACCTTCAGCACGGCCCCTCTCCGCGCCCTCCTCCTCAACGCGGCTCTCTGGAACCTCGGTGGCAACATCGCGGCATCCCTGCTGGTCCTCCTGGTCCTGCGGACGCTGGGCGAGTCGGAGGTGTGGCTCGGGCTCCTGCTGGCAGCTGCGTCGGTGGGAGGAGCGGTCGGTGGGATCACCGCCACATCCCTGGGCGAGCGTTTCGGGTCGGGACCGCTCTGGCGCTGGTCCATGGTCCCAGGAGTGTTCGGCTACGCGTCGCTCCTGATGCTCAGTCCCGGCTGGGGCATGCTGTGGGGGATCGTCGGCATGTTCGTCATGGGCGCAAGCGTCTCCTGGAACATCGTGGTCGGCTCGAGCTTCCGCCAGCGCGTGTGCCCGCCGGGCATGATGGGTCGCCTCGGTGCTGCCTCCCGCACCGTTAGCTGGGGAATGCTGGCCCTCGCGAGCCTGCTCGCGGGCGTGCTCGCGGAGACGGTCGGCATCCGCGAAGCCGTCCTCATCGGCGTGATCATCGCCGCCCTGGCGCCGCTCGTCGCCCTGATGGGACCCCTTCGCGGTATCAGGAGGCTCGAGGACCTCGTCGAGGCCCCCGCCGTCGACCCACTCGTCGGTAAGCCGGGGAACGCCTGACCCTGCAAGCCGGTTCCCACCCCGGGGCCGGGATCAGTGGCCGAAGGGATCGGGGTCGACACCGGGCAGCCAGGTCAGTCCGGGCACGCCCCAACCCTGGTTCCTGATCGCCTTGCTGGCCTTCCGGCCCTGGCGATTGTTGAGGCGGTCCACATACAGCTTCCCGTCCAGGTGGTCGTACTCGTGCTGCATGCACCGCGCGAACCACCCGGTCGCCTCGAACTCGACAGGAGTGCCCTCCCCGTCGAAGCCGGACACGCGCACCCAGTCCGCACGCTTGAGGGCGAAGGCCTCGCCCGGAACCGACAGGCAGCCCTCGGCTTCATCCTCGGGGTCCGGATCGGAACCCGGGACCTTCGAGGTGACGAGGGTCGGGTTCACGAGGACGCCGCGGGGCGGTACGCCGTCGTCGTTCTCCATGGCATAGACGAAGACACGTAGACCGACGCCGATCTGGGGCGCGGCGAGGCCCACGCCGTTCGCGACGTCCATGGTCTCCACCATGTCGGCGATGAGAACACGCAACTCCTCGTCGAAAGCCCCGACCGGCTGTGCCCGCCGGTGGAGGACGGGTTCGCCGAGGATGACGATGGGATGGACAGTCATGGGACCTACCTGTTCCGGTCGGGGCGGTCCGCGATCGAGCGACCGATGGACTCGCGCATGATCTCGCTGGTGCCGCCGAAGATGGTCAGGAGGCGTGCGGCAAGGAATGCCTGCGACACCGGGTACTCGAGGATGTAGCCGTAGCCGCCGTGCAACTGCAGGCACCTGTCCGTGATCGACTTCGCTCGCTCGCTGGCCCACAGTTTCGCCTGCGCCGCAGCAGTGGGGGTCAGGGTGCCGGCATTGAATGCGAGGACCGCGCTGTCCACGAAGGTCTCGGTGACCTCGACCTCGGTGAGGACGTCCGCGAGCACATGCCTGGTGTTCTGGAAATCGAGCACTCGCTCACCGAACGCGCTGCGGTCGGTGACGTAGCGCACGGTCTGCTCGTATGTCGCGCGGGCCAGCGCAGCCGAGGCGACGGCGATTCCGAGACGGCCCTGGGGGATCTGCTCGAGGCTGTAGCGCAGGCCCTGGCCCACCTCACCCACGAGGTCCGCGCCGGGGACCCGTACGTCGTCGAAGAACAGTTCCGCGGTGTCGGAGGCGCGGAGCCCCATCTTGTCGAGCTGACGGCCCGGAATGTAACCCTCACCCCTGCGCACCATGAACAGGGAGAAGGAATCGCTGGATCCACGGCCCGAACCGCCGTCGGTGCGCGCGAGCACGAGGGAAGCGTCCCCACTGATGCCGTTCCCGATGAAGACCTTCTGGCCGGAGAGCAGCCAGTCGTCGCCGTCGCGCACCGCTCGCGTGCGGATGCCGCGCAGGTCGCTCCCGGCTCCCGGCTCGGTCCACGCGCAGGAAGTGACGATCTCACCGGACACCATGCCCGGCAGCCACCGTTCCTTGAGGTCGTCGGACCCGTGCGCGAGCAGGTGCGGCAGGACGAGGTCGTCATGCAGGTGGAAGGCGAGCCCCACGGCGAGATGGTTGCTGCGCGCGAACTCCTCGTCGAGCACCGCGCGGAATCGGTAGTCCGGCATGCCGGCACCGCCGAACTCCTCCGGGACTGCCAGTCCGAGCAGCCCCTGCTCACCCGCCGCCGTCCACACGGAGCGGTCCATCATGTGCTCCTGGTCCCACCGTGCATAGTGTGGGGCGACTGCCCGGTCGTTGAATTCCCGGGCGACATCGCGGAATAGTTCGTGATCCTCTTCGAACACTGTGCGTTCCATGGCGGGTCCTTCGGTGCTGTCGGTCGGAGTGCACAGCGCCTGGTGGGCCGTCCTCCGGGCATGGACTTGCTCGGGCCGGGAAAAGCGTATGCCGCCCCGGATGAACTCCGGAACGGCATACATTGTCAGGATCCATCCTGACCGCTGAGGGTGAGTAACGGGGGTTGAACCCGCGACCTCCTGGACCACAACCAGGCGCTCTGCCAACTGAGCTATACCCACCATGTGTCTTCATCGGCCAGACCGTCGGAGGAACTCCGCCGGATCTGGCTGCGAAAGGCAGCGGACATAAGTTTACACACTTTTCGACGCCCTCCGGACCGTACCGGCGCCGCCACGAGTGATCTCAGTCGGTGATGGTGCGGGCGATCGCCTTGCTCGTCGCCGAGTCCGGTCCTGGAGCGGGAACGAACACCGCAGCCCGGTAATAGCGCAGTTCGCGGATGGAGTCCTCGATGTCGCCGAGCGCGCGGTGCCCGCCGGTCTTGGCAGGGGACTGGAAGTACGCGCGGGTGTACCAGCGGCGTGCGAGCTCCTTGATCGTGGACACATCGATGACGCGGTAGTGCAGGTGGTCGACGACGAGCGGCATGTCCCGAACGAGGAAGTTGCGGTCGGTGCCCACGGAGTTGCCGGCCAACTGCGCCTTCCTCGGCTCCGGCACCCATGTACGGATGTAGTCCAGGACCTGCTGCTCTGCGTCCGCCATCGTGATCCCACCGTCGAGTTCCTCCAGGAGGCCGGAGGTGGTGTGCATCTCCCGGACGAAATCGCCCATGTGGGCGAGGGCCTCAGGAGTGGGTTTGATCACCACGTCGACGCCGTCACCGAGGATGTTGAGCTCCGCGTCGGTCACCAGCACGGCCACCTCGATCAGGGCGTCCTCGGCGAGGTCCAGTCCCGTCATCTCGCAGTCGATCCAGACGATGTGTTCATTCGATATCGGCATTCGACCAATGTACCGTTCGGCACCCCCGCTGGTGCGACGTCCGCACCCGTCGGCACCTTTTCCGCGGGCCTGCTGGACGAACGGTGCCCACGCCCGCAGGGGTCGTGATCCGGTCTTCCCGACAGGCCCGGTGATAATATTCCAACAGTTCGCTCAGGGCTGCGGGGGGATCTGGGTGCGCCTGCTGCTTCTCGGCAAGGGCCCCGCTTCGCGAGGTCTCCGCTGTCCGACGCCATCCGGTCGGTCGGCCCGACTACACGGGCGCCACGCCAACCCATGCTTGCCGACGATTGGATCTCACAGATGCCCGCCCAGGTCCCGCTCTCCGAGGTCGAGACGCAGACGGGGCCGCATCGGCCGAATGTCGCCATCGTTCAAGGGTTCGTCGGGTCGCTGATGATGTGGATGGGCTCGCTCGGCGTCGGGTGGCTGTCCCTGGCCTCGGTGGAACTGCGGCGCAATCCGGTCATCATCTGGCTTCGTTTCGAGCCCGTGGGTGCGGTCCTTTCCGTCCTGCTGCTGGCCGTGGGCGGAATGCTGCTGATCAGGGCGTGGCTCCGGCTGGGTCAGCGGTTGAACGGCTGGTCGGACGACACCAGGCCCTACATCCTCAAGGCCATCATCGCCTGGACGGTCCCACTCGCGGCGGCTCTGCCGCTGTTCAGCAGGGACGTCTTCGCCTACATCGCACAGGGCCAGGTCATGGTGGCCAAGCTCAACCCCTATGTGGACGGTTACTCCCAGATCTCGAACTACCTGCAGATCGGTGCGGACGACCTCTGGGCCCAGAGTCCCACCCCGTACGGTCCCGTGTTCCTGTGGATCGAGGAGGGCATCGTGCGGCTCACCGGTGGCTATCCCGATACGTCGATCATCCTGTTCCGGATCGTGGCGCTGGTGGGCGTGGCCCTGTGCGTCTACGTCGTCCCCAAACTCGCGGAACTGCACTCGATCAATGCCAACCGCGCGCTGTGGCTGACCGCGGCGAACCCGCTCTTCCTGATCAACTTCGTGGCGGCGATCCACAACGATTCCCTGATGATCGGCCTGGCGCTCGCGGGGCTCTACCTCGCTGCCACCAAGCGGCCAGTCCTCGGCATCCTGCTCATCACCCTCTCCGTCGGGATCAAGCCGATCACCCTGATCTTCCTGCCGTTCGTCGGACTCCTGTGGGCAGGCAAGGGGGCGTCCTGGCCACGCCGCTTCCTCTACTGGTTCATCACCGCCGGGTTGTCCCTCGGGATCCTGTCGGTGATGGGGTACGTGAACACCTTCGGATTCGGCTGGGTCGGCGCTCTCAGCACCCCCGGGAGCGTGTGGATCTGGTACGCGCCCGTCGGTTTCATCGGCCTGGTGATCGCAACCCTCGGGAACGCCGTCGGCCTCAACGGGTGGGACTTCGCCAACGTCTTCCACACGCTCGCGCGCGTGGCTTCCCTCGTGATCATCGCGCTGCAGATCTTCCGCGGCGACCACAGCAGGTTGGTCCGCAGGCTCGCCATCGCCTTCGCCGCGATCGTGCTGCTCTCGCCCATGATCCAGTCCTGGTACGTGGTGTGGCTCATCCCGCTGTTCGCTGTGACGGGCATCCGCGAGGACTGGCAGGTGAAATTCCTCTACTTCACGGTCGCCTTCTTCATGGTCTACGCCATCTCCGACCAGCTCGACATCTTCCCCTACTTCGATCTCAGTCTCGCCGTAGCCCGCCAGGTGGCGGCCGTCGTGGCGCTGGCCTTCGCCCTCTATCTCGTCTTCGTGGACCGCAGCACGAAGGTCCTCTTCCGGCGGCGCTACCGCGCCTTGAAGCCGGGACAACTGCACTGATCCTCGCCGGAGCGGACGGGGAGGCCGGGGCGCCAGCGGGGAACCTGGCATGCGGGACGGGCGTCGAACGGCGATACTGAGCAGATGACGGAAACAGGAACGACGACGTACAACGGCGAGTACGAGATCACCGCCTGGGATGCCGAGGCCTATTCGG
Source organism: Vibrio cholerae (assembly GCA_009728235.1). Classification (GTDB taxonomy): domain Bacteria; phylum Actinomycetota; class Actinomycetes; order Actinomycetales; family Micrococcaceae; genus Arthrobacter_D. The sequence goes on along the minus strand of WNZI01000002.1, from coordinate 119,937 downwards.
AACCCGGCAGCACCGGCGAATTGTCCCGGGTGAGGGCCGCCAAGGTCTTCGAGGGGGAGATCAGTGGCAGCAGCACCGCCGAACTCCTCATGGCCGGGAACGACGTCGGAGCGGGCTACGTGGCGTCGGAGACCTTCGTGGGTTCCGTCGGTGATCGCTCCGGATCCATGACGGTTCAGCACTGGGGAGTCGCCGAGGGCGCGGAAGCTGCGAGTTCGGGGCACATCATCCCCGGTTCGGGGACCGACGGACTCGCGGGCATCTCCGGCAAGGCCATCTACTCCCAGGATCCCGACGGGCAGCACCGCCTCGAATTGCGGGTCACCTTTATCGGTTCGGATTAGGGGTCACGGCCGGTAGTTCCACCCATGGCCGGGGGCGGAGGAGCCGCCCATAGTAAACTGGCCGTACTGCCTCCGTAGCTCAGGGGATAGAGCAGGGGCCTTCTAATCCTCTGGTCGCAGGTTCGAATCCTGCCGGGGGCACAGCACGAAGGGCCGGTCGCCGACGCGCCCGGCCCTTCGTCCGCCCACCCGGGCGGGAGATCCGCGAGCGCTTCTCTCAGGGGCGGTTGCCGGCGTCGAACCGCTCGCCGTACAACCGCTCGGCCTCCTTCAGGAGTTCCTCGTGCAGCCTTCCGAGGGGCACCACGTCCGCGAGCAGCGGCTCGCAGTCGGGTCCTCTGCCGACACAGGTTCCCGTCAGCACCCAGGGGTATCGTTCCTCCTCCTCGGCGAGGTGCAGGTACTGGCAGATCTGCCGGGCCAGCCAGTCCTCGACCGGACGGGTCCACCACCGCTCGGGAGTCAGCGGGTTGACGGACAGTCCCGGCAGGGCCAGTCCGCTCTCGCCGTCCTCGCTCGTGGAGTCCCGGTCGGCCTCGTACCCGCACGAGTACCGCAGGAAGAGGGCATCCTCGACCTGCACGAGCGCCGCCAGTTCCTCGAGAGTGCCGATCCCATGGTCGTCGGTCAGTTCCGGGGTGACTGTTGCAATGTCCATCCTCCAACGCTAGAAAGCCGCGCCGTGGCTCTTCAAGCAGAGATTGGCATGGCGGGGCACTTCCCCTTTCGACGGCGTTCGCCTAGCCGCGGGCGAGTTGTCAACATAATCGGGCGTCATCCCACGCCGTGACGGTGGCCGTTCGAGACTTGACGGAGCCGGTAGGTCGCGCCGGGTTCGAGAAGGACGGAAGGACAGATCATGACCGACATCATCACCGTGCGAGGGTACGTCGCCACCGAGGTGCGCCTCACACTGGCCCAGAGTGGACTGCCGATCACGGGGTTCCGCATGTGCTCCACGGAGCGCCGCTTCGACAGGGAGACCAATGCCTGGGTGGACGGCCACACCAACTGGTACTCGGTGTCCATGTTCCGGCAACTCGCCACCAACGCGGGCGCGAGCATCAAGAAAGGGGACCGCGTGATCGTCACAGGCCGGCTGAAGGTCCGGCCCTGGATCAATGCCGACGGACGCACCGGGACCTCGGTGGAGATCGACGCGGAGTCCGCGGGCCACGACCTCATGTGGGGCACAGCGAACTTCCGCAGGACTGCGGCGGACAGGGAGGACGCCAAAGGCGGCACCGCTGTCGATGATCCGTCCGGCGCCACGACCGACGACGGCGTACCCGACGGTGTCGACGCCGCGACGGGGGAACTGTTCGAAGCCTCGGCGGGACACGCCGTGGAGAGCGAACCAGGGGACGACGGGGCGACGGGCAGGAGCCGGGACGCGGCTCTCGACGAGGAAGCCGTTCCCTTCTAGCGCACGGACCCGGCGTGACGACGCTCGCAACGGGGTGGACGACGAGCCACGGGTGCGCGGCGTCCTGACAGGGTCGATGAGCAGGACGGTCGGTCCCCGGCGTCCAGGGCGCGGCTCCGCCTGAACGCTGGTTCGTGTCCGTGATGGGGATGGACCGTGGCAGGTGCGTGGCAGGATGAACGGGTGACTAGCGCAACTCCGAGGTATTCGAGATCCCGATCGGGCCGCGCCCGCGCCCTGCCACTCCTCGTGGTCGTCGGGCTCCTGACGCTGACCTCCTGCACGGCCACTCCCGCACCGGCTCCGAGCGCTCCGGCTAGCGAGGGTACGTCGGTCAGCGCAGAGCCAGAGGTGTCCGACGCAGCGGGTCAGGAACCGCCTACCTCCCCACCCACGACACCCGTACCTGAGCAGTCGCCCGAGGAGACGGACACCACCGGCATCGCAGCATCGGTCGAAAGTGCGTTGCGTGCCCTTGCCGACTCGCAGTCTTCGGTCACGCGGGATCAGGTCCACGCGGCGATCGAGCTGGGCTTCCAGGAGGCCGGGTCGGCTCCCGAGGGGATCGAGGTCTCCATCGACCGCACTCCTACAGGGCTCGACGTCGATGCCATCCAGGGTGCCGGACGCACCGGTCGGAGTTGCGTCATCGGGGAGGTGCGCGCGGGCGCTGTCGCGGTCACCGTCCTCCCGGTACTCTCCACGGGGCTCTGCTTCGTCGGCGATCAGCGCTAGGTCCGGTCGACGGACCCAGGGCCGTGGGTCCGGCACTCCGTCGGGGCCACTCGCTGCCCGCCCGTTCCGTCGGCGCCCCGGCATCGGTGGACCGACGGCGAATGGGAGAACACCATCGCCAACCACTAGCCTTAGAGGCATGGCGGAATTTATCTACACAATGACCAAGGCCCGTAAGGCCGTTGGCGACAAAGTTATCCTCGACGACGTCAGTATGTCGTTCTTCCCCGGCGCGAAGATCGGCGTCGTAGGGCCCAATGGTGCGGGTAAGTCGACCATCCTCAAGATCATGGCCGGCATCGACACGCCGTCGAACGGTGAGGCGCGCCTGAGCGCGGGCTACACCGTCGGCATCCTCCTGCAGGAACCGCCGCTGAATGAGGAGAAGACCGTCCTGGGCAACGTCCAGGAGGGCGTAGGCGAGATCTACGGGAAGATCCAGCGGTTCAACGAGATCTCCGAGGAGATGGCGAACCCGGACGCCGACTACGACACCCTGCTCGATGAGATGGGCAAGCTGCAGGAAGCGATCGACGCCGCCGACGCGTGGGATCTGGACTCCCAGCTCGAGCAGGCCATGGACGCCCTGCGCTGCCCGCCCCCCGAATCGGATGTCCGCGTCCTCTCCGGAGGTGAGCGCCGTCGGGTCGCACTGTGCAAACTGCTGCTGCAGAAGCCCGACCTCCTCCTCCTCGACGAGCCCACCAACCACCTCGACGCCGAGAGCGTGCTGTGGCTGGAGCAGCACCTGAAGTCGTACGCGGGCGCGGTGCTGGCCGTCACTCACGACCGGTACTTCCTCGACCATGTGGCCGAGTGGATCGCCGAGGTGGACCGCGGCCACCTGTACCCCTACGAGGGGAACTACTCGACGTATCTCGAGAAGAAGCGCGCGCGCCTCGAGGTCCAGGGCAAGAAGGACCAGAAGCTCTCGAAGCGCCTCACCGAGGAACTCGAGTGGGTCCGCTCCAACGCGAAGGGCCGCCAGACGAAGTCCAAGGCGCGACTCAACCGCTACGAGGAGATGGCGGCGGAGGCCGAGCGCACCAGGAAGCTCGACTTCGAGGAGATCCAGATCCCGGCCGGCCGAGGCTCGGAAGCCAGGTCATCGAGGCGAAGAACCTGCGCAAGGGCTATGACGAGCGCATCCTCATCGACGGGCTCTCCTTCTCGCTGCCGCGCAACGGCATCGTCGGAGTCATCGGTCCGAACGGTGTCGGCAAGACGACGCTCTTCAAGACCATCGTGGGCCTCGAGCCGCTCGACGGCGGGGAACTGCGCATCGGAGACTCCGTCAAGATCTCCTACGTCGACCAGTCACGTGGCGGGATCGACCCCAACAAGTCGCTCTGGGAGGTCGTCTCGGACGGTCTCGATTTCATCCAGGTGGGACAGGTCGAGATGCCGTCCCGCGCCTACGTCTCGGCGTTCGGCTTCAAGGGACCGGACCAGCAGAAGAAGGCGGGCGTTCTCTCCGGAGGTGAGCGCAACAGGCTGAACCTGGCGATGACACTCAAGCAGGGCGGGAACCTTCTGCTCCTCGATGAGCCCACCAACGACCTCGATGTGGAGACCCTTTCGAGTCTCGAGAACGCACTCCTGGAGTTCCCGGGCTGCGCGGTCGTCGTCTCGCACGACCGGTGGTTCCTGGACCGGGTGGCGACGCACATCCTGTCCTACGAGGGCACCGAGGAGAATCCGGACAACTGGTACTGGTTCGAGGGCAACTTCGACGCCTATGAGGAGAACAAGGTGGAGCGCCTCGGCGCCGATGCGGCGAAGCCTCACCGTGTGACGCACCGGCGACTCACCCGCGACTAGTCCCACCGGCACCACCGGGACGAGAAGCTCGAACAACGAGGGAAGGGACACGGCCGTGGCCGTGTCCCCTCCCTCGTTCGTGCCCCTCGTTCGGAAGCCCTCGTGGGCGGATCCGGGTCGGGTTCAGTCCCTCGAAGCGGATGACCGGTCGGACTGCGGGATCCTGATCATCCCCTCCTGGGCGACGCTCGCCACGAGTTCCCCGTCCCGGCTGAAGATCCGTCCAGCAGCCAGCCCGCGTGCACCGGAGGCACTGGGAGAGCTCTGCACGTACAGGAGCCACTCGTCCACGCGGACGGGCCGGTGCCACCACATGGCGTGGTCGAGGCTCGCGACGCTCATCCCCGGGTGGGTCCAGCTCAGCCCGTGGGGGCGGAGGATGGATTCGAGCAGCGTGTAGTCGCTCGCGTACGCCAGAGCTGCACGGTGCACGTTCGGGTCGTCAGGCATGGGTCCGAGGCTGCGCATCCAGACGGCGTTGCGCGGTTCCCGCGAGCCCTCGTTCGAGACGTACAACGGTGACTCGATGTGCCGGATGTCGAAAGGGCGTTCGAAGGCCCAGGCGCGGGCCACCGGATGATCGAAGCCCCCGAGCAGCTCGGCGGTCGTGGGGAGGCTCTCGGGGTCGGGCACGCCGGCGGGCATGGCGTCCTGATGGGTGATACCGCCGTCGGGCTCCTGGAAGGAAGCGATCATCGACAGGATGGGCACGCCGTTCTGGTAGGCATGCGTGCGACGGGCCGAGAACGACCGGCCGTCACGCAGGCGCTGGACGCCGAAGGTGATGGGCTTGTCCGCGTCACCCGCACGCAGGAAGTAGCCATGCATCGAATGGACGTCACGCCCCGGTTCCACCGTCCGCATGGCGGCGATCAGGGACTGTGCGAGCACCTGACCGCCGAAGACCCTGCGGCTCGGCTGGCGCGCCGAGCCGCCGACGAAGATCTCCTCGTCCGTCTGCGCGCCCTCGGCGCTGCTGAGGTCGAGGAGATCGAGGAGCGCTGCGGTGGGGTCCGTCCTCCGCCCGTCCTCCGTTGCCTGTGCTGCCGGTGCGTGTTCTGCCATTGTTCGGTGTCTCCTCGGTGGACAGGTGCGGGTGGAGGGGTGATCAGAGGGAGCGCAGGACGCCCCGGGCATCTACTGACAGTAGACGCAGCCATCGGAGCACTCAACACGGACGCGATCACGCGTCGGTGGTGCCGGTCCGACCGACGGCGCGGGTCCCGTCCGAGTCGCCGGGGCCGGCGCTGTCTGGAAGGATGGCGGAATGCCTTCGATGCGTACCTTCCCCGTCCAGTTGCGGTTCGGGGACGAGGACTCCTACGGTCACGTCAACAACGTCCGCTTCCTCCAGTTCCTCGAGGATGCCCGTGTGCTGCTCATGAACGAACCGATCGCCGGTGGTTCGCTCACCGAGCTGATCGATCCGGATCACTACACCCTCGTGGGCCGCCAGGAGATCGAGTACCTCGCTCCGCTGAACTTCAGCACCGTGCCCGCCGCCGTCGATCTCTGGGTGACGGCCATCGGGGGGTCGAGCTTCGACCTCGGCTACGCCGTGCGGAACCGGGTGGAGGCCGACGCAAGCACGACGAGCGCGCTCGCGGCGACCACCATGGTCCTCGTCAGCCGCAGTACCGGCCGGCCGGTGCGCCTGACGAACGACCACCGGCGCATCCTCTCGACCTGGCTGGGCCCCGAGGTCCCCTTCCGTCGCTCGCGGAACAGGTGAGGACGATGTCCTCCTCCCTGAGCTTCGCCGACCCGCAGACGGTCGCCGACTTCCGCACGTTCACGGCGAGGGCACGCGCCAACGACGACGGCGGCATGCGACTGCTCGCGGTCGGCCGGGTGCTCGCGGCGTACGTCTGCACCCTGCGGCCCACGGTGCTCGGAGAAGCCGTACCGACCGTGCTCGGTCTGAGGACGATGGCCCTCGCAGAGGACGCCGAGGTCGATCTCACCGTCTCCCTGGGGTCGGTGCTCGACCGCCTGGCGCGGCTGGAGGGCCCGGAGGTCTCGTTCTCCGTCCCGACGGTGAGCGTGGCCGAGAACTGGGCAGGGGTTCTGCCACCGCGTTCCGGCTGGGCGACCGTCGGAACGGTTACCACCGATCTCCTCGAACGGGCGGCGAAGGACGGCGTCGGCGAGGTGGCACGGAGTCTTCCCGACCGAGCAGGAGCACCCCTGGTGAGCAGCGCTCGCACGGCGGTCTGGGGTAGGCCGCTGGCAGGGGTCCCTGCAGCGGTCCCGGCTGGTGCTGCTTTCGGTGCCTTCTCCCTGGGCTTCCTCGAGCCAGGCGCGGGGGCGACCATCCACACGAACGGCCGCTGGTCCCGCCTGAGCACGTCCCGAGGCCATGTCCTGGTCCGGCCCGCCGCCATCTTCTGACCCATGGACGAGCCGGAAGGGAGTTCCGTTCAGTCCGCGGCGTTGACCATGGAGTGCGCAGCGCGGTCGAGGTAGTCCCACAGGGTGGCCTCGTGCAGGGGCGCAAGCCCCAGGGCGTCCACGGCCGCCCGCATGTGCAGCAGCCAGCGGTCCCGTGCCTCGGGCCCGACGCGGAAGGGCACGTGCCGCATGCGCAGTCTCGGATGTCCCCGCTGTTCCCCGTAGGTCTTCGGCCCGCCCCAGTACTGCTCGAGGAAGAGCAGCAGCCTCTCCTTCGCCGGGCCGAGGTCCTCCTCGGGATACATGGGGCGCAGCACGTCGTCTCCTGCCACACCCGCGTAGAAGACGTCCACGAGCCGGACGAAGGTGGCGTGCCCGCCGACGGTCTCGTAGAAGTTCTCGGTGTACTGCGGCTGGGTGAACTGCTGGCCCGTCGCGACGAGCCGATCGGCCGGCAGGGGGACGCTCGCGCCGGCGGCCCGAAGGGGAAGCTGCGCCCCCGAGGAGGGCGCGGTGGGCGGGGTGCGATCGCCGGCGTCCTGCCCGGCACCCGTCCGTTCCTGCCCGCTCATGCCTGCCGCTCCGGTGCGACCGTCGAGGGAGCTGTCGCACCCGCGGGAGCTGGGGACACCGCTCCACCGGACGGAGCGGACGGGACGGCCGGGGGTGCCACGTAGTTCCCCTGTGAGCGATTGCCCACCTTGGTGATGTCGCCGTTGCGGACGTACCAGATGGCACCGTCCTGGTCGACCATCCGGGTGATGCGCAGGCCCAGCGACTGGACCACGCCCACCGTGTCACCGACCTCGATGGTGTCGCCGATCCCGTACTGGTCCTCGATGGTGATGAAGAACCCGAGGAAGGCGTCCCGGATCACCTCGCGCGCTCCGAAACCGATGGCGATGCCCACGATCCCGACGCTCGCCAGGATCGGGCCGATGTTGAAACCCAGGGTGTCGATCACCATGAGGATCGCGATGATCGCGATCGCACCGGCGGCGACGCTCGACAGCAGGCCACCGATGGTCTCCGCCCGCTGGACGCGGCGCGCGCTGTCGAACGGTCGGAGGACGGGCTGGGCCCAGCGGAAGTGCGGTTTCTTGAAGACGTTGTAGCCGTCCTGGACGCGCTTGACCGAGCGGGTGATGAGGTAGCGGACCACGAGCCACAGGAGCAGGGCACCGACGACGATGATGACGGCGCCGATCACCTGACCGCCGTAGCCGAGGGAGGGTGGGAATGTCATGGAAGTCGCTTTCGTACAGGCGTCGGGGTTTCCGCCCGGAGTCGAACACCGGACGCGGGACGCCCTAACAGGCTACAGCGGGCAGGCCTGGCTATCGGTCCGGCGGGAGCGCCTGGCCGTCGTCCCGAAGGCTGTCGGGACCGGACGACGACGGCTCGTGGCGTACGGGAAAGGCCACCGATCGTGCGATGAAGCACAGGCGGTGGGCCTCCGCGTGGAGGGAGTCGGCGAGTTCCGTCTGCTCTGCATCGGCCAGCTCCACCTTCGGTCGCAGGAGGATCCCGGTGAACTCGCCGCTGCCGTCCCTGTTCAGGCGGAGCGATCCGCTGGCCGAATCGCCGTAGCCGGTCACGACCAGACCTGCCTTCACCGCGACATGCAGGTAGGACAGCATGTGGCACTGCGCGACGGCTGTCAGCAGCAGCTGCTCCGGGTTCCACCGATCGCGGGAGCCGTGGAACGTCGGGTCGGCCGTACCAGGCAGCACCCCGGGGCCGTCGACCTCGATCTCGTGGTCCCGGCTGTACGAACGGTAGCCAGAGGCGCCCGAGCCGAGGTTGCCGGTCCAGCGGAGGCGCGCCCTGTACTCGTGCTGCTGCAGGTCCATGGTCCCAATGTAGCGCCGGTAGGAGTGCTGGCACGTCCTGGGGTGCGGCGCGACGTCTCCCACTCCGGACCTCGGAGGACCGCCGGCGGGAGCCGGCGGTCCTCCGTCGCAGCGCGCCGTCAGCGCGTCCGGGCCCGCGTCACCTGTCCGCGGCCTGCGCCCTCAGTGCCCGCTCGACACCGTCGCGGCTCTCCAGGACGAGTCGCCGCAGCGAGGGCGAGTCCTCGCCGAGCGCCTCGAGGAACGCGTCGGTCCTGTCCAGCGTCTCCTGGGTGGTCAGCAGGGAGGGGTACAGGCCGACCACGATCTGCTGGGCGATCTCGTGGGTGCGTGTCGCCCAGACGTCCTTCACCGACGAGAAGTACCTGTCCACGAACGGCTCGAGGAGCGTGCGGTCGTGCACGCGCATGAAGCCGCAGATCATCGAGCGCTGGGTGGCGTTCGGCAGATCGGTCGAGTCGACGAGGGCGGCCCACGCCGCGTCCTTCGCCTCGGGAGTGGGCAGGGCGGCCTGTGCGGCGGCTGCGGCGAGCTGGCCCGTGGCCGTCGTGTCACTGGACAGCTCGGCGTCGATCGCCTCCTGACCGGCCCTGCCACCGACCACGAGGCTGGTGAGCAGCTCCCACCTGAGGTCCTGGTCCACGACGAGACCCTCGGGTACCCGTTCACCGTTCAGCAGCGCCTCGACGGCATCGAGGTGTTCCGCATTCCGTGCGTGGGACGAGAACGCCCTGGTGAACTGGAGTTGCGCATCGGACCCGGGGGCCGAAGCCAGAGCCAGTCCGAGGAGACTGTCCGCTGCCGCGTCCGCCATCGCCTCCCGGTCCGCCGGAGCCACGTAGAACGCGAGGGTCGAGGCGAGCTGGCGCAGCAGCACGAGGACGACGGACGAATCCGATTCCGCCCCGATGTTCTGCAGCACGAGTTCCACGTAGTCGCGCGCCGGGGTCTCGCCGTCACGCGCCGCATCCCAGGCCGAGGCCAGGACGAGCGTCCGGGGGAGGGAGTCCCGGAAATCCTTCACGTGGCGCACCGAGGTCCGCAGGGATGCGGGATCGAGGCGGATCTTCGCGTAGGCGAGGTCGTCGTCGTTGAGGAGCACGAGTGCAGGCTGCTTCGCGCCCACGAGATCCGGGACCTCGGTCCGCTCACCGTCGACGTCAAGCTCCAGCCGGTGCACGCGCACCAGTGCGCCGTCGTCGTCGAGGTCGTAGAAACCGACCGCGAGCCGGTGCGGCCGGATGGTCGGAAACGCCTCGACGGCGCTCTGCAGGATCGCGAACGACTCGATGGTGCCGTCGTCGGCCGTGGTGAACTCGGGACGCAACGTGTTGACGCCGGCGGTCTCGAGCCACAGACCGGACCACTCCTTGAGGTCGCGGCCGCTGGCGGCCTCGAGTTCGGACAGGAGATCCACGAGCTCGGTGTTCCGCCACGAGTGCTTGGAGAAGTACTGCCGCACGCCCTCCATGAACTTGTCCTGGCCGACCCACGCGACCAGCTGCTTGAGCACCGACGCGCCCTTCGCGTAGGTGATGCCGTCGAAGTTGACCTGGACGTCCTCGAGGTCGTTGATCTGCGCCACGATCGGATGGGTCGAGGGGAGCTGGTCCTGCCGGTAGGCCCAGCCCTTCTCGAGGATCGCGAAGGTGGTCCAGGACTGCGTGAAGTCGGTCGCCTCGGCCGCGGCCAGGGTGGACATGAACTCCGCGAAGGACTCGTTGAGCCAGAGGTCGTTCCACCAGCGCATGGTCACGAGGTCGCCGAACCACATGTGCGCGAGTTCGTGGAGGATGGTGATCGCCCGGCGTTCGACGGTCGCATCAGGCACGCGCGAGCGGAACACATAGGTCTCGACGAACGTCACGGCGCCGGCGTTCTCCATGGCTCCGGCGTTGAATTCCGGCACGAACAGCTGATCGTACTTCTCGAAGGGGTAGGGCGCGCCGAACTGCTCCTCGTAGAAGGCGAACCCCTGGCGGGTCAGCGCGAAGATGTTCTCCGCGTCCATGTACTGCATGAGCGACTTCCGGGCGAACACCCCGAGCGGGATCGTCCGGCCGTCGGAGCTCGTGAGTTCGCTGCGCACGGACTGGTACGGACCCGCGACGAGCGCGGTGACGTAGGAGGACAGGACCGGCGTCGGTTCGAAGTACCACGTAGCACTACCCGTGTCCGCCTCCGAACCCGCCTGGACGGGCTCCGGAGTGGGGGAGTTGGAGATGACGTCCCAGTGCGAGGGAGCGGTGACGGCGAAGCGGAAGGTGGACTTCAGGTCCGGCTGCTCGAAGACGGCGAAGACACGCCGGGAGTCCGGGACCTCGAACTGGGTATAGAGGTACACCTCGCCGTCCACGGGGTCGGTGAAACGGTGGAGGCCCTCGCCGGTGTTCATGTAGGACATGTCGGCCTCGATCACGAGGGTGTTGTTCGCCGCCAGCGACGACAGCTGGATGCGGGTTCCGTCTGCGACCTCCGCGGGGTCCAGCTCGACGCCGTTCAGCTCGACGCGGTACACGGTGTCGGTGACGGCGTCGATGAACGTCGAGGCGCCCTGTCGTGCGTCGAAGGAGACCACCGTCGTCGACCGGAAGACGCGCTCGCCGCGCGTCAGGTCGAGGGTTATCTCGTAGGAGCGGACAGTGAGCAGATCGGCGCGTGTGCGTGCTTCGTCGCGCGTCAGGTTCAGACCGGGCAAGGATCGCCTCCAGGGTGGGATTCGGGTACGGCGCGGATAGTGCCGGTTACGCGGCGTTCCGATTCTCTCACTCGTGCCCGGATGTCCGCGCGCCGTCGCTCCCTCCGCCACGGCGGCTGCCGAACCGCCCTGCTTGCGCACTAGGCTGAGATCGTCCAGCCACGCCGGACGGACGAACCCCGCACCCACCGCCGGCCCGCGCCGGCGCTTCCCGAAGGAACAGATCGCCATGCGCGTCCACCTCGCCACCGACCACGCCGGCATGGAGCTGAGCGCCCACCTGCTCTCGCACCTCACCGCGGCGGGCTACGACGTCGTCGACCACGGACCCAGCTCCTACGACCCGGAGGACGATTACCCGTCCTTCTGCATCGCCGCTGCGCGGGCGGTCGTCGATGAGCGGGCCGCCGGCGGCGACTCCCTGGGCATCGTCCTCGGCGGCTCCGGCAACGGGGAGCAGATCGCAGCCAACAAGGTGCGCGGCGTGCGTGCCGCCCTGGCCTGGAACCTGGACACGGCCCGCCTCGCGCGTCAGCACAACGACGCCAACGTCGTCGCCGTCGGGGGACGCCAGCATTCCGTGGAGGAAGCAACGGCGATCATCGATGCCTTCCTCGCCGAGCCGTTCAGCGGTGCGGCGCGGCACAGCCGCCGGATCGGCCAGATCGCACGATTCGAGGAGACGGGGACCGTTGCCTGAAGGCCACTCGGTCCATCGCCTGGCACGGCAGTTCGCCTCAGTGTTCACGGGTGTGAGGCTGGCCGTGTCCAGCCCGCAGGGCCGCTTCGCTGCCGGCGCGGAGCAACTCGACGGAGCAACTCTGGTCAGTGCCCTCGCTCACGGCAAGCAGATGTTCCTCCGCTTCGACAACGACCGCGTCCTGCGTGTGCACCTCGGGCTGTACGGCGCCTGGAGCTTCGGAGGGGACGCGACTTTCCGGGGGGCTTCGAGTATCGGCGCGCCACGGAGGGTGGGGGAGTCGGAGCAGGCGTCGGAGGACGGGGCCGGACTTGCCTCGTATCCCGGTCCGCCCGCTCCCGTCGGAGCCGTCCGCGTCCGGCTGGTGTCGGAGCACGGCTGGGCGGACCTGCGGGGACCCACGGCCTGCGAGGTGATCACGGGCGCCGAGGAGACGGCGGCACGGGCGAAGCTCGGTCCCGACCCGCTGCAGGCGGGGTCGGACGGCTCCGTCTTCACCCGGAAGATCATGTCGAGCATCACGCCCGTCGGGATCCAGCTCATGAACCAGGCCGTCATCGCCGGTATCGGGAACATCTACCGCGCCGAGGTGCTGTTCCTGCAGGGCATCCATCCCTGGCGACCCGGCAAAACGTTGCGCGAGGACGAGGCGGACGCCATCTGGGCCGACACGGTGCGGCTGATGAACGACGGGGTGCGGGAGGGGCGGATCGTCACGACCACGGCCGAGGCCCGGAACGGACGGCCCAAGCGATCGGCGCCCCACTACGTCTACAAGCGGACGGGCGAGCCGTGCCGGCGCTGCGGGACGCCGATCCTCACTGCCGAGATGGCGGCGCGGAACGTCTACTGGTGTCCTGCCTGTCAGTCGGACTAGCTGAGTCGGAGCTTAACGAGGAACACCCGGACCGCTGTCCGGGTGTAGGGCCGGCGGGTAACCGGGAAAGAGGGGATGACGGGAATCGAACCCGCGTAATCAGTTTGGAAGACTGAGGCTTTACCATTAAGCTACATCCCCGCAGGTGGGCCCCGAAGGACCCCCGTGGAACGCATATAACTACACCACAGCAGCCGACCGATCGCCAAATGTGCGCGGTGGGCGTAAAGATGCGTAGACTGACACTCGCACTTACGGGGTGTAGCTCAGCTTGGTAGAGCGCCTGCTTTGGGAGCAGGAAGTCGCAGGTTCAACTCCTGTCACCCCGACTCTGCCGTGTGATGAGGAAAGTGCCTCCGCTGCAGAACCAATCCCAATCATTTCAGGAGTCCTACGCTGTGAAGAGCGCTGTTGAAACCCTTTCCCCCACCCGGGTGAAGCTGAACGTCGAGGTTCCCTTCGAGGAACTGAAGCCCAGCATCGACGAGGCCTACAAGACCATCGCCACCCAGGTCCAGGTTCCGGGGTTCCGCAAGGGCAAGGTCCCGCAGCAGCTCATCGACCAGCGCGTCGGACGGGGCTACGTCATCGAGACGGCCATCAACGACGGCCTGAACGGTTTCTACCAGAGCGCGGTGCAGGAGACGGGCATCCGTCCGCTGAGCCGCCCCGAGGTCGAGATCACCGAGGTGCCCGATCCCGCGAAGAAGGACGGCCAGTTGACGTTCACCGTCGAACTGGACATCCGCCCCGAGATCGAGCTCCCGGACTACAAGGGCCTCGAGGTCACCGTCGATGCCGTCGAGGCTTCCGACGAGGACGTCCAGAAGGCCATGGATGAGTTGCGTGGACGCTTCGGCACGTTGACCGCCGTGGATCGCCCCTCCAAGGACGGCGACTTCCTCACGATCGATCTGACGGCGTCCGTCGATGGTGAAGAGGTCGACTCCGCGCAGGACCTGTCCTACCAGATCGGCTCCGGCACGATGCTCGAGGGTATGGACGAGGCCGTCACGGGCCTGTCCACCGACGAGGACGCGACGTTCGAGACCAAGCTGGCCGGCGGCGAGCACGCCGGGGCCGACGCGCAGGTCAAGGTCATCGTGAAGGCCGTCAAGGAGCGCGAGCTCCCCGAAGTCGACGACGACTTCGCGCAGCTCGCCTCGGAGTTCGACACGGCGGAGGAACTGCGCGCGGATCTCGTGAAGCAGGCCTCCGAGTCCAAGCTGATGGACCAGGGCGTCGAGGCGCGTGACAAGGTGCTCGACAAGCTGGTCGAGCTCGTTCCCGTTCCCGTGCCCGAGAGCGTCATCGAGGAGCAGCTCGAGCAGCACTTCAACGGCGAGAACGCCCACACTGCGGGTGAGGACCATGACACCGAGGAGCACCGCGCGGAGATCCGCGGGAACACCGAGCGGGCCTTCCAGAACGAGGTCATCCTCGATTCCGTCGCCGAGAAGGAAGAGGTCGGTGTCAGCCAGAGCGAGCTGATCGACTACATCGTCTCCACCGCCGGCCAGTACGGCATGGAGCCGAACCAGTTCGCCCAGATGCTCGATCAGAGCGGTCAGGTACCGATGATCGTCGGCGAGGTACGCCGTCGGAAGGCTCTCGCGAAGGTCCTCGAGTACGCCACCGTCACCGACACCAACGGTGCGGCGGTGGACCTGACCGACTTCGTCCGGCCCGCCGGTGACGAGTCGGAGACCCTCTCGGTCGACGACGCCGAGACCGAGCAGGACGTCGCGGAGGACATCGAGGCGACCGAGTCTGCCGAGGCTCCCGAGGTGGTAGACGCTGCGGCCGAGGATGCGCCTGTCGAGGATGCTCCCACCGAGGAGCCGAAGAAGAAGGCCAAGAAGAAGGCCAGTTCGAAGTAGTCATACCCAGCGCGGTCAGCATTCCAGCAGCGGTGTCGTAGCCTTCGGGCAGCGGCGCCGCTGCTGCGTTGACGGCACGGTCCAGCCGCCACGGTCCTCCTCGAAGGGCGCCGGGAAGGCGGCTTCCGCCACCGTGCGCCGTCAGCGAACAGTTCCCCGACCGGGAGCAAATGGCGACCCGACCGGGTTAGTGTCCAAGGAGAGACAAACGGACGGGTCGGCCGAACTGGCCTCGGCCCGCCAGAGTGAGAGGTCAACACCATGGCAACCGAACCACGCACGCCGATCATGGCCGGCCCCGAGATGGGCGGTCGCGACGACTACATCTACAACAGGCTCCTCAAGGAGCGCATCATCTGGCTCGGTTCCGAGGTTCGCGACGACAACGCGAATGCCATCTGCTCCCAGTTGCTCTTGCTGTCAGCCGAGGATCCGGATCGTGACATCTACCTCTACATCAACTCGCCGGGCGTTCGGTGACGGCCGGCATGGCGATCTACGACACCATGCAGTTCATCCCGAACGACGTCGTCACGGTCGCGACCGGCCTGGCCGCCTCCATGGGTCAGTTCCTGCTCTCATCCGGGACCAAGGGCAAGCGCTACGCGACGCCCCACGCCCGTATCCTCATGCACCAGCCCTCCGGCGGCATCGGCGGTACTGCCACCGACATCAGGATCCAGGCGGAGCTCATCCTGCACATGAAGCGCGTCATGGCCGAACTGACGGCGGAGCAGACCGGGCAGACCGTCGAGACCATCCTGAAGGACAACGACCGCGACAAGTGGTTCACGGCCCAGGAGGCCCTGGACTACGGCTTCTTCGACCACATCTCGGCACACTCCGGTTCTGTTGCCGGTGGCGGCGGAACGACCAGAACCCGTAGACCGCAGCAGCCCTCACTCCGACCAGTCGTCCTACAGGAGACACCATGAACCACGAATTCCAGGCAGCAGCGGGATCGAAGGCACAGAACCTTCCGACGAGCCGCTACATTCTTCCCCAGTTCGAAGAGCGCACACCCTACGGTTTCAAGCGCCAGGACCCGTACACCAAGCTTTTCGAGGACCGCATCATCTTCCTCGGTACGCAGGTCGACGACGCCTCCGCGGACGACGTCATGGCACAGTTGCTCGTGCTCGAGTCGACCGACCCGGAGCGCGACATCACGCTCTACATCAACTCGCCGGGTGGATCGTTCACCGCCATGACGGCCATCTATGACACCATGCAGTTCATCCGGCCCGAGGTGCAGACGGTCTGCCTGGGGCAGGCGGCGAGCGCCGCCGCCGTTCTGCTGGCCGCCGGAGCACCGGGCAAGCGCCTCGCCCTGCCGAACGCCCGGGTCCTGATCCACCAGCCCGCCCTCTCCGGCGGTCAGGGCGGACAGGCCTCCGACCTGGAGATCCAGGCGAACGAGGTCATGCGCATGCGCACCTGGCTGGAGGACACACTCGCGCTGCACTCGGGCCGGTCCTCCGAGCAGGTCAGCATCGACATCGAGCGTGACAAGATCCTCACGGCCGCCAGTGCGGTCGAGTACGGCCTGGTGGACGAGGTCCTGGCCTCGCGCAAGATCACTCCTCCGAAGATCAACACCCCGTAGGAGGGGCAGTGTCATCCGGAGGCACACGCCTCCGGATGACACGCCCAGCAGGGTCATCGCCCGTGGCGCCGCAAGGCACCACGGGCATTTTGATACCGGCCAGAAGTACCCAGTGGCCTAGAGTGGACATAGCAATCGCGTATACCTAAGGGGATTGAACCATGGCTCGCATTGGTGAGAGCACCGATCTGCTCAAGTGCTCTTTCTGTGGGAAAAGCCAGAAGCAGGTGCGGAAGCTGATTGCCGGCCCCGGTGTGTACATCTGCGACGAGTGCATCGACCTGTGCAACGAGATCATCGAGGAAGAACTGTCCGAGGTCGCTGACCTGGGCACATTCGAGTTGCCGAAGCCGCGGGAGATCTTCGACTTCCTGCAGGAGTACGTGGTGGGCCAGGAGCCCGCGAAGCGATCCCTCGCTGTCGCCGTCTACAACCACTACAAGCGGATCCAGTCCGGTAACGGTCCCCGAGCGGCGGGAACCCTGGCGGACGCCGCCGAGACCGAAGACGTCGAGATCGCCAAGTCGAACATCCTGCTGATAGGTCCCACGGGCTGCGGCAAGACCTATCTCGCCCAGACGCTCGCCAGGCGGCTCAACGTTCCGTTCGCGGTCGCCGACGCCACGGCCCTCACCGAAGCCGGCTATGTCGGTGAGGACGTCGAGAACATCCTGCTCAAGCTCATCCAGGCCGCGGACTACGACGTCAAGAAGGCCGAGCAGGGCATCATCTACATCGACGAGATCGACAAGATCTCGCGCAAGAGCGAGAACCCTTCGATCACGCGCGACGTCTCTGGTGAGGGCGTGCAGCAGGCGCTGCTGAAGATCCTCGAGGGAACCGTCGCCTCCGTGCCGCCTCAGGGCGGACGCAAGCACCCGCACCAGGAATTCATCCAGATCGACACCACGAACGTACTGTTCATCGTGGCGGGTGCCTTCGCCGGCCTGGAGGAGATCATCGGGTCCAGGGCCGGGCGCAAGGGCATCGGCTTCGGGGCGCCACTGAGTTCGCTCAAGAACGAGGAGGTCAGCTACGGCGACGTCATGCCGGAGGACCTGTTGAAGTTCGGTCTGATCCCCGAGTTCATCGGACGCCTGCCCGTCATCACGACCGTGACGCACCTCGACCGCCCGGCTCTGATGCAGATCCTGACGGAGCCGAAGAATGCACTGATGAAGCAGTACCAGAAGATGTTCCTGCTCGACGGCGTCGAGCTCGCCTTCGAACCGAAGGCACTCGAGGCCATCGCAGACCTCGCACTCGAGCGGGGCACGGGTGCTCGTGGGCTCCGCGCCATCATGGAGGAAGTGCTCCTCCCGGTGATGTTCGATCTCCCCAGCCGCGAGGACATCGCCACCGTGGTCATCACGGACGACGTCGTCGCGAAGCGGGCGGAGCCGACGCTCATCTCGCACGAGGTGGTCGCCAAGCGCCGCACGAAGTCGGCCTGACCGAGGACGAGCAGGGGCCCGGCCGACCAGCCGGGCCCTTTCGCAGCTATCGGTGCGTCAGACGCCTGGGGCTGCTGCTGTCTCCGGTTCGGCCGCCGGGAAGGATGGTGGGTGGACGGCGGCCATTTCTTCCATGACCCGGACGACTTGGCAGCTGTAGCCGAATTCGTTGTCGTACCAGATGTAGAGGACCAGGTGCACGCCGTCGGCGATGGTGGCGAGCCCGTCGACGATGCCGGTGCGGCGGGAGCCGACGAAGTCGGTGGAGACGACTTCGGGGCTGTCGATGTAGTCGACCTGCTTGCGTATCCCGGAGTGCAGGGACATCTCGCGCAGGTACGTGTTGACCTGGTCCTTGGTGGTGTCGTGCTCCAGCGCGAGGTTCAGGATGGCGATGGAGACGTCGGGGGTGGGGACGCGGATGGAGCTGCCGGTGAGTTTGCCGGCTAGTTCGGGCAGGGCTTTCGCCACGGCCGTCGCGGCGCCGGTCTCCGTGAGGACCATGTTCAGCGCCGCGGAGCGGCCCCTGCGGTCTCCGCGGTGGAAGTTGTCGATGAGGTTCTGGTCGTTGGTGAACGAGTGGACGGTCTCGACGTGCCCGTGGACCACGCCGAAGCGGTCGTTGATGGCTTTGAGGACGGGGGTGATGGCGTTGGTGGTGCAGGACGCCGCGGTGATGATGCGGTCGTTGTCCTCGATGGTGGCGTGGTTGATGCCGTGGACGATGTTCTTCAGCGCCCCTTTGCCGGGTGCGGTCAGGAGTACCTTTGCGACGCCGGTGCTGCGCAGGTGCTGGGAGAGGCCTTCCTCGTCCCGCCAGCGGCCCGTGTTGTCCACCACGATCGCGTCGTGGATGCCGTAGGCGGTGTAGTCGATGGTGGCGGGGTCGTCGGAGTAGATGACCTGGATGCGGATCCCGTTCGCGGTGATCGTGTCCGTATCCTCGTCGACCTGGATGGTGCCCTCGAAGGGCCCGTGGACGGAGTCGCGGCGGAGCAGGCTGGCGCGTTTGGTGAGGTCGTTGTCGGAGCCGCGGCGGACGACGACGGCGCGGAGGCGGAGTCCGTGGCCGCCTCCGGCTTTTTCGATGAGCAGGCGGGCGACGAGCCTGCCGATGCGGCCGAAGCCGTAGAGGACGACGTCGGTACTGGTGCGTTCGTCACGGCCGCCCTGGGCGACGATGTCGGCGAGCTCGGTCCGGAGGAACTCGTGCAGGCTGCGGCTGTCCCCGGCCTGGGCGGCATGGTCGTAGGCGAGGCGGAGTCGGCCGATGTCGATCGCGGCCGCCCCGAGGTCGAGGTCCGCGAGGATCCGGAGTATGGGTGCGGTGTCCTCGAGGCGCAGTTCCTCGGTGGTGATGCGCCTAGCGAAGCGGTGGGCCTTGAGGATGCTCATGGTCGACTTGTTGATGAGGCTGCGGCCGTGGATGCTCGTGACCACGTTGTTCCGGCGGTACAGCTGACCGATCAGCGGGATCATGGCCTCGGCCAGCTCCTCACGCTCGAGCCAGGCGTCGTGGGTCTCAGTCTGATGTTCGTGCACAACGGCGTCCCTTACTGCACCGGGGTCGCCGGTGCGCGGTCATCCAGCCGGACGGGGACGCAGGGATAGCGCCAGGCGTCATCGGCTGGTCGTGTCCTCCCATTAGACCGCCTGCCGCCGTGCTGCACCAATCCCGGTGGAATAGTGGCGCGTCGGGTGGGGTTGCACCGGGAAAGGGCTCCGGCCCCACCAACGTCCCGAGGAGAAGCGAATGAGCGAGTCCACCACCGTCGAGAAAGCTGATTTCTGGTTCGATCCCATGTGTCCCTTCGCCTGGATCACCTCGCGCTGGATCGGCGAGGTCGAGCAGGTCCGGAACATCTCGGTCGACTGGCACGTCATGAGCCTCTCGGTGCTCAACGAAGGCCGGGACCTGCCGGAGGAGTACCAGGCCATGATGCTGCAGGGCTGGGGGCCGGTACGAGTGATCATTGCCGCCCGGGAGCTGCACGGCGACGAGTACGTCAAGAAGCTGTACGACGCGATGGGCACGCGCATCCACATCGGCCAGAACCGGGACTTCGGCGTCGTGATCCGCGAATCGCTCGAAGAGGTGGGGCTGCCTGCCGACCTGGCGCAGTATGCCCAGAGCGATGAGTACGACGAACAGCTCCGCGCCTCCCACAAGGACGGGATCGATCGCGTGGGCGACGAGGTCGGCACGCCTGTCGTCGCCTTCAACGGCACGGCGTTCTTCGGGCCGGTGCTGACGAGGATCCCGCGCGGCGAGGAGGCGGGCCGCATCTTCGACGGTGCTGTCCTGATGTCGGAGTTCCCCGACTTCTTCGAGCTGAAGCGCTCCAGGACCAAGAGCCCGAGCTTCGACTAGGAGTACCAGCTGCGAACACGAGAGGACCCGCCGATCGGCGGGTCCTCTCGTGTTCGCAGCTCGGGCGGTTACTCCGCCGGCTGGGGCACCAGTTCGACGTCCGAGACGGCCAGGGTGCCCTCGCCCTCGGCGAGCCGGAGATCCCTGGCGTTACCCGCGGCGAGGAGGTCGCCCAGGCCCGCGCGGACCTGCTCCACCTGGGCCGCTGGAGCAGTGACGACGGCGGTTTCCACTTCGGTGCGCTGCTTGACCTTCGCCTCGGACTTGGCCTTCCGGATGCCCCCGAGCGCCAGGGCGACCGAGGTGAGGACACCGGCGTCGGCCGATCCGGGCAGTCCCGAGAGCGCCTCCGCGTCCGGCCAGGATGCCTGGTGGACGGATCCAGCCCGCCACCAGCTCCATACCTCTTCCGTCGCGAACGGCAGGAACGGGGCGAAGAGACGGAGGAGGGCGTCGAGCGTCGTCGCCAGCGTGGTCTGGACGGACTGCGTGGCAGGATCATCGGGATCGGCATAGGCCCGGTCCTTGACCAGCTCCACGTAGTCGTCCGTGAAGGTCCAGAAGAAGGACTCGGTCAGCTGGAGTGCCCGAGCGTAGTCGTACTTCTCGAAAGCGGCCGTCGCCTGTTCGGTCACGGTCCGCAGTTGGGCCAGCAGTGACAGGTCCAGCGCGTTGGTCACCCGGTCCAGCGAGCCGGCACCGATCGAGCCCTCCGTCACCCCGAGGTTGAGGACGAACTTCGACGCGTTCAGCAGCTTGATGGCCAGCCGACGCCCGATCTTCATCTGGTTGATCTCGTAGGCGGTGTCCGCGCCGAGCTTCGCCGAGGCGGCCCAGTACCGGACGGCGTCAGCGCCGAACTGCTCCAGGACGTCGGTGGGAACCACCACATTGCCCTTCGACTTCGACATCTTCTTGCGGTCCGGATCGAGGATCCAGCCGGAGAGTGCCGCGTGCTTCCAGGGCACGGAGTCCTGCAACGCATCGGCTCGCACTGCGGTCGAGAACAACCAGGTGCGGATGATGTCGTGGCCCTGGGGGCGGAGGTCGAACGGGAAGACCTTCCCGAAAAGGTCCTCGTCGCGCGCCCACCCGCCGACGATCTGCGGTGTGAGCGACGACGTCGCCCACGTGTCCAGGACGTCGTTGTCGCCGACGAATCCGCCCGGCTGGTTGCGGGCCGACTCCTCGAAGCCAGGGGCAGGATCAGCGGCCGGGTCGACGGGGAGCGCATCGAGCGACGGCACGATCGGAGCGTCGTACTCCGGTTCGCCATCCGCGTCGAGCCGGTACCACACGGGCACGGGGACGCCGAAGAAGCGCTGGCGCGAGACCAGCCAGTCGCCGTTCAGGCCCTCGATCCAGTTCTCGTACCGGGAGCGCATGAACGAGGGGTGGAACTCGATCTCTCGGCCGCGCTGGATCAGAGCGTCGCGCTTGCCGGCGTCGCGCCCGCCGTTGCGGATGTACCACTGACGGCTCGTGACGACCTCGAGGGGCTTGTCGCCCTTCTCGTAGAAGTTGACCGGGTGCGTGATCTTCTTCGGCTCTCCGTCGAGGTCCCCGCTCTCGCGGAGCATGCCGACGACGGCCTCCTTGGCGCTGAAGATCGTCTTGCCGGCGATATCGGCGTAGTGCCCGCGGGCGCGTTCCGTGGTGATCCACTCGGGCGTCTCGGTGCGGATCCGCCCGTCCCTGCCGACGACGGCGCGCGTGGGCAGCTGCAGTTCGCGCCACCAGGTGACGTCGGTGAGATCTCCGAAGGTGCAGATCATGGCGATGCCGCTGCCTTTGTCGGGCTTTGCGAGGGGGTGTGCCTTGATCTCCACTTCGACGTCGAACAGCGGCGAGGTGACCGTGGTGCCGAACAGAGGCTTGTAGCGCTCGTCGTCGGGATGGGCCACGAGGGCGACGCAGGCGGGCAGCAGTTCCGGGCGCGTGGTCTCGATGTGGATCCGCTCTCCGCCCGGGGAGTGGAAGGCGATGCGGTGGTAGGCGCCGGGCTGCTCGCGGTCCTCCAGTTCGGCCTGGGCGACAGCGGTGCGGAAGGTGACGTCCCAGAGGGTGGGAGCCTCGGCGAGGTAGGCGTCGCCGGCGTCGAGGTTCGCGAGGAAGGCCCGCTGCGAGACGGCTCGGGAGGTGTCGTCGATGGTCCGGTAGGTGAGGTTCCAGTCGACCGACAGTCCGAGGGTGCTGAACAGGTCCTCGAAGACCTTCTCGTCCTCGACCGCGAGTTCCTCGCACAGCTCGATGAAGTTCCGGCGCGAGACGGCGTCGAAGTCGCGCTGGTTCTTCGCGGGCTCCGCGGGCGGGCGGTAGTCGGCGTCGTACGGGACCGATGGATCGCAGCGCACCCCGTAGTAGTTCTGGACGCGGCGTTCGGTCGGCAGCCCGTTGTCGTCCCAGCCCATCGGGTAGAACACGTTGGCGCCGTTCATCCGCTTGAAGCGCGCCATGACGTCCGTCTGGGTGTAGGAGAACATGTGCCCCACGTGCAGGGATCCCGATGCCGTGGGCGGCGGGGTGTCGATGGAGTACACCTCCTCGCGCGTGGTGTCGCGATTGAAGGTGTAAGTCCCGTCCTCGCGCCACTGCCGGGACAGTCTCGCCTCGAGACCCTCCAGGACGGGCTTGTCGGGAACGGTGACGGACTGGGGGGAGGGCGTGTCTGTGCCCTGGGTGATATCGGCCATGCCTCCATTGTTCCCTACCTGCGAGCCTGCAGGATCCGGCACCGTGGCGGGCTACCGAAGGTGCGGCTCGCCGCGGCCCGGTCAGGAGGACGGATGCCAGGTCCGGCGTTCGGTCGGACCGGGAGGCTCAGTGCCCCGCGCCGAGGTTCCCGCCGAGCGCTCGCGCATGAGGGTCGACGCATCGTTGAGGCCGATGATCTTCACGTCTGTCCCATGGGAGCGGTACTTCTCCGTGATGGCGTCCAGGGCGGCGATCGTGGAGGCATCCCATAGGTGCGAGCCGTGCAGGTCGATCGTGACCCGGTGCGGGTCGGTCGCGTAGTCGAACTGGGTGTAGAGGTCGTTGGAGGACGCGAAGAACAGCTCACCGTTGACGGTGTAGGTGGCCTGACGGTCGCCGTTCACGGTCTCCTCGGTACGTTCGACGGTGACGAAGTGTGCGACGCGGCGGGCGAAGGCGACCATGGCGACGAGGACACCCACGCCGACGCCGATGGCGAGGTTGTGCGTCCAGACGGTGACGATGACGGTTGCGAGCATGACGGTGGTCTCGCTCTTGGGCATCCGCTTCAGGGTGGAGGGCCTGATGCTGTGCCAGTCGAAGGTGGCGATGGACACGAAGATCATGACGGCGACCAGGGCTGCCATCGGGATGAGCGCGACGATGTCTCCGAGGGCGACGACGAGGACGAGCAGGAAGATGCCGGCGAGGAAGGTGGAGATGCGGGTGCGGGCACCGGAGGCCTTCACATTGATCATGGTCTGACCGATCATCGCGCAGCCACCCATGCCGCCGAAGAAGCCGGTGATGATGTTCGCTGCTCCCTGACCCCAGGACTCTCGCGTCTTGTTCGAACGGGTGTCGGTGATGTCATCCACGAGCTTGGCGGTCATCAGCGATTCGAGCAGTCCGACGGCGGCCAGGGCGAGGGCGAACGGGGCGACGATCTGCAGCGTCTCGAGGTTCAGGGGCACGTTCGGGAGGAACAGGGACGGCAGGCTCTCGGGCAGTTCACCCTTGTCCCCGACGGTGGGCACGAGCACATTGGCTAGGACCGCGAACACGGTCAGGACGACGATGGCCACCAGGGGTGCCGGCACGGCTTTGGTCAGCCGCGGCAGGCCGAAGACGATCAGCAGCCCGACGGCGACCATCGGGTAGACGAGGAACGGTACGTCGATGAGTTCGGGTACCTGGGACAGGAAGATGAGGATCGCCAGTGCGTTGACGAAGCCGACCATGACCGAGCGGGGGATGAAACGCATGAGGCGCGCGACACCGGTGACACCGAGGATGACCTGGAACGACCCGCCGAGGATCACGGCGGCGATGAAGTAGTCGACGCCGTGGCTCGCCACCAGTGGTGCGATGACGAGGGCGACGGCACCGGTGGCGGCGGAGATCATCGCAGGCCGGCCGCCGAGGAAGGCGATGGACACTGCCATGGTGAAGGACGCGAACAGGCCCAGGCGGGGGTCGACGCCGGCGATGATCGAGAAGGCGATGGCTTCGGGGATCAGGGCGAGGGCGACGACGAGCCCGGCGAGGACCTCCGTCTTCAGCAGTCGCGGGTTGCGCAGGGTCCGGGCCACGGACTGACGTTCGACGGGTGTCAGGTCGGCGCCGGGCGGGAGGGGTCGTGTGGAAGCCATGGGCACTGTTTTCCTTCGGGTGCTGGTGGAGCGGAAGCCGCTGCGGATGCACGCCGATGTGCAGGGTCCTCGGAGCCGATGCATCGGTTCGCAACTCAACCCTAACGTGAAGGTAGGGTTAGGGCGAAGAGTGGAGGTCGGATGGAGGGTGAGCGGGGTCCTGCTCGGCGGATGCACATCGGTGAGCTCGCCGAGCGCACGGGGTTGTCGCTGCGGACGATCAGGCACTATGACGACGTGGGCATACTGCCGGCTGCGTCGCGCACGGAGGGCGGGTTCCGCCTGTACACGCACGACGACGTCGAGCGCCTGCTCCTGATCCGGCGGATGAAACCCCTCGGGTTCACCCTCGAGGAGATGCAGGAGGTGCTGGCGATCACGGATGCGCTGGAGAACGAGTCCGATCCGGTGCGCCTGCGTGTCCTTCGCGGCGATCTCGATTTTTCCGCTCCTCCGCCGTCGAGCGGCGTGAGAAGCTCGCGCAGACGCTTCGCCGCGCCGACGAGTTCATCGAACGGCTCGACCGGTACTGAGCCCCTGCTGCGCCGCGTTACCGGTGTCACCCCTGCTGAGGACCGAAGCAGGCAACCCCTCCAATCTCACGGATCCGCCCGGCGAGGAGCCCTGCACGTCCGGGGAGCTGATCGCTACAGTGGGCCCATGACCCCGACACCATCCGCGCCGCTCGGCGCTCCTGCAGTACCTGCCCCCTCTGCCCTGCGTGTGATCGTCACGGGAGCCAGCTCCGGTATCGGCGCAGCCGCGGTCCGTGCCCTCCGTAACGACGGCTGGGACGTGATCGCTGCCGCCCGGCGGTTCGACCGTCTCGAGGCGCTCGCGGCAGAGACGGGCGCGACGCCGATGACCCTCGACGTCACGGATCAGGCCTCCGTCGACGCCTTCGTGGCAGAGGTCACGGCGTCGGGCCCCGTCCATGCCCTCGTCAACAATGCCGGCGGCGCCTTCGGTGCGGACCGTGTCGCCGACGCGGTCACCGAGGACTGGGAGTGGATGTACAACGTCAACGTGCTCGGCTCGATGCGCATGACCCGGGCGTTGCTGCCCGCGCTGCGCGACGGCGGCCAGGGCAGCGTTCTGTTCCTGACCTCCACGGCCGCGATGGCAGCGTACGAGGGCGGCGCCGGGTACTGCGGCGTCAAGGCCGCACAGGAGTCCATGGCTCGCTCGCTCCGCCTCGAGGAGGCGGAGAACAACATCAGGGTTATCGAGGTGTCCCCGGGCATGGTGCACACGGAGGAGTTTTCGCTGAACCGGCTCGCCGGCGATCAGGGTGCCGCGGACAAGGTCTACGAGGGCGTCGAGTACCCGCTGACGGCCGACGATGTCGCCCAGGCGATCTCGTTCACCCTGAACGCCCCGCATCACATGAACATCGACCACCTCGTCCTGCGTCCGCTCGCCCAGGCCGCGAACCACAAGGTCCTGCGCCACTGACGCCCCGGTGACCCGATCCGACGGAGTTCCGCCGACAGTGCCTGCCGAGGGCCATCGCGCCCGCGCCCGCTGCACCGAGCACTCGGCCGGCCGATGATGGGACAGGCGCTGCTCCTCGTCAACCCGAAGGCCGGTCGGGGGCGAGCACTGCGGCTCTGGCCAGGAACGGCAGCGGCGCTCGGGCAGGCAGGGTTCTCCTCCACCGTGGTGGTCACCGAGAGCCTCGGCGAAGCGACGGACCGGGCGGCGGAGGTCCCGCGGGGGAGCCTGGTCGCGGCGCTGGGGGGGTGACGGCTTCCTGGGCGCTGCTGCCGCCGGCGTCCAGGTCTCCGGCGCCACCCTGCTGCCGCTGGCAGGGGGCCGCGGGAACGACACCGTGCGACGGTTCGGCCTCCCGCTGGACCCCGTGCGGGCGGTCAGCAGCATGGGGCACTGGACGGTCCGGGACATCGACCTGGGTATCGTCAACGGCCGCCCGTTCCTCGGTGTCGCGCACGTCGGCTTCGACGCGCTCGCCAACGAGTACGGCAACGCGGCCCGGCTGCCGCTCGGACCGTTCGTCTACCTCTACGGCGGGCTCAGGGCCTTCCGGTCCTGGCGGGACGTGATGTTCACCGTGTCCGTCGACGGCGAGGAACGCGTTTTCCCCGGTTGGTTCGTCGCGGTCGGGAACAGCGGCCAGTACGGAGGCGGCCTGCGGATCTGCCCGCGGGCGGCGGTCGACGACGGCCTGCTCGACGTCGTCTCCCTGGGGCACTCGTCCCTGCCGACCGTCGCAGCGACCTTTCTCCGCTCGTACCGGGGACGGCACCTCGGGACGAGCGGTGTCGCCTTCACCCGGGGGACGAACGTGGTCGTCACCGCGAGCAGCCCCCTCAACGTCTATGCCGACGGCGAGCTCGTGGGGCCGCTTCCGGCGACCATCGGGATCACCGCTGGCGCCCTGAAGGTGCTCATGCCCGAGCTCTCGCCGGCCCTGCGCTGACGCCTGCCCTCAGCGCCGCGCGGACACCCCGAGGGTCACGGAGTAGTTGTCCAGGGTGCCGGGCAGGCGCCGGGACGGGTCCAACGACTGACCCTCCTGGACGCGGACGTCGTTCCCGCTCACGATGCCGGCCAGGGCGGCGCTCGTCAGCAGCAGTACCAGTTGCTTGCCGGGGCACACCACCGGCCCGTCGCTGAAGGGTACGAGTGGCCAGCCGTCGTCCTCGTCGCTCATCCAACGCTCGGGCGAGAAGTTGTGGGCGCTGCGCAGGGAGCGGTCGTCGCGGTGGAAGTACGGCGCGTACACCAGCACGCCACACTTGGCCGGCATCAGTCCCTGGGGCCACTCGACGGGGCCGGTCGTCTCGCGCAGGATCATCGGCGTCGTGGGCCAGAGCCGCAGGGTCTCGAGGACGCTTGCGCGGAGGTAGGGGAGGAACCGCCTTCCGGAGGTGTCGGCGTCGGCCTCTGCCCGTGCCGCCGCCATCGCTTCCGGGTGGGTCGCGAGGACGGTGAGCGCGCGGAAGGTCGCCATCCCCGCGGGGTCGAACGCGAACAGCCACTGCGGCACCTGGTCGGCG
The DNA here is from genome assembly GCA_009728235.1 of Vibrio cholerae. Taxonomy (GTDB): domain Bacteria; phylum Actinomycetota; class Actinomycetes; order Actinomycetales; family Micrococcaceae; genus Arthrobacter_D. The sequence continues at coordinate 92,415 of WNZI01000002.1, read as the reverse complement.
GGCTCCGCGCCGTCGGCCTTCGGCGCAGCAGCCATGACGGCTGCCAGGCTGCCGGGTTCGGCATCGGCGAGTTCCTCGGCGATCCGGTGGAGGAACCGGGCCCGTGTCTTCTTCCGCACGGGCTTGAGGAAGGCCCAGTTGCCGTCCTTCCGCAGCCTGATCACCATCGCCGTGAGGTCCTTGTCATCCCGGGCGTGATCACCGAAGACCACCCGCCGCACCACCCGGTACCAGGCATCGAGGAAGTCCGCCCAGGGGAGGGAGCCGCTGCGCCGTGCCTCCGCCAGGAGCTCCTGCATCTCCTCCTCCACCACAGGGACGAAGCGGTCGGCGAGGTGGTGCACCGGGTGATCCGTGTCGAGGACCTGCTCCTGCAGCGCCCGACGCACCGATCGGACGGGTCCCCGGGAGATCAGCACGTTGTGCGGCTGGAAGTGCGACAGAGCAGCCTTCTTCTCGCTGCTGGCAGGTGAGAAGGGCTCGGGTGACCGAGCCAGGACGGTGTTCACGTCGCCCGGGGCGAGGACCACCGCCTGGCGTCGGATCGGGAGCTTCAGCATCAGCGGGCCGTCCGGATACTTCGCGTGGATCCGCCTGACCACTCCGACGGCTCTCGTGTCCAGATCCAGCCGGGCGCTGAGCGCGACCGCCCAGGGGCGCCTGATGATGGGTCCCTTGGCGATGGTCGGCAGGAAGACCCCCAGCAGCAACCGCGCGGTGTCGGGTGCGGATGCAGTGGGAAGGGTGGAGGTGGGCATGCGGTGTCCGTCCTGTTGCTGGGGCAGTGCCCTCCCCACCCTGCCAAGCGCCCGGCCCCACCACAACGCTTTTCGCCCCGCGTACCCGGGCGCCGGACCTCTGCGCCCCCTTTCGACAAGCATTTCCCGGCAGCGCTAGACTTGGGGCACCAGCATCGACCCGGCCATCACCGGCGAGCTTCCGGAAGAAAGACCGCGCCCCGCGCCCGGTCCGTAGAACCGGACGGGACGGCCCGTCACAGCCTGTGAACGAGCGGCAGCCCCGGCTTCCGTGACGCGATGAGCGGCACGGTGGACGACGGCGGCAAGTGAGGTGGTACCGCGGGTCCTCAATCCTCGCTGACGGTCAGGCAACCGGGAGCAGGTGAACAGGCACCGTCCTCACGGCAGGATGCCCCACCCGACGCCGCCGTACACAGGATGAGAACCATGCCGCAGATCTACCCCAAAGCAGTGTCGCCGGACCACGGCGGTACCTCCTCCGCCGGAGCCAGCGCTTCGCCACGGTTTCCCGAGCTCGAGGAACGCGTCCTCAGGTACTGGCAGCAGGACGGCACCTTCCAGGCCTCCATCGACGCCCGGGACGCCGGGGTGGACGGCTCCAACGAGTTCGTCTTCTACGACGGACCTCCCTTCGCTAACGGCCTGCCGCACTACGGGCACCTGCTCACCGGGTACGCCAAGGACCTGGTCGGGCGGTACCAGACGCAGCGCGGCCACCGTGTGGAACGGCGCTTCGGCTGGGACACCCACGGTCTGCCCGCCGAGCTCGAGGCGATGAAGCAGCTCGGGATGACCGACAAGCAGCAGATCGTGGCCATGGGGATCGACAACTTCAACGACGCAGCGCGTGCCTCCGTCATGAAGTACGCGGGGGAGTGGCGCGATTACGTGACCCGCCAGGCACGCTGGGTGGACTTCGACAACGACTACAAGACGCTGAACCCGGAGTACATGGAGTCCGTTCTCTGGGCGTTCAAGACGCTGCACGAGAAGGGCCTCACGTACAACGGCTACCGCGTGCTCCCCTACTGCTGGAACGATGAGACGCCGCTGTCCAACCATGAGCTCCGCATGGACGAGGACGTCTACCAGGACCGCCAGGACCAGACCGTCACGGTCACGTTCCCGATCCTCGCCGGGGCCACGGAGCTCTCGAAGCAACTCGCAGGGGTGCAGGCCCTGGCCTGGACCACCACGCCCTGGACGCTGCCCACCAACGCGGCGCTCGCCGTCGGGCCGGACATCACCTACGTCGTCGTCGACGCGGAGCGCGACGGCGAGACCGGCCGCTACCTGATCGCCGAGGACCTGCTGGGCAACTACGCCAAGGACCTCGGGTTCGCCGACGCGGCAGCCGCCACGGAAGCCGTCAGTTCACGTCACCTCGGCTCGGAGCTCGAAGGGCTCACCTACCAGCCCCTCTGGGACTACCTCGCCGATCCGGAGGAGGGAGGCTACCGCAGCGCCTTCCGCTTCCTCGTGGCGGACTACGTCACGACGACGGACGGCACCGGCCTCGTGCACCAGGCGCCCGCCTACGGCGAGGAGGACCAGAAGGTCTGCGAGGAGGCCGGCATCCAGGTGATCCTCTCGGTCGACGAGGGCGCCAGGTTCCTGCCCATGTTCGGCGGGGGACCGCTCGCCGACATCGTCGGGCTGCAGGTCTTCGAAGCGAACAGGATCATCACGCGTGTCCTGAAGTCGGAGGGACGCCTCGTGCGCCAGGCCAGCTACGTGCACAGCTATCCGCACTGCTGGCGGTGCCGCAACCCGCTGATCTACCGGGCGGTGTCCTCCTGGTACGTCGAGGTCACGAAGATCCGGGACCGCATGGTGGAGCTCAACCAGGACATCACCTGGATCCCGGGCAACGTCAAGGACGGCCAGTTCGGCAAGTGGCTCTCCAATGCCCGTGACTGGTCGATCAGCCGCAACCGGTTCTGGGGCAGTCCCATCCCCGTGTGGCAGTCCGACGACCCCGAGTACCCCCGCACGGACGTCTACGGCTCGCTCGCCGAACTCCAGGCCGACTTCGGCCGGCTGCCGCTGAACAAACAGGGCGAGGTGGATCTCCACCGCCCCTTCATCGACGAGCTCACGCGGCCGAACCCCGACGATCCGACCGGACGTTCCACCATGCGCCGGGTGGAGGACGTCCTGGACGTCTGGTTCGACTCCGGGTCCATGCCCTACGGACAGGTGCACTACCCGTTCGAGAACCAGCAGTGGTTCGACACCCACAATCCGGCGGACTTCATCGTCGAGTACATCGGGCAGACCCGCGGCTGGTTCTACATGCTGCACATCCTGTCGACGGCGTTGTTCGACCGCCCCGCGTTCCGCAACGTCATCAGCCACGGCATCGTCCTCGGCTCCGACGGGCAGAAGATGTCCAAGAGCCTGCGCAACTACCCGGACGTCTCCGAGGTGTTCGACCGCGACGGGTCCGATGCCATGCGGTGGTTCCTGATGGCGTCTCCGATCCTCCGGGGCGGCAACCTGGTAGTCACCGAGCAGGGCATCCGGGAGGGCGTCCGCCAGGTGATCCTGCCACTCTGGAACGTCTGGCACTTCTTCAGCCTCTACACCAACGCGGCCAACGGCGGCGACGGATACGAGGCCAGGACCGTGACGCCGGAGGCCGCAGCACGCCTGCAGGAGCCGGTGGACCGCTACATCCTCGCCAACACCGGCAACCTGGTCCGCGACCTCACCGCATCGCTCGACGCGTTCACGATCAGTGACGCCTGCGAGTCGCTGCGCCGCTACCTGGACACGCTGACCAACTGGTACGTCCGCCGCAGCCGTCAGCGCTTCTTCGACGAGGACACCGATGCCTTCGACGTCCTCTACACCTGCCTCGAAGCCGTGTGCCGGGTCGCCGCTCCGCTGCTTCCCCTCGTGACCGAGGAGATCTGGAGGGGCCTCACCGGCGGGCGCTCGGTACACCTCACCGACTGGCCCGACGCCGCAGCGTTCCCCGCCGCACCCGAGTTGGTGGAACAGATGGACCGGACGCGTCAGGTGTGCTCCGTCGGCTCGAGTCTGCGGAAGGCCGCGAACCTCCGGGTGAGGCTCCCACTGAGAGAACTGACCGTCGTCGCTCCCGGCGCCGGAAGCCTCTCGGGCCAGTACTCCGCGATCATCGCCGACGAGCTCAACCTGAAGGGCGTGCGGCTCATCGATTCGGCGGACGTGGAACCGGCAGAGTTCGGCATCACGCAGCGACTCGTGGTCAACGCCAGGGCAGCCGGGCCGCGGCTCGGCAAGAACGTGCAGACGGTGATCAAAGCGGCGAAGTCGGGGGACTGGCACGTGGACGACGACGGCGGCGTCACCGCCGGCGGAATGAACCTCGAGCCGCACGAGTACACCCTCGATACCGTCGTGGAAGGCAACGAAGCCGACTCGAAGGCCGTGACAGTCCTCCCCGGCGGGGGGTTCCTGGTCCTCGACACGCAGGTCACGGACGAGCTGGCGGCAGAAGGCACCGCACGCGATGCCATCCGCGCCATCCAGCAGGCGCGCCGCGACGCAGACCTCGACATCAGCGACCGCATCGTCACGACCATCGGCGTCGCGCCGGCCCAGGTGGCAGCGCTCGAGGCCAACGCAGAACTGATCAGGGCCGAGACCCTCACGGTGGACCTCCGGATCACCGCCGCCGAGAACGAGGGCCAGGACTTCAGCATCACCGTCGGAAAGCAGGAGCAACAGCATGGATGATACGAACGGAACCGAGGGCACTCGCAGCACCTCCGGGCTCGACAAGTTCTCGGTCGAGAGCGTGTACGCCGATCTGCTGAGCCGCGCGCCGGAGAACCGGATGGAGCCGCGGATGGCGCCGCTGCAGCGCGTGATGGAGATCCTGGGTGAACCCAACAAGGCGTTCCCGATCATCCACATCACCGGTACCAACGGCAAGACCTCGACGGCACGCATGATCGAAAGCATCCTGCTAGCGCACGATCTCAGGACGGGGCGCTTCACGAGTCCGCACCTGTCGCGCGTGACGGAGCGGATCAGCATCGACGGGGAGCCGGTGCGCGACGAGACGTTCGTGAGGGTCTGGGACGAGGTCAAGCCCTACCTCGACATCGTCGATGGGGAACTGCTGCTCGCCGGCGAACCACGGCTCACCTACTTCGAGTGCATCACCATCCTTGCCTTCGCGATCTTCGCGGACGAGCCGATCGACGTCGGCGTGATCGAGGTGGGGCTGGGCGGCATCACCGACGCGACCAACGTCGGCGACGGTCAGGTCGCCGTCGTCACTCCGATCTCGCTCGACCACACCGAGCTCCTCGGGGACACCGTGGAGGACATCGCCCTCGAGAAAGCCGGCATCATCAAGCCCGGGTCCTTCCTGGTGAGCGCGATCCAGCCCCGCGACGCGGCCCAGGTCCTCCTCGAGCGCGCCCGCGAGATGGGAGCGGAGTTCCGGTTCGAGGGCGTCGAGTTCGGCGTCGAGTCCCGCACCGTCGCCGTCGGCGGACAGGTGGTGTCCATCTCCGGGCTCGCCGGCCGCTACGGCGAACTACTGGTGCCCCTGCACGGCGAGCACCAGGCGGAGAACGCTGCCCTCGCCGTCGCAGCGGTCGAGGCCTTCCTCGGCGGCGGCGAGCGGGAACTGGAGACGACCCTGGTCCGCAACGGACTGCGTGCTGTCACCTCTCCCGGTCGGCTCGAGGTGGTGCGTACGGCTCCGAGCATCATCGTCGACGCCGCCCATAACCCTGCCGGCGCCCGCGCGGCGGCGCGAGGCATCAACGAGGCGTTCGACTTCAGTCGACTGGTGCTCGTCATCGGAGTCCTGCAGGACAAGGACGCAGCGGGCATGCTGGCAGAGCTGCACGAGGAGCTCGGGGGGATCCTCGAGGACGTCTGCCTGACGCAATCGACGTCACCCCGGTCCGTCCCGGCTGCCGACCTCCTGCAGGCCGCCCTGTCGGCAGGCTTCGCGGAGGAGAACATCAACATCGCACCCTCGCTCGACGACGCGCTCGAGTGGGCCGTGATGAAGGCCGAGGAGAACAACGACCTCGCGGGAGGCATCCTCGTGACAGGCTCGATCACGGTGGTCGGGGAAGCCCGGACCCTTCTAGGGAAGTAGGCAGATCATGGCACGCATGACCAAGGCCCAGCGCGAATGGCGTCCCGGCATGCCGAAGAAACGCCGGTCGACGAAGATCATGTTCGCGTCGACCGTCCTGCTGCTGGAAGCCTTCGTGGTGCTGTTCGCGACGCTCGCGGTCTTCGGACTGCGCCGCGACGAGCTCTCGCCGGCAGTCATCCTCACCTCCGGCATCCTGCTCAGCGTCGTCCTGGTGCTGACGTGCGCGGTGCTGACGAAGAAGTGGGGGATCGGTCTGGGCTGGCTCCTCCAGCTCGTGATCATCGCCGGTGGGTTCCTCGAGCCGATGATGTTCGTCGTCGGCCTCGCGTTCGCGCTCACCTGGCTCTACGGGATCCGGCAGGGTATCCGGGTGGACCGCGAGAACGCGGAACGTGACCGGCAGCAGGCCGAGTGGGAGAAGGCGAACCCCGAGTAGCGGTGCCTTTAGTAGAGTCGACGCTGGTACCAGTTGTATCGAACCCGGGAGCCGTCGGAGACGCGCCCACCACCCCAGGAGTCTCCATGAGCGTTGAGCGCACCCTTGTCCTCGTCAAGCCCGACGGCGTGTCCCGCGGGCTGACCGGCACCATCCTGTCCCGCATCGAGGCGAAGGGCTACACCATCGCCGAACTCAAGCAGGTCCATGCGACGCGCGAGCTCCTCGAGGAGCACTACGCCGAGCACGTGGGTAAGCCGTTCTTCGAACCGCTCGTCGAGTTCATGCTCAGCGGTCCGGTCGTCGCCGCCGTCTTCGAGGGCCAGCGCGTGATCGAGGGCTTCCGTTCCCTCGCCGGGACCACCGAACCGACGACGGCGGCGCCCGGCACCATCCGCGGCGATCTGGGTCGGGACTGGGGCGCCAAGGTGCAGCAGAATCTCGTGCACGGATCGGACTCGGCAGAGTCCGCGGCGCGCGAGATCGGCATCTGGTTCTCCTGACGCCGCAGCGTCACCAGTTGCCCCGGGCCATGTGCCCGGGGCAACTGCTTTGGTAGGTTAGGCCCATGATGACCTACCGCAGACTGGGTTCCTCCGGACTCAGCGTTTCCACCGTCGGGCTCGGCTGCAACAACCTGGGCAGGGCCGGCACCACCTCCGAGTCGCAGGAGGGGACAGACGCCGTCGTCCACGCGGCGATCGACGCCGGCATCACGCTCTTCGACGTGGCCGACATGTACGGCAAGGCGCCGGGCGTCAGCGAGGTCCAACTGGGCAAGGCCCTCCGGGGCCGACGTGACGACGTCGTCCTCGCCACCAAGTTCGGTCTCGACATGGACGGCGTGAACGGGCCCGATTGGGGCGCCCGTGGTTCCCGGCGATACATCATCCGGGCGGTCGAGGCGTCACTGACCCGGCTCGGGACCGAGTGGATCGACCTGTACCAGTACCACGCCCCGGATGCCCTCACACCGATCGAGGAGACCCTCGCTGCCCTCGACGATCTCGTGACCAGCGGGAAGGTGCGTTACCTCGGGCACTCCAACTTCGCCGGCTGGCAGATCGCTGAAGCAGAGTTCACCGCCCGTAGCGGCGGCTACACCCCTTTCATCTCGGCGCAGAACCCCTACAGCCTGCTGGATCGCCGCCTGGAGCGCGAGGTGGTTCCGGCGGTCGAGGCGTACGGGCTCGGCGTCCTGCCCTACTTCCCGCTCGCCAACGGACTCCTCACGGGCAAGTACCGCCGCAACGAGGTGCCCGCCGGCAGCAGACTCACCCATTCGCGGAAGAACCTGCTGGAGACGGCGGACTGGGACCAGCTGGAAGCTTTTTCCGCGTTCGCCTCGGAGCGGGGAATCGGCGAGGTCCAGGTGGCTTTCTCCTGGCTCGCCGCTCAGCCGTCGGTGGGATCGGTCATCGCGGGTGCGACGACGCCGGAGCAGGTGCGGCAGAACGCTGCGGCGGCCGACTGGACGCCGTCCGACGAGGATCTCGCCGAGCTGGACCGCATCTTCCCGCGTCCCGTGGCCTGAGGAGAGCAGAGTGCAACGCCAGCGCTGTGCTGACGGATACGTCCCCGACGGCCGGGCTTCAGGGATCAGTTCAGTTCGGTCACGAAACCTATCTTGTTGCCGTCCGGGTCGGTGAGCTCGAAGAACTCGACCACACCCTCGAAGCGTTGGACCTCCGTGACGACGTGACCACGTTCCACGAGTTTGGCCTGCTCCGTCGATGCATCCTCGACGCTGATGGTGAGCGAGATCCCTTCCTGCCCGGCCAGCTGAGGAGCGAGCGCGAGCTGGAGCCAGAAGGGACCGAGGTCGAACTCGACCAGGCCCTCCATCGGCACGAGGTCGGGCTCGCCCAGGTCGAAGGCCTCTCGGTACCAGGCAACGGCTGACTCGAGATCGCGAACCGGTATACCGACAGTGACTGCTTTCGCTTTCATCGAGCAAACCTAGCGTTCGGGGAGGGAAGAGGGAAGCGGGAAGCTGGAGTCATCCGCGTTCGTGCACGAGGCCGGTGCTCTTACCCGGCGGGAATTCATCTCAGTCGACGTGAGCTGCCGGCTCGGTGTGGGGCCAGATGACCTTGGTGTTGTGACGCCGCGGTTGCCGATCACGTGGAGCTCGTCACGGTGCAGGAACATGGCCTCCACCAGGGCCCGCGCCTCCGGAGGAGCCTGGAGACGTTGGTACCGGCCGTTTCTGTCACTGGCTCGTAGGAGGCCGACGAGTACCAGGCCCCCCTGTGGTCACGAAGGGGGCGAGCACACCGGTGCAGAGCTTGGTAGTCGTACGTATCCAGGTCGCGAGCCGAGCACCGCGCTGCCGGTCAGCTCATGAACCGGTTCGCGGCGGCGGACAGGCGCTCCGGCTCACGCACCGCGGTTGCGGCACGCCCTGCCCGCAGGAACGGAAAAGGTCCTCACCCGACGACGGGCGAGGACCTTCCGGCCGAATGAGGGCGCACGGAATGCACGCGGGTCCGGATCAGGTCTGGTGGAAGGTCTTTCCGTTGACGCGCTCGGACGCACCGACGCGGTCGAGATACGGAGTGATGCCACCGAGGTGCATCGGCCAGCCGGCCCCCATGATCATGCACAGGTCGATGTCCTCAGGAGCCGCGACGACGCCCTCGGAGAGCATGCGCCCGATCTCGTCCGCCAGGGCATCCTGCGTGCGGCGCAGGACCTCCTCGGCGGAGGAGGGGGATGTGCCGCGCTCCATGAGGGCCAGTCTGGCGTCGGGGACGGTGTAGGAGCCGTCCTCCTGCTTCTCCCACAGTCCCTTCACTCCCGCATCGATCAGTTTCTGCTGGTTCGCTGACACGTGGAAGCGATCCCCGAAAGCGGTGTGCAGCGACTCCTGCACATGCTGTCCGACGGGCAGGCCCACCAGGGCCAGCAGCCTGAACGGCGTCATGGGCAGCCCCATCGGACGCAGGGCGTTGTCGGCCGTCTCGGCATCGGTCCCCTCGTCGAAGACGGCGGTGATCTCACCGAACATGCGCCCGAGGATGCGATTGACCACGAAGGCCGGAGCGTCCTGCACCAGCACGGCATTCTTCTTCAGGCCCCTCGCGAGGACGAAGGCGGTCGCCAGCACGGCGTCGTCGGTCCTGGGTGCACGGACGACCTCGAGGAGCGGCATGGCTGCAACCGGATTGAAGAAGTGGAAGCCGACCACGCGCTCCGGGTGTTCGAGGTCCGCAGCCATCTCGGCGACGGAGAGGGACGACGTGTTGGTCGCCAGGATGCACTCCGGGGAGACCACCGCCTCCACCTCCGCGAAGACCTGCTTCTTCACCGACATCTCCTCGAAGACGGCCTCGATCACGAAGTCGGCGTCCGCGAAGACGTCCTTCGACACCGAACCGGTCACGAGCGCTTTGGTACGGTTCGCCGCGTCCTGGGACAGCCGCTTCCTGCCCAGCATCTTGTCGATCTCGGCATGCACGTACCCGACGCCCTTGTCCACGCGTGCCTGGTCGATATCCGTCAGGACCACGGGCACCTTGAGTTGCCGGGCGAACAGCAACGCCAGCTGGCTCGCCATGAGGCCTGCGCCGACGACGCCGACCTTCGCGACGGGGCGCGCGAGCTTCTTGTCCGGAGCACCCGCGGGTCGCTTGCCGCGCTTCTGCACGAGGTCCAGGAAGGCGTAGACCGTGGCGTGGAACTCGGGCGTCTGCATCAGCTCGGCCAGCGCCGTGCACTCCGCCGCGGCGGATTCTTTCCGGGACAGGGTGAGTCCGGCCTCGAGCAGGTCCAGGACACGGGCGGGCGCCGGGGCGGCATTGCTCGTCTTCGCCTCGACGAAAGAACGCCCGGCCTCAACTGCCGCGGTCCAGGTCGCGTCGTCGTACTGTGCCCGCTCGGCCCGGCGCCGGGCGACGGCCTCGGATTCTTCGGCGTCCGTGAGGATCCGTGCCGCCCAGAGGAGCGACTGCTCCAGGTAATCGGCGGGTTCGAACAGGGCATCCGCGATCCCGAGCTCGAAGGCCGCCGGGCCGCTCAGGCTGCGGTTGTTGCTCAGCGGGTTCTCGATCATCACCGTGACCGCGTTGGCCGGACCGATCAGTCGCGGCAGCCGGTAGACGCCGCCCCATCCGGGGACGAGTCCGATGAAGGCTTCGGGGAGGCCGATGCCGTTGGCCCCGGAGGACACCGTACGGTAGGTGGCCGCGAGCGCGATCTCGAGGCCGCCGCCGAGCGCGACGCCGTTGATGAATGCGAAGCTCGGCACGCCCATGTCATCGAGGAGGTCGTATGCCTCGTGACCGAGCTCGGCCATGAGCCTGCCGAGGTGTTCCGACTTCACGCTCTTGACCGTGCTGAGGTCTGCGCCCGCGACGAGGAAGTACGGCTTGCCGGTGACGGCCACGGCCTGGATCTCACCCTGTGCCGCGCGGTCCTTCAGGCCCTCGAGCGTCCGGCCGAACTCGATGAGTGTGTTGGGCCCGAGAGTGGTCGGCTTCGCATGGTCGAGGTCGTTGTCGAGCGTGATGAGGGCCAGCACTCCCGCACCCTCGGGCAGCGCGATGTCCTGGACGTACGAGTGGGTGACGACCTCGGTGGGGACGAGTCCGGCGAGTTCGTCGTAGCGTTCGAAGCTCATGCTGCATCCTGTCCGTAGTGCTCGTGGTGGGGGTTCTCCCAGATGATGGTGGCGCCCATACCGAGGCCTATGCACATGGTGGTCATGCCGTAGCGCACCGAGGGGTCCTCCTCGAACTGGCGTGCGAGCTGGTTCATGAGCCGGACACCGGAGGACGCCAGCGGGTGCCCGACGGCGATTGCCCCGCCGTAGCGGTTGACGCGGGGGTCCTCGTCCTCGATTCCGAAGTGGTCGAGGAAGCTCAGTACCTGCACGGCGAACGCCTCGTTGATCTCGAAGAGACCGATGTCGCTGATGTCCAGGCCCGCCTGACGGAGGGCCTTCTCCGTCGCCGGGACGGGTCCGATGCCCATGACCTCGGGCTCGACGCCGGCGAAGGCGTAGGCGACGAGACGCATCCGGACCGGGAGACCGAGTTCCTCGGCGGCGTCGGTGGAGGCGAGGAGAGCCGCTGTCGCGCCGTCGTTGAGGCCGGCCGCGTTGCCCGCGGTGACCCGCCCGTGGGCACGGAACGGCGTCCGTAGGGACGCGAGGTCCTCGACGGTTGTTCCGGGGCGCGGGGGCTCGTCCACGGTGTTCAGGGTCCATCCCGAGCCGGCCTTCCTGCCGGCGACCGGCACGAGGTCGGGTTGGATCCGACCGGCCTCGTACGCGAGGGCGAGTTTCTGCTGGCTGCGGACGGCATAGGCGTCCGTGCGGTCCTTGGTGATGTCGGGGAAGCGGTCGTGGAGGTTCTCGGCCGTGTTGCCCATGTTCAGCGCTGCGGGGTCGACGATGCGTTCGGATTGGAAGCGGGGGTTCGGGTCGGCGCCCTCACCCATGGGGTGGTTGCCCATGTGCTCGACCCCGCCGGCGATGACGACGTCGTACGCGCCGAAGGCGATGCCCGAAGCGGTCGTCGTCACGGCTGTCATGGCACCTGCACACATGCGGTCGATGGCGAAGCCCGGGACGGTGCGGGGGAGGCCGGCGAGGAGTGCGGCCGTCCGGCCGATCGTGAGGCCCTGATCGCCGGTCTGGGTGGTGGCAGCGATCGCCACCTCGTCGATCCGCTCGGCGGGCAGCGAGGGGTTGCGGCGCATGAGGTCCCTGATGCACTTCACCACGAGGTCGTCCGCGCGCATTCCGGCGTAGATGCCCTTGCTCCCCGCTTTCCCGAAGGGGGTACGGACTCCGTCGACGAAGACGACGTCGCGGACGGCGCGAGCGGTCTTGCGGGCCGACATGCTCCCTGTAACTGGGCTCACCTTGTGCTCCTCTATGAGAAATTGATCCGCGCTCATGTTACTGGCCGGTAACATGAGCGTGCAAGCGATCCTCCGAGGCCTCGGGATCAGTCCGCGGTGGCTTCGGGAACCGCCTGCGGACCCTTGACGGGCAGCGGATCGGGATCGAGGAACGCCACGGTGAGGATCGCCGCGACCTGGTCGATCTGCCATGACCGGGCGCCCAGATCGGCCAATGCCGCCGACACCGATTCCAGCGTGATCTGTGCCGGCGGACGCCAGGCGACCCTCCGGAGGTAGTCGGGCGTCAGCAGGTTCTCGACCGGCATGCCGAGCTTCTCCGCCTGTTGTGCGACACGCGGGCGGGCGGTCTGGAGCCGCGCGGCGGCCTCCGGATCCTTCTCGGCCCACACCCGGGGCGGGGGCGGCGCGTTCGTCGGTACGTGCAGGGGTGGAAGGTCGGTCGTCTTCCGCGCCTCGTTGAGGCATTTCAGCCAGCGCGGCGCCTCCTTCTGGGCAGCACGACCATGAAAACCCTTGGTAGCCAGCAGCTGGGGGACCGTGGCCGGCATCGCCCGGGCCGCCGCGACGATCGCGGAGTCGGGGATGAGGCGGCCGGGAGCGACGTCGCGTCGCTGCGCCAGGTCCTCGCGCTCGAGCCAGAGCTGCCTGACGGCGGCGAGCTGCCGGCGGTCCCGCAGCTGGTGCAGGCCGGACGTGCGCCGCCAGGGGTCCACCCGTGGCTCGGCGGGAGGGGTCTGCCGGATGTGTTCGAACTCCTCCTGGGCGATGTCGAGCTTGCCGTCCCTGGCGAGCAGACCTGCCAGCTTGTCCCGGAGTTCGGTCAGGACCTCGACGTCCAGCGCGGCGTACCGGAGCCAGGGTTCGGGCAGGGGGCGTTTGGACCAGTCCGCCGCCGAGTGCTCCTTCGCGAGGCTGAAGCCGAGCTGTGACTCGATGACGGCGGCGAGGCCGACGCGCGGCAGACCGGCGAGGCGGGCTGCGAGTTCCGTGTCGAAGAGCCTGTCCGGCCACATGCCCAGCTCGGAGAGACACGGCAGGTCCTGGCTCGCGGCGTGCAGGATCCACTCCACGCCGTCGAGGGCATCGTCGATGATCCTGAGGTCGTCGAAGGGCTCGGGGTCGATGAGCCAGGTACCGGAGCCCTCCCGGCGGATCTGGACGAGGAAGGCACGCTGTCCGTACCGGAAACCCGACGCCCGCTCGGCGTCGACCGCCGCCGGTCCCGTTCCCGCCGCCAGGGCTGCCGCGGCTCGCGCCAGGCCGGGGAGCGTGTCGATGACGAACGGCACGCCGTCCCGCGGCTCGGTCAGGACGGGTAGGGCCTCGGGAACGCCGGCGTCGACGGCGGGAGCGGACGCACCGGTGCTGTCCGTGTGTTCGGAAGTGTGGGAACTCATGGTGATTTCAGTCTACGGCCGGTCGCTTCGCTCACGGCATTCGGCGGCCGGGCACGTCCGGGCAGGCCGGACCGCAGGCGCCCCGGGTCCGTCGCCTCGGAACGCATCCTTCACGAGAAGGGGAGCGAGGAGGTGCGAGGCTCGGACCGGCAGGGGCGTGTCAGGACCGGCGGTGAGGCAGGTGCGCCACGCCGTCGGGCAGTGGCGGAAGGCCGGCGAAGGTACTCACCATCTCGGACCACGCTTCGAGGTGGCGGCGGACATCGGAGGTCCCGGGCGACCAGGAGGCCCTGAGCTCGATGTCGATGGTGTCGGCCCGGTCCTCGAGCGTTCCGTAACTCTCCGAGAGGATCCTGGTCGTGGTCCCTCCGGTGCTGTGATGGCGTGCCCCGTGGTTCTCGAGCGCCTCGACGAGCCAGGTCCAGGCGACGGAACCGAGCAGGGCGTCATTGCCCATGTCCGCTTCGAGCTGGGCCCGGATGTAGGTGACGATGCGGAACCTTCCGTTCCATACCTCCGACCCGGCAGGATCGTAGAGGAGGATGAAGCGTCCGGTCGCCAGTTCCTCCGGTTCAGGCGGAAGGATCAGGGCGCGAGCCGGGCCGTGGAGTGGCGGGGGCTGGACGGGAGTGGCTTCGAACACTTCCGCGCCGAGCGCCACGGCGAAGGGCGCGAGCCGGGCGGGTGCGGGAATCTCCTCGAGCCGGACCTCGCTCCGGCGGGCGGCTTTCCGGAGGCCTGCCAGGGCGTCGACGAACTCCGCAGGAAGCTGCGACACCCCACCGATTGCACTCACCCCCGCAGGCTATGCCCTGCGCGGGTGAGTTCGGCGACGACGCGCCGTTCTTCCGCCATCAGCCCGCCGTCTCCCGGCGGATGGCCTCGATGAAGGCGTCGACGTCCTCCTCCGTGGTGTCGAAGGAGCACATCCAGCGCACCTCACCCGTCGCCTGGTTCCAGTCGTAGAACCGGAAACTCTCGCGGATACGGTCCGCGGCGCCCGGCGGCAGGATCGCGAAGACCGCGTTCGCCGTCGTCTCCTGCGTGAGGATGACGCCCGGGATGCCTCTGGCGCCTTCGGTCAGCCGCGCAGCCATCGCGTTAGCGTGCGAGGCCGAGCGGAACCAGAGGTCTCCCTCGAGCAGGGCGATGAGCTGCGCCGAGACGAAACGCATCTTCGAGGCGAGCTGCATGTTGAGTTTGCGCAGGTAGTCGAGTCCCGTGGAGGCTTCCTGGTTCAGCACGACGATGCACTCGCCGAACATCAGCCCGTTCTTGGTGCCACCGAAGGACAGGATGTCCACGCCGGCATCACGGGTGAAGGCACGCAGCGGCTGTCCGAGGGCCGCCGCGGCGTTGGCGAGCCGTGCACCGTCCATGTGCACGCGCATGCCACGGGCGTGGCAGTGGTCCGCGATGGCCTTGATCTCGGCGATCGAGTAGAGGGTCCCGAGCTCGGTGGTCTGGGTGATGGAGACGGCGAGGGGCTGCGCGCGGTGCTGGTCTCCCCACCCCCAGGCCTCACGGTCGATCAGTTCGGGCGTCAGCTTGCCGTCCGGGGTCGGCACGGTCAGCAGCTTGATGCCGCCCACACGCTCGGGCGCTGCGTTCTCGTCGACATTGATGTGTGCGGTCTGCGGGCACACGACGGCCCCCCACCGCGGCAGGATCGATTGCAGGGAGAGGACGTTGGCGCCGGTCCCGTTGAAGACCGGGTAGATCGAGATCCCTTCGCCGAAGTGCTGCTCCATCACCTCCTGCAGCCGCGCGGTGTACTGGTCGTCGCCGTACGCGACCTGATGGCCCTCGTTCGCGGCTGCCAGTGCGGTCAGGACCTCGGGATGCACTCCCGAGTAGTTGTCGGAGGCGAAACTGCGCTGCGTGCGATCGTGCAGGGGCGCGGGCGATGCTGCTGGGATCAGGATGTCGGTCACCGTCCCATTATCCCCGAGTGCCGTCGATGCGGGCTCCGTTGATCCCCGCTGCCGGTGCCGCGATGAGCGACGCGAGGATCCGGGCCAGCTGGTCCACGTGCGTATGGCCCGGGAAGGAACGCTCCGGGTGTTCCGCTCGCATCCGGTCGTCGACCAGGGCCTTGACGACGACGGCCGATGCGGCCGCGGCGGAGCCGTCCCTGGTGAAACCGTCGGCCACCGCCTGCAGCCAGGCGTCGACGGACGCCTTGACCGCGGCATAGGAGGCATTGGCGGCGGTCGGGGCGGTGACAGCCGTCGCGGACACGGCTGCGAGCCGTCCGTCGCGCGCCGAGAGCTGGTCGTAGAACGCCCTGCTCGTATTGAAGAGCGTCACGAACACCGAACGGTGCAGGACGTCGTAGTCTTCCGTCGACTGCCCCGTGATCCCCTTCCCACCCCGCCATCCCCCCACGAGGTGGAAGAGTGCGTCCGCTCCGTGGTGGTCGGCCTCCACCCGCGCGGCCAGCAGGTTCACCGCGGCCTCGTCGGTGAGGTCGCACACCCGACGGTCGACGGCGTCCAGTCCCCGGAAGGCCGCGTCGAGGCGATCGGGGTCGGAGCCGACGGCGACGACGGTGACGCCGGCTCCGACCAGCCGCCGGGTGAGCGCCACGCCCGAGGCGCTCGTGGCGCCTGCCACCACCGCTGTGCGTCCCCGCGGCGCTTCACTCACGCGGCGTCCGCGGTGATCCCGGCGGTCGATTCGATGACCGGCTTCATCTTGCGATCGAGTGCCTCGAAGAACATGGACAGGGGGAACTCGTCGTCGAGGACGGCATCGGTGAGTGCGCGCGGGGGACCCATGAGCTCCAGCGCGGCCGGACCCTTGGCCCAGACCGACGCCGGGTGCGGCGTGACCGTAGCGGAGATCAACTCGTAGGCGGCCAACCAGTGGGCGATCTTCGGTCGGTCGATCGAGCGCCAGTACAGCTGTTCGATCTGCTCGCCGAGCGCGACGACGACATCGGCCGCCTCGTCCCAGTCGATCGTCAGTTTCGTGTCGGTCCAGTGCAGGACGCGGTGCTGGTGCATCCAGGCGAACAGCAGCTGACCGCCGAGGCCGTCGTAGTTGCGCACGCGGGTCCCGGTGATGCTGAAGCGGAAGATGCGGTCGAAGATGACGGCGTACTGGACGAGCCTGGCGTGCCTGCGAGCCTCGGGGGACGCGCCGTCGTCCTTCGCGATCCTGACCGACTCCCGGAAAGCCGTGAGGTCGCACCGGAGTTCCTCGAGGGAGTAGAGGAAGTACGGCATGCGCTGCTTGATCATGAACGGATCGAAGGGCAGGTCTCCGCGCATGTGCGTACGGTCGTGGATCAGGTCCCACATGACGAAGGTCTCCTCCGTGAGCTCCTGGTCCTCGAGGAGCTCGAGCGCCTCCGCCGGCAGATCGAGACGCGTGACGTCCGCGGCGGCGCGGACCACCCGGCGGAACCGGGCTGCTTCCCGATCGGCGAAGATGGCGCCCCACGTGAAGGTCGGTGTCGAGCTGACCGCGACGGTCTCCGGGAAGAGCACCGCGGAGTTCGTGTTGTAGCCCTCGGTGAAGTCGAGGAAGCGGATGGGCAGGAAGAGCGCGTTCGAGTAGTCACCGGCTTCGAGTTCCGCGACGAAATCGGGCCAGAGGACCTCGATGAGGACGGCTTCGACGAGCCTGCTGGTACTGCCGTTCTGCGTGTACATGGGGAAGACGACGAGGTGCTGGAGGCCGTCGATCCGGTGCTCCTGGGGTTGGAAGGCCAACAGTGGCTCGAGGAAGTCGGGGACGGCGAACCCGCTCGCCTGCCAGGCCTCGAACGCGGCGACGGTGCGGACGAGGTAATCGGCGTCATGGGGGAACAGGGGAGCGAGTTCCTGCACGGCGGCGGTGATCGCCGCTACGTGGGCTGCGGCCGGCGCATGGTGTTCCTGGTCGGGGATGGAGCCGTCCTTCACCTGGACGAGGCGCAGCTGCTCCGCTGCGGCCTTTAGTGCGTGCCAGGCCGAGGTGTGCTGTGGCGCGGTGTCGACGGGGGCGGGGTGGGTGACGGTCATGGCTCCTGCTTTCTGCTCCGACGGTTCGGGTCCGTTGGCGCGAGCGTAGCAAGGGAACAGGTTTCCTTAGCCTTCTTTCCACATCGCGACAGGGAAACTTATGCTCGAGTCGAGCCTCGCCATGACGAGGACCAGTCGAGCTTCAGATGCCCGTCAACGCACGAAGGCCGGCCCGAGGGCCGGCCTTCGTCGAATCAGGGGCTTCACCCAGCCCCTGTTCTGCTGCCGTCTACTCCGCGGGCACGAGCTTCATGGACACGGAGTTGATGCAGAACCGCTGGTCCGTCGGGGTGTCGAAGCCCTCGCCCTTGAAGAGGTGACCGAGGTGGGAGTCGCAGCGCGAGCAGCGGACCTCGATGCGTTCCATGCCGAGGGAACGGTCGTGCAGGTAGCGGACCGTGTCCTCGGCCAGTGGGGCCCAGAAGGAGGGCCAGCCACAGTGCGAGTCGAACTTCTCGTTGCTGGTGAAGAGCTCGGCTCCGCATGCCCGGCACGCGTAGGTGCCGGCGGTCTTGGCGTCGTAGTACTCACCCGTGTAGGGGCGTTCGGTGCCGGCCTTGCGGAGGACCTGGTATTCCTCCGCCGTCAGTTCCTGCCGCCACTGGTCGTCGGACTTCTCGATCTCTGGGCGGTAGGTGTCGTGTTCGGTAGTCATACTCCGTCCAACGCCTACGAGTCGCCAATAAATCCCGAGCCGGAGTACAGGTGCAGCACGGCGATGCCGAGCTTGTCCTGCGCCCTGTTGGCCCAGTCCGTATGGAAGGTGTCGGCCATGGCGTGGGGGCGCGTGATGACCACGGCCTGCGCCGCTCCCCCCTCCGCGGCCTCCTGCACCAGGGCATCGACGGGGTTCCCCGTCGTCGTCCGCCCACGCGCCGTGAACCCCTCGCTCGTGAGTAGGTGCAGTGATTGTTCCAGGGCCGCGCGGGCAGCGACGCGGTCGTCCCGGTCGTCATCCGCGGAGAAGGTCCGGATCGCCTCGCCGACCTCGAGGAGGCTGAGGTGCCTGAAGAACTCCCCGAGGACGGACTCGTTGCGGTCCTCCGGGATCAGGACGACGAGTTCGGCGGGCTCCTCGCCCTGCAGGGTACGCAGATTGAGGAGATCGGGGGCTGTGAGGGCTTCCTCGGTCAGCACGAGGATTGTCTGGGTCATGCCGCCACTTTACTGCTCGGCCGCTTCAGCCCGTCGTGCCTGCGGGTGGCGAATCGACGGCGGTGCCGACGCAGGGTAGAAATGGAGCTATGGCATCGACGCAGTCAACGGCCCCAGCGCAGGGGATCACCGCGCCCTGGCTCAGGTGGACGGCGCTCGGGGTCGGAGCGGGAGCTGTCCTGGCGTCATCCGCCGCCGGCGCCGTCTCCGGCCTCGCCGTGTACTTCGCGCGGCAGATCGTGACACCGGCCCGCAGGCGTGACCCCAACCTGGACATCCTCGCCGTGGTGGGGTCACCGGGGAACCAGACCGTGATCCTGCCGGCCAACGACGACACGATCATCGACGGCACCTACAGCCTGCACTTCGACCAGGGTGCGGGCCACGCCCGCATCGGCCGGATCCGCTCCTACGTCCCCCGCGAGGGAACCGTCGAGCGCGAGGTCGAGAAGGTCTACTCGGGTGATCTCGCCGCAGCGACCCGCGGCTGGTGGGGCGGCGCGGTCTATCCCTCGCCGTCCGCGATGGGCTACGCCGAGGAGGAAGTGCTCATCCCGGTCGAGGGTGGCGCCGCTCCTGCCTGGCTCGTCCGCGCGGAGGTCCCGGCGCGAACGTGGGCGATCATGGTGCACGGCCGCGGGGCGACCGCGCGGAGGCCCTGCGTGCCCTTGCCCCCGCCCGGCGCCTGGGACTGACGAGCCTCGTCCTGTCCTACCGGAACGACGGCGAGGCCCCTTCGGCTCCTGACGGACGTTACGGCCTCGGGATGACGGAGTGGCACGACGTCGATGCCGCGATCGATTTCGCCGTGGCACACGGAGCCCACGAGGTGGTTCTCTTCGGCTGGTCGATGGGCGGCGCGATCGTCCTGCAGACGGCGGACCTCTCCCGTCACCGCCGCCGCATCACGGCCCTGGTCCTCGACGGCCCCGTCATCAACTGGATCGAGGTGCTCGCCCACCATGCGGAACTCAACCGCATCCCAGCCCCGGTCGGCCGGCTCGGACAGTACCTGCTGTCGAGTCAGCGGGCCCGGAGGATCACGGGTCTGGCCGCCCCGCTCGACCTCAAGAGCATGGACTGGATCGCCCGGGCGGAGCAGCTGACCGTGCCGACACTCGTGCTGCACAGCGAGGACGACGAGTTCGTGCCGATCGGCGCTTCGGCCGACCTGGCGGCACGGAATACCTCGTTCGTCACCCTCGAGCGGTTCCATCGTGCCCGCCACACCAAGGAATGGAACGTGGACCCGGAGCGCTGGGAGTCCGTCGTCGAGCGATGGCTCTCGGGAATCCTCTTCGACCGGACCCTGCCCGGCGGGAGGATTCCTGATCCGGACGCTACTGCGCTTCCCTGATCTTCCGCTTGATCCTTCCGAGCATCGCCGCCATGCCGCGCATCCGCAGGGGCGTGATGGCCCGCGTCAGGCCGAGGCGGTCGGGGACGTCGTCGGGCACCGCGAGGACCTCCTCGGCCGGCAGTCCGTCGAGGCCCTCGAGGAGGACGCCGGCGAAACCGCGCGTGGTCGGCGCCTCCGGCGGCGCGGAGAAGAACAGGTGGACGGGTCGCCCCGGTTCCTCGCCGATCTCCATCGTCAGAAAGAGCGGACTCTGGCACTCGACGACCTGCTCCAGCAGCTCCGGATGATCGCCGTACCGGGCGGGGAGCTCCGGCAGCTCACGCGAGAAGTCCAGCAGCAACTGCAGCCGGTCGGGCTCGGTCAGGTCCTGGAAGTCGTCGATGATCTCGGCCAGCTTGGCGGGGACCGCGCCGGTGCTCATCGCGCGGCCTCGGACCGCGCGGGCACCTCTCCGGGCTCGCTGCCGCGGACGATCGGTACCCGCACGGCGTTGCCCCACTCGGTCCACGACCCGTCGTAGTTCCGCACGTTCTCGAAGCCGAGGAGGTGCTTGAGCACGAACCAGGTGTGGCTGGACCGCTCGCCGATGCGGCAGTACGCCACGACGTCGTCGCCGTCGGCCAGACCAGCCTCGTCGCGATAGATGGCATCCAGCTCCGCCCGGGTGCGGAACGTGCTGTCCTCCGCGGCTGCGCGCGCCCAGGGCACCGATCGCGCCGTCGGGATATGTCCTCCGCGCAGAGCGCCCTCCTCCGGGTAGGCGGGCATGGTGGTGCGGGCGCCCGTGTACTCGTCACCGGAGCGCACGTCGATGAGCGGCTTGCCCAGGTGCCCGAGGACGTCGCCGAGGAAGGCTCGGATGGGCGAGTCATCGCGCGCGACGACGGGGTACTCCGTGGTGGTGATCTCCGGCTTGTCCGTGGTCATGGCCCGGCCCTCTGCGACCCACTTGTCCCTGCCGCCGTCGAGCAGGCGTACGTCCTCGTGACCGAACAGCGTGAAGACCCAGAGTGCATAGGCGGCCCACCAGTTGCTCTTGTCGCCGTAGATGACCACCGTGGACTCGCGGGTGATCCCTTTGGCGGCCATGAGGCGGGCGAATCCCTCGCCGTCGACGTAGTCGCGCGTCACCTCGTCGTTGAGCTCCGTGTGCCAGTCGATCTTCACGGAGCCGGGGATGTGTCCCGTCTCGTAGAGCAGGACGTCCTCGCTCGATTCCACGACGACGAGGCCCTCGGTGCCGAGGTTGTCAGCGAGCCAGGCGGTGGAGACGAGGCGCTCCGGATGGGCGTACTCGGCGAACTTGTCCTGAGAATCGGGGGCCAGGGTCATGAGAGCCTTTCGTATAGCTGGATGCACCGGCAGCACGCCGGTGGGGGTCTTCCACCAAGCCTAACCAAGCGGGCCATCATTTCCTTCCGGCGGGCCCGACGTGCGGAGCCCCATCCCGGGTCCTTCCGGCCACGGGTCAAGGGGGACCGGGAGCGTTGGAAGCGGGCCGGAAGGAAGCGTCCTTGCCGTAGGCTTGCGTAGCGAAGCGGCCGCCTGCAGGGCCGCCCCGGCCACCCCGGCCAGACGAGAAAGTGGTCCTGATCCGTGCCTGCGATCGAACACCTGACAGAGCGCTCCCCGAAGGTCTCCGTCGACGAGTTGCTGGGCGGCTTCTACCCGTCGCCCCGCTTCGGGGACGTCTCCTTCGACTCCTACCGACCGGACCCCCAGCAGCCGTCGCAGTCCCAGGCCGTCGACAAGCTCCGTGAGTTCGCTACCGCGGTGAACGAGCCCGAGCCGAGCGGCTTCAGGAGATTCTTCGGCGGGAAGAAACCCGCGACGCGCGCGGGGATCTACCTCGACGGAGGGTTCGGAGTGGGCAAGACGCACCTCCTGGCATCCCTCTGGCACGCCTCGTCCGGCACGAAGGCCTTCGGTACCTTCGTCGAGTACACGAACCTCGTCGGAGCGCTGAGCTTCCGCAAGACCGTGGACGCGCTGAGCGACTACAACCTGGTGTGCATCGACGAGTTCGAGCTCGACGACCCCGGGGACACGGTGCTGATGTCCCGCCTCATGCGCGAACTCGCGGACGCCGGTGTCAAGCTCGCGGCAACATCCAACACTCTTCCGGGCTCGCTCGGCGACGGCCGGTTCGCCGCCCAGGATTTCCAGCGGGAGATACAGGTCCTCGCGGACCAGTTCGACGTGGCACGGATCGACGGCGAGGACTACCGCCACCGCGGGCTCCCGCAGGCACCGGAGGCGATCGACGACGCCGCCCTGAGCGAGCGCGTGTCCTCCTACTCGGGTGGAGTGCTGGCGGAGGACGACTTCGCGGACCTGCTGCGGCACCTGGCCGACGTCCACCCCAGCCGCTACAGGCAGCTCCTCGACGGCGTCGACGCGGTCGCGTGGCACAACGTGGCAACCATCACCGAGCAGTCCGTCGCCCTGCGCTTCGTGGTACTCGCCGACCGACTGTACGACCGCGACGTTCCGATCATGGCGAGCGGCGCCACCTTCGACCATCTGTTCACGGAGGAGATGATGGGGGGCGGTTACATGAAGAAGTACTACAGGGCGGTGTCCCGATTGACGGCCCTCGCACGGCAGGGGAGCGACGTCGCCTCCTAGGGACTGCTCCGGATACGCCCTGCAACGCAAGAAGCACCGGTGCCGCCTCTCGGCGGGACCGGTGCTTCGTTATTGCCGGGCTGGGAGTTACACGGCCGGCGGGGAGGTAGGGCCGACGTCGCCCTTGCCGTCCTTCTTGTCGATGTCATCGACCATCTTCGAAGCCTTGGTCTGCACCCCGTTGATGTGGTGTGAGTACTTGCCATGGGTCCTGCTGTCGACGAAGCCGCCAGCCTTTCCGATGCCGTTCTTCACCTTGTCGGAATTATCGCCAATGAGTTCGGTCGCCTTACCCGCCAGGGTGCCGGCCTTGCCCTTGAGCCCATCCAATAAACCCACGGACACCTCCTTTCGGTCGTGGAAACGCAGTCCGTTTCCGCTAGGAAGATCATAGGGCAGGAAAATGGGCTTTTCCTGTGGAGTCCGAGGTGTTCGCCGGAGGCTGAGAACGAGGGAAGCCGTCCCGCGGGACCGGCTGGTGGCCCATCAGGCCGGGAGAGCGGACGACGGGATTCGAACCCGCGACATCCACCTTGGCAAGGTGGTGCTCTAGCCAGCTGAGCTACGTCCGCAAAAAAAGCGCCCCCTGTGGGGGCGCCGTCGTGGGCGATACTGGGATCGAACCAGTGACCTCTTCCGTGTCAGGGAAGCGCGCTACCGCTGCGCCAATCGCCCATTTTCATGGTGCTCGTTCTGTACCGAGGTGGGGACGGGATTCGAACCCGCGTGGACGGCTTTGCAGGCCGCTGCCTCGCCTCTCGGCCACCCCACCGTGATCGGATCGCTCCGGTCACCGGACTGATCCGGCCATACAGTGACTTGCGAGCGGACGACGGGATTCGAACCCGCGACATCCACCTTGGCAAGGTGGTGCTCTAGCCAGCTGAGCTACGTCCGCAGAAGAAAAAGCCCCGAAATCCCTGCTCAATGCCATGCATTTCACGGTGTTTCTTCGTTTTCCAACGAGAAAAAACTGTATAGGACGATCGGGGGTTCGTCCAATCAGCCCTTCCCGGCTGTCGCCCTGCACACGGGGCGTGGACCCGACGGCTGTCAGAGGCACCTGCCAGACTGGAGCCATGACAGCCCCCCTCCTCGCCCATGCCACACCCCACGGCAGGATGTACGCCCGTTCCACGTCGGAGCAACCGTCGGTGCCGTCCATCACCACCGTCATCTCGCAGTTGCCGACGTCGCTCGGCGGGTGGTTCGGCCATATGGCCGCCAGTTCCCTCTCACGGGATCCCCGGCTGCCGGGCGCACTGTCCAACCCCTCGGAACTCCGCACGGCGGTCAAGGACGCCGCATCGGCAGCGGAGCGGTACCGGGACGACGCCGCCCTGCGGGGGACCCGGGTTCATTCCTACTGCGAGCAGGTCGCGCTGAGGGCCCTCGGCCGACCGGAGGATCTCGGCGCCGCCCGGCTCGCCCTGGAGGAGAACGGCGAGGCCGGGTTCGCCCAGCGGTTCGACGAGTGGTGGGAGCTCTACGACGTCCGTCCGGTGGAGCCCGAGCTCACCGTCTGGAACCACGAGTTGGGCTACGCCGGGACCCTCGACCTCGTCGCGACCATCGGCGGCCGCACCTGCCTCATCGACTACAAGACCAAGAACACGGACCGCGAGGGTTTCGTCAAGCCCCTCGACGACAAGGTCGTCATGCAACTCGTTGCCGGGATGAAGGCGGAGGAGTCGCTCGTCGATCCGCAGAAGGGTGAATGGCGGGCCTGGGCCCACGGGGACCAGCCGATGCTGCTCGGTGTCGCCGTCGGCCAGACCGAGGTACGGGCCATGCGGGCCAATCCCGAGGTGCTGCGCAAGCACTGGTTGCGGTTCTGCTCCCTGCGGCGCGCCTGGGAAGCCGGCCTCGAGGCTGAAGAGGCGGGGAGGGCACTGCTGCCCATCGGTCCGCCTCCGGCCAGGAGCGGAACGCCGGCCGCTCCCGTGCCGAGCGCACGGGTGTGACTGCGCCGCCACGCCCGTAGGATTGACGGGAGCCCCGCGTCAGCAGTCCGCCTGCAGGCGCCCCGTCCCATGAGCACACCGAGCACTGCGTGTGCCGTGCCCGAAGCGAGGAACACCGCACCGATGGCCGTCCTGAGCATCCGCATGATCGGCGATCCGATACTCCGCACCCCTGCCGCCGAGGTGACCGATTTCGGACCGGACCTCGCGCGTCTCGTCGAGGACATGACCGAGACGATGATCGACGTCCAGGGAGCCGGTCTCGCCGCCCCCCAGGTGGGGGTGGGGCTGCAGGTCTTCACCTACCGCGTCGAGGGCGCCGAGGGTCACGTCGTGAACCCCGTGCTGGAGATCGGAGGTGACCTGCAGGCGGAGTCCGACGTCGAAGGCTGCCTGTCCGTCCCGGGTCTCGGCAGTTACGTCGGCAGGACCGAGTGGGCCCGCGTCTCCGGCAGGGACCTCTCCGGCACCGAGATCGTCGTCGAGGGGACAGGGCTCCTGGCACGTGCCCTGCAGCACGAGACGGACCACCTGCGTGGTGTCCTGTACATCGACAGGCTGGAGGGCGAGGACCGGAAGAACGCGCTCAAGGCCATCAGGAGTGCCGACTACAACCGGGTCACGACCCGCACCGCCGCGGAGCGTGCGCGCACCCTCGGCTCCAGCTTCATCAGCGGTGCCGTGAACGGCGGACCGCTGTCGGGCGCCGAAGGAACCGGAGGCCGCCGCCGATGAGGATCCTCTTCGCGGGCACGCCCGAGGTCGCCGTCCCGTCCCTGAAGGCGCTCGTCGATGCGGGCTTCGACGTCGCGGCCGTCCTCACGCGTGTCGACGCTCCGCTCGGACGGCGCAGAGTCCTGACGCCCAGTCCTGTCGCGGTGGCGGCGGGCGAGCTGGGCCTGACGGTCCTCAAGGCGAATCGGTTCACGCCCGAGCTGATCGAGCGCCTGGGCGCACTCGAGCTCGATGCCGCGGCGATCGTCGCCTACGGCGGCATCGTCCCGCCGGCCGGTCTCGTGCTTCCGCGGCACGGGTGGATCAACCTCCACTTCTCCGTGCTGCCCGCGTGGCGCGGTGCGGCACCGGTACAGCACGCCGTCCTCGCGGGCGATGACATCATCGGCGCCACCACCTTCCGCCTCGAGGAGGGCTTGGATACCGGCCCCGTCTTCGGTGTGATGACGGAGAGCCTCCAGCCGGATGCGACGAGCGGGCAGGTCCTCGAGCGGCTGTCCTCCAGCGGCGCCGTCCTGCTGGTCCAGACGCTCTCCGGGCTCGAGTCGGGCCGGGTGACCGCCGCTCCGCAGGTCGGCGAGCCCAGCCTCGCCCCGAAGCTGACCATCGACGACGCCAGGATCGACTGGTCGCAGACGGCGCTCTCGGTACGCCGCCGCGTGAACGCCATGACGCCGGAGCCCGGCGCGTGGACCACGATCGACGGTCAGCGCCTGAAACTCGGGCCGGTCGCACTGCCCTCCGAGACCGCCGACGGACCGGCTCCTGGCCGGGTCCGCGTCGTCGAACGCCAGGTGCGCGTAGGGACGGGTCGTGGCGAGATCGTCCTGGGCTCCGTGCAGCCGGCCGGGAAGAAGATGATGGATGCCCTCGACTGGGCACGAGGCGCGGCGACGCGTGGAGAGCTGGTGTTCGCGTGACGACGAGCGGTGGAGACGGTGGCGGTCGTGGTGGGAAGAGCAGGGACTCGGCCGGCCAGGGCGGCAATCGGCGACGTAATGAGCAGGGGCGTGAGCGCAACCGCGGTGGCGAGCGGAGTTTCTCCCAGGCGGCGCCGTCGCAGCGCTCCCGCCGCGCGGACCCGGCACGCCTCGTCGCCTTCGAGGTCCTCCGGGCCGTAGCGTCCGAGGACGCGTACGCCAACCTGGTCCTGCCCGCGAGCATCCGGAAGCACAGGCTGGACCGACGGGACGCGGGATTCGCGACGGAACTGACATACGGGGCGCTGCGCGGGCAGGGTACGTACGACGCCGTCCTGGCGCGCTGCGTGGACCGGCCGCTGGACCAGTTGGACCCGGCCGTGCTGGATGCCCTCAGGATCGGCGTCCACCAGCTGCTCGCGATGCGGGTGCCGGCCCATGCGGCGCTGGACCAGACGGTCGGCCTGGTGCGGGCGGTCATCGGGGCGGGGCCGTCGTCACTGGTCAACGCAGTGCTGCGCAAGGTGACGGCGCACGACCTCGACGGGTGGATCGGCGAGCTCGTCGCCGACCTTTCCGACCCCACGGCCATCGCGGCCCTGACCTACAGCCACCCGGAGTGGATCGTGCGCGCCCTGCGCCAGGCGCTCGCGCGCACGGCCGCGACGTCGTCGAGATCGACGCCCTGCTCGCCGCGGACAACTCGGCGCCCGTGGTGCACCTGGTCGCACTGCCGGGAGTCGGCACGCTCGACGACGCACTGCGCGAGGGGGCCGAGCGGGGCCGCCTCGCCCCCGACTCCGCCTACTACTCGGGCGGCGATGTCAGCCGCATCCCGGGAATCTCGACCGGCACGATCCGCGTCCAGGACTCGGGCTCGCAGCTCGTCGCCCGTGCGCTCGCCGCCCTGGAACTCGGTGACCGACCGACGGGCGGCGCGACGACGCCGGGGAGCAGTGGCTCGATCTGTGCGCAGGGCCGGGCGGTAAGACCGCGCTGCTCGCCGCCCTCGGGCAGGACACCGGCGTCCACCTCACCGCGAACGAACCCGTGCCTCACCGGGCGCGCCTCGTCCGGCAGGCGCTCCGGCCCCTGCCGGAGGACTCCTGGACCGTGAGGGTCGGCGACGGGCGTGACATCGGGCGGGAGCAGCCCGATTCCTACGACCGGGTCCTCGTCGACGCGCCCTGCACGGGACTCGGTGCCCTGCGCCGTCGGCCGGAGTCCCGGTGGCGACGTCTGCCGGCCGATCTCGTGTCGCTCGCACCCCTGCAGCGTGAACTGCTCGGGTCGGCGCTCGACGCCGTCGCGCCGGGCGGGGTGGTCGCCTACGTGACCTGCTCCCCGCACCACGCGGAGACCGAGGCGGTCGTCGACGACTGCCTGCGGAAGCGGGCGGGTTTCGAGCGGCTCGACGCGGGGGCGGCGCTCGATGCCGTGAGTATCGGGGGGGCGCTCGACGCCGGGCACGGGACGAGCGCGCAGCTCTGGCCGCACGTCCATGGCACCGACGCGATGTTCCTGGCCCTCATCAGGAAGACCCCGTGAGGATCGCGCCGGACGGATCGATACGTCCAGTTCAGGCAGGCAGGCGGACAGAGCCTGCGCGACGAAGGGAACGGCCATGACGCACTTCCGGATCAACCCGAGCATCCTCTCGGCGGACTTCGTCAACCTCGAGGCGGAGCTCGCACGCATCGGCTCGGCCGACGCCGTCCACGTGGACGTGATGGACAACCACTTCGTACCGAACCTGACACTCGGCCTCCCGGTCGTCCGGCGCCTCCAGCAGGTCAGTCCGGTCCCGCTCGACGTGCACCTCATGATCGAGGACGCCGACCGCTGGGCTCCGGGGTACGCGGAAGCCGGTGCGGCGTCGGTGACCTTCCACGCCGAGGCCTCTGCGGCCCCGGTGAAGCTGGCTCGGGAACTGCGGGACGCCGGGGCGAAGGCGGCGATGGCGCTGCGTCCGGCCACACCGGTGGAGCCCTACCTGGACATGCTGGGCGAACTGGACATGCTGCTGGTGATGACCGTGGAACCGGGCTTCGGCGGGCAGGCCTTCCTCGACCTGACCCTGCCCAAGATCAGGCGGGCGGCTGCTGCCGTGCGCGACGCCGGGCTGCCGCTGGTCATCCAGGTGGACGGCGGCATCACCCGGGAGACGATCCTGAGGGCGGCGGACGCCGGTGCCACCGTCTTCGTCGCCGGATCCTCCGTGTACGGGGCGGATGACGCAGCCGAGGCCATCACCGCCCTGCGCACCGCCGCAGGCGGCACCGCCTGAGCCGACCGGATGCAGCGGCGGCTCAGTCTGCTGCCGGGGGATCGGTCACCGTGATCCGCAGGGCGAGTGCGGTGCGGGCGGCGTCCTTCAGAATGGTGAAGCGTGGATCGGGTACCGTCAGGAACGGTACCCGGGGGAGCGTCGCATAGGGCGCCAGGACCCGTTCACCGAGTGCGCTGGTCGCCAGCGCCCTGTCTCCACCGAGCTGCAGGCAGGAAGGCGGATTCGCGGCGTACAGCGCGGCGGCACGGGCTGCTGTCTCCTCCACCAGCGCGTCGGCCTGGTTCGCCCGGCGGCGAGCGAAGCGCTGCTGCGACCAGCCACCGGCGGCCGTCTTCCCCTGGACGTAGCGGGTGCCCGTCTTCGAGGCGAGGATCTGTCCGGCCTGGGCGACTCCCACGGAGTAGCCGCCCCTGCGGATCAGCAGGAGTCCGACGACGGCCGACGGGTCGATCCCCGAGACCAGGTGCGCGCTGATCGCGTCGGCGTCCCCGCGGAGAAGCTCAGGGGCTGCCCCATCGGGCGATTCCACGGAGGCGGGCGCCGGCTGCAGGGGAGGCAGCGGCGGGGTGAGCACTGCCCGGCATCCGTTCATCGCCACCACCTCGAGGGAACCATCGGGGCCGGCAGCGTGGAGCTGGACGACGTAGGGGCCGTTGCGTTCAGCGAAGCGCGCCAGCCACCCCTCCAGGCGCGACACCTCGACGAGGACGGAGCGGGTGGTGGCCATGGCGCCGGGTTCCCTTCAGGACTGTGGACGACGGAGGTGACGGCCGCCGGGGCGCGGCCGCGTCAGTGGCCCACAGTAACGTTGGCGGTGTGAACGATCTATTCAGCGCTGCGGCGGATGACGAGCCGGACCAGGCCGGCGCCCGCGGTCCCCGTTCGCAGGGTGCCGTCCGTCCGCGCAGCCCGCTGGCCGTGCGCATGCGGCCGCGCAGCCTCGACGAGGTGGTGGGCCAGCAGCACCTCCTCGGTCGCGGATCCCCCCTGCGGACGCTCGCCGGCGAGCACGACCCGGGAGCGCACGCGGCGCCGTCGTCGGTGATCCTCTGGGGGCCACCCGGAACGGGTAAGACGACCCTCGCCCACGTGATCGCCCGCGGTCAGGGCCGCACCTTCGTGGAACTCTCCGCGATCACCGCCGGCGTCAAGGACGTGAGGCGCGTCATGGACGAGGCGCTGACCGCCCGGGACCTCTACCGGCAGACCACGGTGCTGTTCCTCGACGAGATCCACCGTTTCAACAAGGCGCAGCAGGACGCCCTGCTTCCCGGCGTGGAGAACGGCTGGGTGGTGCTGATCGCGGCCACCACCGAGAACCCCTCGTTCTCCGTGGTGTCCCCGCTCCTGTCCCGATCACTCCTGCAGACCCTCAGGCCACTCGACGCGTCGGACATCCGCGGCCTCCTCCAACGCGCCGTCGACGACGACCGGGGGCTCGCAGGCACGGTGGCGATCACCGACGAGGCGTTGGAGCACCTCGTGCGCCTTGCCGCCGGTGACGCCCGGCGCGGGCTCACGGCGCTCGAGGCAGCGGCCGGAGTGGCTCGGTCCGAGAGGAACTCCCAGCCGGGCAGCCGTCGGGACGACGGCGAGACGGACGACGACGACAGGGCGCGAACGTCGTCAGGCCCCGACGGTGGGGGGATCCCGGGGGACCAGGGAGGCACGGATGTTCCGCCCGTTCCGGTGACGCTGGAGCACGCGGAGAAGGCGGTTGACGTCGCCGCCCTCCGCTACGACCGCGCCGGGGACCAGCACTACGACGTCGCGAGCGCCTTCATCAAGTCGCTCCGCGGATCGGACGTCGACGCCGCACTGCACTACGTGGCGAAGATGCTCGAGGCGGGCGAGGATCCCCGGTTCATCGCACGGCGGCTGATGATCTCGGCGGCGGAGGACGTCGGCATGGCCGATCCCACGGCGCTCCAGACCGCCGTGGCAGCAGCCCAGGCCGTTCAGCTCGTGGGTATGCCGGAGGCGCGCATCATCCTCGCGGAGGCGGTCGTGCATATTGCGACCGCACCGAAATCGAACGCGGCCTACAACGGGATCAACGCCGCCATCGCCGATGTCCGGGCCGGCCGCGGGCAGGGGATACCCGCGCATCTCAGGGATGCGCACTACCCGGGCGCCTCCCAGCTCGGTCATGGCAAGGGCTACCTCTACTCGCACGACGAGCCGCACGGCATCGCGTCCCAGCAGTACGCCCCCGACGACCTCGTGGGGCGCGACTACTACGAGCCGACGGACCGCGGCGTGGAACGCGACATCTCCTCACGCCTGGCCCGGCTGCGGCGCATCATCCGTGGGGCATGACCGGGACCGGGTGGAAGCACCGGGCGCCGGCGATTCGGCCGTCGACCCGCCCGACTGCTAGCATTGGTCGCTGACTGGCAAGTCGTCGTGTCCCGCCCGTCTCCCCATTCGCCGTGAAGCTCATCGAGCTGCACGATGCGGGGCGACATCCGGGCTCCGACGGACTGTAGTACCGGGAAGCGGCCAATCCCGGCTCTCCGCAAGTGGAGGCCAGCGACACCAGGAAGTGCGGATGCCCCCGTGGCTCACTCCGCTTCTTCGCCGCGAAAACATCGAAAGGTAGACGTGGCTAACAACACACGTGCCCGCCGGAAGGTCCGCATCTCGCGTGCCCTCGGCATCGCCCTGACTCCCAAGGCAGAGAAGTACCTCGAGCGCCGGCCGTACGCGCCGGGCCAGCACGGCCGTGCGCGTCGCAAGCAGGACAGCGACTACGCCGTACGTCTGCGCGAAAAGCAGCGCCTGCGCGCCCAGTACAACATCCGCGAAGCGCAGATGGCTCGGATCTTCGAGGAAGCCCGTCGCACCGCCGGTCTGACCGGTGAGAACCTGATCGAACTGCTCGAGATGCGCCTCGACGCCCTCGTGCTTCGTGCCGGTTTCGCCCGGACCAGCGCCCAGGCCCGCCAGCTGATCGTGCACCGCCACATCATGGTGGACGGCGCCCGCGTGGACCGTCCGTCGTTCCGCGTGGCCGAAGGCCAGCTCATCCACGTCCACAGCCGCAGCGAGACCATGGTCCCCCTGCAGGTTGCCGCTGCTGGTGCGCACCGCGACGTCCTGCCTGCCGTTCCCGGTTACCTGGACGTGCAGCTCGACAAGCTCCAGGCGCGCCTCGTGCGCCGCCCGAAGCGCTCCGAGGTCCCCGTGACCTGCGAAGAGCAGCTCGTCGTCGAGTACTACGCACGCTAGTCGCCAGCCGCCGGGGACTCCCCGGCAGCCTGGACGACAACGCGCGAAGAGCCCGCGGCACACGCCGCGGGCTCTTCGTTCTGTAAGGTACAAAGAGCAAGAATTCCGATGCCGTCTTCGCGGGCGGCGCACCCTTCGTAGAGGAGACCGCCCATGTCAGGTGGAGATATTGCGGGCCTGATAGCTGCTGGCGTGTTCGCCGTCCTGGTGTTGCTGCTGGCCGTGCCGATCTGGAAGCTGGGGCGCGTGTTCGACGAACTGCGCAAGGCCATCCGGACCGTCACCGACGAGACGACCCCGCTGATCGAAGAGGTCACGAGCACGGTGACCACCACGCACCAGCAGCTGAAGACCGTCGACGGCATCACCTCGAACGTGTCGGACGCGTCGGCGAACATCTCGGCCCTGTCGTCGCTCATCGCGGCCACGATCGGGGCTCCCCTCATCAAGGTGTCGGCCTTCTCCTACGGTGTGCGGACGGCCCTCGCCGGCCGGACGTCGCCGGCCCGCCGACGTCGCAGCCGCTAGCACCAGGAACCGGAGATAACGATGATCAGAAGAGTCTTCTGGCTGGCCGCGGGCGTCACGATCGGCGTCGTCGCCGTGCGGAAGGTGTCCCAGGCGAAGTCCACCCTGGGCCCCGAGGGGCTGAACCGGGCTGTCGGCCAGATCAGCGACAGCATCAGCGACTTCGCGGACGCCCTGCGGACGGCGATGTCGGAACGGGAGAACGATCTCCGCGATGCCCTCGGGGTGCAGGTCGAAGTCCCTTCGGCTGCCGACACCGCCAACGACGCCGTTCCCGGCTCGCGCCGCGCCCTGCGCTGAGTCCACCGACCGGCGCGTCACAGGTCGCCGCTCGCCAGGGCACCCGGCGCACCGCCGGTCTGCCACGGGATGTCCGCTCCAGCCGATCACGGGCGCAGCCGGCCCTCCGTCCGCGTCCGCCCGCAGATCCTCGGCCCGTGCGGCAGTGGTCCGGCTGCGGGGCCGTCGCCCTCCCCGTCCGAATCCCGACCTCCACCGAAGGATCGCCCCCATGAAGTCCCATGAGATCGCCAGCCGCTGGCTGAGCTACTTCGAGCAGAACGGGCACACCGTCGTGCCGTCGGCGTCCCTCGTCTCGACCGATCCCTCGCTCCTGTTCACCGTGGCGGGCATGGTGCCCTTCATCCCGTACCTGACGGCCCGGGAGGTCGCTCCCTACAGCCGGGCCACGAGCGTCCAGAAGTGCATCCGGACGGGTGACATCGAGGAGGTCGGCAAGACGGCCCGCCACGGCACGTTCTTCCAGATGTGCGGCAACTTCTCCTTCGGTGACTACTTCAAGGCGGACGCCATCCGGCTGGCCTGGGAGCTGTTGACCAGCGAGGTCGCAGCAGGCGGGTTCGGGTTGCCGGCCGAGAAGCTCTGGGTCACGGTGTACCACGAGGACGAGGAAGCGCTGGAGATCTGGCGCGATGCCATCGGGGTTCCTGCAGAGCGCATCCAGAAGATGGGCAAGAAGGACAACTACTGGTCGACGGGCCAGCCGGGCCCTGCCGGTCCCTGCTCGGAGATCTTCTACGACCGCGGCCCGTCCTACGGCGTCGACGGTGGTCCCGAAGCGGACGACACCCGGTACGTGGAGATCTGGAACCTCGTCTTCATGCAGTACCAGCGCGGCGAAGGCACGGGCAAGGACGATTTCGAGATCCTCGGGGAGCTCCCGAAGAAGAACATCGACACGGGCCTCGGACTCGAGCGCCTCGCGATGATCCTGCAGGGCGTCGAGAACATGTACGAGACGGACCAGGTGCGCCCCGTCCTCGACCGGGCGGCAGCGCTCAGCGGGAAGGCCTATACGAGTGCCGAGTCCCCGCAGGACCCGCACCACACCGACGACGTCCGCATGCGTGTCGTCGCGGACCACATCCGCTCCTCGCTGATGCTCATCGCGGACGGCGTCACTCCGTCCAACGAGGGCCGTGGGTACGTGCTGCGCCGGCTCATCCGCCGCGCCGTGCGGGCCATGCGGCTGCTCGGTGTGGAGAGGGCCTGCCTGCCCGAGCTCCTGCCGGCATCGCGGGATGCGATGAAGGGCGTGTATCCGGAGGTCGACAGCGACTTCGAACGGATCAGCCGCATCGCCTACGCGGAGGAGAAGGCGTTCCTGCGCACCATCGCCTCGGGTACGGCCCGCCTCGAGGAAGCGGTCCGCGAATCACTGGCCGAGCAGCGTCCGCTCTCCGGTGAGGACGCCTTCGCACTCCACGACACCTATGGTTTCCCCATCGATCTGACCCTCGAGATGGCGGAGGAGGCGGGACTCGCGGTCGACGCCGACGGCTTCCGCTCGCTGATGCTCGAGCAGCGCCGGCGTGCCCAGGCCGACGCCCGGGGCAAGAAGGCGGGCCACGCCGACCTGTCGGTGTTCACCGAACTGCTGGGCCGCGGGCAGACCGTGTTCACCGGCTACGACGAACTCACGTCCGAATCGACGATCATCGCCGTGCTCGACAAGGGCCAGTCCATCACCAGTGCCCTGCAGGGCGAGGAGATCGAGCTCGTGCTGGACCAGACGCCGTTCTACGCGGAGGCAGGCGGACAGGCGGCCGACGTCGGGCTCATCACCGGGGACGGCTTCGTCGTCGAGGTGCTCGACGTGCAACGCCCGGTCAAGGGCCTCAGCGTCCACCGTGCCGTGGTGCGTGAGGGGGAGGTGGCCCAGGGGGCCACCGTCACCGCCGCCGTCGACCGCCAGCGCCGCCACGCGGGGGAGCAGGCACACTCGGGGACCCACATCGTGCATGCCGCCCTGCACGAGATCCTCGGTCCCGAGGCGCTCCAGCGCGGTTCCTTCAACAAGGCCGGCTACCTGCGCTTCGACTTCTCGTGGGGCGAGGGCATCAGTGCCGCTGCGCGCTCCGAGATCGAGGAGGTCTCCAACATCGCGATCCGGAACAACTACGAGGTCGAGACGAAGATCATGTCCCTCGCGGACGCCAAGGCACTCGGCGCCACGGCGCTGTTCGGCGAGGCGTACGGGGACACGGTGCGTGTCGTCGAGATGAACGCGGACTTCTCCCGTGAACTGTGCGGTGGCACGCACGTCGCCTCGACATCCCTCATCGGCAGCCTCACGCTGCTCGGGGAGCAGTCCGTCGGTTCGGGCAACCGGCGCGTGGAGGCCCTCGTCGGGCTCGACGCCTTCCGGCACCTCGCAGCGGAGCGCGCCCTGGTCTCCGAACTGTCGGACATGCTGAAGGTGCCCTCCGCGCAGTTGCCGGAACGGCTCTCGGCGACGCTCGGCAAGCTCAAGGCGGCGGAGAAGGAACTCGACAGGCTCCGGAAGGAGCAGCTCGCCGTCGCCGCCGCCTCACTCGTCGACACCGCGGTGGACGTCGACGGGGTCCGCCTGATCGCGCACGACGCCGGTGAGATCGGCAGCGCCGACGAGCTGCGCACACTCGTGCTCGACCTGCGGGGGCGCCTGGGTTCCCAGGCCGCCGTGGTCGCCGTGACCGGCGTCTCCCAGGAGCGTCCGCTCGTGCTCGTCGCCACCAATGAGGCTGCCCGTGGCGCGGGGGTCAAAGCAGGCGCGCTGGTGCGCACCGCCGCGAAGATCCTCGGTGGAGGGGGCGGCGGGAAGGACGACGTCGCCCAGGGCGGAGGATCCGATCCTTCCCGGATCCCCGACGCCCTCGGCGCCATCCGCGCTGCGGTGGCGGAACGCTGACCGAGGCCGTGCCGGCTCACGGTCGACGTCGGGCGATGGGGTGGACGCGCCGTACCCGCGCGGGCCGAAGCTCGGCGTCGACGTCGGGCTGGTCCGGGTAGGGCTCGCCGGGAGCGATCGCGACGGCCTGCTGGCAACGCCGATCCGGACGATGAAGCGCGATCCGAAGCGCAACAGCGACATCCGGATGCTGGTGCGGGAAGCCGCGGAACGCGGCGCCGTACAGATCATCGTGGGGCTGCCGAAGCAGCTCAGCGGCCGTGAAGGGACGTCGGCCGAGATGGCGCGGGCCTATGCGGGACTGGTGGCCCAGGAACTTAGTCGGCAGTCCCTGACGTTGTCAGTACGGTTGGTGGATGAGCGGCTGAGCACGGTCTCCGCGCACCGTTCTCTGCATTCGGCTGGTCTGAGCAGCCGCGAGCATCGTAAGGTGGTTGATCAGGTGGCTGCCGTCGAAATACTCCAGCACGCCATCGACATGCAACGTTCACGTGGACGGGACGTGGGGGATCCGGTTCCTGTGAGTGAGGCAGGGGTTGCTCAGAACCCGCTGCTGACCCCTACAGAGGAGCCAGTCATCAAGGACAAGTCGTCGAGCAGGAGGGAATCCGAGTCGTGAACAACCACTCGCGCCATTCCACTGCCCCCCATGATTCAGAGGATACGCCTTCCATCGACGAGCACTATGACGACGACGGATACGACCATCCCGAGAACGTCGAGGAATTCTTCGCCGCGCAGGACACTCCCCGCCGGGGTCGCCGCCGCCCGCCGTCGAAGGCCAAGCAGCGCAGCGCCTCCGCCGCACCGTGGTCATGCTCGTGGTTCTGCTCCTCTTCGCCGGGACGGTCTACGGTGCGGCCCTCATGCTGCGCGACTTCCTCGGACTGAACGACGTCACGGACTATGCCGGGCCGGGAGGAGCCGAGACCGTCTTCGAGGTGACCGAGGGTGCAGGGGCGCTCGTGATCGGCAACGGATTGGAGAGTGCGGACATCGTCGCCGACTCCGACACCTTCGTCGCAGCACTGGCCGCGATCGCCGATGGCCGTGAGGTCCAGCCCGGTGAATACGAGATGCGCCTCCAGATGTCCTCCGCCGCCGCCGCCGAGGCGCTGCTGGGCGCCGATCCGTCCCTCGTGTCCTACGCCGCCGTCGCCCGCGACCTCAGGCAGGGCGAGGTGTTCGACATCCTGAGCACGTCCACGGGTATCCCGAGGGCGGAGTTCGACGCCCTCGCAGCGGACCCGACGCAGTTCGGCCTTCCAGCACAGGCACTGTCCCTGGAGGGTTACCTGCATCCGGGCGAATACCGCTTCGACGTCGAGGCGACCGCGCCGGAGATCATCACCGAGATGGTGAAGGCGACGACCGATCGGCTCACCGAGGACGGCGTGACCGACCCGGCGGAGCAGTACCGGATCCTCACCATAGCGAGCATCGTCCAGGCCGAAGCCGGAGAGGGAGACTACGCGACGGTGGCGGGCGCCATCAACAACCGGCTCACTCCCGGCAATACCGAGACCAACGGCCTGCTGCAGTCCGATGCCACGGTCGCCTACGGCCTGGGCAAGCGGACCTACCAGCTGACTCCCGAGGAGAAGGCGGACACCTCGAACCCGTACAATACCTTCGCCAACCCCGGACTGCCCGAGGGGCCGATCGGTTCCCCGAGCGACGAGGCCATCGACGCCACGGTGAATCCGGCGAACGTGCCCTTCTACTTCTGGGTGACCGTCGACCTGGACACGAAGGAGACGAAGTTCTCGGAGACGTACGCCGAGCACCTCCGCTACGTCGCCGAGTACGACACCTGGTGCGCAGCCAACGCTGGTCGGTGCGAGTAGGTGCTCCCGCAGCACCCGATGGCGGGACCAGGGTTCCGCGCCGCGGTGATCGGCTCGCCGATCGGACACTCGAAGTCGCCCCTGCTGCATGCAGCCGCCTACCGCCTGCTGGGCATCGAGTGCGACTACGTGGCCGTCGAGGTCGAGGAGGCCACGCTGGAGGGCTTCGTCGGCGACGTGAGGCGGGATCCCCGGTGGCGGGGACTGTCCGTCACCATGCCGCTGAAGGCCGCCGTCGCCCGCCTGGCCGATGACACCTCGGACCTCGCGCGCGTGCTCGGGGTGGTGAACACCCTGGTCATCAGCGGGGGAGGCGGAGCCCCCGCACGGCTCGTCGGGCACAACACCGACGTCGCCGGTGTGGCGAACGCCCTGGCGGGAGCAGGTGTGCGCCGGCCGGAACGGGCAGTCATCCTCGGAGGCGGCGGGACGGCTGCCGCCGCTGTCGCGGGCCTCGCCGACCTCGGTGCGTCCGGTGTGTGCGTACTGGTCCGGCGTCCTGGTGCGGCGGCGGATCTGGTGCGGATCGGAGCGGCATTGGGTGTCGCGGTGGAGCTCGGTCAGTGGCGGCAGGCAGCCGGTGCGCTCCGGGACGCCGACGTCGTCGTGTCCACGCTCCCGCCCCGCGCCGCCGATCCGCTGGCCGCCGACCTCTCCGACGGCTCCCGCTTCAGGACCGACGGAACCCTGCTCGACGTGGCCTACGATCCCTGGCCGAGCGCAGTCGCCGCCGCCTGGGAGGCTGCCGGCGGGACGATCGTACCCGGCCTCGACATGCTCCTGCACCAGGCCGTGGAGCAGGTGCGGCTCTTCTTCCCCGAGGTCCCGCAGGACCGCACCCCGGTGCTGGGTGCGATGTGTGACGCCGTGGGCGTAGCCCGGCGCTGATGCCTCCCGTCCTGCATGGCAGTATGGACGTCATGTTGCGTTGGTTGACGGCAGGAGAATCGCACGGCCCCGCCGTGGTCGGGATCATCGAGGGAATGCCCGCGGGAGTGGGCATCACGAGCATCGACATCCAGGAGGCCCTCGCCCGGCGCCGGTTGGGATACGGCCGGGGCGCCCGGATGAAGTTCGAGCAGGACCAGGTCCGCATCATCGGCGGAGTGCGGCACGGACTCACGCAGGGCGGTCCGGTCGCCATCGAGGTCGCGAACACGGAGTGGCCGAAGTGGGAGAAGATCATGTCCGCCGACCCGCTCGGGGAGGACGACTCCGCCGAGCTCGCGGCATCCGCCCGCAACGCTCCACTGACGAGGCCCCGCCCGGGCCACGCGGACTTCACCGGGATGCAGAAGTACGGCTTCGAGGAGGCCCGTCCGGTGCTCGAACGGGCGAGTGCACGCGAGACGGCCACGCGGGTGGCCCTCGGAACGGTCGCCGCGAAGTTCCTGGAGGGACTCGGCATCCGGCTCGTCAGCCACACCGTCTCCATCGCATCCGTCTCGGTACCCGAGGACGCACCCCTGCCCCGGCCGACCGATGTCATCGCGCTCGACGCCGACCCGCTGCGCTGCTTCCACCGGGACACCTCGGACGCGATGGTCGCCGAGGTCGACGCCGCCCACAAGGAGGGCGAGACGCTCGGCGGCGTCGTCGAGGTCGTCGCCTACGGGCTGCCACCGGGACTGGGCAGCTACGTGCACTGGGACCGACGGCTCGATTCGCGCCTCGCCGCCGCGCTGATGGGCATCCAGGCCATCAAGGGAGTCGAGGTCGGTGACGGCTTCGAGACGGCTGCCCGGCGGGGGACCGCCGCACACGACGAGATCGTCCGGAACGGGGACGGCAAGATCGCCCGGGCCAGTAATCGAGCAGGGGGGATCGAGGGCGGCATGAGCATCGGCGACGTGCTCCGGGTCCGAGCGGCCATGAAACCCATCGCGACCGTCCCGCGCGCCCTGCGCACCGTGGACGTCAGCACGGGAGCCGCAGCACGCGCGCACCACCAGCGCTCGGACGTGTGCGCCGTTCCGGCAGCCGGGGTCGTCGCCGAGGCCATGACGGCACTGGTGCTCGCCGAAGCGGTCACCGAGAAGTTCGGCGGGGACTCCCTGGCAGAGACCGCACGGAACCTGCGGAGCTATCTCGAGAACATCCCGGAGTTCCTCGGCTCCGCCGGAGCCTGATGGAGCCGAGGCGCCGTGTGGTCCTCACCGGTCCGATGGCCGTGGGCAAATCCGCGGTCGGTCGGCTGGTCGCACAGCGGACGGGGTCCCGGTTCATCGACTCGGACCGGGTGATCGTGGAGCGGCACGGCCCCATCAGCACCATCTTCGCCAGCCAGGGTGAGCAGGCCTTCCGCAACCTGGAGGCGGAGGTGGTGCGCGAAGCGCTCGAGTCGGACGACGTCGTCCTCTCGCTCGGTGGGGGAGCCGTACTGCACGAGGGCACCCGGTCACTGCTCCGATCCGCGACCGTGGTGTTCCTCGACACCGACCTCGCGAGCGTCCGGCAGCGTATCAGTGGTGATACGGGCCGTCCCCTGCTCGCGGGACGGCCGGAGGACCGCTGGCAGGAACTCTACGATCAGCGGCGACCGCTCTACACCTCCCTGGCGTCCATCGTCGTCGACACCCGCGGGCAACCGGTCCGTGCGGTGACAAGAGCGGTCCTGGCCGCGCTGGAGGCCGACGGCGGACCGGCAGGAGTCACCGGGGCGACCCCAACGAACCATCTGAACCACGAAAGCGGGACGAACACCCATGGCGACTGACGCAGCGACGATCATCCCGGTCACCGGGACCACCACCGAGAACACCTACGACGTCGTGGTGGGCAGGGGCCTCCTCGATCGGCTCCCGGCGATTCTCGGCGAGCGTGTCCGCCGTGTCCTGGTCATCCATCCCCGGGCGCTCAGGGCCACGGGGGACACGGTCCGCGACGAGCTGGCCGAGGCGGGATTCACCGCCGTCACGGCGGAGATCCCCGACGCCGAGGAGGGCAAGCACATCCAGGTGGCCGCCTTCTGCTGGCAGGTGCTCGGCCAGAACGACTTCACGCGCTCGGACGCCGTCGTGACGGTCGGCGGAGGAGCCGTCACGGACCTCGGGGGATTCGTCGCCGCGACCTGGCTGCGCGGCGTCCGCGTCGTCCACCTGCCCACCAGTCTGCTCGCGATGGTGGATGCCGCCGTGGGCGGGAAGACGGGTATCAACACGGCGGAGGGCAAGAACCTGGTCGGCGCGTTCCATCCGCCCGCGGCCGTCCTCGTGGACCTCGACGCGCTGGGCACGCTGCCGAAGAACGAACTGGTGACCGGCCTTGCCGAGGTCGTCAAGTGCGGTTTCATCGCGGATCCGGTGATCCTCGACCTTCTCGAGCAGGACACCGCAGCGGCGACGGACGCAGCCTCGCCCGTCCTGCGCGACCTCGTCGAGCGTGCCATCCGCGTCAAGGCGGAGGTCGTGTCGGAGGACCTGCGGGAGTCGGGCCGGCGTGAGTACCTGAACTACGGGCACACGCTCGCACACGCCATCGAGCTCGCCGAGCGGTACTCGTGGCGCCATGGAGCAGCCGTCTCCGTGGGTCTCGTGTTCGCCGCCGAGCTCTCCCGCATGGTCGGACGCCTGAGCGACGCCGAGGCCGATCGCCACCGCAGTATCCTCGAGACCCTCGGACTGCCCGTCACCTACCGGCGCGATCGCTGGGCCGCGCTCCTCGACGGGATGCGGCGCGACAAGAAGTCCCGCGGTGACCTCCTCCGGTTCGTCGTGCTGGACGGGATCGGCCGGCCGGGCATGCTCGAGGTGCCCGACACCTCGCTCCTCTTCGCCGCCTATCAGGAGATCGCATCCTGACGGT
Organism: Vibrio cholerae; assembly: GCA_009728235.1. Taxonomy (GTDB): domain Bacteria; phylum Actinomycetota; class Actinomycetes; order Actinomycetales; family Micrococcaceae; genus Arthrobacter_D. Next base: position 51,172 of record WNZI01000002.1, on the reverse strand, counting down.
CGGCCACCGACCCGACGCCCGGTCCGGCCGATCGGCCTGCGCGCCGCAGAGGGTAGACTGGGATCTGGACTTTTGGCGCGCTTCCGCGCGCCCGCTGTGCCTCGGCCGGCCCATCCATCCGCGAAACCGACGAAAGTGAATCTGTGGCGACCACGAACGACATCAAGAACGGCACTGTGCTGAAGCTCGAAGGCAATCTCTGGAACGTCCTCGAATTCCAGCACGTCAAGCCCGGCAAGGGTGGCGCCTTCGTCCGCACGAAGCTTCGCAACATCCTCTCGGGCAAGGTCGTCGACAAGACCTTCAACGCGGGACTGAAGATCGAGACGGCCACCGTCGACCGCCGTGACTACCAGTACCTGTACAAGGACGGTGAGGACTTCGTCTTCATGGACACCACCGACTACGACCAGATCACCGTGCCCGGCAAGACGGTCGGCAACGCCGCGAACTTCATGCTCGAGAGCCAGATGGCCACGATCGCCATGCACGAGGGGTCCCCTCTGTACGTCGAACTCCCGGCGTCCGTGACCCTGGAGATCACCTACACGGAGCCCGGGCTGCAGGGCGACCGCTCCACCGGCGGCACCAAGCCGGCCACCGTGGAGACCGGGCACGAGATCCAGGTCCCCCTGTTCCTGGGCAACGGCACCAAGGTCAAGGTCGACACCCGGACCGGTGAGTACCTGGGACGCGTCAACGAGTGAGTGCACGCAGCAAGGCCGGCGCCGGGCCCTGGACATCCTCTTCGAGTCGACCCAGCGGGACATGCCGGCGCTCGAGGTCATCCGCGCGCGCCGTGAGAAGACGGACATGGTCATCGCGGACTACACGGTGGACGTCGTCGAAGGCGTCCTGGAACGCCGGGAGCAGATCGACGAGTTCCTGAGCACGTATTCGCAGGGCTGGACGCTGGACCGCATGCCGGCGGTGGACCTCATGATCCTGCGGATCGGCAGCTGGGAGCTCCTCTACAACGACGACGTGCCGGACGGCGTCGCGGTCAGTGAGGCCGTCGAGCTCGCCAAGATGCTCTCCACCGACGAGTCCCCGAAGTTCGTGAACGGACTCCTCGGCCGGCTGCAGCAGCTCAAGCCGACCCTGCTCGCGTAGCCCTTCCGCGGGCCGTCGTGCTGTGGCGGGTGTCCTCGGACACCCGCCACAGCTGTTTGTCGGGCCAGGGTCAGCGCGCGGCGGAGGCGAGCTGGAAGATCCTCGCTCGGCGCTGCGTCGCTTCCTCCAGCAGGCTCCGCTCCTCAGCTGCGTAGTCGGCGTCGCGGCGCCCACCCAGCATGCGCTGCCGCGTGTAGGCGATGCGCGCGCCCGTGCGGATGAAGGCGCGCATGTCCTGCCCGGCACCCACGGACCGGGCCCAGGCCAGCGCCTGCGACCGACCCGGACGGGTGGCGAGCATGTGCACCTCCTCGGCAGTGAACCAGCCGCGCGGGCATAGTCGCCGAGGCGCGCCTCGGTCAGGCGCCGTTCGGAGCGGCGGAGGAGCACGACGGCTATCACGGCGGCGATGAACAACGGCACCTGGACGACGACGTAGAACAGGAAGAAGTCGTGGAACAGGACGAGCGTGCCGCCGTTCCAGAGCATGTGACCTGCCATCGCCGGGAGAAGCCCGACGACGAAGGCGCCGAGGATCCGGCCATTGCCGCCTCCACGACTGAGCGCGAGGCCGAGGACGAAGCCGAGCAGGGAGGTGAACATGACGTGCGCGAAGGGCGAGAAGAGCCCCCGCAGGATGAAGACACTGACCAGGGCGCCGGCCGTGCCCGATTCCACGACGGCGGAGCCGAAGTAGAGGATGTTCTCGGTGAAGGCGAAGCCCGCTGCGACCGTTCCGGCGTAGACGATGCCGTCGACGGGACCGTCGAAGTGGCTGCGCCGGGTGTACACGAGGATGAGGACACCGAGGCCCTTGGCGAACTCCTCGACGAGCGGCGCCTGCAGGACCGGCCCGATGACCTCGGGTGAGGTGGTGGTCAGGGCCTCGCCCAGGAGCTCCACCACGTAGCTGCCCAGCAGCAGGGTGACCGCGACGGATGCTCCCGCACCCCAGAGGAAAGCGAAGAGCAGGGCACCGCGTGGTTCCGGGTCCCAGCGATCGATCCAGCGCAGGCCCAGCAGGCAGATGACCAGGGGTACGAGGGCGAGGATGCCGCAGAGCAGAAAAGCCGACGGTCCGAGTGAGAGCGAGAGCAGCAGCAGGACCCCTGCGACGACGAGCGCCGCGAGGATGACGAGCAGGACGTTGAGCACCCCGCCGCGACGTGGGGCAGGCCGGTTCCACACCGGGTGGAACGCATGACCGCTGGTGCGGGTGGGCGTCGAGTGGTGGTGCTTCGCCGTGCTTGCACTCCACCAGCCTGCATGAGCGACGGACTGCTCGTGGCTCTCGGGCGACTGCGGGTAGCCCCGGGTACCGTTCCACTGGGGGCCGCGCGGGCGCGCCCCCTGGTTGTTCATAGCCATGCTGCAACCCTAGGTGCAACCGGCGCTGTGGTAGTTTTGGAGGCGCAACCAGCCTTTAAATTCCGTCCAGTGAGGCGGGGAAGGAGGAAGCGTGTTATGACCGTGCCTGCCTCAGAATCCGGCATCCACAAGCGCGTTGTTCTCGCAGAAGCAGACATAGACCGCGCACTGACGCGTATCGCCCACGAGATCCTCGAAGCGAACAAGGGCTCCCGTGACCTCGTCCTCCTCGGCATACCGCGCAGGGGCTTCCCCCTGGCGCAGAGGCTCGCGATGAAGATCGCCGCCGTCGATGCCAGCGTCGACCCGGACCTCATCACGGGTCAGCTCGATGTGACGATGTACCGGGATGACCTCCGGCGCAACCCCACCCGCTCGCCCCTTGCGACGCAGCTCCCGCCGTCCGGCATCGACGACAAGGTCGTGGTCCTCGTGGACGACGTCCTCTACTCGGGACGGACCATCCGGGCGGCCCTGGATGCCCTCGCCGACCTCGGACGGCCGCGCTTCGTCCGGCTGGCGGTCCTCGTGGACCGGGGCCACCGGGAACTGCCGATCCGGGCGGACCACGTCGGCAAGAACCTGCCGACGTCGTCGCGCGAACGCGTTCGCGTGCATCTTGCGGAGATCGACCTGATCGGCGGATCCGCGGTCAACGAGGTCGTCATCGAGGATCGGGCGTGAAGCACCTGCTCAGCACGCAGGACCTGTCGGCACCGAACGCGCTCCGGCTGCTCGATGTCGCCGAGGAGATGGCAGCGGTGGGCCGGCGTGAGATCAAGAAGCTCCCCGCGCTGCGCGGACGCACCGTGGTCAATCTGTTCTTCGAGGACTCGACACGCACGCGCATCTCGTTCGAGGCGGCCGCCAAGCGATTGTCCGCCGATGTCATCAACTTCGCCGTGAAGGGTTCGTCGGTCTCGAAGGGCGAATCACTGAAGGACACGGCGCAGACGCTCGAGGCGATGAGCGCCGACGCCGTCGTCATCCGTCATCCGGCCTCCGGTGCACCCGCACGGCTCGCGGCCTCAGGATGGATCGATGCGGCCGTCGTGAACGCGGGGGACGGCACGCACGAGCACCCCACTCAGGCGCTGCTCGACGCCTTCACCCTCCGTCGGCACTGGGCACGGCTCGGGGGCACACCCTCCACGGGCACCACGCTGGCGGGGATGAAGGTACTGATCGTCGGGGACGTCCTCCACTCCCGGGTGGCCCGCTCGAACGTCTGGCTCCTCACAACGCTCGGCGCGGAGGTCCTGCTCGCGGGGCCGCCGACGCTCCTCCCCGTCGCGTCGCGCCTGGCCCTGCACCGTCTTCTACAACCTCGACGACGCCCTCGCCCAGCGGCCCGACGCCGTGATGATGCTGAGACTGCCAAGGCCGAGCGTATGAACGCCGCCTTCTTCCCCTCCACGCGGGAGTACTCGCGGCGTTGGGGGTTCGACGACGGCCGCCTCGCCCTGCTCGACACCATGGGCCTGGACGACACCGTGATCATGCACCCCGGACCCATGAACCGCGGGCTGGAGATCTCCTCCGCGGCAGCCGACTCTCCCCGGTCCACCGTCCTCGCACAGGTACGCAACGGCGTCTCGGTCCGGATGGCGGCGCTCTACCTGCTGCTGTCCGGGGACCAGCACGACGACGGACCGTCCGATGCTCCGTCGGATCCTCCACGATCGAGCCCCACCACCCCGGAAGGCCCTGCACAGTGACCACCGATGCCAGCACGCCCACCGAGTACCTCATCCTGAAGGCTGCGATCCTCGGCGGGGCCGCGCAGGACCTCCTGCTCCGGAACGGCGTCATCGCCGCCGTCGGGCCGTCCGCAGCGAGCGAGGCGGCCGCCGGCGTCGAGACCGTCGACGCCGAGGGGCTCGTCGCGCTGCCCGGGATGGTCGACCTCCATACGCACCTCCGCGAACCGGGCCGGGAGGATGCCGAGACCGTCGAGACCGGCTCGCGGGCAGCGGCACTGGGCGGATTCACCGCGATCCACGCCATGGCCAACAGCTCGCCCGTCGCAGACACTGCCGGAGTTGTGGAGCAGGTGTACCGTCTCGGTCTCGCCTCGGGGTGGGTCGAGGTCCGTCCCGTCGGCGCCGTGACCGTCGGTCTCGGCGGCGAACGCCTCGCGGAGCTCGGGGCGATGGCCGAGTCACGTGCGTCCGTCCGCGTCTTCTCCGACGACGGCGTCTGCGTCCACGACCCGGTGCTGATGCGCCGTGCCCTCGAGTATGTCAAGGCGTTCGACGGCGTGATCGCGCAGCACGCCCAGGAGCCGCGCCTGACGGAGGCGCCCAGATGAACGAGGGGAACGTCTCGGCCGTCCTGGGTCTGACGGGCTGGCCGGCCGTGGCCGAGGAGAGCATCATCGCCCGAGACGTCCTGCTGGCTCAGCACGTGGGGTCCCGGCTGCATGTGTGCCACGTGTCCACGGCCGGATCGGTGGAGATCATCCGCTGGGCCAAGGCGCGCGGCATCGACGTCACGGCCGAGGTCACACCTCACCACCTGCTGCTGACCGACGAACTGGTGCGCAGCTACGACCCCGTCTACAAGGTCAATCCGCCTCTGCGCACGTCGGAGGACGTGCAGGCGCTGCGGTCAGCTCTGGCCGACGGGACGATCGACGTCGTCGGAACCGACCACGCACCGCATCCCAGCGAACACAAGGAGTGCGAGTGGGCCCAGGCTGCCATGGGCATGACGGGCCTCGAGACCGCGCTGTCCGTGGTGCAGCACGCCATGGTGGAGACGGGACTGCTCGACTGGGAGGGCTTCGCCCGGGTCACGTCGGTGACCCCGGCCCGGATCGGCCGGCTCGGGCACCAGGGCCGTCCGCTGGCCGCCGGCGAGCCGGCCAACCTCATCCTGGTCGATCCTGCCGCGCGGTGGACGGTCGATCCCGCGACCATGGCCACGAAGGGCCGCAACAGCCCCTTTCGCGGGCTCGAGCTGCCCGGCAGCGTGCGGGCGACCTTCTACGGGGGACACCCCACCGTCCTCGAGGGACGCCTCGCCACCCCGCGCGGATCCGCCGCAGCGTCGACGGAGGTGCCGGCATGGAATATCTAGGCTGGGTGGCCCTGACCATAGCCATCATCCTCGTCGTCGTGGCGCTGATGGGCCTGGGCTGGCGGAACCGGCTCCGGCGGCAGGCCGACGTCCCCGCGCCCCCGCAGGCACCGGCGGACCCCGGACCCGCACTCTTCGAGGCCGAGGGGCAGTACGTCGCGACGACCACCGCGGGGGACTGGCTCGATCGCATCGCGGTGCACGGGCTGGGCCTTCGCGGAAACGCGGTGGCCGCCGTCCATGCCGGCGGTCTGCTGATCACCCGCTCGGGAGCCCGCACCGTCTACATCCCCCGCGCCGACCTCACCGCGGTGCACCTCGCCAGTGGCATGACGGGCAAGTTCGTCGAGAAGGAAGGCCTCGTCGTGATCACCTGGCGCCTGGGCACCGAACGCGTCGACACCGGGTTCCGGACGCGCCACGCCGCCTCGAAGGCACAGCTCGTGGCCGCCGTCGCGGCGCTCGTGCCGGCCGACGCGCCGGACCCGTCCACCCCATCGCTGAACCACCGAAATCCACCGACCCCCGAAGGCAGGGAACAGCAGTGAGCCTCGCTCCGACCACGGCACAGACCAACCGACAGGCACCCGCGGTGCTCGTGCTCGAGGACGGCCGGACCTTCCGCGGCCGTTCCTACGGCTCCGAGGGCACCGCACTGGGAGAGGCCGTCTTCGCCACCGGGATGACCGGCTACCAGGAGACCATCACCGATCCGTCCTACGCGCGCCAGCTCGTCGTCCAGACGGCACCGCACATCGGTAACACGGGCGTCAACGCGGACGATGCCGAGTCCCGGCGCATCTGGGTGGCCGGCTACATCATCCGCGACGCGGCCCGCAGGCCGTCGAACTGGCGCTCCGAGCAGAGCCTCGACGACCAGCTGCGCGAGCAGGGCGTCGTCGGGATCGAGGGTGTCGACACGCGCGCCATCACACGGCACCTGAGGGAGCGCGGCGCCATGCGGGCCGGGATCTTCTCGGGAGCCGAGGCGTCCCTCTCCACCGAGCAGCTGGTCGAGAAGGTCCTCGCGCAGCCGGCCATGGCGGCGCCGCCTCGCAGAGGAGGTCAGCATCGACGAGACATACGTCGTCGAACCGGCCGACCACGGCTGGACGGGGGAGACCGTCGCCACGATCGCGGCCCTGGACCTCGGCATCAAGGCCATGACACCCAAGCATTTCGCCCAGCGCGGCGTGCGCACCGTGGTCCTGCCGGCCGGAGCCTCCTTCGACGACGTCGTGGCCGTCCGGCCCGACGGAGTCTTCATGTCCAACGGTCCGGGCGATCCGGCGACGGCTGACGCGCAGGTGGACCTCCTCCGGCGTGTCCTCGACGAGCGCATCCCGTTCTTCGGTATCTGCTTCGGCAACCAGATCCTGGGACGCGCACTCGGGTTCGGGACCTACAAGCTCCGCTACGGGCACCGCGGGATCAACCAGCCGGTCCTGGATCGGCGGACCGGCAAGGTCGAGATCACGTCGCAGAACCACGGCTTCGCCGTCGATGCTCCGCTGGACGGCGCGGTCGAGGCGCCCGCCGGGTCCTACGGGCGGGTCGAGGTGAGCCATGTGAGCCTCAATGACGACGTCGTCGAGGGGTTGGCGTGCCTGGACCTGCCCGCGTTCTCGGTCCAGTACCACCCGGAAGCCGCGGCCGGTCCCCACGATTCGGCGTACCTCTTCGACCGCTTCATCACGCTGCTGCTGGCGGAGAAGAACGAGCCCGGCTCCGGCAACGCCGCACTGGCCTCCGCCCTCGACGCGCACTCCGAATCGGAGGCACTCGCCGATGCGGCAGCGGCGGAACTCGGAACCCACGGGTCCAAGGTGACCGGCACGCAGCCCCGGCACAGCCCGACACCACTGAGCAGCACAACGCAGGAAGAGAACTGATGCCCCGCAGAACCGACCTCAAGAGCGTCCTGGTCATCGGCTCCGGGCCGATCGTCATCGGGCAGGCCGCCGAATTCGACTACTCGGGAACGCAGGCGCTGCGTGTCCTGCGCGAGGAGGGCCTGCGCGTCATCCTCGTGAACTCCAATCCCGCCACGATCATGACGGACCCCGAGTTCGCGGATGCCACCTACGTGGAGCCCATCACGCCCGACGTCGTCGCCAAGATCATCGAGAAGGAACGCCCCGACGCCCTGCTCCCGACCCTCGGGGGTCAGACCGCGCTCAACACCGCGATCGCACTGGACAAGAACGGCGTGCTGGAGAAGTACGGCGTCGAGCTGATCGGCGCGAACATCGCCGCGATCGAACTCGGCGAGGACCGCGAGAAGTTCAAGGGCGTCGTGGAGCGCTGCGGAGCGGAATCAGCCCGTTCGGCGATCATCCACTCCATCGACGAGGCCCTCGCGGCCGCGGACGACCTCGGGTACCCGATGGTGGTTCGGCCGTCCTTCACGATGGGTGGTCTCGGCTCCGGTCTCGCGTACACGGAGAAGGACCTCCGCCGCATCGTCGGGCAGGGCCTGCAGTACAGCCCCACGAGCGAGGTCCTCCTCGAGGAGAGCATCCTCGGGTGGAAGGAGTACGAGCTCGAGATGATGCGCGACAAGAACGACAACGTCGTGGTCGTCTGCTCCATCGAGAATGTCGACCCCGTGGGCGTGCACACCGGCGACTCCATCACCGTGGCGCCGGCACTGACCCTCACGGACCGGGAGTACCAGCGCCTCCGGGACATCTCCATCGCCGTGATCCGCGAGGTGGGCGTCGACACCGGTGGCTGCAACATCCAGTTCGCCGTCGAGCCCGGCACCGGCCGCGTCGTCGTGATCGAGATGAACCCGCGTGTCTCGCGTTCCTCCGCCCTCGCGTCGAAGGCCACGGGCTTCGCCATCGCCAAGATCGCGACGAAGCTCTCGCTCGGCTACACCCTCGACGAGATCCCGAACGACATCACCCTGAAGACCCCGGCGTCGTTCGAACCGACCCTCGACTACGTGGTGGTGAAGGTCCCGCGGTTCGCATTCGAGAAGTTCCCCGCCGCGGACCCGACGCTGACCACGACCATGAAGTCCGTCGGCGAGGCCATGGCGATGGGCCGCAACTTCACGGAGGCCCTGCAGAAGGCGCTCCGTTCGCTGGAGCAGAAGGGATCGCAGCTGTCCTATGCGCCCGTGGCGGAGGACGAGGTGGACGCACTCGTGGAAGCGGCGAAGCGCCCCACCACGGAGCGCCTGTCCCAGGTGCAGCGCGCGCTGCTCGGCGGGGCGAGCGTGGAGCGTCTGTACGAGGCGACAGGCATCGACCCCTGGTTCCTCGATCAGCTCGTCCTCCTCAACGAGGTCGCCGAGCAGGTACGCACGGCCCCGAACCTGACGGAGGACGTGCTGCGGCTGGCCAAACGGCACGGCTTCTCGGACGAGCAGATCGGTTCGCTGACGCACACACCGGACGCCGTGGTGCGCGGCGTGCGGCACGCCCTCGGCATCCGGCCGGTGTACAAGACCGTGGACACCTGCGCCGCCGAATTCGCCGCCTACACGCCGTACCACTACTCGTCCTACGACGAGGAGGACGAGGTGGAGCAGCACGAGAAGCCCTCGATCATCATCCTCGGATCCGGTCCCAACCGGATCGGGCAGGGCATCGAGTTCGACTACTCGTGCGTGCATGCCACGATGGCGCTGCGCGAGGCCGGCTACGAGACCGTCATGATCAACTGCAACCCCGAGACCGTCTCGACGGACTACGACATCTCGACGCGCCTGTACTTCGAGCCACTCACCCTGGAGGACGTCCTCGAGGTGATCGCGGCCGAGCAGCGGACCGGGGGAGTGCTCGGCGTGTTCGTCCAGCTCGGCGGCCAGACCCCGCTCAAGCTGGCTCAGGAGCTGGCGGACGCCGGGATCCCGATCCTCGGCACCTCACCGGAGGCCATCGACCTCGCCGAGCACCGCGGCGCCTTCAGCCGCGTGCTCGACGCCGGTGGCCTGATCGCCCCGAAGAACGGCACCGCGGTGTCCTTCGAGGACGCCAAGAAGATCGCCGATGACATCGGCTACCCGGTGCTGGTCCGCCCCTCCTACGTGCTGGGGGGACGCGGCATGGAGATCGTCTACGACGAGGCGAACCTCTCCCGCTACATCACCAACGCCACGGAGATCACCGAGGCGCATCCGGTGCTGATCGACCGGTTCCTCGAGGACGCCATCGAGATCGACGTCGACGCGCTCTACGACGGCACCGAGATGTACCTCGGCGGGATCATGGAGCACATCGAGGAGGCCGGTATCCATTCCGGCGACTCCGCCTGCGTGCTGCCGCCCATCACCCTGGGCGCGGACGTCCTGCAGCGTGTCCGTGAGGCGACGCTCGCGATCGCAGAGGGGGTCGGGGTGCGCGGACTCATCAACATCCAGTTCGCCCTCGCCTCCGACGTCCTGTACGTGCTCGAGGCGAACCCGAGGGCTTCCCGGACGGTTCCCTTCGTCTCCAAGGCCACCGGCGTGCAGCTCGCCAAGGGCGCCGCCCTCATCGGCACCGGGGTCACCATCGCCGAGCTCCGCGGCGAGCGGGGCCTGCTCCCGGCCCGGGGTGACGGCGGGTCCCTGCCGCTCGACGCGCCGGTGTCCGTCAAGGAGGCCGTGCTGCCGTTCAGCCGGTTCCGCACGCCCGAGGGCACGGTCGTGGACTCTCTGCTGGGTCCTGAGATGCGGTCCACCGGTGAGGTCATGGGCATCGACAAGTACTTCGACACGGCTTTCGCCAAGAGCCAGGCCGCTGCCAATGCGGCGCTGCCCACCGAGGGCAAGGTCTTCGTCTCCGTGGCGAACCGGGACAAGCGCGCCATCATCATGCCGGTCAAGCGCCTCGTCGACCTGGGGTTCGAGATCGTCTCGACGGGAGGCACCGCGGACGTGCTCCGGCGCAACGGTATCCAGGCGACCACCGTGCGGAAGGTGGCCGAGGGTGCCGGCGAAGGCCAGGGAACCGTCGTCGACCTCATCACGGAGGGTGGGATCGACATGATCATCAACACCCCGTCGGGAGGCCAGGCGCGCGGTGACGGGTACGAGATCCGGGCCGCCGCCACCTCCTACGGCCTGCCGGTCATCACCACCATCCCCGAGGTGGGGGCCGCGGTGCAGGCGATCGAGGCCATGCGGTCCTACGAGTGGTCCGTGACGAGCCTCCAGGAGCATGCCGCGAACCTCCGCGCCTCCACCGAAGCCCGCGATGCCTCCTGAGGCCGGGGCCGGGATGCAGCGGGTCCCCTTCGGGGAACGGCTGGCCGCGGCACGGGCAGCGAAGGGGGCACTGTGCGTTGGCATCGACCCTCATCCGGGGCTCCTGCACTCCTGGGGCCTCGAGGACACACCCGCAGGCCTGGAGCGCTTCTCACTGACCGTGCTCGACGCCGTCGGGTCCGTGGCGGTCGCGGTGAAGCCGCAGGTGGCGCTCTACGAGCGGCACGGGTCCCGGGGTGTGGCGGTTCTGGAGCTCCTGCTCGCGCGGGCGGCAACCGCAGGGGTACTGACGATCGCGGATGCCAAGCGCGGCGACATCGGGTCCACGATGCAGGCCTATGCCGACGCCTGGCTGGGGGAGGGGAGTCCCCTTGCGGCCGACGCCGTCACGCTCAACCCCTACCTCGGGTTCGAGTCGCTCCGCCCCGCTCTCGACCTCGCTGCTGCGACCGGGCGTGGCGTGTTCGTCCTCGCGCTGACCTCGAATCCCGAGGGTCGGACGGTGCAGCACGTCGGTGGAAGCGCGTCCGTCGCCCGGTCGATCGCGAGCGCCGCGGCCGCCGAGAACGCAGGTCCCGGATCGGGGCACGTGGGCCTCGTCGTCGGTGCTACCGTCGGCGACGCGGCCGAGCGGCTGGGACTCGACCTGCCCGGGCTCAACGGGCCCATCCTCGCGCCAGGAGTCGGAGCCCAGGGTGCGGGTGCGGAGGAGTTGCGGGAGACGTTCGGCGCGGCGCTGCCGTCGGTCCTGCCGACATCGAGCCGTGCGTCCTCGACGCGGGGCCCCGGCCCTCGCAGCTGCATGACGCGGCGGAGCGGACACGGGACGAACTGGCGCTCCATTGATTTTGCAGGTCCGCGCCCGGTAGGTTCGGTTCAGTCCCACCCCCCTAGGAACGACGAACTGTCCTTGACCCATCCAGACGACGAGCGGTCGCCGCCCTCCGTGGTGCCGTCCAGTGCAGGGAGCACCAGTGAGCCTGAAGCCATTGACGGATGTCGAACGTACGCAGGCCCGCGAGAAGGCGACGGCGGCCCGGGCGGTGCGTGCGGACATCAAGTCCCGGCTGAAGACCGGTAAGCTTTCGGTGGCGGATGTGATCGAGAACCCGGACGGCGACGACGCCGTGGGTCGCTTGAAGGTCCTGGACCTCCTCAGGGCGCTGCCCGGCGTGGGCGACGTCCGCGCACAGCTCATCATGACCGAGGTGGGCATCGCCGCTACCCGTCGCGTTCGCGGGCTGGGCATCCACCAGCGCAAGGCGCTCGTGATCTACCTCGAACAACACCACTCTGGCCCGGCCAGCAAGTAAGGAAGCATCAGTGTCACAGCCCCGGCTGACAGTCCTCGCAGGCCCGACGGCGGTCGGCAAGGGAACGGTGTCCACCTACATCCGGGACAACTACCCCGAGGTGTGGCTCTCCGTCTCCGCCACGACCCGGCCCGCGCGACCGGGCGAGGTGCACGGGGTGCACTACTTCTTCGTCTCGTCCGAGGAGTTCGACCAGCTCGTGGCCGAGGGTCAGTTGCTGGAGTGGGCGTCGTCCACGGGCGCAACCGCTACGGCACACTCCGCAGCACGGTCCAGGCCGCCATGGACGAGGGACGGACGGTGCTCCTGGAGATCGACCTGCAGGGCGCCCGGCAGGTCAAGGAGACCATGCCGGAGGCCACTTTCGTCTTCCTCGCCCCTCCAGCTGGACGAAATGGTGCGCCGGCTCGTCGGCCGCGGAACGGAAACGGCCGAGGAACAGCAGCAGCGGCTGGAAACCGCTAAACTGGAACTTGCCGCCGAGCCGGAATTCCACCACACCGTCGTCAACGACACCGTGGAGCATGCGGCAGACGAGCTCGTATCACTGATGGGACTGCGTCCGCTGCAGCGCTGAGAAGCCCTGAAGCTGCCGTTCCGCCTAATATTTGGAGAATTTGTGTCAACTCAGCCCGAAGGCATCATCAACCCGCCGATCGACTCACTGCTGGAGGCCTCGGACTCGAAGTACGCCCTCGTGATCTACGGGGCCAAGCGCGCCCGCCAGATCAACGCGTACTACTCGCAGCTCCACGAAGGACTCTTCGAGTACGTCGGCCCGCTCGTCGACACGAAGCTGAACGAGAAGCCGCTCTCCATCGCACTGCGCGAGATCAACGAGGGCATGCTCGTTTCCACACCGATGGAACCCACCGAGTAGTACCGCCGGCTCAGCAGGACACGGACCGCCGGTGCGCGTAGTACTTGGTGTCGGAGGAGGGATCGCAGCCTACAAGGCAGCGTCCCTCCTCCGTCTTTTCACGGAAGCCGGACACGACGTCACGGTGATTCCCACGGACGCGGCAACGCGGTTCGTCGGCACGGCCACATGGGAGGCGTTGTCCGGCAAGCCCGTCAGTAACAGTGTGTGGGACGACGTCGACAAGGTGAACCACGTCCGGTTGGGCCACGAGGCCGACCTGATCGTCATCGCACCCGCAACGGCCGACGTCCTGGCCCGCGCCGCCGCCGGACTCGCCAACGATCTCCTCACCGGAACCCTGCTGATGGCGCGGGCGCCCGTCGTGATGGCGCCCGCGATGCACACGGAGATGTGGCAGCACGCCGCGACCCGGGCGAACGTCGATACGCTCCGGGGTCGTGGGATCACCGTGATCGAGCCGGCGTCGGGCAGGCTCACGGGTTCCGATTCGGGCCCGGGCAGACTTCCCGAACCCGCCGATATCTTCGCCGCAGCCCTGGCCGTCTGTACCGGCGCCGCCGGGCAGGCGCAGGACCTGCAGGGCAGGCGCGTCACGATCTCCGCCGGGGGGACCCGTGAAGCCCTCGACCCCGTGCGTTTCCTGGGCAACCGGTCGTCCGGCAAACAGGGCATGGCGCTGGCAGAAGCTGCACTCGCCCGAGGCGCCTCCGTGACCCTCGTTCTGGCCCACGCGGAGGTTCCCCCACCGCCCGGCTGCGACGTCGTCCGGGTCGAATCCGCCCTGGAACTGCGCGACGCCGTCCTCGGGTCACTTCCGGACACCGACATCCTCGTGATGGCAGCGGCTGTGGCGGACTTCCGGCCGGCCGAGTTCGTGACGACGAAGATCAAGAAGAACGACGACGGCACCGATCCCGTCATCACCCTGGTCCGCAACCCCGACGTCCTCCGTGAGGCCGTCCTGGCCCGGGGCGGGCGTGACAGGCTCGTCATCGCGGGATTCGCCGCCGAGACCGGGGATGCGACGGCCGATCCCCTCACGCATGCGAGAGCCAAACTAGTGCGCAAGGGATGCGATCTTCTCGTGCTCAACGTCGTGGGAGCGGGGTTGGTCTTCGGCGAGGACACGAACGAGGTCATCATCCTCGATGCGGCGGGACGCCAATCGGCGGCGGTGCGGGGCTCCAAGCGTGACGTCGCCGATGCAGTCATCGAACGCGCCGCTGCACTCCTGCCCCGGTGACAGCCTGTCCCCACCCGCTGACCCGAGACCGCTGCTCGGTGATCCGATGAGCACCGGTGCGCTGCTGCCCGGAACGACCTAGAACCCGTCGACTCCGGCAACACGCCGCAGCCGCCAGTCATCCCACCGCGGATCCGCGCTCATGTCGAACTCGAGGACCGGGGACGCCGGTCCGGTCTGGGCCTGAAACCGCCAGAACCGGGTGGTGATCACGCTGCCCCGCCCGCCGAGCGCAGTGACACCGGGCTCCCACCAGCTACTCGAGCTGGACCAGGCGACAGGGTCACCGATGATCTGCCAGATGCTTCCCCGCCACCGCAATGCCAAGGGCGTACCGGAGGGCAGGAACCGGACAACGGCGGGCTCGTCCAGGAGCAGACCCGCCGGACTTCCCGTCCTCGTGGAAGCATCGCCGCCTGCTGTCGGTTGTGCTGTCATGGTCTGTTCTTCCTTCGCCCGGTCCGTCACGCCTGTAGGGCTTAAATAGAACACATGTTCGATTGGTTTGGGAAGCGGACCGAGCCCGGTGTGGTCCTGCCCCAGGCGCTGTCCCCGCCGGAACTGATTCCAGGGGAGTTCGGGTCCCTTCGGGGGGAGTCCAGCCCAGCTTCGAGAGCGCCCGTAGCCTGCGCACGGGTTGGCCGGATGAGCGGCATGGAGCGGCAGCAGACCCCCGTGACCGCCATCGGCAGAGCTGTCGATGCTCCTGGGACCCGACCGACGCGGGTGAAGGCGGCAAGGAGTCGCTTCTGGGAAACCACGACGTGGCTGGCACCGGTTGTCCCTCGGTCTTGCTATTGTTCTGTCTTGGATTCGGGTCAAGTCGCTGGCCCGGGTAGAGCACGTCGAACGGTTAACGGCATGTCCTTGCCTCCCGCAACACCCGCGTCCACCCTGGATGACGACGTCGTCCGCGCGAGCATCGAGTCCTTCATCGACTGCCCTACCGGCACCGTCGAGCACTTCTTCGACTCTCCGACGTTGATCTGGTCGGACGAGCTGTACCGCATCCATGGGTACGCACGCGGTGATGTGGTGCCCACCCTGGACCTGGGTCTGTCGCACATCGAGTATCAGGATCGGGACGCAGCAAGGGCATATTGGGAAGAACTGACGACGACGGGCGGTCCCCTCTCGGCGTACCTGTCCCTCCTCGACGCCGGTGGCCGCACCCGCAAAATCCTGGTCTCCGGAGATCTCATCCGGAACGGTGAGAGTGCGGTCGGGGTATGGGCCCTGGTCGTCGACCTCTCCCGCGCCATCCGCAACGACACCCAGAAGATCGCCAACGAGGCTGTCGCCGCCTCGGCTCTGAGCCGAGCGGTGATCGAACAGGCCAAGGGCATCCTCATGGGTCGCGCGGGCCTCGATGCCACCGAAGCGTTCGAGCGGATCAGCCAGCGAAGCCAGACCACGAACCGGAAGGTCGTCGTCGTATCGCAGGACATCATCGACCGCGCCCGCCAGCTCACGCAGGGCAGCGGGCAGGCTCGCATCACACAGGCTCTGCTGGAACTGTTCCAGACGCCCTAGCCGTTAACGATCCGGGAACCAGCCGAACAAACGAAAGACGCTCATGGACGAACACTCCTCCCTGCCGGAAATCGCACCCATCATCGGGCGCGCGAAAGGCCTGCTGCTCACGGAACAGACCGCGCAGGAGGCCGTGTCCGCTCTCGCAACTGCGGCCAAGGAAGCCATTCCCCATGCGATCGGAGCCGGGGTGAGTCTCATCAGGGACAACCAGCCGACCAGCGTCGGGGCGACGGACTCCTTCGTCCTTCGAGCCGATGACCTCCAATACGGTCTCGCAAGCGGTCCGTGCCTCAGTGCGTGGTCCGAGGGCAGGCCCACATACATCGAGGACACCGAGACCGATCGACGCTGGCAGGCCTGGAGCGCGGCTGCAGCACAGACCGGCGTCCGTTCCTGCTTCAGCGTCCCCTTGGAGAAAGGGCCGCACGGAATCGGTGCGATGAAGATCTATGCAGCAGCCCCCGGCGCTTTCACAGCCCAGGATCAGAAGATACTGACGCATCTCGCTACGTCAGCCGGGGTCCTGCTCGGACACATCCAGGCCAGTGACACGCCCCAGCGCATCAGCGGGGCGTTCAAGGACACCCTGCGCGTGCGGGACCTTGTCGCCACCGCCCGCGGAGTGATCATGGAACGGCTCGATCTCGCTGAGGATGAAGCCCTCAGCTACCTCCTGACCAGGGCCGGCAACGAAGGTGTGGCACTGCACGAGCTAGCGCAGTCCGTCCTCCGCCGCGACACGCCTTCCGGGACACCTAGCAAGGAACAATGAATCGCGAAGACCCGACGAGGTCCATCGAGGACACCCAGCGTCGGCAGATCGGCCGCGCGATGGCTCAGGCCGGACTCACCCTGCCCGAGGTATGGCTCTACTACTTCTCGATCACGGGCACCGTCGACGAGTACGAGGTCGACGCTTATCTCAACCAGATGATCGTCCTACCTGCGTTGGAGTGCGACAAGCTAGCCCACGCCATCAATGAGCTCATCGATGAGATCCCACCTATCGGACGCGCACCCTATCGCGGTGATCTGACCTCCTGAGCAGGGCCTGGTTCTCCTCGATGGGCCGCGTGCACTCCGCCTCTCCTGAGCAAGGTGGCGGAGCGCCACCACCACTGCCCGGGTCCGTGCGGCGTCGAGCCTGCACGCGTTGCACGTGCATCGTCCTGCAGGGAAGCTTTGCGGGTGTGAGATGTGACGCTGGATCCTGAGGGACAGCAGGGGATGTAGTGGGATCAGCGGCTTCGCGTCTAGAAGTGGGCCGGAGCCGCTGAGGGGCGGCAGGAACGCTGTGCAATGCGTGCGTCCTGCCGCCCCGCCTCACCCGATGCCGCGGTCATCGACCACCGGCCCGACTTCTTCCGGAGTGGCTCGGCCCCTGCGCCTACTGTGGGTACGTGACCGGACGATCTTTCCGCAGCCCCGTGCATGCAGCGGTCGGTCTTTTCGTCGCCTGGGTCATTCACGACCTCGAAGAAGCGATGACGATGCCGGCGACGGCAGACCGTCTGGCCTCCCGGCTCGACCATTCCCCTCGCTCCTGGGTCCGACTGCTGGCTCGCCACACCCGAATGGATGGGAGACGCGCGACGCTGGCTATCGCCCTCATGGGTGTTCTCGTCGCCGCCGCAACGGTGCACGGTATTGCGACGGACGGGCGAAGCCGGTTCTTCCAGTACGTGCTGGCAGGACTGCACGGTCATGTCTGCACCCACGTCGGTCTCAGTCTGCGTTTGCGCGGCTACACGAGTGGCGTGTTCACTGCGCTCGCTGTGATGGCCCCGTACAGCCGTGCTGCCCGGCGCGCACTGAGGGACGCACAGATCCTGATCGAGGGTCCGCGCCCCTACGTTCTCGGTGCGGTGATCCTCCTACCTGCGGCCCTTGCCAGTCACGTCATCGCCGAGGTGTTGGTACGACATCGGACGTGGTGGACATCGGGCGAGTCCTAGATGTGAAGGCGCCTGGCGCGTAGCAGGGACGGTTCGTGTTCCTCGAGTGCGAGTACCTCTCCGTTTATGATGCGGGGGCAGGTATCGTCGGTGACTGCCTCGAGACCGATGCGCAGGGCTGTGCCGTGTGAGACGACGATGGTGCTTCCCGGAAGGGACAACAGGCGGTGGAGGGTTCCGGCCATGCGGTGTGCGACGGCGATAAGAGGCTCGGCGCCGGGGTAGTCCTGCTGCGGCCACTGCTCATGAGCGTCCCCGACCTTCATGCCTTCTGCAGTGCCGTAATCGCGTTCCAGCAAGTCAGCATCGACGATCATCTCTGTGCCTGGTAGGTGAGAGCAGATGATTGCGGCCGATTCGTGAGCACGAGCCAGAGGTGAGGTGACGACGCGGGCCCATACGGCTCGGCCGAGCAGTCGCCCGGCGGCTTCCGCCTGCTCGCGACCGTGGTCGTCCAAGGGCACGTCGCTCCGGCCCTGCATGCGGCGTTCGTGGTTCCAAGCGGTGCGACCGTGTCGCACGAGGGCGAGCTTCACGCGGCTACTTCCGCATTGCTGGCCTCGATGTGCGACGGCGAGGCCGGGTAGATGAGGACGTCGGTGACCTCGACGTCGACGTGGTCGCCGACTCGGGGATGTATCCCGTGAAGCTTCGCTCGTAGTCGCAGTCCTGCCCACTCGATGACGAGGTCACTGCCCTCGGGTGTGAAGAGCGAGGAACGCACGACTGCACTCCCGTGCGGGTTGGGCTGGACGCGCACGGCCGATGGAAGTATCGCTGCTTTCGCCTTCGACGCGTTACGTCGCGTCTGGTTGTCAGCGATAGCCAGCGGGTGATCAGTTGCTCGGAATCGACCGTCCGTGACATGTCCGCCGACGATGGTCGCGTCGGACAGGAACTGCGCGATGAACGGTGTGAGCGGTTGTGTGAGCAGGGCACCAGGGGTGTCGATCTGTTGGATCTGGCCGGATTCGAGAACGGCGACGCGATCGGCGAGGGCTAGAGCTTCTGAGCGGTCGTGGGTGACGTGGATGACAGTAAGGCCAAGTTCACGTGTGAGGGTGTGCAGTTCGAGACGTAGTCGGTCGCGAAGTGGCTCGTCCAGCGCTGACAGTGCCTCATCGAGCAGAAGCACTCTGGGCCGAGCCACCAGTGCTCTGGCGAGGGCTACGCGTTGGCGTTGCCCGCCGGAGAGGGTAGCGGGGTCGCGACGTTCGTAGTCGGCCAGACCGACGAGGTCGAGTGTTTCGGTGACGCGCCGACGGCGTTCGGCTCGTGGCATCCTGGCCCGGCGAAGTGGGTACTCGACGTTCCGTCCGACGTCCCAGTGCGGCCACACGGCGTGCTGCTGGAAAACCATGCCCAACTGGCGCTGCTCGGGTGGCACGGCTGTGCGGCCGTCCGCTAGGACGCGGTCGCCGATGAGCACCCGCCCGGTGGTGGGTGCGAGGAACCCGGCGACGCTGCGCAGCAGGGTGGTTTTCCCGGAGCCGGAGGGACCAACCAACGCGAGGAACTCGCCGTCATTCACATGGAGGTCGACGTCCTGCAAGCCCAGTGCTCCAGTGCGGTAGCGAAGGGATACAGCGTCGAGGGTGACAGATGCCATGGAAATCTCTCTTTCAGGAGGTGCGGCGGGTTGCTATCCCGATGACGGCAATGCCGAGGACGGCGACGATGAGTGACCAGGCGGACGCGGTGCTGAAGGCGCCGGCCTGTTGGAAGTTGAAGATCGCAACGCCCAATGTCTGTGATCCTGGTGAGAGCAGCAGCACCGAGAGCGTGAGTTCGCGCACCGCGGTCACCGCGACGATGACCATACCCGAGACCGCCGCGGGTAGGGACATCCGGCAGGAGATATCCATCAGTGCGCGCAGACGGCCGGCTCCGGCGACACGGGCGGCTTCCTCAGCGCTGACCGGTGTGCTTGCCAGGGGTGCCGACACTGCCTGCACGACCAACGCAGTGAAAGAGGTTACGTAGGCGACGAGGATTAACCAGGGCGTATTGAAGAGGCCGAGCGACGGCGCGAGCACAAGCCACGCGACCGCGATCACGATACCCGGCACAGCCTGCGGAACCATCGCTACCGCCCCCAAACCACTGGTTGTTTTACTGCGCGCGCGGGTGATCACGACGCCGATACCCAGGCCGAGCACTCCGCAGATGAGAGCAGCCAAAGAGGCAAGCATCATTGAGTTCGCCGCACCGGTCAGCGCATTGGCCGAGGTGACCGCCCGGATCAGATGGTCGAACGTCAGGTTCTCCCAGGTCAGTGGAACTCCGGGTGCGCGTAGGAGGGTCTGGGTGAGCAGGGCCAACAGCGGGAGAACCGTCACGGTGAGAACGACGATCCAGGTGAGCACGCCCAGCGGCGTCCGAGCGTGTCCAAGTGGAAGGCGTTCAATCACCGCAGCTGAGGAATCGAGTTCCCACTTCTTCCGACCAAGCAAGGCATCAGCGATGAGCGCCAGCACGGCCAGTACCAGCAACACGACCCCGATGGTCGCAACGACGGCGAGAGGCTCATCGACTATCCCGGACTGCAGGTATCGGTACACGAGGGTGGCAAGCGTCACGTACCGCTCGGGAAGCCCGATGATCGAGGGGATCCCGAAATCAGCGAGGTTGCTGACGGCAATGAGGATGAACGAGGACATCAGGGCCGGGCGCAGCAACGGCACGGTGATGGTGGCGATAGCTCGACCTAGACCGGCGCCACCGATGCGGGCTGCCTGCTCGAGATCGGTCGGAATACGGCGGAGGGCCGCTGACACGATAAGCATCGCGATCGGGTAGCTGTGCACCGTCAAGAGCAGGATGACGCCGTCGGCTCCGTATATGGACCACAGGGGTGCGCCAAAGGTCTGGCGCCACCAAAGATTGACAGGACTGGTGGGACCGGCGACCCCCAGCCAAGCAATTGCTCCGACGAATGGTGGAATGAGCAGAGGGCTGAGCGCGAGGAGTCGAAGCGGAGTGCGGCCGGTAAGGTCGGTTCGGTCGAGCATGATCGCGAAGGCAGTACCGATGACGACGGCCAGGAGTGCTGATGTCGATGCTGAAACCAGACTATTGATGCCCGCTTCGATGACATCGCCCTGAAGGAGGACCGAGAGCTGGTTACCGCTTCCGGCCAGCAGGAGGATCGACGCGATGGGAAGCAGCACGAACACACTGCACGCGAGCCAGAGCCCGATCGTGAGCGCATCGACGCCGTCGAACCTGTGACCGGAAATGCCGCGGACCCGGCGAGGTGCCGGGCCCGCGGAAGGGAAGACAATGCTGTTCACCTAGAGGAACAGCTTCCGGAACGTCTCAACAGCCGAGTCCTGCGTGCTTCGGATGGTCTCGAGGTCGGGGGAGAGGATCGTGATGTCCTCCATGGAAGGAGCACCCTCTGGCGTACCGACATCGGAACGAACCGGCAAATAGGACTGCTCGACGGCGAGTTCCTGTCCAGCGGAGCTCACGAGGAAGTCGACGAACGCCTGCGACGCCTCGACTTCCTCCGTGTCAGCGAAGATGCCGACCGGCTGGGAAACGTACGGTACACCCTCGGACGGGTATGACACGGCGATCGGCGAGCCCTGCTCGGCGAGTTCACGCACCAAGTAGTCAACCACAACCCCTACCGGCTGCGCGCCGGTTGCAACCGCCTGCGACACTGGGCCGTTACTGTCGGCGATCACCGGGTTGTTGTCGGCAAGGGCGGTCAGCCATTCCTCACCGAGCTCGGCCTCGTTCAGCCATACGGCCGAGTTGTAGGCGGCAGCACCCGAGACGTCGGGGTTCGGCATGACGATCTGATCGGCGTACTTCGAGTCGGTCAGGTCAGCCCAGGATTCGGGTGCTTCGGTGATGATCCCGGTGTTGTAGGCGATCACGGTGGGGATGATGCGAGTGCCCGTATAGTAACCCTCCGGGTCGACGACGTCGCGGTTGACCGCGTCGACGTCGGCTGGGGTGTACTGCAACAGCAGGTCCTTTGCGGCGTAGTCCTCAAAGGTGCCGGCATCTGCGGCGAGGAAGACATCGGCCTGGACGCCGCCTGACTGCTGCTCGGTGGCTACCCTGGTGGTCAGATCACCGGTTCCGGCACGGAACACCTCGACAGTGACCTCAGGATGAACCTTATTGAACGTAGCGACAAGCTCGTCGGCCTTCTCCTGGGGCTCGGAGGTGTAAACGGTGATCGTTGCCGGCTCGAGGGCGGCTACCGACGAGTCGCTCGTAGATGCCGATGTCGATTCCGGCGCTGACGCTGCACTCGTGGAACAACCCGCTAATGCGAGTGCCGAGATGCTGAGGACTGCGAGAGGGAGGGCGTTGCGAACGGTGGTCATGATGTCCTAACTGGAGTCAACGGATGATGGGGGAGGTGAAAAGAGGGGACGGGGAATCGAGACTCACGCTGGTCGTCGTGACCCCGCCCGGCATCAGATGCAGGAGCGAGAACATCGCCGAGTCGTGGCCGCTCACCCGGTCAGGTCCAGCGTCCATGACCTGGTGGTAGGCCAGCGAGGGCCCCACCGAGACGGGTACATCGCCGAGGGTCCCGAACAGCGGATGGTGGAAGTGGCCTGCGAGGACTGCACGCACGTCCGTGCCCCGCACTGCATCCAGGAAAGCGTCAGCATCCTGTAACCCGGCCTTCGCAAGTGTCGGCAGCGGGGATCCAAGCGGTGGATGGTGGAGGGCGACGACCGTACCGGCGCCATATGGAGCGTGCAAGGCATCCCGAAGCCAGGCGACTTGCTCTGCTCCGAGGCGCCCCATCGATGAATCGAGCAGGACGAATCGCAGGTCATCGACAAGCACCACCCGATGGTGCCCCTGCTCGTGACCACGTAGCACCCGAGCCTGCTCAGGGTCATCGTGATTGCCGATGACGGTGAGCACCGGCACTCTTGTGGCACGTGCCAATTCAGCCAAAGCATCGTCCACTCGCCGGTACGCATGCGCATGTCCGCGCTGTATCAGGTCACCGGTGACAACGATTGCCTCGGGGGTGATACCCGCTTCTTTGACATAAGCACCCACAGTGCGGATCCGCTCCACCCCGTCGACAGCGTCATAGAGCAGGCCCTCGTCGGTGACGTGGATGTCGCTCAGGTGTAGCACCGTCAAACGACCGGTTTCCCGGCTCATCAGGTTCCCCGATGCTTGCGTCGAAGAGTCGTGAGGTGCCCGGCGTAGAGACCGTGAGCAAGAAGGTACGCTTCAGCACCGCCTAGCTCTTCGATGACGGACAACGCGTGCTGCATCGCCTCAGGCGGACTATCCAGGTGAAGTCGCAAAGTCTCCGCACGGTCGGTCTCCGGTGCAGCATCAGCCACGCGGAGTGCAATTACTTCACGCGCTGCTCTCACCTCAGGCGCCGACAGGGTGTAATCCTCGATAACCTCCGATGGCGGCATACCGCTGGCGAGTTGCGCTAGGGCGACCACGAGACCAGTACGATCTTTTCCTGCCGTGCAGTGAACGAGAACGCCACCTTTGGCCTCTGCAATCACACTCACCGCCTTGGTCAGGGCGTGGCCGCGTTCACGCAGAAGGGATTCGTAGATTTCCTCGAGGCGCCCTATGGCAGGCGGTTCAGTACCGTAAAGCTGCACGGACTGAACAGGCACACCGTGGACGACGAGTCCCACTTCAGAGGGCTCACGAAGGTCCAGTACTAGGACCACACCCAGAGCTTTCAGTGCGGCGGACCCCTCAGGGGTGATGCCCTCCGCAGCGCCTGAGCGCACCAGCCAGGGGGTTTCGGGACTGCTGGTGCGCACGTTGAACAGCCCGCTGACCTCGATTACCTGCACCAATCACTCCGTTACCTCGTTTCACAACGCTTGTAACTTCATTACAACGGACGAAGCGAACAGGGGCTTGTATCCGTGGTGATCACGAGGTGGCTCCGATGTGAACAGCGGCTGAAGGGTCCTAGCCTTCCGCTAGGGCATCTACGACAACGTGCCTCATGTCGGACATCTCAGCGGGCCGAACATGGCGACCGATTGCGGCGTGGATCGCGTGAAGGGCGACCGTGTGTCCGAGCCGTGCCAGGTACGGATCGACATCATGGGATCCAGCTACCGGACCTGTCGACACGACGAGATCTGCAAGACGACCCAGCGGGGACTGCGCGTAGCTGGTGACCACGAGCACCCGGGCGTTCCGCTCTGCCGCCGCAGCACAAGCCTGCAGCGTCTGTACGTTAGCCCCGGAGTAACTCAACGCGAAGCAGATCTCGCCCGGCTTCAGGGAGTGAACGGCAAACTGTTGAGCAAGTGGATCTACAGGAGCCTCCACCCATCGACCCAAGGTACTCAATCGCATCGCGAAATCTTGCAGCGGAGGACCCGAAAACCCGTTACCGACCAGAACAACACGGGCAGCAGCTCGTATCTCCTCAGCGATAGTCTCGATGCGGGCAGGATCAATGCTCTCCTGCGCGAGCCGGAGAGTGACCAAGGCGTCATTGAAAGTCCCTCCAACGATGTCGTCCTGTTCTCTCGGCAAGAGAGGTACTGACCGCGCAAGCTCGAGGCGGAGATGCTGAAAGCCGCGGAATCCGAGGCTTTGGCAGGCACGAATCACCGTGGCTGTCGACGTGCCTGCTCTTGACGCCAACTCCGCTGTTGACCAGTCAACTACTTCCTCCGCATCAGCCAAGATGACGCTAGCCACCTTTGCCTCACTCGGGCCGAGCGAACCCTTGGAGGTCCGGATGCGGGCAAGCACTGCTATATCCGGTCGAATCATCGTCACCTAACCCCATCAGCTCATGTCGAGGAGCAGCGGGTCGTGAAGCACCACACCTCCAGCGCGATGATCGGTTGCTTCAACCAGCCCACGACCCGACGTTCAGGTTCAACCCTAGATCGTCGCGCTACCGATGACGACGAGGGGCGGGGTAACTGCTCCTCGCTCCAAGGTCCCAGGCCCGCTGCGCGAAACTCGGCCACCGGGGCTCCTCGCTGAGGTTGGGACCCGGACGATCTGCTCCGTGTAGGCCGCATCGAAGCAGGCACCCTGTCGTGTCTCACCCTGGACGATGTCGACGAGTTGCCCTCCAGCCACAAAATCATCAGCTTTCCTTACGCCATCAATCGTGGTGTTCTAACGGCTTACCCGGAAGTAGTTCGAGATGCAGGCAGACTGTCAGCGTGTGCGGAAATGGGACGGGTCCTCTTAGGACGCCTAGCGATGCATCTCGGCCGATGATCGCAACGCTTCCCGGAAGGAACGTTTCGCGTTCTACGGATGGGCCAGCCGACGTCGGAGCTGTCCGAACCACGCCGAAGGGCCTCACCGATCGAGGAGGCCCTTCACGAGGTCGAATCCATGGGGAGGTCAGGGTTGCGTGATGACTACCTTGCCACTGCCGTTCTCGGCCAGGGTATGTGCCTCGATGACGCCTGACAGCGAGAACTCCCGGTCGACGCGGGGTGTGTAGAGCCCTTCCTTCCCGAGCGCGGCGGCATACCGCAGGAGGGCTGAGTCGTTGCGGGCGCTCACACTCCTGACGCCGAGTCGTGCAGCTCCCTCCTGGTCGATGACGGTGACGACCTGGGAGGTGTCCCCGACGATGCCCAGCAGGTCCGGCAACGAGTTCGACGGGGCGGAATGCAGGGCTGCGTCCACGCCGCCAGGCGCGAGGACGGCCACCCGATCGGCCATCCCTGGGCCATAGGTTGTCGGGAGAACACCGAGTGATTCCAGGTAGGGGTGGTTGCTCTCTCGTCCCGTGCCGATGACAGTGGCGCCGGCGGCGAGAGCGAACGCTGCGGCGGCGCTGCCTACGGCACCTGAAGCGCCCTCGATGAGGAAGGTCTTGCCGTCCAGGTCGCCCAACGCTTCGATCACGGCCGCGGCGGTGGCGGAGGCGAGGCCTGCTGCGGCTGCCTGCGCCGTCGACCAGCTCTCAGGAACAGTGCTCCACGCCGTCAGGACAGCGAATTCGGCTGTGGTGGCACTGATCCCGCCCAAGCCGAACACCACGTCACCTACCTGCGTGTCCGTCACGCCAGGACCAAGTTCGTCGACGACACCGACAGCATCCCGGCCGGGGATGGCGGGCAAGGTCAGGGGCAGGAACTGCTGGAGATGCCCGGCGCGCAGGAGGACGTCGATCGGGTTCACGCTCGTGGCATGCACCCTGATCCGCACCGATCCCTCGCTGGCGTGTGGTTCCGGGGCGTCGTCGATGACGAGAACGTCGGGGGCTCCGTACGAGTGGAAACGGGCAGCACGCATGACATGTCTACTCTCTGATCGATCTGATGCGGCAAGTACTTGCCGCGGAAAGGAACGCTACTCCAGATTAGTTTCTGCGACAAGGAACGGTATCCTCTGAGCATGTCCACCGATCACCTCTCCCCACAGCAGGACCGGACCTGGGCGTTGCTGGTGGGCGTGATGATGTGGCTACCCGCGGAGTTGGATGCCTACCTGGAGCGGTCCGCAGATCTGAGTCACGCCGAGTACGGGGTGCTGCGCTGTCTGTCGCTCGGTGAGGATCGCGAGATCCACATGAGCCGTCTGGCCGCCACCGCCAGCGTGACGCCGTCGCACCTGTCGCGGATCGTCGGCCGGTTGGAGAAACGGGGCCTCCTGGCGCGTAGCACAGACCCGACGGACGCGCGGAGGACCTTGGCGAGGCTGACGCAATCCGGGGCGCGCCTTCTGGTTGAGGTGGAGCCTGGTTACGTCGCGGAAGTCCGTGCCAAGGTGTTCGACCTCCTCGAGAACCGGCAGCTCGAACAGCTGGAGGACCTTGCCGAGGCGATTCTCACACCGCTCCGAAGTGAGTGCGTGGCCCTCTTGCCGCCTCGATCAGCTCCCTAGGCCGTTCCGAACACCTTGCGCGGGGCTTGACGGTCTTCTTCGCAGCTCGCACTACGAGTACAAGAACGTCGCACGTCGTTCGGGGTTGTTCGATCTTTGCTTGGTAGAAGGAGCGAGCTTCTATCGTCGGTGCGTTCGACTCGCCGTACGTGCGTCGTGGGGCCGATGATGGACACATGACTTCTCTCCACGGAATTGATGTCGCCGCTGAGCTCAGGCGAGTGAACGGTCACTGGACCCCACGGGTTGTCGGGCGCGTGAATGATCAGTACGTGAAGGTCGCGAAGCTGCTCGGTGAGCTGGTCTGGCACGCCCACGACGCGGAGGATGAGATGTTCCTCGTCATCTCCGGTCGCTTACGCATCCAGCTGTCCGATGATGAGGAGGTCGTGCTCACGCCGGGCCAGTTCTA
The DNA here is from genome assembly GCA_009728235.1 of Vibrio cholerae. Taxonomy (GTDB): domain Bacteria; phylum Actinomycetota; class Actinomycetes; order Actinomycetales; family Micrococcaceae; genus Arthrobacter_D. Next base: position 24,221 of record WNZI01000002.1, on the reverse strand, counting down.
TGTCGTTCCCCGCGGAGTTCAGCACAATCCGATCGCGGACGAGGAGGTCGAGATCGTCCTGATCGAAACCGTCACTACCGAGCACACCGGCGACGTCGTCGTGGAGGGTACCGTCCCGCTCGAGAGGCAGGTTGCCGACTTCCGCTGATCTGTGCGTAGAACTCGGTGAATCGATGTTTGCAATAAGCGATCTCTCAGCGCGACGCTGGGAGCGATTAGCAGCTAACGCTGGGCTCGTGTCGTGATTGTCACATCCTGTCTGTGCTGTCTCGAGGTGTTCGGGTCTGGCGGAAGGTGCGGCTGATGGATCCGCTGATCTGGTTGAGTCTGATCCACACGAGGAATCGTCGGACGGGTAGCAGGGCCAGGCTCAGGAGGGCTCGCCTGCCGGGCAATCGCGCCAAGGTCATGGTGATGGTCAGTTGCGTTCCACCCGTGATCGCGGCGAGGTCGAAGGAAGTCATCACCGACGGGCTGGTGGTCGCATCCGGGTAGCTGAAGCGCCAAACGATCCGAGCTTGTGGGGCTGCCTGCAGTAGTTCGAGAGCTCGACGGCGGAACTTGTCATGCACCTTCAGCGGTTTCCCGTTCGGATGGGTCGTTCGCGCATGGGCGATTCACGTTCCACCCACCTCTGGCTTATCGTTGGCCTGTCCTGCGTCTTCTGTCGTAGGAGTCGAGTGTGTTGTAGGAACCTGATGGGTGGTACTCGTGTCGGAGGTCTCGACGGCCTCGATGGATGGTTCCCACTCCGGGACACGGCCCGGGTGTGACAGGAGCGCCCAGACGCTTTGAACCGGAGCAGGGATGAAGGCTTCGCTGACGCCTCTGAGCTCACCCCGCCGATGCGGAGGTGACGTTCTCTTCGCTGCTGCTGCTGGTATCGAATCGAGTCCGGCGAGGACTTTGGTTGGTGATGTGTCGAGTTGTACTAGCAGGTCCGTCACCACTCCGCTTGGCTCGTCGAGTAGTTCACGCAGAACGGCGGTAGCATCAGCAGTCCGGCCCTTCCTGCCGGCGCTCCGAATGACATCCAACGCACGTTTCGACCACTCGTATCCGCCGGTCTCGTGGAAGACGATGTTCCCGGCCGGCGGCAGGGATGTGGTGATGCCTAGGGACGCCATCTGGTCATTGTGGTACGCCTCCACAGCGGCACGTCCCGCATCGATGGTGATGCCCAGCTCACGAAGAACTCGGCCGGCGGGCTGATCGCTGAGCGTCAGGGCGAGCAACAGATCCGCGAGGTCCGCCTCTCGCAGCCCCCTCCGGGATGCCTCTTCCATTGCGACCAGCGACAACGTCTGACTGGTCGTTGCATATCGGGTGAATCTGCTCATTTTCGACTCCTGGTGAAAAGAAGTGAAGGATCAACGCGCTTTGAATACTTCTTGTGGACTGCCTGGCGTGTTACGCCCAGCGCATCGGCGATAATCTGCCAGTTCATTCCCGAGCGGAGAGCTGCCTCCACCTGACGAAGTTCCAACGAATCTGCGAGAACCCGTAGTGATGCCACCGCACGCAGGCCGGCGCGCGGATCGGACGTATCCGCTGCGACATCTGCGATCCGCGACGATTCCATGGTGTCAACTTTGGTTGCTACCTCCGCCGCCGTCAACCTACGTTGCTCGTCCTGTCAACTCGTATCAGCGGTTCCCGTCCGAAACCGTCGCCGAACGGGCGGACAGATCTGCCTCGTCCATCGATCGTTGTCCATGCATTCGGCACAATAGAGCCATGACCATCACGTTGCGCCTCTGGACGCCGGAGGACGCACCCGCCCTACTGGCTGCGTACGAGAAGAACGTGGATCTACATGCTCAGTTCGGTGGTGCTGACCTTTCGACGCTCGATCTGACGCGTAACTTCATCCGTGAAGGCCTCGCATTCACGGAATCGTCGCGCAACTGGGCCATCACGATCGACGATCTGGCCGTTGGCAACGCCGGAATCTCAGCCATCGAACGGACCCATGCAACCGCCTGGGCTTACTACTGGCTCGCCTCGGCAGCTCGCGGTCACGGCTACGCCTCTCGTGCCCTGGACACGGTAGCCATCCACGCCTTCGAGGACGGCTTGTTCCGCCTCGAGCTCGGACACCGGGTCAACAATCCCGCTTCCTGCGCAGTGGCTACTCGTGCTGGCTTCATTGCGGAAGGCCTCGAGCGCCAGAAGCTGCAGTACGGCGCCGAACGGTTCGACGTAGAAACCCACGCTCGGCTGCGCACTGACCCCACGCCGGACCTGGAAGCTGTCCCCGCCGCCCGCTGGGGGTTTTTCCTGCGTGCGTGATGGTTCCTTCTCACGGGAGGGTTGTGTGGGTTGGGTGCAGGAGTGAGGGTTCTTGTTGGTTTCGGTGGCGGGTTTCGGCTCGTAGTCCGAGGTATGTGCCGGTCATGATGAGTGCTGCGCCGATGAGTCCGATGAGGGCGAGGGTGTCTTGTCCGATGGTGAGTCCGATGAGGACGGCCCAGATGGGTTCGGTGCCCATGAGGAGGCTGGCACGGGAGGCGGAGGTTTGCTGGATGGCCCAGGTCTGGACGAGGAACGCGAAGACGCTGCAGGTCAGGCCCAGGTAGAGGACGCCGAGCCACTGTGCCGTATCGAAGGTTCTGATGGCGTCGAGAACGCCGGTGTGGTCTGCGGCGGTGTAGACGACGGCGCACACAGTGCTTTGTACCAGTGTCAGGATCAACGGACTGTAGTCCCGTCCTCGGGTGAGTCCGGAGACGGCGGTGACGTGGATGGCGCGGACGATCGCGGCGGCGAGCATCAGAGTGTCGCCCGGGGTTGGGGTCGCGAGCCGTCTTCGGAGACGAGGAGACACACCCCGACAACGGCGATGACGCCGGCGCCGAGCACCATGCGAGGTGGTTTCACCCGGAAGGCGATGCTTTCAGCGACCGGGGTGAAGACGACGACGAGGCTGATGATCAAGCCGGCGTTCGTGGCACTGGTGCCGGCGATCCCGTGGGTTTCCAGGATAAGCACGGCTGCCTGGGTGAGGCCGAGTACGACGCCGACGATACTTTCCCGTAGGCCTACTTTGTGCCTGTTCCAGATCAGCGCGATGACGATCAGCGCAGCGGTGGTGATGAGGAACCGTAGGGAGAGGATCACGGTGACGCCGACGGTATCGGTAAGGGTTTTCGCTGCCAGGTAGCTGCTACCCCACACCACGGCGACCAGCAGGAGGAGGACGTCGACGCGTCGTGCGATGAGGAAGGAGAGGAAGGAACCATGCCCGCCCTGTTTTCCACGGCGGTCGAAGGAGTCCGGTCGGGTCAGGGCTGAAAGGGGTGAGGGCACTCCTCGAGTGTGAGGCGTCCTGGTTGGTTAGACGAGAGGGCATTTGGTGAAGTGATGGTTTAGCATCCACTTATGGATGTGCATCAGTTACGGCTGCTCAGGGAGTTGGGGGAACGCGGGAGTCTGGCTGCAGTTGCGCGGGCATTCCACGTTTCGCCGTCTGCCGTGTCCCAGCAGCTCACCGCGTTGCAGCGCCGGGTCGAGGTGCCCCTGACGGAACGCAGAGGCCGGAACCTGGTCCTGACCGGTGCCGGTCAGGCGCTGGCCGACGCCGCCACGCAGATCAGTGTTGCTATGAGTTCCGCCGAGCAGGCCGTGAGCCGGTACGTGCAGGACCCGACTGCGACAGTGACGATCTCCGCGTTCAACAGCGCCGGCCTGACCTACTTCGGCCCACTCCTGGGGAAGCTCGCAGCTGAGGGGAGTCCGAGTCTCATCTGTCACGACCGGGACGTGGGGCAAGATGCTTTTCCTGCTCTCACTGCTGACTTCGACCTCGTGGTCGCGCACCGCCTCGAGCACAGCCCGGCCTGGCCGTCGTCCCTGACAGTGATACCTCTGGTGAGTGAACCCCTGGATGTCGCCATGTCGGATCATCACCCTTTAGCTGGTCAATCCAGCGTCGGTGTCGCGGAGCTCATGGGTGAGGAATGGGTGTCCGTGCAGGACGGATTCCCCCTGGCATCCGCCCTGCACAGCGTCGCCGTGCATGCAGGGAAACCGCTGACGATCACCCATCGGATCAACGAGTTCTTCGTCGCCGCCGCGATCATCGCGGACAGTTCCGTCGTCGCGCTCATGCCCCGCTACACCGCGGCGCCTCAACCCGGCAGCCGCCTGGTCCTCAAACCACTACGCGATGTACACCTCAGCAGGCGCGTCGACATCCTCTGCCGCCCCGAGAGCCTGCACCGAACGGCCGTTCAGAGAGTCGTCAGCACCCTCCAAAACCTTGCTGCGCCTCCTGGCGCGGACGGCGAGAATACTGAAGAACCGCCTGAATCAGGAGGATGGCCTGACGGACGTCCTCTGACGGGTTCTCTATAGGGGAGCGTGGAGCTCCTCCCGCAAAGCAGCGACACGCCTGTTCCTAGTCGGAAGCGACGTCTGCTCTGCTTTCCAAGGCGCCATCGAAGGCTTGTCGGTTGTTCATGACGGTGTGTTGGTGCTCACTGACCCACTTGCCGAATGTGAGCACCATGGTCTGGAGGGAGCTGCCAAGAGCAGTAATTTCGTATTCGACCCGCGGCGGCACCTCCGCGAAGACGGTCCGCGAGACGAGGCCGTCACGCTCGAGCGAACGCAGGGTGACGGTGAGCATCCGGCGCGAGATGCCCGGAATCATCTCGGAAAGTTCGGTGAACCTTTTTCGTTCGTCACCGAGCACGCCGATTACCAGCAGAGTCCACTTGTCGCCGATGCGGGAGAGCAGAGACCGGAACAAGTCCGGGTCGTCGCTTGTGCAGAGCTGGGCCATTGTCGGCATGGACTCGATGAGCCGAGCCTGAAGGGCATCGATGTTCGCCTGTTGAGTCATCCGCTCTCCTCTTGGTTACTCCCTGGTAACAGGGCGTCGTTTGCGGTAACGGGACCCTGCCGGGTTGAGTTACTGATCGTAACTATAAGCGGGTCGTCGACCCGCGAGCGATCGAAGGAGTGTCATGTCCCTGTTCCGTCTTGATGCCAGTATCCGCACAGAGGGTTCCACAAGCCGCGCGTTGGGCGACATCGTCGAGGGCGAGTGGAGTACCGCTCACCCCGAGGCTGTAATCACTCGGCGTCACATCGGAGTGGAACCCCTGCCCGCCACGATGTGGGCCGACGCCGTAGCTGCGTCGATGACACCTGAATCCGCGCGCACACCGGGCCAGTCGGCGGCGGCTGATCTAGCGCGCGAACTGACCGACGAACTTTCGGCGGCCGACGCGCTCCTTTTCGCCGTGCCACTTTACAACTTCGGTGTCTCCCAGCACTTCAAGTCCTACGTCGACCTGGTGCTGACTGACCCACGCATGGCTCCGGGCGCAATTCCGGCAACTTTAGGCAAGCCTGCCGTGCTGGTGACGGTGCAAGGGGGTAACTACTCCGCTGGTACGCCCAAGGAGGGCTGGGACCACGCTACTGCCTGGATGCGGCGAATCCTCGAAGACGTCTGGCAGCTCGACCTCGAAGTGGTGACTCGAGAGTTCACGCTCGTCGGCGTGAACCCCGCCCTCGACCAGTTCACCGAACTCGCCGACGAACTGAGAAAGCTCGCTGAAGACCAGGCCACCCTCCACGGGCGCGGACTCGTTCGTGCGCCGCAGGTAACGTGAGCTCGGAGCAACCAGTCACTCTCGGACTGACCTCACACCCCTGGTACGGAGGATCCTCCACCGCACTACAGGAAGTTCGTTTCTAGCGCCGACGAATGCGACCTGGTCTGGCCGGTGTCTGCTGATCCACGTCCGGCCTGCCCCCGATCGTATCGGCCGGTTCAGTCGGCCGCCCCGGGAAGGGTTGTGAAGGAAGCACTACGACGACGTCGCCCCGCGCAAGGGCCTGACATCGCAGAATCACGGAGACAGGTTCGGGTGTCGTATCGGTGGGTGAGGTTGCCAGCGCCGGCAGAACGATGCTGGCAACCTCTGTCCAGGACAGACTGGATGCCCTGGATCGACTCGGGGCTTGGCAGGGCTGGCAGGGCACGTGCGTTGCACATCGTTCCTGCGGCCCCTGAGCGGCTCCATCCCACTGTCAGACGTAAGAGAGCCGCTAGCTTCACTCAATCCTCTGCTCGAGTAATCTACCGATTGTTCCTTCGGGTAATGCTCAGCTGGTGCAGGGCCGGGCGTGCGCGGATCCTGATATCTGCTAGCAGGGTTCAGCCGGCAGAGGGGTACTCCCAAACCCAACCACTCCCACCATCGGGGGAGTAGGAGAGTGTGCCAGTTGGGGTGGTGACGTCGAGAATGATCTGCCCGTTGAGCTTCTCGCCCTTGCCAATGTAGTCCGGAAGCAGCAGCGCTTCGTTGGCCAGGCAGGTGCGGTTAATGCTGGAGTCGACGGTATTCATCCGCGTTCCGTTGTCCGCGTAGCCCTTCCAGTAGTAGGGGCTGAAACTGACCTGGCCGGGAACACCGTTGACGCTGAGCAGTCCTTCAAAGTCAGGCGTAGTCTCGATCTCGAGTGTCACCGCCATGGGGATGCCATTGGCTTCTCCTGGATACGGGTTATCGCAAACGGCCGGGGTAATGGAGGTGACCTTGAAGTTGATGACGTTGGGATCATCCGGACGGCTTTCCATCCCCCGTTCTCACCGATCGCTTTGACGATGTCGCCGCGCTCATTCCTGTTCGGGGTCGGGGCAGCAGAGGCGTTCTCCTCGGGTTTTGCGCTGGGGGAGGCCGCCGCCACAGACACGGTACGTTCCGGCGTCGCTTCCTCGGAATCAGCCGATGACGGGTCGGTGTCAGCGGAACTACAGCCCGTCAACAGCAATGCCGCAATGGCAAGGGTGGAGGCAAACGCGTTCTTCACAGTTGTCCTAAGAGAAAGAGATGCAGGGCATCCGGCACGTCAGTACCAGTGCGATGGGAGCGAATTCAGTAACAGCTGAGAACGTGTTCCACTCCTCCTGTGAGAAGTAACAGGCGCCCCATCACCAGTTGCTACTCCCGAGAATATCGGTACGAGTGCCTGATGGCGGACTCACCCTCCGAGGTACTCGCCGGTGACAGGGTCGACGGTGCCGGCCTCGATGCCTTCGCACTGCGACCTGCCTCCGTCCGTGGTCGGCTCATAGCGAAGGCAGAAAGCTTCGTAATAGGGCATGCCGTTGTTGAGAGCTGCCAGGGCTTCCTCGTACGTGAACTTCTCAGCCGCACTCGTATCCTCAGGAGCGTCCTCAGTCGGAGTAGGAGTGGGTTGGCTTGGAGGATTGGTGGGCTGGGCCGGTGGAACTGTCGGACCGGCGGTCGGGACCGGAGTGGCCTTCACTGAGGGCATCGTTCCACCTGATTCCATGGCTACGTCCTCGCTCAGGCCGTAGGGCTGGATGGTGATACCAGTGATGCGTTCAGGTAGCTCGGTCGTGGTGGAGGCAAGCCACCCAGCGGAGACTTCGAGCTTCGAGGCGTTTGTGCCGTTGAGGTACTGATTGTGCAGGTCGGTGGACTTCCTGCTCAGGTCATCCCCAACGTTTTCCTCGAGCACTGTGCCGTCGGCCAACGTGTACCCGTACTGGCCTTCGACACCGCCGAGGGCGTCGGTGTAGTCGGGGCCCCAATCAGCTACGTGATAGACGGACAGGTCCTGGAACTCATAGGCAGCACCGTCTTCGTCGTAGACGGTGACGAGGTAGACGGACACGTCTTCGGTGCCTTGCCTGTTATCGATGCCGACCTTCGCGTAACTGACAGGGTCGATCTTCAGGTCGTTCCGTAGCTGATCTACTTCGGGCGGTCCGGCCGTGGGGATCTCAACGGTGAGTGTCGCTCCGTAGGAGGTTGTCGCTGTGAAGCTCTGGCCGAGCTCGTACGTTTCTGGGGTGTTCTCTGCTGTAGCCGAAGGCGTCGTGCTGTTGCCGGTGGTCGGCGCATCATCGCTTGTCGAGTCCGGCGAACATCCCACGAGCGAAAGAGTGGTGGCTAGGACGAGTGTGGCCAAGGCGTTGATACGGCGCATGGAGATTCCTCAGTGCTGAAGGCTGAAGTATTCAGGTTACGTCCAGATGTGTGGAACGAGCGGTCTATCCGGACTGCTGGGTCGACATCCATGCTTGAGCGTCGAGGTTCGATATGCGCCGGTACAGAGTTGCCCGTGACATCCCGAGATCCCGGGCGACGTGGGATGCGGGTTGTCCTTGTTCGATAAGTCGCCGGGCGTTGGCGATCTGACTATCGCTGAAGATCGGTCGTCGACCGCCGAGATCCATGCCGGCGGTCCGGCGTTTGGTGTTGGAGTCATTGACACGTTCTCGTTCGACCTCCAACTCCATTTGCGCCAGGGCTGCCATCACAGTGAAGACCATGGAACCCATCGGCGTACCAGTGTCGACGTTTCCGCCGCCGAGGTTCAGGACCCGGAGGTTCACTTTCTGGGCTTTCAGCTCGTCGGCCAAGGGGAGCATGTTCGACGTCGATCGCCCCAGCTGGTCGAGTGTCGTCACAATCAGGGTGTCGCCTTGTCGAATTGGGGGCGCCTGGCATGGGCACCGCTTACGCCGTGATCGATGTAAAGGTCGTCGCGGCGAACGTCGGCGGCACGCAGGTCAACAACTTGCCGATCCGTGTCCTGGGCTCGTGTTGAGACCCTGGCATACCCGATCAGCTTGCTTTTTCCGCTTCCGCCCTTCCATTGCCCCAAAAGTGTCTCGCATCCGACTGTTCCGTCGCAAAAACGCACCCCCGCTTGCGAGACAGGGTAGCAAGACATAGCAGCAGCAGTAGTGGCGGGGAGTAGCACTGTCTCGTCCTGGTGTGTCGCAACCCATCGGTTGCAAGAATTGAGGGATCGCTGCTGGATGAGGATAGCGCAGCTTGGATGGCGCTGTTCTTGGTTCCTTTGGGCGCGGCAAAGCCCCGGCCGCAGAGTTGCTTGAGGGGTCGGGGCTCGTCGTCCGCCTTAGGCTCGTTCTCCGAGCTTCCGTTCCCGCATGGCCTTTTCGTCACGGCCTACGGAGTACATGAAGGCGATGGCGAGCAGGACGCACGCGAGGATCAGGATGAAGGTGATGTCCCAGCCGAAGTTGTGCACAGAGAGGCCGATGCCTGTTGAGGCGAGCGTCGCTCCGAGCACGTAGCCGAAGAGGCCGGTGAAGCCTGCAGCTGTGCCGGCGACCTTGCGCGGGCTGAGGTCCAGTGCCTGCAGGCCGATGAGCATAACGGGCCCGTAGATCAGTCCACCGATGACGACGAGGGCGGCGTAGGAGACGCCGAGCGGCCACTCGACCGGGGATAGCCAGTAGACCAGGACGGCGAGGAAGACACCGATCAGGAAGGTGATGCCCGCGGGGGAACGGCGTCCGCGGAACACCTTGTCGCTGATGTAACCGCAGAGCAAGGTTCCCGGGATGCCGGCGAGCTCGAAGAGCGAGAATCCTGCGATGCCCTCACCGAGGCTCGCTCCGCGTTCGTCCGCTAGGTACACCGGAGCCCACACGAGGACGCCGTAACGCAACGTGTAAACGAACACGTTGGCCATCGCCAGCTTCACCATGGTGGCGTTGCGGATGACGTAACGGTTGACGGTTTGCCACGTCGATGCATCAAGGTCGGCCGCATCGGATTCGACCGGTGCGGGATCGTTCCGATACTCCTCGATGGGAGGAAGGCCCTCCGATTCCGGGGTGTCGCGAAGCAGGAAGTAGGCAATGACAGCGATGACGAGGCCAACGATGCCGGGGAACCAGAAGGCGGCCTGCCAATTGCCGAAGGTCGCCAGTGCCACGCCGGCGAGGGCTCCGGAACCGGCACCTCCAATGTTGTGGGCTACGTTCCATAGCGCTGTCTTCGAGCCGCGCTCCGAGGTTGAGAACCAGTGCACCAGGGTGCGTCCGCTGGGAGGCCACCCCATTCCCTGGACGAATCCGTTGAAGATCATGACGAGCGCGAAGAAGGCGACGCTCGCACCGATGCCCGGCATGAAGCCGATGAACAGGTTCGCACACCCTGAGAGCGCGAGCCCGATGGGGAGGAAGAGCCGGGCACTGCTGCGGTCGCTGACGATGGCGCTCAGGAACTTGCTGAGACCGTACGCCACCAGTACGGCGTTGGTGATGATGCCGAGACCGAGGGTTGTGAAACCCTCCTCGTCGCGCAGGATCGTCGCGACGAGCGGAACGTTATTGCGGACGAGGTAGTAGCCCGCGTAGCCGATGAAGATGCCGAGGAAAACCTGGAGACGGAGCTTCGGGTAACGCTTTCTTGCCGTGGTTTCGTCGACGCGCTCGGAGGGTGGGGGCGCGGCGAGGAACCTCATGAGTCCCTTGTCGGCCCAGGTGCCACGGGTCGTGGATTGAGTCATGGTTCCTGTCCTTTGGTGATGTTGCGAGTGGGTAGTGCAGTGCTGGGAAGACGTTTGACGTCTAGTCCTCGGCGGGTAGCAGCCAGGCGCGATCCTGTTCGAAGGACACCTGCACGAAGGTGCCGGCATTCAGGATGTCCCCGGGAGCTGGGTCATGTATGACGGCGGTTACGTTGCCGCCGACCGTTTCGATCTCGTATTCGACCCAGGCGCCGTAGAACACGGATTTGAGAACGCGTCCGCGGTTTCCTGCCACGTCGCGGGCGTCAGGAGCGGGGGCGAGGATGACGGACTCTGGCCGCACCATCAGGCATACGTGGCTGCTTGCCTGTACGTCGTCGTGAGCGGGCACGGTATAGGACGAGCCGAGGGCAACCACTGAAGCTCGGGGGCTGCCGATACCCGGAATCAGTTCGACAATTTCTGTGTCCAGGAAATTCGCGCGACCGATGAAGTCGGCGACGAAAACCGACGCCGGTTTCCGGTAGACCGTCTCCGGTGTGGCGACCTGCTCGATTCGGCCCTGGCGCATGACGACGATGCGGTCGGACAGGCTCATGGCCTCGTCCTGGTCGTGGGTGACGTAGACGCTGGTGATGCCGAGCTTGTGCTGGAGGGCGCGGATCTCGGTGCGCATTTGGACGCGAAGCTTCGCATCGAGGTTCGACAGTGGCTCGTCGAAGAGCAGGACCTTGGGCTTCATGACCATTGCACGGGCCAGTGCGACGCGTTGCTGCTGACCACCGGAGAGTTGATTAGGTGCCCGGTCGGCGAGTTTGGCGAGGCTCATGGAGGCGAGGGCGAAGTTCACCTCCTCTTCCACTCGCTTCTTGGAGAGCTTCTGGAGTCGAAGCCCGTAGGCAACGTTGTCGAAGACGCTCATATGGGGGAAAAGAGCGTAGGACTGAAAAACCATTGCCATCGGCCGCTTGTCCGGGGTGAGTGCCACCATGTCCTCACCGTCGAGGGTTATGGATCCTTGTGATGGTGTTTCGAAGCCGGCGATCATGCGCAGGGTTGTGGTCTTACCGCAGCCGGACGGCCCCAGGAGAGTGAGGAACTCACCCGGCAGGATGTCGAGGCTAATGCCCGCAACGGCCGGTTCGGTACTTGCCGCGCCGGGATACTGCTTGACGAGGTCATTCAGGTTCAAGCTTCCTGATGGAAGTGTCGTCCGCGAGGTTTCACTGGTGGTGCTGAGGATGGTTGCCATGGTGTTCTCCAGGGTTCTGCGGGGGGAGGAGGAGTTAGTTGACGCGCGTCGGTGCGCTGCGGTCGCGGATGAGGAGGTTCATCAGGCCGATCACGCCCAGTACGATCGCGATGAGGATGGTGCAGTAGGCGAAAGCATTGCCGAATCGGCCCGAATCTACTTCGGAGAGGATTTGGGAGGTCATGATTTTCGTTTGCGGGGTGGTAATGAAGATGATGGGCGAGAGCGTGGTCATGGCCCGGGCGAAGGCGTAGGTCAGACCAGAGAGCAGCGCTGGCCGGATCAGTGGCAGCGTGATGCTGCGGAAGGTTCGAAGCCCGGATGCACCCAGCGAGGTTGATGCCTCGTCGATCGCGGGGTCGATCTGTTGCAGGGCCGCGATGCCGGAACGCTGTCCGGAGGGCATGGATCGGATGACGTAGACCATGACAATGGCCAGGGCTCCGCCGAAGATCGCCCCGCCGCCTGCTAGCGCTGGGAGTAGCTGGATGTTGCCGATGATGAATGGCTTGTTGAAAGCCAGTGCATAGCCGATGCCAAGGACGGTGCCCGGGACGGCAAGTCCGAGCATGCCGAGGAAGTCGAGGGCTCCGCGGCCGCGACGGACCTTTCGGACCACCAGCCAGGCGAGGATCATGCCGAGTACGCCGGCGATGGGCGTGGCGATCAGGGCCAGGATGGTGGTGGTGAACATGGCGTCGGAACCGATGCCCGAGAGCACGTATCGGTAGTTCGCAAGCGTGAACGTGTTGTTCACGCCGAGGATCGCGGTGAAGGCTCCCACGAAAACTGTCACGTAGATTGCGACGATCAGTGCGGCGATTGCCAGCACGACGGTCAGTAGAGGGATCCGGGCCAAGGGCGAGCGAAGCATCGTCACGTTACCGGAGGGCTTTCCGGTTACCGAGACTACGCTGCGCCGTTCCGCCCAGTACCGCTGCACAAGGAAGACGAGCAGTCCGGGGAGCAGGAGTACTAGGGAGTAAGCGGCGCCGCTGGCGACGTCGTACTCACCGGTGATGGCGATGTATGCACGCGATGACAGGACCGTGAAGTCACCACCGATCACCAAGGGATTCGCGAGGTCAGCGATTGCCTCGACGAAGAGCAACAGGAAGCAGCTCGCGAAGCCCGGGATGAGCATAGGGATGGTGACGCTCCGGAAAATTTTCCAGCGGTTGGCACCAAGGCTTGATGCTGCTTCGTCCGTCGCTGGGTCCAGGCTGCGGAGCATCCCGAGCAGGTTCATGTAGGCGACGGGGAAGAAGGACAGTGACAGGACCAGTGTGAGGCCGGTCAGCCCGTAGATGTTGTAGTCCAGGCCGAGCAGCTTATTGGTGACCAGTCCGCTGCGGCCGAAGAGAGTGATTACTGCTGTTGCGACTGCGAACGGTGGCGACACGATGGGTAGGAGTGCTATCAGGTGCAGGAATTTTTTGCCGCGGAAGTCGAGCCGGGCCTGCGCGTAGGCGAACGCAAATCCGATGGCAGTTGCGAGCGCACCGACGAGGATGCCGAGGATGACGGTGTTCAGCAGGACTGTGCGATTCGCGGGCGAAGTGAAGATGTTCTGTAGCGTCTCGAGACCGTCCGCTCCGAAGGCCTGAGTCAGGATACGGACCAGTGGGTAGCCGATCAGGATCGCCAGGATCAGTACGACGACGGTGATCACCAGTTTGGTGATGGTATCCATTTTGGCCCCACCCTGGCGGGACCCTCTTCGGGGTGGGGCGGCCGCCGGGAGGGCAGCGGCGGGGAGCGTATCAAGGCTCACGGTCGAACTCCTTGCGAGGAACGGATGGTAGGCGGCAGTTTGTAAGGCTGCAGGCTACTCGCGGGGCTGAGCCGCAATTTCTTCATCGAAGCGAGTAGTGAGTTCCTTTTTTGCGGCTGCGGCTGCGGCGAAGTCGTAGTCCACGAGATTCGTTGTTTCGAGGTCAATCATGCGATCGTCCTGCACAGACTCCGGGTTCGTCAGGACCTGATACGAGCCGACGGTAGGACCAATGTCCTGTGCCTCGGGCGTCAACGACCAGTCAATGTAGGCCTGAGCGGCAGCAAGGTTCTTTGTGCCCTTCACGATGCCGACACCGCCGACCTCATAACCGGTGCCTTCCTCGGGCAGGGAGACCACAAGGTCATTCATGCCCGCTTCCTTGTACTTCACGCAGTCATGGGTGAAGACCAGCCCAACAGCCACCTCACCGCGGCCTGCGGCCTGGCCAGGGGCTGTACCGCTCTTGGAGTACTGCAGCACGTTGTTGTGAAGCTGACGCATGTAGTCGAACGCAACGTCCTCGTCGCCGTTCGCCAAAGTGACCTGCGTCCACAGCGTGGTGAAGGCCGTGCCTGACGTCGACGGGTGTGCTGTCGACACCTGTCCTTTGAGTGCGGGATCCAGGAGGTCTTCCCAAACGGTCGGCACGTCGACGCCAAGGGAGTCGAGCTTGGACTGATTAGAGCAGAACCCAAGGGCGCCGACGTACACGCCGGTCCAGAAGTTCTCGTCATCGCGGTACTTCTCGGGAATCTCGGCAGCGTTGGGCGACTCGTACTGCTCCAGCAACCCGGCGTCACTGGCCGTTCCGTAGCCATCAGCCGGGCCGCCGTGCCATACATCGAACTCAGGGGAGTCCTTAGCGGCTTCGAGGCGGGCCACGGTTTCACCAGAGGAGAGCCTGACGAAGTTGGTTTGGACGCCGGTCTTCTCGGTGAAGGCGGTCGTCATGGCCTGGCACCAGTCCTCCATTGCACCGCAGGCCACGGTCAGGCTTCCGCCGAGTTCACCTTCCGCGGACTCCTGCTGGGTGTCATCGACCACGCAGCCTGAGAGGCCGAGTGTGGTTAAACCGAGAATGGCCACGGTGAGCGCTACTTTGCGCTTCATGGGCTTGCCTTTCGTGTGGGGAAGCTTCCTCGCTACCCGTGGATCACCCGCATGCCGGGTGAAGAGTCGTCTCAAGGTATCGACCATCGCGCACGGGAAGTTCATGAAACCGGTCACGCTCCGTCACGGTCTTGTGACTTTCGGGTCACCTACTCGCGCACTGGGCGTGCAAGCTCGTAGCCGACCCCGCGAACCGCCCGGATCGCTTTAGGCAACCCCTCACTCTGCAACGCCTTACGAACTCGATAGAGAGCTGTCTTAAGCATTTCCCGACCACCTGGACCCTCATCGATCTGCCACCCAGTCAGTAGGAGGTCCCGAAAGGAAACCGGCTGGCCTTGAGCACTAGCCAGACGCCGCAGCAGCCTCAACTCCAGCGCCGAGAGATGGAGATACCGACCATTAACCGTTGCCGCTTCCTGGCTGACGCGGAGCGGTCCGTGGATGAATTCCGAATGAGCTGGAGCGACCGTTGATCGACGCACGATGGCCTCAGCACGAAGAGCGACTTCTCTGGGATGAAAAGGCTTGGTCACATAGTCGTCGGCTCCCGCCTCGAGCCCTGCGATGCGGTCCTGCACCCCGCTTTTGGCGGTGAGCAGGAGTACGGGGACATCGCTGACCTCCCGAATGCGGCGGCACAGGGACAAACCTGAGGATTGCGGCAGCATGACATCAAGCACCACGAGATCAAACTGCCGGCCGCGAAATAGCTGCCAAGCAGCCTCCGCGTCCTTCGCTGAGACACTCAAGAATCCCTGCGTCTCCAACGCGAAAGTGATGATGTCAAGCATTTGGGGTTCATCATCGACCACCAGGGCCACGTGCTGATGGTCCATCACGTAGTTCCCCCCGGTGCGAGGCTGGAGGACATCGTTGGAGTGCGCTCAGGGAGGCTGAACAGCATGGTCGTACCGCGCCCCTGTGTGCTGTCCACGAAAACGTCACCACCGTGCATCTGGACGATCTGACGTGTAATGACAAGACCTAGGCCCGTGCCGTCCTGCAGAGGGCGCCCGCTGGAGAACCGACGGAACAACTCGCGCCGCTGGTCCTCCTCCATGCCCTCCCCGTCGTCGCTCACCGAGACCAGCACCTGATCATCCGCGTTCACGATGCGAACGGTAATGAGGCTCGCGTTGGCCGCATGCGCCACAGCGTTGTTGATGAGATTAGTCATCGCCTGACGGATCAGTGCGCCATCGGCCCAGACGCGCGGAGGAGCCCCCGGGCAATCAAGAGCGAACTGGACAGGATGCAGCTGGCGCAACTCACCAAGCACCGTTGACGCCAACGTCCGCAAGTTCACCCTGTGAAGGTGGAGCTCAAACATGCCAGCATCAATCCTTGCTTGGGTCAGTAGATCCTCCGCAAGGGCGATCACTGCGTGACAGTTACCACTGATCGTGGTGACAAAACGTGCCTGACTATCCGTCAGAGGGCCCGGAGAGCGTTCCTGGAGGAGGTCCGCTGCACCCCGGATGAGAGCGAGTGGAGTGCGGATCTCGTGACTCACCACCGAGATCTGATCGGCGTTGCGCTCGGCGATACTGCGCAAGCGGTCGATCTCCGCACGGTCCGAGAGCCACGACCGGACGATCAGAAATAAGGCGATCATGGAACCAATCGCCAAAGTGTCGAAGGTGATGGCGGCAAGGGCGTCACCGGAGGGAACGACAGCGCTGATAAGGAACAGCCCAACGAGGACGATGAAGAATGCTGCGGCGACGTTCCGCACCGCCAACGGCAGGGGCATCCGCCAAACCAAGATGAGGCCGAGCACTGCTGCGGCAGCCGAGCAGTAGTAGAGCCAATTCACCTCTGCAGTTTAGAGGGCCCAGCACACCTGCCAGGCCGCTCGATCGCGGCCCTCGTCCCCGCGGCGACGTCCGCGAACAACTCACGCCTATGTACGCCTGGCGCGACCAGCACATCGAGCTGCAATTGCGTGTCCTGGCTCGAGGTTCTGACCCTGGTGTAGCCGAGA
The DNA here is from genome assembly GCA_009728235.1 of Vibrio cholerae. Taxonomy (GTDB): domain Bacteria; phylum Actinomycetota; class Actinomycetes; order Actinomycetales; family Micrococcaceae; genus Arthrobacter_D. Next base: position 7,820 of record WNZI01000002.1, on the reverse strand, counting down.
TGCCCGAGCCCACCGTCCTGACTCATAGACTTCGAATTTGAGTACTTCGAAGACGAGGCACGGCGAGACAAGTTTCTGAGACAGAAGCAGGCCTGTCGTTCCGGGGAAGCGGGTGCGCGGTGCTCCGCCCCTTCGAATGTCTTGGAAAGCTTTAGGTTTCCAAGACGTCTCAGCGCACACCAGTTGGGTGCACCCGGTGCACTACTTCATTCTCTTGAGGCGTCGCGCTGTCTATCGTTTGGTTGGGGGTGCAACGCTCAACCGTGTATTCCGGCGAGTATTTCCCGAGCAGCCCGTACCAGGCTCGCGTTGTCCGGAGCGGTGGTGCCATCGGGGAGCTCGAGTACGTCCTCTAAGCCGATCCGGGCCGAAAATCCCAGCTCACCTGCGAGTTTCAGGGCCGGCCAGGTGCTTGAGCCCTCGCCATGTAACAGCACGGGGAACTTTTCGATTTTCTGGATCAGGTGGAGCAATTGTCGAGTTCTCGTGCCCACTTCTTGGTCGCCGATCCCGTCCGGCAGTTCCAACAGCACCCGAACACACCGATCGCGGTGGGGGAAAGCAAGCCATGCCTGCGCACCATTGACGTGCCAGAGCCCGGCCTCAACATCGACACCAGCGTCAAGCAAGGCGGCAGCGACATCATCGGCGCCGTCCTCATGCCAGTTGACCGACGCGAAGTCCGGCCGTACCGGCAGTCCACTCCACCCCTGTACTGCACAAACTCGAGCACTGCGATCAGGCGATGCCCATGCTCCGGTTGTGACCCCGATAGGCACACCCGGTATCAGTGATTGGACGGCGAGCATCACCTTCAAGAGAGCGGCACCGTCCAGGTTGTCGGCCCCCTCGTCGTCTTTCACGTGGAGGTGAACTGCGTCGGCACCCGCTCTCACTGCAGCAGCAACATCTCGAGCGAGCTCCTCCACGCTTCTGGCCAGTGCCGGATGCTCCTTAAGGTTCCGCGCTCCATTGACGCAAGCCTTCAACATGTCCGAAGTATCTCAACTCCCCGTATCCGGTGCGTCAAGTACACCGAAACGACACAGCGCCGAACGGCTCGTGGCGCGTTGTTTTAGGCTCCGATCCTTTCTCATGCCAGCACGACGCCGGAGGAGTGGCTGTTTCGTCAGATGCTTGTACGAAGGCGAGATAGTGCACACGAACCAGTTTTTAAGGTTGCGCTAGCTGAGAAGGTCGAACCTGATTCGCCATCCATTGATAAAATTGCGGCATGAAGACGGATGAAAAGACTCTGACCCGGGTCTACCGAATGCCGTTCTCTGCGGTGTATCCCCACTACGTCACGAAGGTGGAGAAAAAGGGTCGCACGAAGGCCGAGCTGCACCAGGTCATCATGTGGTTGACCGGCTTCGATGACACCGACCTCGAGCATCATTTAGCGCAGGAAACCCCGTTCGAGACGTTCTTTGCCGAGGCGCGCTTGAACTCCAGTGCCCCGCTGATTACCGGCGTCGTGTGCGGAGTGCGGGTCGAAGACATCGAAGACCCTGTGATGCAGCAGGTTCGCTATCTCGACAAGCTGGTCGATGAGCTGGCTCGAGGCAAGATCATCGAAAAGATCCTGCGATCTTGACCCCCGCTACGACCGCTGGCTTTTACCGCTGGTTTCTACGCCGGGCGAAGGTCCCCTTGCCGATCGCTTAGCGGGACTCGGCCCGCCGATTGTGCACCGCTGGCGGGCCGTCCGAATGGGCGTGTTCGACAGGGAGCCATAGTTCGCAGGTGGCTTCGCTGAAATCGGCGTAGGCATCACCGGGGGTGCCCACCTCGAGTCACAGTTGCGCCATCTGGCAATGACTGAACACCACCATCTTTCGCTCAAATTCACACCGCAGAAGTTGCCGGAAGCGAACCGCGCTGCTCAGGTGGGGTGATCTGATCGGACCGCGATAGTAGGGTGCCGATGACGGAGATCCGGAAGGCTTGATGGTGAAGGGAGAGCCGTGATCGCTGAGCTGAACAGACTCATGGAATTGATCGAGGACAGTCTGACCGACGACCTGGACGGAGCTATTTGCGTGGTCGGCGCGCTACCCGCACACCTACAAGTACCCCTATCAGAGCCCAAGCGGCACCGACCCCAACACTTGCGAGCACGATCCAGAATGGAACCCGCAATGGGTCACTGACGAGTTGAACTTCCGACTGATTATTCATGATGAGGATCATGCCAAAAGCCTCGAACTCGGTGGTGGATCGCTCGCGGAATCTCTGAAGATGCAGGGAGCCAGAGCGATGGAACGAGTTACGCCGAACTAGATGCCCTTGATTTCGTACTGGCGCGCGATACTCGCGGTTGCCGCACCCCACTCACTTTCAGCGACTCGCTGCTGGTGCGCCCGGGACGACGCGGCGTCCTGAGCGCGTTCGTCAACCTGCCATACCAGCGTGTCCTCGGTGAGATTCACCTCGAAGGAAAGGCACCCCTGCTTAGCGCGCGTTAGCTCGATGTGCAGCGGAAGGAGCTCTGCGACTACCGCCGCCTGGTCTCGGTCGCTGCAGACGAGCTGACCACTCAGAAAGACGTCACTCATGGAGCCATCCTTGCTCTTCGAGGTAGATCACTCTCGTAAGGCCCAGCGGCGACCATCTAGCAACGGTGCCGCTGAGGGATCCCCTGCCGATACGTTCCTGTTTCTGCACCACAATTCCGGTTGTGCGGTGAGCCGGGATGAACCGCTCACTACAGGTTCGGGATAGTCGTGTCGTGTCCGTCATGCTCACCGATCGACTCGCGCATTCGCAGGTCTGCGTGTCAGTCCATCAACTGGACGTGTGCCCACCGCCCGCCGAGGTCGGAGCGCAATGCTCGCAGCATCTCGCTGACGACCTCCCAGGTTGCCCCGTCGGTCACGACCGCGACCCGACCTACGACCGCAGAACCGGTCGTGTCCTGATCACCCATCAGGCCACGTCCACCGCAGGATGCGCAGCTGAGTACCGGTTCCCTACCGCCCTCGTACCAGCCTTTCAAGGAAGGCCAGAACGCGTCCTCGTCAAACATCTCTCCGCACGTGCGGCACGACGGCGGGCCGGTGCTGTCCATGGCGAGGAACATGCGGTCGAATACAGCCGTGGGAGAGACGACGGCGATCGTGTTCCTCCGGCGTGGTCCTGGGCCGGGGCCGTAATCGAGCCAGGTCGATTGCCATGCTGGGCCTGGTCGGTCGACGATTGCGTCGGGCCAACGCTCGTCCCCGGCACGTTCATCTGGCTCAGCAAGGCCACGGTTGCGTAGGAACGTCCTGACCGCGCACGCCCTCTGCTCGGCGGTGTCGTCGGTGGCGTCGAGGTCGACGAACTGCTGGCGGTGATCTCCCATGCGTCCCATCCTCGCGGCAGAACCGCGGTCACTGTCAACAGGGGGATGGACAGGCTTCAGGGCCGGGCGCGCTCAAGGCTGGTCGCCTGGACTTGCCGGACATCGTCGAACAATGGCTCCCCGCTGGGCGCACGAATCGAATATTGAAGATCCAGGAAGCTTGCTTCGAGGTAGAACGTAGCCTCCGTCGCCTCCCCGGCGAATTTGAACTCCAGTCGCCGATCCGTCAGCAGATCCTCAGCGTCCTGCACCGTGAGCGACGCACGAAGCCCCTTGCCCCGTGTGATGACGAAGCCTGGACGCGCCAGCGTCGGCGAGAAGGGTACGAGTAACCGCCCGTACAGGTAGCGCTCACGCAGCGTCATTCCCGACTGGAACAGGACGTACCGCAACGCGTCGGCCGGATCGGTGCACACCACATCGGGCCCACCGCTGCGGTCGCCCTGATAGACGGTGAAGAACACCTCCACCGCGCCCGGCTTTCCGCTGATGACGATGCCATCGGTTTCGGCGTTGTAGCAGAGCCACTCGTCGTCTCGCCACAGGGGATGGACGCCTCCGAAGTACAGGACCACGACCGCCAGCAGTTCGGGATCGAGTGATTCCTCAAGCGAGGTCACTCGTCACCCCGCGCAATTCGCTCCCGCCACCACAACGGCACCGATGCTTCAGCATGCGGGAATCGCGCGAGTTCGAGTTTATAGTCACGTGCGCTGACTTCGAAGCCAAAGCTTGGCTTCTCGTCGAAGTTGTAGGAGATGTCGAGGCCGCCTGAAGGGGCCAGGGTCATCGTCAGCGACAGCCAAGCACCGGCGTCGGGCTGCGCGGTCATCTGCTTCAACTCTTTGAGCCTCCGCGAGATACCACTCGGCGGGAATGCCGGCTCCTCCTGACCGTCGCGCGTCACGTACAGCATGCCCGACGTGACGTTACCCACGAGAGCCACCTCGAAACGGACCGACTCCCAGCCAGGGGTCACTGCTTCACCCACTTGCCGCGCTATCGCTACCTCAAGTTCACGCTGTTCGATGTGCACAGGCTGCACCTCTCCGTCGAACCGTCATCGTCAAGATCATGCAAGCGACCCATCCCCACGCTATATCGCCTGCCCCCACGCGAGGCTGCCCGTAAGCCGGTCGCTCTGCGCCCGTGTAGGTGACTGTGGGAAGTTGTGTAGGCGACTACGAGAATTGACAAGATCGGCCGGCCCCGCCGTGGCGGGGAGTGGGCGGTTGACCGTGTGGATCACAGCGATAATGGCGGCGTTCCGTGATCGCTAGTTGGCGCACCCACAGGTGGATTTAGACCTTATGGCCGCCCGCTGCGGGATCCCTTTACGGCTTGATTAGCTTACGGACGATGTGTCGATCCAGAAGCGAAGCTCGCCCTCGTCGTTCATCCCGTCAGCAACTCCTCCATTGCGGTGCACCACCGTCAGCGAGGCTGCGTTCTCCGGGGGGATCGTCAGGAGGGCGCTGTCGATGCCCAGGGCCGAACACTTCAGGAGAGCAACCCGGACCATCCGCGTGGCATGGCCATGGCGCTGCCATGGGTAGACGACGTGATAGCCGATGTGGCCGCCGCCCTCGTCGTTGGTCAACTGGTGACGGATGACGAGGGAGCCGATGTAGTACTCCCCGGAGGTGAACCAGAACAGTTCGGAAGGAACACCCCACCGTTGTCGTATACCCACCCTGTCTGCCACGAACCCCTCGAAATCGCGACTTGCCGGCTGCAGCCACGCCGTGTCCGATCCTCGGTGCAGCATGTCAGCCTGCTCGCCGATTAGGTACGACGTCTTCACCATCGTTGATGGACGAGACAGCGTGGGTACCACCGGTAGGTCGATCATGAAACAAGACGTTACCGAAGGAACCCACCAGTGGACGGCGCACCGTATGCCGATCGACATACGTTCCTCCCCTTGCAGGGGTAACCGTGAGGCTCTAACGGACGGCAACCGTTGTCCTCGGTGTCGTCGTCTGCTCAACCTCGAAACGAGACCAAAAAGACAGCGCCTGACGCACCATAGGTTCGTCCATTTCCGGCGTCAGTGTGGGGGTTCCATGAAGCCGCCTGGAAGCCCTCGATGCTTAGGGCCGGGTAGTTCTCGAACTCGGTCCTTTCAACGCTCACGTCGCCCTCGCACACTAGTTCCCTTCCCCCTTCGAGCTCGATCCTGAGCCCGTGCGAAAGATCCGTTGCGCGCGTGAGCGAGAAGAGGGAATCGAAAGGTCGCCCGTACCAACCATCAGGTAGGACCAGCCACGCCCGCTCATACTTGGCGAAAAACCGCCTAACTGCATGGGCCGGCGCATTTCGGCTCGTCCACGGATTAGGGATCATGTGTCGATCCTATCGACGAGCTCCACACCTGCGCAGAGGTAGGCGCAGGGCGACAGCCCACTAAGTGCTGCCCGTATGCCGATGGATGACCGTTCCTTCTGTAACCGAGCAATGTCCGCCCGTCACATCGATCTTGTACATCCCCCTTGACACAAGGTCCCTGCGTCGCTTGTACTGCAACAACGGTACAAGTCGCGTCAGGAGAACATCATGGGATTGATCCCGGTATTGATTGTGGTCGTGCTGGTGGGTCTTCTGGCGGTCGGTGTGTGGTTGGTTGTCCGGCGAGCAGTAGCCGGCGCTCAGCAGGGCGGTATCAGTGAGCAGGAGCTTTCCGTCACCACCAGGTCCCAGGTTTCCTCAGTGTTCAGGGGAGATGCCCTCGCCGCTGTCGCGGCTTTGATCGTCGGGGGTTCAGGGGCTGTTGTGATGTTCCTGATTGGGTCCTGGTGGGAACGGGGGTACGGAGTGACGTACGCCCTCGCTGGTGGGGTGGGTGCATTGCTCGGCCTGCTGGTCTACATGTTCTATCCCAGGCCAGTGTGGCCGTCAGGGGGAATCGATCGGGTGGTCGCTGAGCTCTCTCCACGCGGTCCTACGTCCTTCGCCCGGCAATGGGTCTTCGTTCTACCGCTCAGCGCCGCGATCATGCTCATTCTGGGGCTGGTGCTGACGGGAAGCTACTCCGCAACAGACGAGAACGGCCTGCATCGCGTCTTCCAGCGCCGCAGCCTTTCAGGCTGGGGAGTCGAAGCAGGACAGGTGATCGATGTGCAGTACAACCTGTCAACCAACGGGCCGTTTCCCGGCTGGTACTACGCAATCCCAGTGATCATCTGCACGCTCGTTTTGATCGCTACTGTCTATTGGGCGTTACATCGAGCCGCCGCGGAGCCGCGACCGGACACAGCTGATCTTTTCAGCGCAGACACGTTCCTCCGCTCGCACCGCACGATGTTCATCATGTCCGCCTCCAGCGCCGCCCTCGCATCTCAAATCGCCGGTCTCGCTGCTATCACTGGTACCGTTCTGGCCGCCGCCCACCGCGATCCTGTCCCTACAGCGAACCTGGACACGGTCGCCGGCACTATCCCCGTGGAACCAGGACACACCCTCGGAGTAATCCTGATCCTGCTCTCCCTGATCGTCGCTATCGCCGCAGTCGCTCTCCTGATCAGAGCCTGCTCGACCATCGCGACCTTATGGTCGACGGGAGGGCAGATGCGAAGTGAGCAGTCTCAACACGTCCGATGATCAGCATCGACTCCTCATCACCTCTCTCACCGGTTGAGCAGGTACGTTCACAACTCGCGGCGCAAATACGCACGGGTCAGCTCCCCGCGGATACCCGGCTCCCTCCCGTACGGCAACTCGCAGCCGATCTGCGAGTCTCCGCCGGATCCGTGGCGAAAGCGTACAAGGAACTCGAGGGCGCAGGACTGATCCGCACAGCACGAGCAGCAGGAACACGCGTGAATCCCGGCCATGCAACAACGGAGCCTCTCCTCCGCGCAGCAAAAAATCTCACCTACCAAGCACTAAAGGACGGCCTCAGCCTCACAGAAGCACAAGGGCTACTCGCACACACCTGGCACGAAAGCGCGACACCCGAATGAAGATCCAGTTAGCGAGACAGTCCTCAATGAAACGGTCCGGTGAGGGATCGCTAAACAAGACGCTCCTCAAACAACTGGGAGCTACTAGCTGATTGGGGAGACGAGGAGCGTCAGACCGACGAATATTCCGAAGGAAATGATTGGCGCTCCGATAGCAAGCCAGATTGCCCACCACCCATGACGCCGCCCTCGGTGTCCTGTGACGGCAACAATGCCCTGGATGAGGGCCCATAGTCCAAGGCCTAGCCAGATCACCTGTGACGCCATTACGGCGAAACATGCGATGAGAAGACCCTGCTCCACTTCTGAGAGGCGGGTCGCACTTTTCACCTCGAGTGGACCTAGAAGCGCACCTACAAAGATGGAAGCGATGAGCGAGCCTACGGCAGCAATGACAGCTATCCGTTTGGCGCTTAATCCCAGCCGCTCTGTCGGTGTGGCAGATCTGGCTTGGGTTGCGGCGGAAGTCATGAAACCACCTTTTCACAACACAAGTGGACTGACCGCGACGA
>WNZI01000001.1 GCA_009728235.1 Vibrio cholerae | reverse complement strand
ATCCTTTGTCGAGACGACGGCTGGCAGTATCGGCGACTCGACCCGCCTGCTGTGATTGCTCACTCTGAGGTTGGTGCGGGTACTACGCCGGTCACTCTGTTGCATCTGGTGTTGGTGGTGCACCCTTGTTGTATGCAGGACATGCGAGCTGATGGCCGTGATCGGATCACGGCTTACCTGGAGGCTTGCCGGGTGCACCTCCCTATGTCTTCTGATCTTGTGTTGCGGAACCTTGTGCATGATTTGCTTGATTTTTATGGCAGCGATTTCAGTGGTGAGCACGTCGCTCCTGCTCATCCTTTTTTGCTCGATGAGGCCGACGAGGACTATGAGACGTTCGTCCGCGGTGATGCTGAGGAGCGCGAGCAGATTCTGGAGCGCCGGATTATCCAGCGCCTCCGAGAGTTGCGCGTTACGAGCTGAGGCACCTGCGCGCACTGGTGGTACTTATACAGGGACACCGCTGTTCAGTCGGGCTTGTGCGTGTTGGTGTCAGATGTCTTCGCTGATGAGTCCACATTGGGCAGCTTGGACTGCTAGATCAACGCGGCTGGAGGACTGCATGATTTCCATGATGCGCGCGAGGTCCGCCTTGATGGTCGCGACGCTGACGTGAAGTAGTTGAGCGATCTGCGCGTTCGTGCGTCCCTTCGCTAACTCGCGCAGGATGAGTGTTTCGCGGGCGGAAAGCCCGAGCAGGCGTGACGTCAGCCTCTCATCAACGGGTTTTCCACCGAAGGCACTGTCGCCCAAAGGGTAGTGAGCTGAGATGACGCGACCGCCTCGATGCACGATACGAAGGACCGCGCCGATGTCTTCGAGGTGATCCCCACCCTGGACCAGGACGGCCTCGAACCGCGAGGGACTTTTCGTGACAAGGTGAGGAAGAACTGTCTCGTCTGTCAGGACAACGACTTTCAGTAGCTGATTGACCGCTCGGGCCAGAGTGACGAGAGCATCTATGTCTTCTTCCTTGGTGCTGCTCACGACAAGGATGTCGGGACTGCTGGCCGTGATCGCCGCGATCGTAGTTTCGTCATCGGAGCTCACTCCGGTGATGCTGATGAACGAACAAGGCTTGAGGAGTTGCCGGAGACCGGCGATTGTCAGGACATCGCGGGACACCAGGTGGACTTTCACACTAGCGTGAGACCGAACTGTGAGACGCATTTGTCTATCCCTGCCCCCTGTAGCCTCCTTTGGCCACCCGGTCAGTCTGACTGACCACTCGGTTAATTTCCAGAGATTACTCAGGCTACTTACTGACCACTTGGCCAGAAGAAGTGTAGCCGCGCGGCTGTAGCGCTGATTGAGGGCGTGGTGTGGCATGAGAACTAGGACGAATCGAGGCGGTAGGGGTGCCTCGCGGTTCTCTCCCTAGGTCTCTTGGGAGCCACCATCAAAGTACTTGGAGAACACCAATGCTCACTCGCAATCGCATGCTGGTGACCGGCTCCACCGTCGCCTTGGCCGCAGGAGGTCTTTTCTTCTCAGCAGCACCCGCGTCAGCAGACCTCGACTCACCTGAGTGCCTGGCAGCGCAGGCAGCATTCATCGCAGCCCTCGATGGGGCCGGCGTCGATGCCGGTCTTCTCGCTCAACTGGACGTCGCACTGGACAATGTTGTCGCCGCACAGACCATTCTGGATGGTCTGGTCAACGGCTCCACGGAGGCGCAGATTCAGGCACAGGCTGCGATCGACGCTGCTGAGCTCGACCTTGAAGGACTCGCTCTTGAGCTTGGTCTCGCGCAGGATGATCTGGAAGCGGCTTTGGTGATCGTCGCCACCGCCGACCTGGAGGTCGGTGCTGCCCAGACGGAGCTCGCTGCCGTCGTCGCTGCTCAGGCGGCTCTTGTTGGTGCCGCGCAGGCGGACGTCAACGTTGCTGTCCAGGCGCAGAATGATGCCGCCGAACTCCTGCGTGTCGCAAACCTGGCTGTCGAAGCTGCATTGCTGACCCCCGATGATCCGACCGACGATGCTACGGCCGCACAGCTGGTCATCGCCGCGAACGTGGCGATCACCGACGCTGCCGACCTCTTCGCGACAGCTGACGCTGACCTCGATGCTGCAATAGCAGCCCAGGTGCAAGCGGTAGGCATCGCTGAGGCAGCCGTCGCCACGGCCGTCACTGAGCGGGACAACCTGATCCTTGACCTCGACGTCGCCGGATTGACCGCTGCAGTCGACCAGCTCGAACTGGACGTCGCTGCCCAGCTCGAACTCGTCGCCGAACTCAACGCCGCTCTGATCGCCGCCGGTGACCTCGACGCGATCGCCGCTGCTGCGGCAGACCTGCAGGCTGCACTCGACGTCGTTGCAAGCCTTCAGATCCAGCTCGATGGCGAAGCCCTGGATCTCGTGGCACTCGAAGCCCTGTTCGACGCCTCGATCTCCGCCTGCGGAGTGGTTGGAACTGGCGGCGGCCCCGGAGTCGTGGAAGTCATCGTGGACATCGACATCATCAACAACAACGGCGGAGGCAACGTCGGTGGCACCGGCGGTGGTACCGGTGCCGGTACCGGCGGATCAGTCGTCGTCGGTGGCGGGACCACCGTCACCCGGGGCGGAACAACTGGAGTTGGCGGTGCCGGCAGCACCGGAACCAACCGCGGAGTCAACGTCCAGACCGCAGCCGAAACCCAGGAAACCAGCAGCGCTGCAGGCCTTGGGCTGCTCGGCCTCATGACCGCCGGCCTCGGAGTCGCCGCGGCAACCGTCGGTCTGCGTCGCAAGGAACAGCGCAACAACTGACTCCACCAGGGGCAACCCTAAACAATGCACAACATGACGCACGACCTAAGGGGTGCCGGTTCAACTAGGCCGGCACCCCTTACCAGTTCCAAAGGACACCATGGAATCCGAAGAGCCCCAGAACCACCGGAACAACCGGGAGAACACGGACCTCACCGAGGACCAGGACCTGCGCTCAACAAGTATGGAAACCCTTGTGCGAACCCTTCGGTACGCTCTGTTGCCTGTTGCCGCCATCGCCCTCGTCGCGGCGATGATCATTTTCATTCCCAACCTCGGCCAGTCAGAAGCCGCCCAAGACAGAGCCACACAGTCGACGTCGACTCCGACCTCCGCCCCCGCTCCCGTACCCGAGGGCCTTAGCGCTGAAGCGCCAACCCCCACCGGTTCGCACGATGTCACCCCACCTTCTCCTGGCGGTTCTTCCACTCCGACTGCCATCGACCAAGAACAGGCGGCGGACGCTGCAGCAGACCCGTCCTCGCCGGACGGCGTCGCGCCTACGCGCATCACCGTCCCGAGTGCAGGCATCGACGTCGCAGTGCTTCCGCTCGTACCCTCAGCGGATGAACTCGCCTCCCAGTCCATCGTGCCCCCCATTACCGACGACGGGTACTGGCTGACCTCCTACGGGGCACCCGGTCCCGGGTCGACAGATACGACATACATCGCAGGCCACAGCTGGGAAGGAAGAGAAGCCCCATTCGACCTCTTCAGCACCAACACGAAGCCAGGAGACATGATCATCCTCGACACGATGGCCGGCCCACTGACCTACATCGTCGACGCTGTAACCACCCATGACAAAGACTCCCTGAAAGACAGTGACATCTGGGAGATCACCCCGGACCGGCTCGTCATCATCAGCTGCTTCACCGAGGACCCATGGGGCAAAAACGTCGTCGTCACAGCTTCCCCCGCCAACTGAACCCGACGGACAGCACCCCTACGGACCGGGTGCTCTCGGAAGCGTTCCGCGTACCGTCTACGTTGGCAGTCCCGCAGAATCAGGGAATCTGAACCAGCACCCGCCGGGCGAGAAATAATGCTGCCTCTTTCGGCTATCAACGATTGATTCGCGTACGGGGTTGACTTTCCCCTCTCACCGCATGGCCTACTAGTAAGCAGGCTTAGTAGACGGTCAAGCAGCCGGCCGGCGCTGAAGCCTCTTGGGTGGGAGCCGGGATTGGGCACGTCCGCCCGGCTCCCGCCCTCGCACCCAAGCTCCTGATGAAAGAAGGTCGAAAGGCGACAAGTCACTACTTCCGCCGGTGGATTGGTCGTCGACCTGTATCCGAGCGCGGCCTCCAGCGGACCGGCACTCACGTCACGAGACCCACTGTTGAGAGACGAAACCTCATTGTTGAAGAATGGTGGGATGATGATCTCCAACCACGACGAGTACATCGCTGCGGCTCCGGAACGGTTCCGCCCACTGCTGGCCACGTTGCGGGCACAGCTCGCGCGTACCCTTCCGGACGCGGAGGAAGTCATCGAATACAACGTGCCGGGGTTCCGAATCGGACGATTGATCATCGCCAGTTACGCCGCCTTCAGCAGGCAATGCGGCCTTTACCTCTCCCCCGGCACCATCACCGCTCATGTCGAAGACATCGCTGCCGCCGGGCTGAAGGCCACCAAACCGGCATAACGTTCCCTGCGAACAACCCCTTCCCTGACCACCTTGTCGAGCAGCTCGCGCTTACCTCGCGGAAGGACGTCGGGCTCTAACCGAGGCGGCACTGCCACAAGCACTGCGTCGGCTCCGCCTCTTCGGCGATCGAAGATGAACAAACCGGGACTGATGGGTGGGATGAGATGACAGGCGAGGGGCACCACCCATCGGGTGGCACCCCTCGCCGGACCCTCTTTTAATCCTGATTAGCACCACCTGTGAGTGAGCCTGGAAAGGTGACCCAATCAGGACGCAGGAGAGGCTAGATGCGGTGTGCGCCGTCAGGGCGGCCGGTGCTGTGCTACCGGTCTGCGCCTTGGCCTGCCCTGGCCCACCTGTTGGGAACAGGACCACTCTTCGAAGTCAACCTCGCCGGCTTCCTCATCTCCTCCACCGTGTCAGCACTCCTGATCAGCATGCGGAACACAATCGCAGCTCAACGCTTACCGGGTACTTAACAACTAAGCTCCTACCTACTATGACCGTCTCGTAAACCTAATCCTTTCGGTCGAGTTTCGAGCACCCACCGCTCCGCGCTCACTCTGACACCCTCGGCATACTTGCTCCCCGTAGATCTTTCGCCTAATCGATATAACCCTACCCATCTGGGCGAATCGGATATGGTTTCCCGCCAGGTCACAACTGGTCGGCCCGTGTTTTCGATCGGTTGGCTAAATGTGCCGGTGGCGTCAGCGAGTAGACCGGTGCGTTAGTGTCTACCGCGCTGCAATTGGCCGAGCCCCCCGGACCGAGTCAGCTTATAGGCGTATCAGCGTGATTAGTTCCCGGACCTGCTCATAAAGGAGAATTATGGACCCGCTCCAACAAAACGTTGGTCTCGCAACCTTTGAGTTGCAACACTTTGAGATGAGACAAAGCCACTCGTTCGCAGTGGGGTGTGCTGGTAGGCGTCCTCCGACTGCGTCTTACGCTGCTGGCGGTATAGGACGGGTCAATTCTTGCGCCCTGCAGGTCTCTGTCCCAATGCAGGATCAAAAGAGGCGGGGTGGATGATCAGGATCAGGATGAGCCAGAGTCGACGATGAGGCGACCATTGGTTGCCACAGTTTTTGATCAGTAGTTCCTGTGACAGCACACTGAGGGCCAGTGCGCTTGTACGCTCATCAGCACAGTTCCGAACAGGCGTTGCTGTGCAATGTGATCGAACCGGTGTTCGTTTGGGGGGACTATGAGCGCGAGTGCTGGAAGCAGCGATGAAGATCTTGATAGCGACAGCACTGACCGTTGGGGTGGAGCTGATCCCGCTGCGGTGTTGCTTGCTGCGCTGCACGCGACTGCTGATATCGCTGTGATCACTGACGCCGAGCAGAACATCACGTATGTGTCTGTTTCGTTCACGGCGATGACGGGGTATGACCTGTCGGATCTGCGAGGCCGGAACTGCCGCGTCCTGCAGGGACCGGGCACCGATAGGACCACTACACGCCGCATCAGGGACGTCCTGGCCTCGGATGAAGTGTTCGAGGGAAATCTACTGAACTACCGCAAGGACGGGTCAGCGTTGTGGACTGCGTTGAAGATCATCCCGATGCGCGTCGGTCGCGGCACTGCTGTCACACACTATGTGAGCGTGCAACGCGACATCACGAACAAGATGGCGCGGTTGAAGTATCTGGAATCCCAAGCCCTTCAGGACCATCTGACCGGGCTGCCGAATAGGGCGGCGGGCGAGGAGGATGTGCTGGAGGCCGTGAAACGTTCACCTCATAGGGACGTGACAGTCGCGGTGGGTCTGATCGATCTCGATGACTTTCGGATTGTGAACAACACTTTGGGTCACGCTGCCGGAGACGCGGTGCTGCAGCAGTGGTCGGCGCGGGTTCTCGCCCGCCTGCGTGAGGGGGACGTGCTGGCCCGGATGGGCGGGGATGAATTTCTTCTGATCCTGCGACGCATCACCCGCGCCACGGCCGGTGAGGACCTGCCGGAGATCCTCAATCGTGTTCATGGAGTGGTGGAGGAACCCTTCCCCGTCGGCGACCAGCTCGTGCGGATTGGCATGAGCATGGGAATCGTCTTGGTGCCCGAGGATGGCACAGACAGCAAAACCATTCTGCGCAGAGCCGATGAAGCCCTGTACACCGCCAAAGGGCGACCTGCTCACAGCGTTACCTGGTGGGCGACCGCAGAACATGCTCGCTTCCAACCCCTTCCACAACACATGACTGATGCCACTCACGCCGGCGGAAAAACAGGTGCGAGCTCGGTTATCGAAGAGATCGCTGAAGGAGCAACGGCAACGTACCGGCGGGCTGTGAATGATGGGGCGGTGCTGGTCCACTTTCAACCCATCGTTGATCTTCGCGATGGTGCTGTGATTCTCTTCGAGGCGCTGGTTCGCCTGAAGCTACCGGAAGGGCAGGTCGCGCACCCTCACGAGTTTCTGCCTCACCTCCGGCCTCAGGAGTTGAGAAGCCTGTTCGTGGACGTACTCGATCAAGCTCTGAGCATGATCGCCGGCTGGAGCCGGGACGGTCTACGCCCGAACGTGGCAGTGAACCTACCCCCGGAGGTCCTACATGACGAGAGCCTGCCTGATCTCGTCACAGACCTCCTGCGTATTCATGACATCGAACCGGGCGGGCTCGGTTTGGAACTCCTTGAATCCCAAACCGTGGAACTGGAAGCACAACGGGTCGCCCTGCAAAAACTGGCTGGCCTCGGTGTCCGCCTTGCCATGGATGACCTCGGCTCCGGGTACAGCAGCCTGCAACGGCTGTCATCGTTTCCCTTCACCGCCATCAAACTCGATCGTGGCTTGTTCTCCCACACGTACGAAAGGCCGTTGGAAACCCTGAGCGTCATGGCGACCCTCATTCAGATGGGAAGAGATCTGGGTATGACCGTCGTCGTCGAAGGGCTGGAGGACGAGAGCGTGACGGAAGCGGCGATGATTCTCGGCGCGCCCCTGGGCCAGGGATACTACTTCGCACACCCAATGGCGCTAGAAGACTGCGGACCCTGGTTCGATTCCTTCGAAATGACGCTGCAACGATCGCGACTCCAGACCCCTCTAGGCGCGCTGGCCTATCACTGGCAGTTCGCCCGCCTAGCCGCCCCGCACCCGCTGGAACTGGAAAGTTGCCCACTCACCCGCTTCATCCACGACAACGCAACAACTGACGCGAAAGAAGTCGGATCGTGGCACGCACTGCAACACACGCCCTCGAAGATAGACCCTGCACCCAGCCAACTCCTCCGCACCTGGCTCACACAACTCATCGCGACCTGAGCATGGTGGAGGCCTGAGAAGAGGGCTCTCAGAAAGGTGCCGTATCGACCTTCGCTGTTCGGGCCGCTGGGCCGCATCGTTTGTGACTTCTCGAGCCACTGGGACTGGGGGTGGACGGCGAGGAACGAGAAGACCGTCGCGCAGCGGGGCAACGTCATGTCGAAGACCTTTGGCGGGATGGCCGGATGTTGGGGGTTCAGGGTCCGGAGATTTCGTTGTCTGGTTCGGATATCAGTTCGATCTGCCAACGCCACGCGGTTGTGCGGCGGGCGTGAGCTGCAGCATTTTTGGAGATGTGCGCCTTCTTTGACGCTGTGTTCACAGCGTCGTCCCACTGCCTGGTCAGTGTTTCCTTCGCCTCGGGATCCTCTTACGCTCGTTCCGCGATCCACAAGCGAGGATGTCGGTTGCCCATGTACATGTATCAAACTTCTCAGCCGACCATGACGATGCGGGAGGTTTCAGCCCTAGCCTTGTCGCATGACGATTCTCAACGGGGTGCTTCCGGGAAGGACGAGCGCTTCCCGCACGCACGGGACGACCATTCGGCTCCTGGTCGTATCCCTGTTGCTGGTGGCTTCGGCCGCCTGTCAGATTCAGGCGTCGCTGCAACGTTGGATAAGTGCGCGCCAGGGGTTGGCAAGTGATGACGTCACTATTGAGGATCACCGGTTTGACTACGACTTCCGGTCCGAATCGTGGGAACCGATCGGTTCCGCAGCGCAGGTCTACGGGACAGGAATGATCCTCCTCGCGCTGGGTGTACTCACTTTTGGACATGCCCTAGGACGAGTCGGTGGCGGGAGCCGATTGCTAGGGCTGCTGGCCATGCTTGCGATAGCTGTCCCCTTCGCGCTCTTCGGGCTCGATGCCGTCGTCGCGGGGCTGTCGGGGCAGACGACGCCCATCAGTAGCGTCACGCTTATCCTTACGCTCATCAACCTGGCCGGCTTTGTCGGCCTCGGGGTCCTCACGCGTACGAAGATCACCATGACGCTGCCCGAGATCTGGGTGGGGGTCTTTCTTTTCGGCTCTTCCTTTCCCGGCTATTTCATCGCAACGTTTTTCCTCGCTCCGGTCATCAACGGCGACACCTCGTATGACACAACACCCTGGACAGAGACAGTCCTCGGTGCGACCACCGCAGCTGCAGGCATAGCAGCCCTCATCGCAGCATGGTGCTCCATCCCACGCAACAAACCCACGCCATAACCCGGCAAGGACTCGCCTGGGAAAGACGACGTCACCAACGACCTCGAAGGAACGTCAAAGAACCTTCGAGAACAGACGCCTGGACCTCCTCCACTCCACACCCCGCCGGCCGACGCTGTCACACAACTCGACATCAGATCATCCGCCAACGCGAACGGTCGAGGATCCTGCAACGGTCGCTGCCCTCGTTGTCGAATTCATCGAATCGATTGAGCGGTAGGACCTAGTGCTCTTCGCGCTGCAATGGCAGAACTAGGTAATGAGTCTTCTCCTGTGAAGCTGGTGGCCCGTCGAGGCTTAGTCACCAAAATGTCGTACTTTCAATACCCACAGAAGTGCATCGCCTCACACCTCAATGTCAGGCGGTGCTCTGCTGCGTGCTGCAGATGAGCCCACGAAGCTACATTTGTCGAAGATTGGACGCACCGGCAAGAAAAAAGCGACGGTCGGATGGCCACCAATTAGCGCCCGTTAGGTAAGGCGCGGCGTGCCACCCACCGACGAACAACTTGCGGCGACGGGAAGGCGACAGTCGATGTGCTGCCGTTCAGCGGCCACCTGATGGACGAAGCGCGTACCGCGGGTGAGCGTCATTGGTGTCCACGAGACGAAGGGTCGCCCGCAC
The DNA here is from genome assembly GCA_009728235.1 of Vibrio cholerae. GTDB lineage: Bacteria > Actinomycetota > Actinomycetes > Actinomycetales > Micrococcaceae > Arthrobacter_D. Next base: position 224,151 of record WNZI01000001.1, on the reverse strand, counting down.
CGTACATTCGACGGCGCGGAATCTTTTTGGGGTTCCTGAGGTCGAGCGTGTCGGCCCTCGCCTGCGATGGCGACCGCGCCCATGAGCGACCGTGATTAGGTGTGTGACGCCACCAGTGTCGAGAAGGCCAGGCGGACGAGTGCGGACTCGACCGCCGCGAGCTCGGCATTGACGCGATCGATCAGGAGACCCCTCTCGAGGGAGTCGATCCATGCCGCATAGCCGTCGTAGTAGGCGCGGACCCCGGCATCCGCGAGTGCACCCGCCTGACGCGTATCGCCGAGTCGTGCGGTCACGGCGGCATGGAGCGCGTCCGTGATCGCGGATCGCTTAGACGCTGCACGTTCTTGCAGCTCAGGGCTCGCCGGGATGATGGCAGCGAGCCGCTCACGGACCTGCCGCCTGTCCTCGGTATGGACCGCGCAGAGGGGCAGGATGCCTGCTTGGAGGATCTCGAACGGTGTGCTGCCCGGTGACGCCGCCTCCACGCCCTCAACGGCGAGGGTGACCAACTCCTCCTGCCCCTGGAAGAGGATCTCCCGCTTGTCGGCGAAGTGCCGGAACAGCGTGGTGCGGGTGACGTTGGCCCGATCGGCGATCTGTGCCGCCGTCGTGTGGTCGTAGCCGTGCTCGGCGAAGAGCTCCACCGCGGCGTGTAACAGCCTCCCTCGCGTATCCGGTTCCCATCGAGCCATACCACTAGTCTATCGATGCGATCGAGTCTCATCAGACCAAAGTGACTGGGCGGCATGTTTTGCCAATTAATGGCCAAGATGCCGCGCGGGTGATGCGACAGCGACACATCATGTGTATCGTCATGTGCCTGAGTCACATCACTGAGTAGGCTTGGACTCGGTTGCCGCAGAGCGCGGTGACCCGTCATGGACAGGAGCAATCAGATGCGCGTATTCGTCACCGGAGCATCGGGGTGGATCGGAACGGCCCTCACCTCCGGACTCGTCGCGGCAGGGCACGAGGTCCGCGGGCTCGTTCGATCGGAGGCCTCGGCCGAGAAGGTGCGTCGCGTCGGCGTCACGCCCGTCATGGGCGACATGAGCGATCACGACCTGCTGGTCGCGGAGGCGGCGGACGCGGACGCCACTGCGCATCTCGCTTTCACCCTGGACTTCACCGCGTTCGACGCGGCCGTAGACAACGAGGTACGCCTCCTCGAGCGGATAGGGTCGGCGCTGGACGGTACAGGGAAAGCCTTCTTCGCGGCTTCCGGCACTCCGACGAGCCTCGGGCAGCTCGCCACCGAGGAGGACGAGCTCGATCCCGCGGGACCGGCCGGGGCGCGTGCCCGCACAGCGAGAGCCGTGCTGGCATTGGCGGAGCGCGGCATCCGTTCCGGTCTCGTGCGGATGCCCCGCACCGTTCATGGAGAAGGGGACCACAACGGCCTCATCGCAATGCTGGTCGGGCTCGACCGTCAGCTGGGGAACGCCGCCTACGTCGGAGACGGATCGAACCGATGGCCGGCGGTGCACATCAGCGACGCCGGCCAGCTCTTCCGCATCGCGCTGGAGACAGCCCCCGCCGGAGCGGTGCTGCACGCCGTCGGCGAGGAGGGGGTGGCTATGCGCGACGTCGCCAACGTCATCGCGAGGAAGACCGGCCTGACGGCCTCGGCCGTCGACCCGGAGCAACTCGGCATGTTCGGCGCCCTGCTCGGAGGCGACCAGCCCGCCTCCAACGCCATCACCCGGCGCCTCGTCGCGTGGGAACCGACCGGCCCGACGCTGCTCGACGACCTCGAGGCCGGGTACTACACGTCCTAAGTCCGGTGGCAGCGGCCCGCCCGTCGGGCCGCTGCCACCCCCCCGGACGGATCGCGGCCGGAGGAGGCCCGATGTCCCGCACTCATCCGCACCTAAAAAGGAGATCCGACATGACCGCGTCCGCCCTCGTCCACGACACCTGGTACGCCAGGCAGGTCAGGGACCGCCTCGTGCGGCTCCTCGACGCAGGCCACCGCTGCATGGTCAGCGCTCAGGATGCGCTCCTCGTGAGGCTGCTGCGTTTCGTCACCTGGCCCCGATGACCCCGCCAACCAAAACCGTCGAGCCCCTCCAAACGGGCAACCGGCTGGCGATTCTCGCGCTGCTGAGCGCCGTGGCGGGCTTCTCGGTGCTGCAGAGCATGGTCCTGCCCGCACCGCCGGAGATCCGGAGCGCTCTGAACGCCTCTGCCACCGCCACCTCGTGGGTGCTCAGCGCCTTCCTGCTGGTCGCCTCCGTCGCCGCTGTCACGCTCGGACGACTCGGGGACATGTTCGGGAAGAGGCTCCTGCTCCTCATCAGCGTCGCCGCACTGCTGACGGGATCGATCCTCGCGGCGCTGTCTCCTTCCATCGAGGTGCTCATCGCCGCCCGCGCCCTGCAGGGAGCCGGCGCAGCGACGTTCCCGTTGGCCTACGGTTTAGTCCGGGAGATCGTGCCGCACGCGCGGGTCCCGGTTGTTATCGGTGCCGTGAGCAGCACCTTCGGGATCGGCTTCGCCGTCGGGCTGATCCTGCCAGCACCGCTGCTGGACGCGGCCGGGTGGCCCGCCATTTTCTGGCTCAGCGCCCTCGTGGACTTCGCCGCCCTGGTGCTGATCGCGGTCGCGGTGCCCGAGTCACCCGACAGGACGCCGGGGAGGGTGGACTGGTGGGGAGCGGCGCTCCTGGCAGCAGCGCTCAGCTGTCTGCTCCTCGCGATCAGCGAGTCTCGAGCCTGGACATTGCCGTCCGTCATCATCTTCGCCGTGCTCGGCCTCGTGGTGCTCGTTGCGTTCATCCTGCGGGAGATGCGCGCCGAGGATCCTCTCGTACAGCTGCGCCTGTTGGCGAAGCCCGCCGTGCTGGCCGCGAACGCGGGAGCGTTGCTGATAGGCCTCGCGCTGTACGGGGCGTTCAGCCTGATCCCGCAATTCGCGCAGAACCCCACCGCGCCAGGCTACGGGTTCGGTGCCACCTCCCTGCAGTCCGGGCTCCTACTACTCCCGACCGCGGTGACGATGGTGATCGTCGGACCCGCAGCCGGTCGTATCGGGGCACGGATCGGACACGCCCGGACCCTCGCCGCAGCAGGAATCCTCGGCGCCACCGCCTACGCGATCCTCGTGATCGCACTCGACTCGATCCCCGCCGTCCTCGCCTGCACCACGATCCTTGGCATCGCCGTCGGTTTGGCCCTGACCGCCATGGTGAACCTCCTCGTCGGCTCTGTCGAACCAGCCATGACGGGGCAGGCAACCGGGCTGAACACGATCCTGCGCACCATCGGAGGCGCACTCGGCGCGCAGGTGACCGCCGCGCTCATCTCCACCACCGCCGCGACGCCGACCCCGGAGACCGGGTACCGCATCGCCTTCGCCGCCTGCGGAGCCACCCTCGCCCTCGTGGCGGTCATCGCCGCAACAGCGACGACGGCGGGGCGCACGCCACGATGACGATCAGCGCCGGCCTCAGCCGCCTACCAGGCGAATCGGGTACTGATCCACACAGGAGGCAGTCTCGATAGGGGATGCTCCTGCGGGACGCACGTCCTCCTACTCGTTGTGGTTGTCGAGTAGGAGGATGAAGGAATGATGTTTTCTCCGTGCAGTGACCTTGCGGCCGCACAGTGGATCGTGGCGAGTGATGAGCGCTGGTGGGATCTGGTGACGTTAGGCCCGACGAGTTTCCCCGCGTACGCACGACTGCGGTTCATCCCCGATCCAACCTATTCGGGTCAGTCCGAACACGAGGGTGCACGCCAGAGCGGCGCCCTGCCGGATGACGCCCTCTCCGAGTCCGAGCAACCTCGCATCGCGGTGGAGGTGTTGCTGCAGCGCGCCAACTCACCCAACGAGGGGTACCTGCTGATGTGGGACGGATCGGGCGAGGATCAGTTTCCCACCCCCGTACTGCGCACCCCCCGTGTGGTGCTCCCAGGTCGTGGGTACTACCTCTGCAAGGTGTCGCTCCCGGACTTGGTCTCCGGGGCGGTCGAAGACTCGTGGTCAGCCGAAACTGGTCACCCCATGCCAAGCCCCGCCTTCATCTGGCCCTCGGGCCGGGCCTGGTGCATCACCGCAGATGTTGACCCCCACTGGGCCTGCATCGGAGCTGACCATGCGGCAATCGATACGCTCCTGACCGAATCGCGTCTCGACGTCGTCCGGGTCGAGGCGAATGAGAAGCTGCCCTTCTACCAGTAGAGATAACAGACCGGGAGATGCACTGGAAGTGCCCGCAGCAGGATCCCTTTGTAGGACTCTTCACCCATAGAGATGGGCAGGGTCTCCGGCGAGAGCGGCTTTGACGAAACGACTGGGTTCATCAACGAGGACTTCAATCACTCCACCCTCAACCCCGGCGAGGCTAGCTTTTGCCACTTCTGCCGGATCGATCTTCGGGCCGTCGACGCCGGCCATCATGTCCGTGTCAGCTCCCCCGAGATGGACGCCCTGTACCAGGATGTTCCGGCCGGCGAGTTCGACCCGCACTCCGTTGGTCATGTTCCACTCCGCTGCTTTAGCGACCGAGTAGGACCCGGACCCCGCAGCGGTCGCCACCCAGGACAGAACGGAAAGGACATTCACTATCGCCCCTGCGCCCTGAGTCTCAATCACTGGGGTGAAAGCTCGAATGACCCGGAGGGTACCGAACAGGTGCGTCTCCAGGTCCGCCCTGACCTCTTCCATGGGAGAGGTCAGAAGGTCAGCGCCCGTGGTGATGCCGGCGTTGTTGATCAGCAGGTTCACATCGGACGCGGCTACAGCAGCTTCCGTGATCGATGCCTCATCCAGCAGGTCAAGGCGAAGCGGGACGATGCGAGGATTGCTGACGTCGATCGCGTCGACGGAACGAGCGGTGGCGTACACCTTGTGGGCTCCGTCTTTCAGTAACTGATCCACGAACTGCTTCCCGATGCCGCGATTGGCCCCGGTGACCAGGGCTGTAGCTCCGTTGATGTTCATGTCTCTTCCCTCTGCTCGTCGATGAAGGCTGTCGTGCCCTCTGGCGCTACGGTAGAAGTTCACGTCGACGTGAACTGCAAATCGACGACGACTAACCATTGATTGAGTACTAACTGGCCAACCGTTGGGAGTTCAAAGGATGAAGATCGGGGAGCTGGCGGCACGGGCAGGAGCCAGCACACGGGCACTTCGCTACTACGAGGAGCAAGGGCTGCTTATGCCGGACCGGACCGCGGCCGGGCACCGCATCTACACCGAAGCGGCGCTGTCCCGGGTCCAGCTCATTCAAGAGCTCTTCACCGCCGGTTTGAGCAGCCGCCTCCTCGTCCGGCTCCTACCTGCGATTGACGCCAAGCACCTTAAACCTGCCCTCGTGGCGCACCTGGAAACCGAGCACGCACGTCTCACCTCCGATATTTCCAAGCTTCAAGCGGCTCACCGACGGCTCGGCGTCCTGATCGAGCTCAGCACCCACCCGGATAACCGGTCATGCCCCACCTCACTTGACCAGACCACGGACGGTAGAGATGCAAAAAGCCGTTCAACGGCATCTCCTGCTTCAACGGCTGCATTTCGCCGCAACCACGCCGCATAACTCGCCAGATCATCCCTCACGTCACGAGTACCCCAACGCACCAAGCAACACCCGCAAGAGGATCGTCCAGTGAGACGGTCCTAGGTGTGGCCAGTGGATAAGTACTTGGCAAGCGGCAGGGTGCGAGGTTTTGCTCAGGTGTTGCGGAGGCGAGTGCCAGTGACACTTGTCCGCGGTAGCCGTCCCGCGCGGGAGTGGCCGATCATGTTGTCCCCGCTGATGACCACGTCGAAGTCGAGGTTGAGGCGCATCGGTTTGGTGATGCTTTGTGACCAGGTCACGCGTTCGCCGTCGGGCGTCATCTCGGCTCGGACGCCGCGGAGCGGCACCTCTTCCTGTTTGCCCGTGGCGGTTCCGGTGAAGGTGTCGTTATTCGCGGCGAATCGCATGGTGGCGGTAATGGTGCCGATGGGAGACCGCATCGAAAGGTCCCAAGTGCCGGGGAGTGCGCTCATGATTCTTCGTTTCTTCCAGTGGTGACGGGTGGATCAGGCGGGTAGCGGTTCGGCCCCACGTGCTGACCACACGGTCCCGCGACGCTCGTACTCGAACAGTTCCTCGACGGCGTGTGCGATTCGCGGGCCGTGCAGCCGCTCCAGCAGGTAGAGGGCGAGGTCGAGTCCTGATGTGACGCCGCCGGCAGTAATGAGGTCGCCGTCGTCGACGACTCGGGCCCTGACCACGGTCGTACCAGTCGCTTCGAGGACGTCGTTTCCCATCGTGTGCGTCACGGCGGTTCGGCCCTCGAGGAGGCCGGCCATCGCGAGAGCGAGGCCGCCACCGCACACTGTCGCGACAATCGTCTCGGGCGCGGCGAACGCTCGTCGGATGAGGTTCGGCAGGACGGTCTCGGCCAGGTCCGCGAGGATCACGGGGATGGTGCGTACTGTATCGGGGTCGCCGTTGACGGGGCCGGACGCTCCGGGGACGATCACGACGCCGCCGGCCTCGGGGTCCAGGGTGTGTGTGGCCGTCAGTTGGAGTCCCCGGGTTCCGCTCGTGACCAGGCCCGGTGCGTCGAGTCCGACGAGACGGACGTCGATGAGCCCTCCGAGGACGTCGGAGCCGGCGCTCAGCACCTCGAAGGGGGCAACGACGTCGAGTGGATCGAATCCCTCGAAGAGGACGATTTGGGCGATCATGACGGGTCCTTCCTGACAATGGGTCGACCTGTGATGACGACGTTACGGTCAGGCGAAGTGGTGCACGAGTGGCCGATAAGACAATGTGTGCGATGATCTCGCCATGCACCGAGTCGTGGTTCTTGCCCTCCCTGACGTCATCGCATTCGACCTCGCGACCCCAATCGAGATCCTCGGGCGTGCGGTCGATGCCGGAGGAGCCTCGCTCTACCGCGTGCGCATCGCTGGGCCTCACGCGACGGTCGGATCGGGCCCTTTGGGTATTACAGTTCCTCATTCCCTGGCAGAGACCGAGGATGCTGACACAATCATCGTCCCCGGGCGGAACGACCCGACGGCGCCCCTGGATGATCAGGTCCTGAATGCTCTCCGAAACGCCGCAGAGCGGGGCGCCCGCATCGCGTCGATCTGCGTCGGCGCCCTGGACCTGGCCCAGACCGGGCTACTTGACGGCCTTCGGGCAACCACGCATTGGCGTGCAGTAGACCTGCTTGCTGCGCGACACCCCCTTGTAGAGGTCTCCCCGGAGGCCCTGTACGTCGACAACGGGCAGTTCCTCTGCTCGGCGGGCGCAGCCGCCGGCATCGACCTCTGTCTGCACCTCGTCGATCGTGACTTCGGCGCAGGCATCGCCGCTGACACTGCCCGCACGGCTGTGGTCCCCCTCACGAGAGAGGCCGGCCAAGCCCAATACATTAAGAACGACACGCTCGGCGGCACGAGCCTTACCGCCGTCCTCGAATGGATCGACGAGCACGCGAGCGAGCCCATCACGGTCGCCGACATGGCCGCCGCAGCGCGCGTCAGCACCAGGACGCTCAACAGACGATTCATCGACGAGCTGGGGCTACCGCCATCCCGTTGGCTCATCAGGGCCAGGGTCCGCAGCGCCCAAAGGCTGCTGGAGACCACCGACCTGCCGATAAACCAGATCGCCGAACGATCCGGCCTCGGTTCCCCCTCAAACCTCCGAGCGCGGTTCGCCGACATCGTCGGCACAAGCCCGGGCCGCTACCGCACGGCCCTCACAATTCCGGGGCACCTGTCTCTGCCAGAATGACCATCCGCAAGCGGTACAGCTGCCAGCTGACTCTGACCAGATGAGCAAGGTCCCCACCAAGCGCGTCAGCTAACAGCCGGCCTGAGTGTGGAAAGAGCGCACGGAGGAGAGGAACTCGGATGCTCCAGATGCCCCACAGTTGCTGGCGATGAGGTAGCTGTAGCAGAGGACCGCGACAGCGAACCCTACGACAGTGATAGCAAGCAGGACCCAACCGGTTCGATTTCGGTTGATGAGCTCGGTCACGATGTCTCCAATGGTCGATCGTTCTGATCTACTCGTGACGTCTCACGCTATCAGCGCCCCTGGTCCTCACATCTTCGAGGGAAACGCGCATTCGCCGCACAAAGTTCGCACGGGTGCCACCAATAGCCCATCCCTTACGGGACGGTGCTGGAGCGGCTAACCCCGTCATCCAGTCGTCAATAAGCCCACCTCCATCAGGGCGATCACAGGAGCAGTTGTGCGGGTGGTCAGAGCCCGGATGAGCCTCCTGCGCACATGGGCACGGCAAAAGCTCCCCCACGCTCCGCTGCTTTTCTCGCACACATGCTGCACAGCAGGAACCAAGGGCCCACCTGCACACAACCACCTGCGTCACCGACACGGGTAGCTCACCTCGAGTGAGCGGTGGCCATGCACAGCCTCCATGGGGTGCGGGCTGGGGACAAGAACCTGAAGAAGCGGCCAGAGTCTGATTGTCGGCGCTGCCTCGTACTGTCCCGGGGGTGGGCCAGAACAAGCGGTACGCGGCCTCGTACGGAAGGCTGATGGACGAGCGGATCGAGGAGTTCGTCATGCGTGAGGAACTGATGATGCTCACAGCGGCCGAGCTCGACGTCGAGAACTGTCGGCCCATTGATTTCCCGGAACCTCGCCGGGTGTACGCGTGGATCCGCTACCCCTCCAAAGCCATCCGCGTCCAAGCCCACGCGATCGCCTACACCCGCACAGCGGTGAAGATCAGATTCCTCGAACCACTCATCAAAATTCAGCGCGAGGGCTGGGTATGGCTCAATGCGGTCACGCCGGCCGGCCCAACCGGGTCTGCCGTCGGGGGCTAAACGCTGTCCTTTTGATCGACGCCTTAAGTGGGTGGAGACGAAACCGCACCACACGGTTCCGTCTCCGGTTTTCCCTCGTGACAAGGAAATCCCTGGCCCCGCCGAGCGGGAGCCTCGTCTGTACAGTAGCTGCACCAAAGGCGCAGATGAAGCCCTGTGGACACAGCCGGCACCTGATTGCCAATCACCGCCATGTGATCTTTCCTATCGCGGTGCTCGGGCAGGAACAGGTCTAGTGGAGGTAGCGGCTCCACTATGTCTAGCATTGGGCCGGAGCCGCTGAAGGGGCGGCAGGAACGCTGTGTAACGCACGTGTCCTGCGCCCCGCCTCACTCCCCTACTCGGCCGGTTCCGCGCCCTTGGTGTCCTTCATGGCGTGCTCGGTGATGAGCGATTCGACCTCACTGAGCGTGTACCCCCACTCCTCGAGCTGAAAAAGGTAGTAGGCGGCCTGGGGACCGGGGCGACGCCACGATTCGCGACTGAGGTCCGCCTCGTGTGCGGCGAGCATCATCGCCAGGACTGCCTTGTCGGGGTTCGTGCTTGGCTTCTCTACCAGTGCCCGGTAGGCCCGGTAGTCGGAGTCGGTGACGCCCGCGAGGCTGGCGGCGAGTTCGTGCTTCTGCGCCGTCGCCCGGGCGACCGAATTGCCATAATTGGCGAGGGTCGTGGCCGTGAACTGTGCCCAACCCTTCGGCGGGGTCTTCCGTCCAAGCAGGGTGGTCAGCCAGCCCTGCCTCACTAAAGTCGCTTCTCTGCACTTTGCAATAGTGAAGAAGCGACCGTCGGCTTCCGGCTCCGCCGAAGTATGGCCGTGCGGCTTGCCACTACCTGTGAGCTGTTCTTAGATGCGGTTGCTGCCAGTCGGTGGCTCCTGGTCGAACCGATCACCTTGGATCTTGGTTGCATCAATGTGGCGCATCACCAGAGCTGCCGATACGAGCGCCGCTGAGAACAGGAGACAAACAAGGGGCGCCTGTAGGAAGATCTGGGTCAGCGCGATAGAGAAAGAGGTACCGCCGTCGAAGGTGGTCGTCCCAAAGTTCTGAAGGAACAGGTTGGTAAGCAGCATCAGGAGGAGGCCGATCACCCCGACGAAAATTCCTGCGCGCAACGTTCGCCTGGACATAGTCGATGGTTCTGTTCCGGCCACTTTTCCCCCACGGATTGTTGTTGGCACCTCTAGGGCTTCACCTAAACACGTAGCAAGGGCAGGAGCAAGCATAGCGACAGGGGAACGAGGCTCAAGAGCGACAACAGCTCTGAGTTCCTTTCCTCGCCGCTGATCAGCGCACCCGGGGCATCCCAATGTTCCTGGGGCCGAGCGTCGAAAGGCGTTGTGCGCCGGCACGCTTGTCTTGTAGGAATCGGAGGGTGAGGTCGATGCCTTCCAGCTCCCCGAGCCAACCCTTAGTCTGCGCGAGTTCGCGCCGGCTGATGAGGTCGGTGTTGATCTCGTCGAGGCGGCTGATCATTTCAGGGTCCACCTGCAGCAGGGGGCAGCGGATGCAGGCATGTTCGTGTTCGCAAGGAGTGGCGTAGGGGCGTCCGCAGTTGCCGAGCTCGACTTTGCGTTTGTCGAAGTGTTCCTCGAATTCGGTCCATTCTTCCGCGGTCGGGGGTCGGTATTCCTGGGCCGCTCGGGTAACTCGGGCGGCCGCCGTCCGGCGAGGTGGGTCTGATAGTGGCGGATGACGTCTTCCTGAAAAACGGTGACGTAGCCGTGGGTGGTCTGCACGTCGAGGTGCCCGAGGAGGGCTGCTCCGATGTGAATGGGCAGACCATGGTTGACGAGGTCGGTGGCAAACAGGCGGCGGAAGTCGTGCGGGGTGAACCTGCAGCCGGCCAGCGCCGGGTGGTCGACCGCGAGGGCATCACTGAGCTTATTCAGTTCTGCACGCAGCGTCTCAGGGCTGATGACCTCGGTGCGCTGCCCGATGGTTCGCTGGAACAGAAGCGGTTGCGGTTCGCTGGTGATTCGTTCGTGCTTGTCATAGCGCGTTGCTAGTGGCACGCTGCGACGGTTTCTGGTGAGCCGGCGGATGATCGTCGCGATCACATGGAACAGCTCGGCGGTCATCGGGATCACGCGCTCACGGTCGGTCTTGGACGGAGCGACCACGAGCAGGGCCACAACTTCCCCGTTAGGCCGGGCGTACTGGCGGATACTCAATTGCGACAGTTCCAGAAGTTCCTCGCAACGCAGTCCGGTATGCCGCAATGTCTCCACGGCTGCCCACTGCCAGAATGCAGCATCCTCGGTGAACGTGACATTGACCGCCCGCCCGGTCGACTCATCGAGCACCCGGATGTGGGGCCGCCCATGAATCTCGGCGTGCCGGGCATCGCCAACGGTCCACAACCGCCTGTAATGCTTTGCTCCAACGGTCAGTGCCTGGTCCGGTTCGGCAACAGTCGCGGCCTCCAAGAGTTCATGCAGGTGGTCCCGGCGGGCAGTGACGGCGGCAACGAAGGCAGGAAGGACCGGTTGAAGCAGGCGTATGCGGCCGTCCATACGTTCTTTAGCTCTGCGTTTCGCTTTTGCCTGTGACCTGATCTCCCTGCTGCCGACAGGGCTGGGCGCAACCCACCTGGCCCATCGTTCTGGTTCCTGAGCCGCCCAACCTTGAAGGTCGAGGTAGAACGCGCGGATGTTCGTCAGGATCGCGTGGGTGCTCAGGCGCGGTCGTCCGTCGAGGCGAACTTCCAGCACTGCCCGCCAACTCTCGTAATCCTCCGGTGTGAGGGCGAGATCCGCCTGGGCCGGATTGATCCTCAGGAGTCCAATCCAAAACTTCCCGCAAAGGTCCGCTGCCAAATCCCGCAAGGACGAGTAGTCGATATCGTGGCTGCGCCGGGTCAGATACGCCACAAACAGGGCGTGGATGTCCCGGTCGGTGATGTTGTGGCGGTCAACGAGTTCCGCGGGCGTCATCGCCGGGGACCGCATCGCTCCGCGCAACGTTGCAGGAACATGCGCAGGGAAATGCCCGGATTCCGCCAGGACCCGCCACGCGAGGTGACCGACATAGGACTCGTAACCGCCACCCCAACCTCCGTCGCGTGTGGCTATCGCGTAGTGCAGCAACGCTTCCGCGCTCAGATCGGCGAACGCGATGCCTTGGCTCGTTAACGCAGCGGCAACATCAAAGCGGGCGCACCTCTTGAAATGCCCCGAGGTTTCACTCCGATCGACCAACTCCAGAAACCGCTCCAGATCCGGATCATTCTGCGCACGTTCAAACTGTTCGTGGTAGCGGACGAAGCTGCTGATCCGGAAAGCTGCGAGGGACGGCCGGATCACGCGCAAACAACACAGCAGCATCAGTGAATGCCCCAGTTCCCCGTCCAGACGAAGGCTGCCCGTGGTCAGATCCCGGACCCGGCGGTGCCCATCATTGAGTCCAGAAGCCACCCATCGTTCTTGCCACGTCCGGCCCGGGTGCCCCTCGAGGTAACCCAGCAACCAACCCAAACCCGCGCGCCGAAGTGAGCACCTCGGTTGCGACCGCGGCCAAATCGCATCCACCAAACCGTTGATCGTCTCCAGAGAAGCAGTGTCCAGGTCCCCTTGCGGGCGCGGCGGAACGCTCGGTGGGGGCGCCGGCGCGGGCATGATGACGCTGCGGACCGGTCTCCTCACAGCCGATGCCGGCTCGATACGCCGCTGCTCAGGGCGCCTAAGGGGCCTAACCACCGAACACGACCGTGAAGTCATCCGCGTCATATCCCGGTGTCAGGGTGGGTTCCGGTCGCGGAGCGGCAAAGTGCTCCTGCACCTTCTCGAACACCTCATCAATGCGCGGACGCAGGTACGGCGCCATCGATGACACCCTCCGATGGCGGGTCACCGCCATCACCTCGGGCACGGTCAGATTCGGGTCCGACACCATCCGATTGATCGTCGTATGCCGCAGATCATGCAGAGACCAGTCCGTGCCCAGCACGGTATTCGCGCGCTGAAGGACCCGCCGAGCCGCGTGATAGTTCAACGGTCGCGGTTTCCCGTGCAGAGCCCGCCAAATCAGTTCACCTGGTCCCGGGGTGCCATGCTCATGGAAGTACGCCGCCAAATACTGCAAGGATTCCGGAGACGCTGGAACCGGCTCCAACGCCCGGGACCCCTTGGAAACAACCCATACCCGCTGCCCTGCCCAGTCCACCTGATCACCCCGGACCCCTAGAAGCTCGCTCGCCCGGGCACCCGATGACAAATACAAGCTCACGAGTGCCTTATCGCGGCTCGTCCGTAACGCGCCCATCAGCTCATCAACAAGATCATCCGTCATCGACCTCGGCACCAGCACGGCCGCCTTCTGCCTCAACGGCGCACGACGCACTCCCAGGATCTCTTCCACCGGGCTGCGATGCGCAAGCCGGGCCCGACGGCCAGGGCTCTCCGGCACCGGGTTTATTACGGGCCCCCGACTAAACCGAGCGTGAAAGACATAGAAGGAAGCCAGAACCGCCAGCGCATGATTGATCGTCGCCGGCGCATACCCCGCCCCCAGCGACCGCTTCCCCGTCCGCGGATTCATCAACCGGTCCCCGCTCCCCCGCCGCTGGGGATTAACAGCTGAACGCATCCAACCCACCAGGACCTCAACCTCCAAGCGGCCCGCCCTGTCCCACGGAACACCGATCAGTTGCAGCACCCGCCACCAGCGCAGCAAGTCATTCCCATACGACCGCACCGTCAACGGGCTCATGTCCGTCAACACCAGATCACGCAGGAACACCGAAAACGCCTCGATCTCCAGCCCTGCCTCATCAACCACGACATACGGCAGCAACCCTGCTGAGGTTCGCTGGACTGCACCAATGCCAGGCAACCCGATCTGACCCTCGAGCAGCTTGAGCCGCATATCGTCCACGATGACCACCTCTCCGGAGTGCTGGGCCTCAGTCTCCCCGAAGTTCAGTCAACAGGACCGCGTCCCACTTCCTATTGTTCTGAATCACCGTGCGGCGCTCTTCCTTCTGCGCGTCCGTCATCGGCCCCGACTGGCCCGCCGTGGGGCTCATTCCCAGTCCTTCGCGGATCGTGAACCCGTGCTCCCGGAAGTTCGCGATCACCGGGGTCACCTGAACCTCGCCCCGGTAGGTCGTGCTGACGACCACGGCATTCGCGTCGTCCTTCGTCGCTTCCTCGGCCGTCACGCCGATCGTATGATGGCTGCCCGCCGCGATCGAGACCACGTCCCTCCAACGAGCAAGGTCGTTGGTCCCTGCCGTGTGGTCACCCGCACCGAGAACCGTTCCCTGCTCCGTCAAGGCGACCGTGTGGAGATAGCCCGCGGCGACAGCTCGAATACCTGTCCACCCGCCAACGTCACACTGGCCGCGGCGGTTGTTGCCGACGGCCAGGACGGTCCCGTCCCTTCTGCGTCCGATCGAGTGCCAGTCGCCCGCGGCGACCCCGAGAAGGTTAGTCCAGGACTCGATGTCGCACGCTCCCTCGTTTCGGCGGCCTGCGGCTCGCGCCGTGCCATCCGCCAGGACCGCGAGTGTTCGCCGCCACCCTGCGGCGACAGCAGTGACCTCCGTCCAGGAGTCGACGCTGCACTGACCGTCGCCGTTCCACCCGGTCGCAAGGAGTGCGCCGTCCGCGGTGAGTGCGACGGTATGAGAACGTCCCGTGTTTGGTGCCGTGTGGACATTCCCAGCCGCGACTGCGACGACGCGCTCCCATGCCTGCACTTGGCACTCCTCTGCACGCGAGTCACCGGCGGACACCACGGTCCCATCGGTGCGGACTCCGATCGAATGACGTCGACCCGCAGCAATGGCCCCCGGGTTGGCGTTGCTACTCCGTGTAGGCGACATGCACCTCACCATCGCCGCGGGACTGGCTGTCCGGTAGCCAATGGTTCACCGGACGTGTCCAGCGGATGCCATGAGGCGTTCGACAGCGTCAACCAGTTCTGAAAGCGGTCGGCGTCCGTCGAGCTCGAGGGTGGCGCCCTGTCGAAGCAGCGGTTCGACGTCGAGGACCTGCTGGCGGATCACGGACTGCTCTGTCCCCCCGTTGCCGCAGGGATTGTTGGTACGAATGGAGACGCGCTCGATGAGCACTTCCACCGGTGCGCTGAGGAGTACGACGGCCTCGAAACGGTCATAAAAGCGTCCCTGGTTCTCGACAGTGCCCGAGACGACTACGGACGAGTTCGAAGCGAGGTACGCGGCCATGCGCGTTTCGTCCCATGTGCCGTCTACAAGCACCCAGCCGTCATAGTCGGTGTCGAGCGTCTGGTGGCCCCGCCGGGATAGCTCGCCCAGCAGCGTTGTCTTTCCCGTGCCCGACATGCCGGTAATCAAGAGTCGAGACATAAGTTCAGCCTAACTACACAACAGTTGCTGCCCGGAGGGGGATCCATCAACGGGACGGTCGGGGCATGCGACTGATGCAGTATCCGAGCGCGATGAAACTGACGATTGCCAAGAGGACGGCGCCTAGCCAACCAGCGGTTGCTCTAAGGAGCAATATGGGATTGCTCCGGACTCGAGAACGTAGTCGGTGCATTGGCCGGATTGATTAGGGCCTCGCGGACGGGGGCTTAGCGCGCCATCGCCATCATGGGCCAGCCCATAACCCACAGGACAAACATTGCCAGGAACAACCACGCCCCGCTCTTCGGACGGCCCCCGCGCACGGACAGCAGCAGGATCGCGGACCCGAAGAGCAGTCCGGCGAGCCAGCCCGGGCCCATCCACACTGTCCCCGCAGTCCAGCCGTCCACTTCCAGGGCCAGGCGGAACAGCCCGTAGGCAAGGGGCATGGCCAGGAGGAAGCCGCCCACAGCAAGGGTCAGGGCAATGCCGCCGGACCAACCGAGCCGGGCTTTCGCCCCGCTATTGGGCTCCGGTTCAGCCTGGTGCGGCTGCGGCACGCCGTGCGGCAGGTGGGCTGGGGTTTTCTGCATACAATCTATCCTTCTTGATAAGTACTGCTGGGTCGGTTCGGGCGGCGCCGGCGGCGGCATCAGCCCCGGTGACAAGCCCCGGCGGCGTTTGGAATTTACTGACTTCCCAGCAGTCACAAGCTACATCCGCTCCTCCAATCACTCCAACGTCCACCCGCCTCGATCATGTACCCGAATTTCCTGACATACCGACCCAGTTCCTCGCCACGCAGGACATTATTCGGAATTGCCGGAACACGACAGGCCCGCACTCCCCGTCTGATCTGGTCACGCCCCCACCTGTCGTTCTCCTGGGTGGGGCCCGCTGTTGCGATGGGTGTACCCCAGCGCAACACGTCGAGCGACGTCGCGACGCACCCATGCCGAACCTTCTATGCATTCTCACCGTGCTGGGATCGCATGGCTTTCCCCTCCATCGCACGATGCTCAGCGAGAATGGGGGTTATGGGGAAAACGCGTCCGACTTCAATGGGATCTCTAATCCTCAGCGCAATGGTGTTGCTCGCTACGGTCGCGATCATGGTCCTCGTCCCGATGCAGCAGGCAGTTCTCGAAGTGGTCGCAATGCTGGCAGGACTCGGGCTCGGAACCTTTTGTACGCGCTTCGGCCTCTCCCGGCGCTGGATAGCACCTGTCATTCTCGTGGTGTTTCTTGTGGTGTGGTTCACCCTGGGCACCGCAGGATATGCCTGGTTCGGCGGATTCCTTGCTGGAATCTGGCTCGGCGTGGCTTGGGGCCTCGCCAGTAAGGCCCGGGTCATCGCCGGCGGATCCGTCGAGCAAGGATCGCCTTGGGTGCGGCCGGCGTTGCGCAGCGTGTACTCATACGCACGTTCCTTGCATCGGACCCACAATGTTGCGCCTCGTTCGCCCCGCTGGCAGTGTCCGGTGAAGCATCAACCTACGGACGGCGTGTACTTTTCTGGGTGTTGACTCACCCAGCTGCAGCGTCAGGGCTGGGGCTCGGGAGTGGTCGAGAGACTCGCGGACGATCTGCGGGTCGCGTTTCCCGACATGACTGGGCTCTCATAGAGGAACCTGCAACATATGCGGGCTTTCGCTGCAGCCTGGGCGGGCCAGCCGATTGTGCAGCAGGCTGCTGCATAACTGCCGGGGGCCACATCATGGTCCTCATCGATAAGCTCATTGATAGCTTCGTCACGCAGGCACTGCCTCGCGGGGCGATCCGCGGCGTACAGGCGGAGGTTAAGGGGTATGGATTTGGGCGAGAGGGCGCGGGCAAGATGAACGAAACTACGGCGAAGCCCGACTTCACCGACGCCGAACTGCAGTTCCTGGACTCGGTTTTCGAACTCGCAAGGGAAGGACACACCGGTGAGCTCATGAGTCTTGTGAATTCGGGGATACCGGTGAACCTGACGAACTCTCGAGGCGACACACTGCTCATCCTCGCGGCGTACAATCGACGCGCGGACACGGTCTCAGCGCTCCTCAGTGCAAGCGCGGACACCAGCCGGGTGAATGACATGGGTCAGACCGCACTCGCAGCGGCGACGTTCCGCTGCGATGCGGGCATAGTCAGGGATCTGCTCCGAGCTGGCGCAGATCCACACTTCGGACCCCAAAGCGCGGTCGCTGTCGCCCGACAATTCGGTCTAACGGACATGGCGACCCTATTCACTTGATCGCTGGTGCAAGAACTGGGCATCGCCAGGAAGTGTTGACTGCTTCTAACCCTCAGCCCTCCCAGGCGGCAATATCCCTGCTAGTGCCCGCAGCAGGATCGGCTACCGGACGCGCACCTAGAGTGATCGATCGAGCTGACCGGTGGCGATCAGCTTCTCGAGGGCGGTGATGACCTCACGCGAACCGGGCCCGTTCTGCTGCTGCCAGCGGAGGAAGATCCGGTCGAAGGCGGCTGCTCCTACGCTGATGGCGTCGCGCCCTTGCCGCGTGACATGCAGATGCTTCTTTCGGGCGTCCAAAGGATCAGTATCTCGGGTGACGTACCCCAGCGTCTCTAGCATGCTGATTGTTTTCGCCGCGGCCTGCCGACTCACGCCGGTCTCGCGAGCGAGGGATGTCGCGCTGGAAGCTCCGTGGTCGATCGCCTGCATCGCCAACTCGTTCGCCACCGTCAAGCCCAGGTGTCCGGCGCGTTCAAGGCTGCCCTGAACCTCCGCAACCATCACCTCGAACGCCCGCATAAGGAGCTGTGCGAACTGTGTGCCGCTGCTGACGTCCATGCCACGACCATACGGATGCTTCGTCTATTTGACAACCTAGTTGCTTACTGCTCGAATAGACAACAAGGTTGTCAAAAAGAAGGAGAAATGCCATGAGTATCGACATCAGCGCACCAGGGGCGACCATCCCTGAGGTTCAGCACCACACCGCGGACGTGAACGGGACAACACTGCACTACGTTTCTGCAGGTACTAGCGGTTCCCCGATCCTCCTGGTCCACGGGTTCCCTGAGACCTGGTGGGCATTTCACCGACTGATCCCACTGCTCGCCGCCGAGCACCGCGTGTTCGCTGTCGACCTCCGCGGCTTCGGAGACTCCGCCGCCGCCGACGACGGGTTCACCAGCGCAGACTCCGCAGAGGACCTGCATGCCCTGATTGTCGAATTGAATGTCGGGCCGGTGCACCTCGCCGCCCAAGACATCTCCGGCGGCTCCGTCTACCGTCTTGCCTCAGAACATCCCGAGGATGTCCGCAGCCTGATCGCGACCGAGATGGGGCTCGCTGGCTTCGGCCTGGAAGGCTTTGGCGACATCACGCGCGGCGGTTCCTGGCACATCGGGGTCCTCGCCGCCCCAGGCATTGTCGACATGCTCTTCACCGGCCGCGAGAAGGATGTCCTCGGTACATGGGCGTTCCCGTCCATGTCCGCGACCCCGAACTGTGTCACCGTCGCCGACATCGATGAGTTCACTCGGACCTACTCGCGGGATAACGGCTGGAATGGCGCCGTCGGGCTCTACCAGTCGATGCTCTCCGAAGGTGACGACTTCCAAACCCGAGCTGAGCAGAAGCTTACTGTGCCTGCACTGGCGGTCGGGGGGATCGGCGGGCCTTTCACAGAACAGACCGTGACACAGGTCGTTGAGGGTTCGGTCGACAGTGTCCTCCTCGACGGAGTGGGCCACTACGTCGCTCTGGAAGCACCCGACAGCCTCGCCGAAGCGATCACAATCTTCCTCGCCAAGCACGGCCAGTAACCTTCGAGAGAAGGTCCGTTGCGCCCTAGAGCGTGGCGGACCTCATCCTGGGCGATTTTGATATCCGTTAGCCAATCGTCCTACGGGCATCAACATGCCGTTCCTGGAACTAGGGTCGAGGGGTGACTCGCACCGACAGGCTCTACGCACTCGTAGAGGAGTTGCGCGCCGTGGCGCCACGACCGAGAAGCGCTCGATGGCTTGCCGACCGGTTCGATGTCAGCTCGCGAACCATCGAGCGAGACTTGTCAGCGTTACAACAAAGTGGAGTGCCTATCTGGGCGGAACCCGGTCGCACCGGCGGCTATTGCCTAGACACGGCGCACACACTCCCGCCCCTCGGGTTCACGGTCGACGAAGCCCTCACTGTGATGGTCGCCCTGAGCGCGCTGGCTACGAGCCCGTTCCGCGACTCGGCGACGTCGGCTCTTCGCAAGGTCGTCGCCGTCACGGATGATCGCCGCTTAAGGGAGACGGCGGACCTGGCTGCGCGCATCCATCTCCTCGGCGACGACAAACCGACCGGAGGGCCCGATGGTCTGGCTGCAGCCTTACGGACCGGGAAAGTCCTTCGGATCTCATACACCGATCGTGATGGCGGCGCGACCGAGCGGGACGTCGAACCGATGGGTTTCGTCGGCAAGGGTGACAACTGGTATCTGATCGCTTGGTGCCGGCTTCGCGACGGTCTTCGCGCATTCCGGGGCGACCGGATCGCGCGGGCTGAGCCTTTGATCGAGCGGGCACCCCGTCGATCGCTGCGAACGGAGGATCTCGGCATGATCGAGGGACGGCTGCGAACGGTCGGGCTGGGCGAGAATACGCCCTAAACACCGACACGACGTTGTCGCTCGGGCCACCCAAGATGATGACGTCGGGCCGGACGGCGCGACTGGAAGGAAGATCATGGATCTCGCATCACTTCGCATCATCACGCACGACGTCGACCGGCTCACCCGCTTCTACGAGGAGGTGACAGGTATCACTGCTATGCGGCCCGTTCCAGTATTCGCCGAACTGCGAACGGCCTCGGGCATCTTGGCGATAGCGAGCACCGCGACCGTCGCCGCGCTCGGCAACAACGCGCCGCAGACTGCCAGCAACAACTCGATCATCATCGAGTTTCTCGTCACAGACGTCGACGCTGAATTCGCACGCCTCCACCACGTGCTCGACAACGTCGCGCTCCGCCCCACGACCATGCCATGGGGCAACAGATCTACCCTCTTCCGCGATCCCGACGGCAACCTCGTCAACCTCTTCTCACGTCTGGCCCCGTAATGGCACAAGTCCTTCCGAACGCCCGCGAAGGGACCCGCTTGTGGACCACCCACAGCCGGCGATGAGGCGCTTCATCCGATCTTGTACTTGAAACCTCGATGCGACCCGGTGAAGCCTAGGCGTTCGTAGAAGCGATGGGCGTCCTGGCGCGCCTCGTCCGAAGTGAGCTGCACGAGGGACGCCTCTACGTCGGGTGCTGCAGTTTCCGTAACCCAGCGCATCATGCCTGCGCCGATGCCGTTGGACCGGTGATCGCTGCGCACGCGAACGGCTTCGACCAAGAGCCGAGTTGATCCGCGCCGTGCCATGCCAGGTATTCGCGTGAGCTGCATCGTTGCCAGCGGCTCGTTTATCTCGCTCACCACCACGAGCAGGTCGTTGGAGGGGTTTGAGGTGATTGCAGTCAGCGCAGAACCATAAGCGGCAACGTCAGCCTCATCGGCTTTATCACCCCTCATCACGCTGATTGGATCGTCCGCGAGAAGCCGCATCAGTGCCCCGAGGTCGTCGATGATGGCTCGGCGCAGTGTGAACTCCTGCGCCTTGGCGCTGAGGACGACGGGCAAGTACAAAGTGTTGATCACTCCAGCAGTCTTCCATTCATCGAGCGGCACCAAGCCCGGTGAGGGATCCTTCATCGGTCGTTTCTGATCCCACCCATAGTCAGCGATCGGGGTACCTGTGACTGTTCGCCAGGAGTGCGGTCAATCACAGCTCGGTCTGGCGGTCACCACAGCACACTGCTCTAGCATCGGAGCAACCGGAACCGGTTGCGGCACATGCGGTGAGAATTGTGGTCACCGATTAGGGTCTGCAGACATGAGCCACTATGGAATCTACGGAGTATGGCGGCAGGACGGCGCGCTCGTCACGATTCGGAAGTCTCGCGGCCCGTACCTCGGAATGCTCGACCTCCCCGGTGGATCGCCCGAAGCGGCCGAGACCCCCATCGAGACACTCGAGCGCGAGCTACTCGAGGAATGCGGAGTGACCGGAATCAAGGTCGGATCCTGGCATCGCTTCGACTTCCTCGTCGAGTTCACGAGCGCTGGCGCACCGCTGAACGAGCATCATCGAGGCCTTCTCGCGCTCGTGGAGGTCGCGACACCGGTGATAGACATCCGCGACGTCGAGGACGTCGCTGCGGTCGAGCTCATCGATCCGAATGATCACGCACCGACTGACCTGACACCTGCCCTGCGGCTGGCGATCTCGTTGCTCGCTCGGGCCGCGCCGCCGGTTGGTAGATAGGAGCACCGGCGTTGTCCCAATGAGCGCCCCGATCCCTCGCTGTCTATGCTCCGGGTCGCAGACACACTGTTTTGAGCATGTCTCGAAAACCTCGAGTTCTCTAAGACGATGCGTCCCTTTTGAACTTCGGGTCCGGCACGATCTCGGCGCTCTTGTGTGACCTGCAGGGGGCAGTTGAAGCCAACCCCGCACAGCAGCGACAGCCCAGCAGCGAAATCCTTGGCCCTGCTTACAGGGACCGGTGGAGTACCGCATGGGTCGCACGCTTTTGGGACTGGCCTCGTTGCAACCCTTGACACCACAAGCTATTGCTCGTAGCTTTAAGCTATACCCAATAGCTTATGGAGGTCGACGTGCTTGAGTACTTGAACATCGATGAAGGAACTATCGCGTACGACCTCGCCGGCGTAGGGCCCCTGGTGGTCCTGGCGCATGGGATGGGAGATAGCCGGCACTCGTACCGGTTCCTCGTCCCGGAGCTGGTCGCTGCCGGGTACCGGGTCGCAAATGTGGACATCCGCGGTTGCGGGGATTCCAGTACTCAATGGCACTCCTATGAGCGAACCGATATCGCCGGTGACCTCGTTGCGGTCGTTCGTCACCTCGGCGGTCCGGCTGTCATCGTCGGCCAATCCATCAGTGGAGGTGCTGCGACCATCGCGGCGGCGACTGCACCGGACGTGATTGTCGGGATCGTGGAGCTGGCGCCGTTCACCCGCAAGCAGTCCTTCGATCTGGTGGGGATCCTCCGGCACAAGCATGTCCGGGCCGGGATGACCCAGCTGAGCAAGGTCATGTTGAGCAGCAGCCTCAAGGGGTGGATGAAGTATCTCGATATCGCGATTCCGACCAAACCCGCTGACTGGACGACGGAGCGTGCGCGGATCGAGGCTGCGCTCAGCCAGCCCGAGCGGATGGCAGTCCTACACGCGATGACCAAAACATCGCCGGCCGATGCCGGCGCACACCTGGGTGGGGTCCGCTGCCCAGTGCTGATCATCGAGGGCAGCGCCGACCCGGACTGGGCGGACCCACGTGCCGAGGGATTGCGGATCATTGGCGACCTGCCGGAGGGTATAGGCGCGGTCGAAGTCATCAGCGGCGCGGGCCACTACCCCCACACCGAAACCCCAGCGGAGGTCCTCGCACTGCTGGTGCCCTTCCTGCACAAAACCCTCACAGCATCGACCCGCAATGCCTAGGGCAGGTCTCATCCCAGCAACCGTCACCGAAGCAGCAGCGGATCTTGCCGACGAGATCAGCCCGACGCAACTGAACATGACCGTCGTCGCGAACCGTCTCGGCGTGAAACCCCCGTCGCTGTACAAGCACGTCGACGGCCTCGCGGACCTCCAGCATCGCATCGCCATCCTCGGCGCTACCGAACTGGGTGACGCTCTTCGCGACGCCATGCAGGGGCTCTCCGGCAGCGAGGCGCTCATCGCGGCCGCGCAAGCTGTCCGCAGCTACGTCAAAGCCCACCCCGGCCGGTACGCAGCCACCATCGGCGCCACCCCCACGGGCCCCGAAGACCCGCTGGCCGGAGCGCTGGAACGCACCCTGAACTCGTTCGCGGCCGTCCTGCATGGATATGGCATCGACCCTGACCAGCAGATCCACGCGATCCGCATGCTCCGCAGCATGCTGCACGGTTTCGCCACCCTCGAAAGCTCCAACGGCTTCCAGATGAACACGGACGTAGATGACAGCTTCACCTGGATGGTCGACTTCATCGACCAAGGACTCCGCGCCGCAGGAGCATCATGAACAGCACCCACGCAACCCGGGCACCCCAGCACCGCCCGCCCGGTCACGACAACGTCCGCGGTGGCTTCCGCGTCGCCGCTGAACTCATCGCCATCACCGCCACCCCATGGGCCCTCTGGCAGCACTCGATCCCCACCGCAATCACCGCGGTCGTCCTCCTCATCGGACTCCCCGCTATCTTCAGCACCCCCGGAGACCGGCCAGGCGGTGACACACCCATCGCCGTACCTGGGATCGTCACCATCCTCATCGTCCTCGCCCACCTCGTAGCAGCGACGATCTCAGCATGGACCATCTGGCCATGGTGGATCGCGGCCGCCGTCACCGCCCTATGTGCTGCAGTGATCGCCACGGAACAAACCCGCTGGAAAGCCCTCACCCGACAAAGCTGATGACAAACCCACCTGCAGTTCGAAGGGGCCACCCCGCCCGCAACGGACCCGGACCGTGATCCTACGGATTGCTTCCGTCAGCACTGACCTCGGTCGCATCCCGCTACAGACGCTGCCCGATACGCGGTCACGCTCACTAGAGGAGTGAAGTGAGGACACCGCCGTCGGCCCTTACGGCAGCTCCGTTCGTCGCCGAGGACCGTACACTTGCCTGGAAGACCGCGAGGTTCGCAATTTCCTCAGGCTCTGTGAACCGCTCGAGCAGCGACGTCTGGTTCGCCCCTATGATTGCTGTCTTTAGTTCACTGACTGGCAGCTGCTGCGTCCGAGCGATCTGCTCAACCGTCCTTGCGACACCGTCCGAGTACGTGGGCCCACCAAGAATGGTATTGACGGTGACACCTGTACCGCGCGTGAGCTTGGCTAGCCCATTGCCCAGAGCGATCTGACCCGCCTTCGTGACGCCGTAGTGGGTCATATCAGCGGGGATATTCACTCCTGATTCGTTGCTGATGAAGATGATTCGCCCCCACCCGGCGCCCACCATCGCAGGCAGTAGAGAACGGGAGAGCCGCACACTGCTCATCAGGTTGATGTTGACGTAGTGGACCCAGTCCTCGTCCGAGATCTCCGTGAAGGATTTCACTTCGAAAAGCCCAACGTTGTTCACGAGGATATCGATCGAGCCGAGTGAGGCCAGCAGGTGCTGTATGTCGGTGGACTCACCGAAGTCCGCGGCAAGGCCTGAAACGCTCGCGCCCCGCACCTCTGATTCCAGTTTTCGCACTGCGGTCTCCACGCTTCGCTCGGTGCGTCCATTGATGACGACAGACACGCCCTCTTCGAGAAGCGCCCTCGCAATCGCATAACCGATGCCCTGGGTGGAGCCACTGACGAACGCGCGCCTGCCTCTCAACTGCATATCCATTATGGTCCAACGCCTCTCATTTACTTGACTGAGAAACAAAGCGGTACGGACCGATGGTTGCTTGGTTAAGTAAGCTGATTCGATGACGGACACGGATTCGCCCGAAGCCCTTACAGGAGAGGACCTCGAGACCTGGGCAGGTCTGGCAACGATCCTCGAGTGGCTTCCGCCAGCGCTTGATGCTCCGCTGATGAACAAGTTCGACCTCACCCACTTCGAGTACGGGATCCTGTTTGCGATAGCAAGCGCGCCAGATCGGTCTCTTCGCATGAGCGAACCGCGACCGCGACCCGCTGGCCCGCGTCGCGGGAGTCGGAGGACACGATGCGCGGGGCAGCTGAGGTCGAACAGGGCCAGCGCCGGAGAGGCGGCGCGAACCGCGCGGCGCTGCGCGTCGGTTCATAGAGCCTTCAAACGAACGTACGCTCTGCCATGGTTGACGCGTCAATAGCTGGTGGGCTAGGGTTGACACGTCAACACTTGGAGGTGCTTCTTGTCGCAGAATCAGCGGGTGATGCCCACGCGTGAACAGCTGCGCGTATGGCGTGACTATGTGGAGACCGCGGAGGTGCTGCGGTCGAGATTGACTGCCCGATTGCAGGCCGATTCGGAGTTATCGTCGGGCGATTACCTGGTTCTTCTTGCGCTGAGCGAAGCCGACGGCCTGACATTGCGTTCTTCGGAACTCGCAGCCGGCATCGGATGGGAGCGGTCGCGTTTATCACATCACCTTGGCCGGATGGAGAAGCGTAAGTTGCTCTGCCGCAAGGCGTGTGCCGACGCCACCCATGGGGTCGATGTGATCCTGACCGATACAGGTGCGGAGGCATTCCGCCAAGCATCGGTGCCGCACCTGCGCGCCATCCGCGAACTCTTCATCGACGCATTCACACCAGACCAACTCGAAAGCGTCGACGCACAGACCGTCGCACTTCGCGCGCACCTCCAACTCGACCCGCCCTGATCCTCCCTCTCACCTCATTTCCGATTCTCGAGAGACCGCGCGCTTCGGCTCGTATGCACCCGCACGGTCCCTTCGCAGGTTCCACCCAGCGAAAGGACTACTTGTCATGCAGTTCGGTATCTTCGGCGTCGGCGACATAGCGCCCGACCCCACAACCGGTATTCCTCGTTCGGAGGCTCAGCGCATCCAGGACACCGTGCGGATCGCGAAGGCCGCCGACGAGCTCGGCCTGGACGTGTTCGCCGCGGGCGAGCATCACAACCCGCCGTTCGTCGCGTCCAGCCCCACCGCCTTGCTCGCCTACCTCGCGGCGGAGACGAAGCAGATCCTGCTGTCGACGTCGATCACGTTGATCACCACGAACGACCCGGTGAGGATCGCCGAGGACTACGCCTTCGTGCAGCACCTCGCGAAGGGGCGCCTGGACCTCATGCTCGGACGCGGGAACACCGTGCCGGTGTATCCGTGGTTCGGGCAGGACATCCGCCACGGGATCCCGCTCGCTCTGGAGAACTACAACCTTCTTCACCGGCTGTGGCGGGAGGACGTCGTGGACTGGGAAGGGAGCTACCGGACCGCGTTGCAGGGCTTCACCGCGACGCCTCGGCCGCTGGACGGAGTGCCGCCGTTCGTGTGGCACGGTGCGATCCGCACTCCGGAGATCGCGGAGCAGGCTGCGTTCTACGGCAACGGGTACTTCGCGAACCATATCCTCGCACCGAACTTCCACTTCAAGCCGCTAGTCGACTTCTACCGGAAGCGGTTCGAGCACTACGGCCATGGTCGGGCACAGGACGCGTTCGTGGGTCTGGGTGGGCAAGCGTTCATCGCCCATCGCTCGCAGGACGCGTTCGACCGGTTCCGGCCGTACTTGGAGGGCTACCCGATATTCCGCGGAACGAGCTTGGAGCAGTTCGCCGCAGATACCCCGATGTCGGTGGGGTCTCCGCAGGAGGTCATCGACAAGACCCTGACCTTCCGGGAGGGGTTCGGCGACTACCAGCGTCAGCTGTGGGCGATCGATATCGGCTCGATGCCCGTCGAGATCGCGCTGGAGCAGGTCGAGCTCCTGGCCACCGAGGTCGTGCCCGTACTGCGGCGGGAGACGGACGCGTTACGGGCCCCCGGCGTCCCCGACGCCCCAACCCATGCCACGCTCGTGAAGGAGATCTACGGCGACGGTGAGACGCGACAGGCGCGCCCGCGCCCGAACAGCGGCGACAACACCTCCGGGCCCCTGCCCTACCTCGACAGCGACCCCGCCACGCCCGCCCGGATGCCGAGGATCGCATGAGCCTCGGGGAAGCACCGTTCCGGCTCGTCGCGGTGAGCGCAGGCACGAGTGACCCGTCGACGACCCGCATGCTCGCCGACGGCGCCACGCAGGCGGTCGTCGACCGGCTCCGCGAGTCGGGTCGAAACGCGACGGCCGAGGTGATCGAGCTCGCCCCGATCGCGGTGGACATCGCACGAGCCCTGGTCAGCGGCCTCCCCGTCCCCGCTGTCCAGGAAACGATCGAGAAACTCGCCACAGCGGACGGGATCATCGTCTCCACACCCGTCTACAAGGCCGGCATCAGCGGACTGTTCAAGTCGTTCGCCGACCTACTCGACAACGACCTCCTCATTGCGAAACCTGTTCTCCTCGCTGCGACCGCCGGGAGTGCACGTCACGCGATGGTCGTCGACGATCACCTTCGCCCGCTGTTCGCGTTCCTCCGCACGATGGCGGTCCCGACATCTCTGTTCGCCGCTCCGGAGGAGTGGGGCACGTCCGAACTGTCCAAACGCATCGACCGGGCAGCCGGGGAACTGGCCGCGCTGGTTGTCAGCGGCGTCGGACGGGACATCGCCGACGGCGGCTGGTCCGGATACCGACACGCTTTCGCCGGCAACGCCACACGTTCCGAGCGCACCACCACGGATGTCGACTTCGACACCGACCTGATGCGCCTCGCGCGCGGCGGCCACTGACCACCGGCTCCCAACGGCGACCCTCCACCACCACCTCGACCAGACCCACCCATAGCATCCGTACTCACCCTCACGAAGGACACTCATGCTCATCGCACTATGGATCATCACCGGCCTCCTCGCTCTCGCATTCCTCGGCGCCGGTGTAATGAAGCTTCTTCGTCCCCGCTCGGTTCTCATCGACAGCGGCATGCCGTGGGCTGAGGACTTCTCCGCCGCCGCAATCAAGGTGATCGGCTCCCTCGAGGTGGCCGGTGCAATCGGGCTCGTGCTGCCCCTGCTGACCTCGATCGCCCCCATCCTCAGCCCCATCGCCGCTGCAGGGCTGGCCGTGCTCATGATCGGGGCGGTCATCGTCCACGCACGCCGTCGCGAACCGGTCACCCCGCCGCTCGTCTTAGGCGTGCTGTCGATCGCTGCAGCCACACTCGGCTTCGTCGCGATCTCCTGACCGCGCCCGAAGGTTCGGAAAAGCGAACCTGGCGCCGCCGACCAGACCACTGGTCGCTTAACTCTCTACTTTCAACAGACCACTAGTTTTTAGGAGCATCATGAGCGTTCCATGGACCGAACAGCAGATTCCCGACCAGCAGGGCCGGGTAGCCATCGTCACCGGCGCCAACACCGGGCTGGGTTTCGAGACCGCCCGGATGCTTGCCGAACACGGCGCTACCGTGATCCTCGCCGTCCGCAATGTCGAGAAGGGCAGGCAGGCAGCGGAGCGCATCATCGGAGATGTCAGGGTGCAGGCCCTCGACCTGACGTCCCTGGACTCGGTCCGCTCGGCGGCGTCCGATCTCCGTAGCGACTACTCGCGGATTGATCTCCTGATCAACAATGCCGGTGTCATGTACACGCCGAAGCGAACCACCGCCGACGGCTTCGAGCTGCAGTTCGGCACCAACCACCTTGGCCACTTCGCACTCACAGGCCTGCTGCTGGACCGTCTCCTGCCCGTTCCCGGCTCCCGCATCGTGACCGTCAGCAGTACCGGCCACCGTATCCAAGCCGACATCCACTTCGATGACCTGCAGTGGGAACGCTCCTACAGCCGCGCCGGCGCCTACGGTCAGGCCAAACTTGCCAACCTCATGTTCACCTATGAACTGCAGCGGCGCCTGGCTTCCCACGGCACCACGGTCGCCCTAGCCGCTCACCCCGGCGTTTCCAATACCGAACTCACTCGCAACGTACCAGCGGCATTCCGGCTGCCGATCACCTGGTTCGCTCCGCTACTCCTCCAGGGAGCCGAGATGGGGGCCCTGCCCACAGTGCGTGCAGCCACCGACACAGCTGCCATCGGCGGTCAGTACTACGGCCCCAGCGGACGCGGCGAAGTTCGGGGATACCCGAAAATTGTGACCTCCAGTCCTGAGTCCCACGATCAGGCCATTCAGCAGCGCCTATGGACCGTCTCCGAGGAACTCACAGGAGTGACCTTCCCCGTGCCCGCGGTTCCGGCGCACTGAATCACGCCGCAGAGCAGGCCACAGACCTAGGGCGTGGCATAGCGGGGCACGGTCTATGGTGTGGACCTATGAGCCAGATCGAAGAATTTGAGGCGGAGCGTACTCGGCTTGTGCGGATAGCCGCTGGGTTGCTTGACGATCGGGCCGAGGGTGAGGACATCGTTCAGCAGGCGTGGATACGATTTCGCGGCACTGAGAGCGTGATCGACAGTGTGCCTGCTTGGTTGACTGTGGTCACGACCCGTCTGTGTTTGGACCGTCTCCGCTCGAAGATTCCCGAACCAAGAGAACAAACGGATCTGGCCCATGCAGAGCTTGCTGAGGATCCGGCCGAGCATGTGGTGCTGGCGGACACCGTCGCAGTTGCCCTGCACATCGTCCTCAAACGCCTCTCGCCTACCGAGCGCGTGGCTTTCATCCTGCATGACACCTTCAGCGTGGACTTTCGCACTATTGCGAATATTCTCGACATCTCGCAAGCAGCTGCGCGCAAACTGGCGTCCAGGGCGCGTTCCAAGGTCGCGGACAGCGCACCAGAAGGGACTCCCGCTGCCTGGGAGGTGGTTGACGCTTTCCTTGCAGCGGCCCGGGGCGGGGACTTCGCGCGTCTTCTGCACCTCCTCGCCCTCGATGTTGTCCTCACCGCAGATACCGAAGCCATCGCAACGGGCACACCTCGACGGATTGAAGGACGACACAACGTCGCAGTGATGTTCGACGGTGCCGCGCAAGCAGCACTACCTGTCCTCATCAGCGGGCGTCCTGGTGCTGCGTGGTTCCACTTAGGACAGCCTCGGGTGGCGTTCGACTTCACCATCACGCACGGCCGCGTCCACAGCATCACCTTCCGGGCTCAGCCGGACGTTCTGAGCTCACTCACCCGACGAACCGAGAACCACCGAAGGTAGCCGGCATTCACTCCTGGCTTATCTACGGCTTGCGGTCACCTTCGCGCTGTCCCACTCGTCATAGAAGTGCAACCCTCACTTGGTCCACGAGTGGGATACCACGACGGAAGGAAGCACTGATGAAGGCCATGACCTGTAAGCAACTTGGCGGTCCCTGTGAACTGACACTGCACGGCGATACCGCGGACGACATTATCAAAGCTCAGGACCGACACCTTAGAGACACCACCGAATCCGGGGACACATCTCATCAGACCGCGCACGAGGCGATGAAGAACCGGTGGAGAAACCCGATCAAGGGCATGGGCTGGTACCGCGACACGAGAAAAGTTTTCTCAGCGTTGCCCGAAGCCTGACCAGCACCCTCCGACTCCATCACCCTTCGAGAGGAACCCTTCCATGACAGCAACCGATAACATCGATAACCGCATTGCCCCTCATTCCGACTGGCGCGGTCAGATTCTCAAGGACGCTCGGCGCGCGATCCTCGATGCCGACCCCGATATCGTCGAGAAATGGAAGTACATGGGCGCACCCGTGTGGAACTGAACGGCATCCTCATCGTGGGCAACATCTTCCGAACCAAGGTGAAGCTCGGCTTCCGCACTCGTCCGACGGCGCGGGCTTCGGTCCGCGCTTCGTGCGCGACGTCGCCGTAGGTCATCACCCGGCCGGCGGGTATCGACGCGACGGTCTCCACGACTCGGTCCTGACGTCGCTCATCAGTCCTCTTCTCGTGGCTATGTGGTGAGGGGTGTCTCGACGCCGGATTCGAGGGTGAAGGCGGCTTGTGGTGACAGGGTGCCGTTGGCCTGCACGGTCACGAAGTGCCGACCGGGATAGTAGGTGCGCGTGGTGATGGGACGGAAAGAGTGGGTCTTGGTAACGACGACGCTCTCGCCGGGCGCGAGTCGCTGTGATGCGAGCTTGAAGGTCTTGGGGTCCACCGCCCCGTTCGCTCGCACGAAGCCGATGGAGTAATCGATCGCGACGGCGGCGTCGGTGGCTCCCTCGTTGGAGACGACCGCCGAGAAGCCGAGCGTGCCGCCCTGAGTGATGGTCGAGCTCGAGAGGTGGGGCCGGTCTACTCGCAGGCCGCTTCCCGTGTAGCCCAACAGCCTCAGGGCCTCGGTGTCGGCCTTCTTGATCAGTGTTCGGAGTCCGTGGCGGAGTACCCAGGGTGTGTTGGCGTCCGGTTCCGCTTCCCAGCCTCGCCCGATTTCGGTGACGAGCGCGGGGTCGACTCGGCTGAGGTCGTTGAGGTGGTTGGCGACTGAGCGGCGCACGTACTCCGCCGGGTCGCGGTAGGTCGAATCGATGATCGTCCGGGTGCCCGCCGGATGGGTGATGAGCCAGGGCACGCGCTTCGCCCAGGGTAGGAACGCCCGTGAGCCCTCGGTCGCGAGGCGCCGCACGTGCTCGTTTTCGTGACCGGTCCAGGTGCGCATGATTGCAAGAGCACGTTGCGGCCTCGCGTTCAGCAGGTCGCGTACGGCGAACTCCCCGGTGAGGCGGACGGTGAGTTGCGCCAGGAGGCTCATCGCGGCGTCGAAGTCGGCCGTCGAGCCACCCTGGACCGCTCGTGCCGTCACAAACTCGGTGGTCGGCCAGATCATCCATCCCGTGAATTCCGGCAGTAACAGAGCGTCCAACATCATGCTTTCCGCGGCGGGGAATCCGGCGGGGACGTCGTGGAGGAGTGCGTCTCGCACGATGTCGACCCTGCCTCGCAGGCGCACCCCGGCGATCGCGCGTTCAGCTTTCGTCAGTGCCGTGAAGTCGAGTATCGGCACCACTTCTTTCAGCGCGTCGCGCAACCTCACGATGACAGCCGGGTCGATCAGTTCGCCAATAGTCCCCACGGGCTGCCTCCTTTCGAAGCCGGGGCGGGGCGAAGCATGGTGACGAGCCGCTCCGGCCGACAACGCTTCAGGCTAGATCGATCGACAGGCCTTTGACGAGGTCACCGTCGATGTCGAACTTGAAGGTGAACGGCTGGGGGCTTCCCGGGAAGTCGCCGGAGGACGACGCGACCATGCGGTTGCCGTCGAACGACGTCGGGGTGATAACGATCGTGGGGGCGATCAGGTGGCTGCCGATCCACGCGCAAATCTCGGCGTCGTCCGTGTAGGTCCTGCCATCATCCGACACGACCGCGTCCGCAGCAAGCGTTGCCATCAGGGCATCGACGTCGTGGGCGTTGTTCGCGGCCACGAAGTTTTCGACGGCCTTGGGAAGGGTGATGTCGTTCATCTGACTCTCTCTCTTCTGTGCTGGTGGGTCGATCCCTGGACTACTTTGTGTCCTTTTGGACAGTATCACAAATATTGTCCGTGAAGACAGTGTTTCGAGATCAAGCCACCGGATCGATAGGATCGCGTCGTGGAAGACAATGGAAAGACCGATGGCCCGAGGTCGCTGCGCGCCAGCGACTTCCCGTACCGGTCGGAGCTGCTCGCGAACCTCAGCGCCCTGATCCTCCTATGGGACTCCCCCGCCATTCAGGGAGACATTCTCGCCAAGACCGGCGAGAGCATCGACCAGCAGTCACATCAGACCCTTCGGCACCTGCTCGCCTGGGGGTCGATGCGGCCGACCGCTCTCTCCGAGGTATTGGCGACTGGAGCTTCACACGTGAGCAAGATCGTGCGCCGGCTCGAAGGCGACGGACTCGTGGAACGGACGGCTGACCCGACCGATCGTCGAGCGACCCTCATCAGCCTCACCGAGGCCGGACAGGAGGCGGCGCGCGGCGTCTACGCTCTCGGTGATCGAATGATCGCCGAGGTCCTTGAGGGCTGGTCTGACGCCGACATCCGTCAATACACCGACCTCACCGAGAGATTCGTGAAGGATGCGATTGCCTCTGCCGACCGCATGCTCGAACGCGGCCTCCTCCCGCCGGGATCCTGACACCGCGACCATGCACCCTTGGTACTGTCCTGTAGGACAGCAATTGTGTTACTGTCCTCGATGACAATAGTTCTAGCCGAGGAGAGAGTGGAATGTCAGGTACAGATCGCGACCGATTGGACGGTCGCCGAGCGCTGGTCACGGGCGGGTCGAAGGGGTCGGGCAAGGCCGTAGCGGAAAGGCTCCGGGAGCTCCGCGCCGACGTCTACGTGTCGGCGCGGTCAATGCCCGAGGAATATGAGTTCCCTGACCGGTTCATCGTCGCCGACACCTCGACCGCCAAGGGCACGGAGACCGTCGCGAAGAGGATCTCCGACGCGGGCGGGATCGACATCCTCGTGCACGTCGTCGGTGGCGCCTCGACGCCGCCCGGCGGGTTCGCGGTAATCACGACGAGCAGTGGCTCGTCGAGATGAACCTGAACTTCCTCGGCGCAGTGCGACTCGACCGCGCTCTCCTTCCGGGCATGCTCGGTGCAGGATCCGGTGTCGTACTGCACTTCACATCCATTCAGCGCCAGATGCCGCTCTATGAGGCATCCCTCGCATACGCGTCCGCGAAAGCTGCGATGCGCACCTACAGCAAGGGACTCGCGAACGAGCTCGGCCCACGCGGCATCCGCGTGAACGCCATCAGCCCCGGCGGAATCGAAACCGAAGCCTACGACGCATTCGTCACCCGTATCTCCGAAGGCAAGGGCATTACACGGGAGGAGGCTATACAGAGCATCATGGACGGTCTCGGCGGCGTTCCACTCGGCCGCTTCGCCAGAACCGACGAGATAGCCGACCTCGTCGGGTTCCTCGTCTCCGACCGCGCCTCCGCCATCCTCGGCGCCGAATACGTCATCGACGGCGGCACCGTTCCCACCACCTGACCCCAAGCTCCACGTAGCCCCAGCTCCCGCACTCAACGGCGAGCTGGGGCTGAGTGTTGCGGCCTTTGAAGAAGCCACATACACGCACCAACTAGTCAATGAAACACCCGCCGCTTCCGCGGTCAGCCGGGCCGTGATCGAGCAGGCAAAGGGCTTCCTAAGGGCCGCGCCGGCATCAACCCCGCCTCGTCCGCCAGAAGCCGCGCCCGAACTCCGGATCGCCTCCATGCGCGTCGAACAACGCGTTTACCCGATACGCCTCCACCAGCTCGCTGGTCGTGATGGGTACTGCCAGCCGCCGGCTGTTGCACAAATTCCCCGTCGAGTACGACACGCTAGCAAGAACGAGAAGCAACATGGCGAGCCGATACTCGGAACAACACGAGGGCTCTGTCCAGGGATACAGAGATCACGGTGAAGAAAGTTCACATGTGAATATCAAGATCGCGTAAAGACGCCCCTTCGACCACTCATCGTGGGGTTTAGTAAGCCACTGGTGCGGACTGCCCGCTTCCAGCTAACCCAGGCCTTGGAGGTCAGAGCATTCCCGTGAGGTTGAGCAAAGACACCGTCCGGGAGACAAGGACATCCGCCACCGCTTTCCTACACCAATTCTTACGCACGAGTGTGTCCTGGGTTGCGCACCTGAGCCCTCGCCACCCGGCCCAGTTCATCGTGCTCGGCTTCGGGGCGGCGATCCTCGTCGGCACGGTGCTCCTCATGCTCCCCATGGCGAAGGTCGGGGCGGGCGGTGCCACCTTCCTCGAGGCCTTGTTCACCGCGACGTCGGCCGTGTGCGTGACCGGCCTGATCGTCGTCGACACTCCGGTCTACTGGACCGGCGCCGGTCACGTGATCATCCTCGCCCTGATCCAGGTGGGCGGCTTCGGGATCATGTCCTTCGCCTCCCTCCTCGGAGTGCTGCTGGCCCGGCGCATGGGCCTCCGGTCGAGGATTTCCACGGCCCTCGAAACCAAGAGCGTGGGCTTCGGCGATGTGCGCAGCGTCCTCGTCGGAGTACTGCGCATCAC
Source organism: Vibrio cholerae (assembly GCA_009728235.1). Taxonomy (GTDB): domain Bacteria; phylum Actinomycetota; class Actinomycetes; order Actinomycetales; family Micrococcaceae; genus Arthrobacter_D. The sequence continues at coordinate 189,478 of WNZI01000001.1, read as the reverse complement.
CCTGATGGTCGAAGCGATCACGGCGGTGCTGCTGGCAGCACGGTTCTTCTTCGGGCACGACCACGGCTTCTGGGACGCGCTCTGGTTGGGTGTCTTTCACTCGGTATCCGCCTTCAACAACGCCGGCTTCGCCCTGTTCAGCGACAGCCTCATCGGCTACGTCACCGACCCCTGGATCTGTTTGCCGGTATGCGCCGCGGTGATCATCGGAGGACTCGGGTTCCCTGTCCTCTTCGAACTGCGCAGGCACTTCCGGTACCCGCGCAGGTGGCACATCAACACCAAGCTGGTGCTGAGTGGCACCATCGTCCTTCTCGTCCTCGGCACGGTCTTCATCACTGCCGCAGAGTGGTCCAACCCCGCCACTCTCGGGGCGCTGCGGCCCGATCAAAAGCTCCTGGCCGGTTTCTTCCAGTCCACCATGACGCGCACCGCCGGTTTCAACAGTGTCGATTTCGCGCAGCTGCAGCCCGTGACACTCCTGGCCATGGACGTGTTGATGTTCATCGGTGGCGGTCCAGCCGGAACCGCCGGTGGCCTGAAGATCACCACGTTCGGTGTGCTCCTGTTCATCCTCTACACCGAGGTCAGCGGTGGCACCGCGGTCAACGTCTTCGGCAAGCGCCTACCCCGCTCAGTACAAAGGCAGGCCATCTCGATCGTCCTGCTCGCTGTCGGCCTCGTCATCAGTGCCACCATGTTCCTCATGCTCATCACCGACTTCGGGCTGGACCGTGTGCTCTTCGAAGTGGTTTCCGCGTTCGCCACCGTGGGCCTGTCCACAGGCATCACCGCCGGCATCCCGCCCGCAGGCCAGGTGGCCCTGGTCGTGGTGATGTTCGCCGGTCGGCTCGGACCAGTCACCCTCGCCACGGCGCTGGCGCTTCGCTCCACACCTCGTTACTACGAATACCCGAAGGAAAGGCCCCTCATTGGCTAGGCAACGCATCTTCTCCTCCAAGCCCGCCGAAGCAATCGCGGCGGCCGATTCCGTGGCGGTCATCGGCCTGGGCAGATTCGGGGGAGCTCTGGCCCTGGAACTCGAGGAGGCCGGCACGGAGGTACTCGGGATCGACAACGACGAGGACGTCGTCCAGTCCTACAACGGGCGCCTCACCCACGCCGTCCGGACGGATACCACGAAGGAGGAAGCGTTGCGCCAACTCTCCCTGCCCGATTTCGACCGCGTGGTCGTGGGAATCGGGAGCGACCTGGAAGCGAGCATCCTCACCACCTCGATCCTGCTGCGCTTCGACCGCCCCACGATCTGGGCCAAAGCGATCAGCGAGCCGCACGCCCAGATCCTCTCCCAGCTCGGGGTCGAGCGCGTCATCCGACCCGAACACGACATGGGCAAACGCGTCGCACACCTGGTCCGCGGGACGATGCTCGACTATGTGGAATTCGAGGACAATTTCGCTATGGTCAAGACCCGCCCACCACGCGAGTACTGGGACCGAGAACTCGGTACCACCGGTCTGCGCGCCAGACACGGTGTGACGGTCGTCGCGGTGAAACGCAACGGCGGGCAGTGGGACTACACGACAGCGCAGACCACCCTCTACGACGACGACGAAATCATCGTCGCCGGGCCGACAAGCAAAGCCGAACTCTTCAGCTCACTGCTATAGGAATACAGGCGCGCTGACGGTTATGTGCACGACAAGAACCTGCTTCCGAAAGCTCAAGCAGAGACTATTCCTACAGAACTGCAGCTTCGGTCGTTGACGAGAGCTTGAAGGCACCTGAGGACGTTCCCCAGTTGAGGACCTTTCGGGGTCTGGTGTTGATCTTGTCTGTGATCTCGTCAAGGTCCTGCTGGCTGAACTGACGCAGGTCACCGTTCGTCGGCAGGTATCGGCGCAGCAACCCTCGCAGGATCAATCATCTCGGCAGTCCGACGAACGAGGAGATACGCGAGCGAATCACCACCCAATCGATCGAAGCTGAGCGCTCCGGCCTCGCCCTCCTGGCGATCGAGGAACACACGGACCCCGGCGGTTTCATCGGCTACGGCGGTCTGACGGTCGGAGCTGGTTCCCATGAAGAACCGGAACTTGCCTTCGAACTGCTCCGATCAAGCCAGGGCCGCGGAATCGCAACTGAAGCTGCGTACGCAATAGTCGACGCCGCGCACTCAACCGGTCGCACACGGTTGTGGGCGACTGTTCGCAAGTGGAATCTCGCCTCGTTCGCGGTACTTGAGAATGTAGGATTCTCGGACAGCGGACGACGGACAGAAGACCCACTCCACGGCGATACGTTCTGGATGGTGCGTGACCTGCGCTGAAGAACAACTGAGTGTGCTTCGGGTGGTTGCTGGCGGGAGTGGGCGTAGGTCGCCAGGCTAGGATCCTCAAGCGGAACGCAGGATCAGGCGGTGTTGCAACGACCCTTCAGCCCAGGGAACCCCTGACAGGGCAGCTGCATTTTTCTCAGAGAGGTCAGGTGCTCAGCGATTACCGCCGGCTTCGACTCGGGTGATGATCGCGTCGATGCGGTTGCGTTTGTCTGCCTGGTCTTCCACGAGTCCGACGGGGGCGCCCTCTTCGGTGGTACCCCAGGGGACGAGCACATCGAAGTCGAGGTCGCGGACGAGAGCGAGGCTGTCGAGATACTCGTGGCGGGATTCAGGGCTCAGGAGCACGGCCTTCCACTCGCCGTTCTCGATCCAGATGAAGTCGCCGGTGAAAAGGACGCGGTGCGTTCCGTTATCCCAGAGGTAGGAGGTTGTGCCTGAGGTATGACCGGGGGTAGGAATCACTGCGAGATCGTCATCGATGATGGTCCGCTTATCGAACGTGCCCGTGATGTTCATCGAGCCGGCAACCTCGGCGTGATCCTTGGTATGAATCCAGAGGGGTACGTCGAGCTCGGGCTGACCGTACATCGATTCGTGGCTGTGGTTGATCAGAAGGCGGGTTGGCGCGCCGAGCGCCCGTATGTCGGCTGACGCGTCGTTGATGCCGGGTGAGTTATAGACGATCAGGTTGCCCTGGGGTCGCTGAAGGATGTAGGAGCGCAGCAGCACGTTGTGTTGGTAGGGAAGCCGTGACGCCGGGGTAGCAAGCAACCCCTCAAGAGGTTTTTCCAAGGTGCTGTGCTGAGCGGTTGTCATATCTGCATCCCAAGGGTGAGTAACGATCTCGAACACGCTGAGATGACCAACGCTAGAACCTGAACCCTGGTTGAGGTCAAGGCGCCCTCTGGTCGTAGGCGCCGCCGCCGGACTTTGGGTATACGTAGGCTCGCTCTGTCCGGTCAGCCCTCATCCTTGTTCTGTCGCTCGTGGTTGCCGTCATCGGGTCGGTGACGGCCCTCGCGTTCGCGCTCGTCCGCTATCGATCACAACGAGCTACCCAGGCAGGGCGATGAAGCGGTCCACCGTTGGTCGACGAAGGACCGGCCATCGGACGCTGTATGACCGGTGATCAGAAGACCGCTCAGCGAGGGCGGTCACTGCCTCGTTCCAGGTTCCGGATCCGGGTCAGCTGCGCGGCAGCGCACCGAGGAGGGTCGACACGATCGCGCCCTGCAGCGCCTCCCTGAGATCGAGGTTCAACACGCCGAGCTCCGGTTCGTCCGCGTACACGGCGAGCAGGCTTGGCGGAGGCGGCACGTAGGTCGACAGCGCTCCCGCAGAGATAAGGGTCATGAAGCAGAAGAACTGTGCGCCGCCGCCGAGCTCCGGAACGTGACGGCGCACCAGCTCGGTCATGGTCGCGAGCCGCGTGAGCGAGGACCGCTTGTGCCGCTTGACGACCTCGGTCGAGACATTGTGCTCGAGGACCCCTCCCTGTGCGCCGAAGAGGTCGCACAGCGCGCCCTGATCAGCCAGAGATCGACTGAGGACGCCGGCCAGCTGACGCGCCCGGGTCGCCATGTCCGCGCCCGCCTCAACCCCGCCTGCCAGCTCGCCCTCAAGCTCGAGCAGCCACCTTCCGAAGTAGTCGTCGAGCAGCTCGAGCAGCACCGCCTCGCGGGACTCGAAGTAGCGGAGGACGTTTGATTTGGCCAGGCCCACGCGCCGGCTGAGCTCGTTGAGGGTGATGTCGGATACAGGCATTTCCGCGAGCATCGCGGTAGTGGTGTCCAGTATCACCGCACGACGAATCTCCCGTTGCTCTTCGCTTCGCGCCCGCTGGAATGTCATGCCGTAACCCTACTAGAGACCGGCCGTCTCTTGACAACGGACCATTGGTCTCATAGCGTTGGCCCTATTAACAGACCGCCAGTACCTTAAAGGAGCATCATGAGCGACGCCTGGACCGAACAGCACATTCCCGACCAGTACGGACGAGTGGCGGTCGTCACCGGCGCCAACACCGGCCTCGGGTTCGAGACCGCGCGCATGCTCGCCGAGCACGGAGCCGAAGTCGTCCTCGCCGTCCGCGACGTCGAGAAGGGCAAGCAGGCAGCGGCCCGCATCGCCGGTGACGTCCGAGTGCAGGCCCTGGATCTCACGTCCCTGAACTCTGTCCGGACAGCCGCGGCCGACTTGCGCGAGGCCTTCCCCCGCATCGACCTGCTGATCAATAACGCCGGCGTGATGTACACGCCGAAGCGGACGACGACCGACGGGTTCGAGCTGCAGTTCGGCACGAATCACCTCGGCCACTTCGCGCTCACCGGCTTGTTGCTGGATCGGCTCCTGCCGGTCCCCGGTTCCCGCGTCGTCACGGTCAGCAGTACCGGCCACCGCATCCAGGCCGCGATCCACTTCGACGACCTCCAGTGGGAGCGTTCGTATAGCCGCGCCGCCGCTTACGGTCAGGCCAAGCTGGCCAACCTCATGTTCACCTACGAGCTGCAGCGCCGTCTCGCTTCGCATGGCACTACCGTCGCGGTCGCTGCCCATCCCGGTGTCTCCAACACCGAGCTGACCCGCAACGTGCCCGCTGCTCTTCGGCTGCCCGTCACCTGGCTTGCACCGCTACTCATCCAGAAGGCCGAGATGGGTGCCCTGCCCACCGTGCGCGCCGCCACCGACCACGCCGTTCTCGGCGGCCAGTACTACGGTCCCGGCAATCGAGGCGAGGTCCGGGGCTACCCGAAGCTCGTCACCTCCAGTCCCGACTCCTACGACCAAGCCACTCAGCACCGGCTGTGGGCCGTTTCCGAAGAGCTCACCGGAGTGATGTTCCCCGAAGTCGCAACCGTGATCCACTGACATGCAGAGGCTCAGCACCGGCTTGAAGCCGTCCGGTAGCAGACTGCCCATGGAGGCCTGGCATGCTTGGTCCTCCAATGCCGGGTGTCGGGGTTCGTCACGCCGAGGGGTGGGCTGGTGCTGTCAGGGGGTCGGGTGAACGACGCCCGCGCCCTTCATCGCTGACCGTGGCGAGGCCCTCGCGGACCAGTACTCGAAACCACCGATCAGCTCGCGCACATTCAGATAGCCCATCGAGGCCAGAATCGACGCGCCGCGGGTGCTGCCGTTGCAGCCTGGTCCCCAGCAGTAGACAACGATCGCAGCGTCCAGGGAGGGGGCGATATCAGTGATGCGTGCTACGAGCTCTGCGTTCGGAATGTGGACAGCGCCCGGGATACGGCCCTGCATCCACGAAGCGGCCGAGCGAGTATCGATCACGATCGGACCCGGACCAGATGCACGTTCAGCAGCGAGATCCGCCGGGTCAGTCTCATAGGCGAGCTTCGCAGCGAAGAAATCAGCGGCGGAAAAAAGAAGAGGCATGGATCCATCAAATCTCTTCTCACGCTTGTGTGGAACTACACATCAACCCTGTAGACGTGCTGGCAGCAGTGAGCCGGGCGTGATTGCTTTGGGCAGCACCAGTGGTGACAAGGACGTCTGCACCGCGCGCCAGGGCCGTGCCGGCAGTCCACTCGAGCTTGCGCACCCTTGTTCCCTCCCCGCCTAACCCGGAAAGGTCGTCTTGCTTGATCCAGAGATCACTGGGGCCGAGGCCGAGCGTCGAGGCGAGCCGTGGAGCCGGCTCGAGCGGAGTCGACCACGAGCCGAGATGCGCCCGGGAAGGCGGTACGTCCCACTGGTTCGTCATACGGGTCATTCGTTCTCCACTCTCGCTCCGCCCTGCACGCGAGCACGGGCGTATGGGCAGGACTTCATTAGCTCGTTCTGGAAGCGGGAGAGACGGTAGTCCGCGGTGGTCGCCGCGTCCAGCACTGCTTTCTCTGAGCGGGCCTATGGCACCTGGAGATCGTAGTGCTCGATGGTGTCCTCCGGGACACGCTGCCGCCGCCTCCGGTCAACCACCCGATGACCTGACCCACGACGAAGAAGGCCGGTCCTTTCTCGCCGCACTGTGGAGCCTGCGCATCGACCCGGTCTCGTCAGTCGCGGAGCAACACCGCTTCGCCGTCGTCGTTGATCTCCTCGATCCCGAGGTATGCGAGATCGGCGACGAATCGCTGACGGGAGACAGGGGGTCCGTCGATGCTGCGGAGATAGGCGGTGTAGGCCTCCGTGGTGGAGATGGGGCCCGAGGAGCTGTTGTCGATGCTGAACCAGCGCCACACGGAAGGATCGGGCGTGCTGTCCAATTCAGCGTTCGCAGGGGTGAAAGTGTGGTTGCAGGCAGGACACGTAATGGTTGGCATAGTTGTCAGCGTAGGGGTGCCAGGTCTTTGTGGCGTCAGACCCTGGGCTGAACTCAACACCGGGTGGTTGAGGGTCCTTGACCGGGGACGGAGTGGAGTGCTGCCCGCAAGAACCGCCCTCGGACCTACGCCGACCAGCACGAGGATCACGCCCTGACAACTGAGCACCGTCCTGCCGATCCATATGACACCAAGGCTCGCGAGTACCCGTAGTGCGCGGCCCGAGGAAGCTGAGGGTGTTCACGATCGCTGACCTCCGCGAGCCGCGCCCTCCTAGATGTACGGCCGAGTGATGAGTTCCAGATAGTGGCCGGATGGGTCCAGCAGGTAGACGCCTCGTCCGCCGTGCTCGGTGTTCGTTTCGCCGGGCCGGCTGCGCTGCGGATCAGCCCAGTGCTCGGTGGCTGACTCGACGATTTTCGAGTACGCCCGATCGAAGTGATCGTCGTCGAGGAGATACGCGTAGTGCTGGGGAGGGAACTTCATCGGTGGGGTAGCGAACTGCAACAGGACCCCGTCCGGAAGCTGGATATTGGTGAACGGTCCCCAGCTGGGAGCCTCTCGGGCCTCGAGCAGGTCACGGTAGTAGGCGCCCATGGTTGTGCTGTCTCGTGAAGCGATAATCGTGTGATTGAACTGCGCTGTCATCAATGCTCCTTTCGTGCGCTGGCTGGTTGTTGTACTCAAGCTCAGCGATGCAAGGAGGGGCGCGGATCAGGTGGCGACCAGTTCGCCTGTTCGTGATCGGCCCATATGGACCTGACTGGTCATCATGGCGAGGAGCCTATCGCTTCCCCTTCGCAGAGACCAGACCACGTGTTCGAGAATCGGCGCGGACAAGGACCGGCTTGCGGGCTGTGCGCCTCATACTTCTCGGCCCGGTCGAGGCGCTGCCGTTACAGTCGTTCAAACGTTGACGTTGGGGACCTCGAAGACCAGTGCTGGAAGCCGCGTCAGTGCCATTGTGTTCATCGGGATTGGCCTCCTCGCCGTCGCGGTGGTGCCATTCCTGCTCATACCTGTGATCGTTGCTGGTTCCTGGGTCCTCGCGGCGAGACTCAGGACCACGCACCCCAGCTTCTCCCGGGCCTGGCGTCTTGCCGGCGTTTCAGCCGGACTCCTCGCAGCAGCGGTCCTCGCCGGCATCCTCATGGCACCCCAGTTCATCGTGACCGCCCTCCTGCTGCTGGAATTCATCGCCCCTGAGGGGTTTCGCGGAGTCAAGTGAAGACCAGGAACAGCGTGCCGCCACGAACATAGAGCTGGGACATCCGCCATCAGGACGGAGGCACACGGGCCGATCATTGATGCTCTCGCGCGTTCGGCCTCCAATTCAGTTCGAGCATGCGGGTGACGACTGGGTGCCAGGGTCTGTTCGATGGTCCGGTGAGGACGAGTCGGCGTTCCAGATGTGGTTCCAGATCGACCATGGTGAGGGTGTCAGGAAGCATCGACACGGCAAGGGCCGGCATGATCGCGACGCCGATATGGTTCTCGACCATGCTGAGGAGCGTGGAGATTTCTCGTACACGTTGGGCTGGACTGTAGCGGGCGCCGCTGAGGGTGTGGAGTGTCCTGATCTGGGGTTCGCATCCGCCTGAGGACACCAGTAGCGGTTCTTCCAGGAGGTCGAGGAGCCCGACGTGCTTTTGGGTGCTGAAGGGGTGGTCCTTGCGGAGCACCGCCTGGAACCTGTCGGTCGCCAGTTCCAGGCCACCAGGGCACACCGATTCGGGGTCGATGAGAATAGCGCAGTCCACCACGCCGCTGCTCAGCCATTCCTCGAGTTCGTCATCATCGCCTTCAAAGACCCGCACATCGACATCCGGGAAGGCTTGCCTCCACCTGTTCATGAGGTTCGGCAGCATGCGGTGTGCTGCCGTCTGGGACGCGGCGATCCTCACCGTTCCGGCGGGTTTGTTCTGGTTGTGTTCGTCGATGAGCGACTCGATGGCCCGGGAAGCCGCCAACGCGGTACGGGCATGCGGCAGTAGAGCCCGGCCCAAGTCCGTTGGGCGCAGCGGGCTCGTCCTGGTTACCAAACGAGCGCCCATCGATTTCTCCAGGGCCGCGATGCTGTGGGACACGGAGGACTGATCGACGCCGAGTGCCTCGGCCGCCGCCCCGAACCCGTCGTGCTCGACCACAGCAGACAACACGACCAACTGCTTCAACGTCACGCCCATGAATCAGCCTCATGCCTCGATGGTCGGGATGCATTGGACTCATCATCCCCTAAGGGCAACCCTAGGGAGAACGAGTCGAGGGGAAACCGCATGTCTGTCCGTACTGCGAAACCAGCAAAGGCATCACTACCGATTGGGGTGCAGTACCTGGCCGCAGCGGTCGTCTGGGGAGCAAGCTTCCTGTTCATCAAGGTCGCGGTCGCGGGACTCTCGCCCGCGCAGGTGGTCCTCGGCCGACTCCTGGGAGGCGCAGTACTGCTGGCGCTCATCATGGTCCTCACCCGGCGCCGTGGCCCTCGGGCACCAGAACCTGGCTGCACCTGGTCGCGATCGGGATCCTCATGTGCGTGGCCCCCTTCCTCCTGTTCTCCTGGGCCGCCCAGTACCTGCCGTCCGGGCTCTCGAGCATCTTCAACGCGACACCCCGATCGCGACGATGCTCATCGCCCTCGCTGTGCTCCCCGAAGAACGCCTCACCAGAATCAGGTCAGTGGCGATGCTCATTGCCGCCGGAGGTATCGTCCTCGTCCTCGGACCGTGGCGATTCCTGACCGAGATCCAGGACGCGGCCCCCCTCGCGCAGGCCGCCTGCCTGGCAGCGACAACCTGTTATGGCCTGGGCTTCACGTACACCCGCAGGTTCTTCCGCTCCCACCACTACGACTCCACCACCGTCGCTGCCGGTCAGATCGGCGCAGCAGCCCTCGTCATCGTGGCCCTCACCCCTTTCCTCGGCCGCGATCCTGTCAGCCTTTCGCCCGCGATCGTGATCAGCATCCTCCTGTTGGGAGCGGTCGGGACCGGTCTCGCGTACATCTGGTACACCAATGTCATCAACGCCTGGGGAGCGACCGTCGCATCCACGGTCACCTACCTCACACCGATCGTCGGCGTGCTTCTCGGAATCCTCGTCCTGAACGAGCGGATCCAATGGAACCAGATGGTCGGTGGCGTCATCGTGGTCTTCGCCGTGCTCATCAGCCAGGAGAGATTCACCCTGCGGTCGTCGCCGCTCGGGCGCCGCCGCGGTCACGCACTGCGGTCCCTCCCTGATCCGAAGGGACACCACGGAACGCTTCGCTGACCCGCCCTTCAGGACCCACGCAACGGACGGTGGGGCCTCCGATCTCGCCCGAGGCCCGGGATGTCACGGGCAACCCTGGAACGCCGCGTCGCAAACCTCGATACAAAGCTATGAATCGCCACCCGATCCGAGGAACTACGCCGCGGCCGTTGACCACGGAGATGGCCCCGGCCTATCGTCAGCCCTATCGCCAAAGGTGCTGGCCTCGTGCTCGCGCACCGGTGTTTTCTTGGGCAGTGAGCGCCTACTTCACCTCTTGTTTCTGCCCTCCCTGCAGTAGGCCATCGACCAGCATCGCGCGAGGGATTGGAGGCGCCGCCTTGTCGCAGTAACCGGGGAAAAGGAAGCCGAGCTTGGGTGGAGCTATCCCGGGATCGGGCGCGACGACGGGCCGCTTCCCGGCCTCCCCATCGTGGTGGAACGGACGTGTCAGACCTGGGCCGTCAGGCCCGCCGCCTCGATGGCCGTCGAGGCGGCGGTCTCGTCGTTGTCGGAGCTGTCGCCGCTGATGCCGACGGCCCCCAGGATCGCGCCTGCTTCATCACGGACCAGGACGCCTCCGGGTACGGGGATGAGGCGACCACCCAGGGTCGCACTCGCGGCGGCGATGAAGTAGGCCTGCTGTTCGGCGCGCTCCATGATGGCCCGGGACCCCATCCCGAGCGCCAACGCCCCGTACGCCTTGCCGTGCGCGATCTCGAACCGGTTGTTCGACGCGCCGTCCTGCCGGGCGACAGCGGTCACATGGCCACCGGCGTCGAGCACGACGACGGTGAGCGGCTTGAGGCCGTGCTGCCGGCCCGTCTCCAGTGCGTCGGAGATGATCGATTGGGCGGTTGCCAGTGTCAGGGTCATGATGATGTCCTCGCAGTGCTGTGGTGGGTCTGCTTGTGCATGGCTCGGCGTCTGTGCAGGATCGGTTCGGTGTATCCCGCCGGCTGCGCAGCGCCCTCGAGCACGAGTTCGCGGGCCGCGAGGAAGGCCTCGGTGTCGAAGGCCGGCGCCATGGGTGTGTAGTCGGGATCCGCCGCATTCTGCTCGTCGACCACCGCGGCCATGCGCCGCAGCGAGGCCTCGACCTCGTCCTCGCTGACGATGCCGTGCAGCAGCCAGTTCGCGACGTGCTGCGAGCTGATACGGCAGGTGGCGCGGTCCTCCATCAGCGCCGTGCCGTGGATGTCGGGGACCTTCGAACACCCGACGCCGTCGTTCACCCAGCGGACGATGTATCCGAGCGTGCTCTGGATGTTGTTGTCGAGCTCGTTGCGACGGTCGTCGTCGCTCCAGTCGCTCGGATCGCCGACCGGGATGGTGAGGAGCTGGTGCAGTGTCGACCGGCGCGTACCGGCCAGTTCGGACTGGCGCTCGTCGACGTCGACCTGGTGGTAGTGCATGGCGTGCAGGGTCGCCGCCGTCGGCGAGGGGACCCAGGCGCAGTCCGCCCCTGCGAGCGGGTGCGCCACCTTCTGGGCGAGCATGTCGGCCATGTTGTCCGGCGCGGCCCACATCCCCTTCCCGATCTGGGCTCGACCGCTGAAACCGCACTCCAGCCCGATATCGACGTTGGCGTCCTCGTAGGCGGAGATCCAGCTGGAATTGCGCATGTCGGCCTTGCGGACCATGGGACCGGCCAGCATGGAGGTGTGGATCTCGTCACCTGTCCGGTCGAGGAAGCCGGTGTTGATGAACGCGACGCGATCCCGTGCCTCCCAGATGCACGCCTTCAGGTTGGCGGACGTGCGGCGCTCCTCGTCCATGATGCCGATCTTCAGGGTGAGCGGCTCGAGCCCGAGGACGGGTTCGACGGCGGCAAGCAGGGCGCAGGCCACGGCGACTTCGTCGGGTCCGTGCATCTTCGGCTTGACGATGTACACCGACCCGGCGCGAGAGTTGTGCCCGGCATGCGCGCCCCGCAGGTCGTGGACGGAACCGAGCCCGGTGAACAGGGCGTCGAGGATCTCCTCGGGTACCGGATCACCGGCAGAATCGAGGACGGCATCGCTGGTCATCAGGTGGCCTACCTGGCGGATCAGCAGCAGCGAGCGCCCGGGCAGCGTCAGGTCCGAACCGTCGGCCGCCGTGTAGACGCGGTCGGGGTTCAGCCGTCGCGTGTAGCTACCCGAACCCTTGGCGATCTCGGCGGTCAGGGTGCCCTGCATGAGCTGCAGCCAGTTGCGGTAGCCGGCCACCTTGTCCCCCGCGTCGACCGCCGAGACCGAATCCTCGAGATCCATGATGGTCGTGGTCGCCGATTCCAGCACGAGGTCCTTCACTCCGGCAGGATCGCCCCACCCGATGGTGTGGCTTCGATCGATCTGGATCTCCGCGTGCAGGCCATGGTGCACGAGCAGCACGGAAGCGGGCGCATCCCCGGTGCCCAGGTAGCCCCTGAACTGCCCCGCGTCGACCAGTCCGAGCGCGCCGCCGGGCACCTCCGCCAGCAGGGCACCGTCAACGATCCGGTAGGCGGTGACATCGGAGTGGGAGCCGCCGGCCAGCGGGAAGTACTGGTCCAGGAACTCCCGGCTGCGGGCGACGACGGCGGCGCCCCGGACCGGGTTGTAGCCGGTCGTCCTCTCGCGCCCCTCATCCTCGCCGATGGCGTCGGTGCCGTAGAGGGCGTCGTAGAGGGAGCCCCAGCGGGCGTTCGCCGCGTTGGCCGCAAAACGAGCGTTGAGCAACGGAACCACGAGCTGAGGGCCCGAGACCGTCGCGATCTCGGGATCGACCCGGTCGGTTCCGATGGTGAAGTCCCCCGGTTCGTCGACCAGGTAGCCGATCGAGTGGAGGAAATCCTCGTAGGCCTCAGGATCGGGGCGCTCGGAGCCGACGGAGCGGTGGTAGTCATCGATCTGTTCCTGCAACCGGTTCCGCGTGGCCAGCAGTTCCCGCACGCGAGGAGAGAACTCGCTGACGAGCGCTGCGGCGTCCGTCCAGAACGCCTCGGCTTCGATGCCCGTACCGGGAAGCGCTTCGTCCCGGACGAAGGCATGGAGCTCGGCGGCGACGCTGAGCCCGTTGGTCTCCACGTACTTCGGCATGGTGCCCACCTTTTCGACGTTTTCATGATGCGGAAACAAAATATCAGTGGGTAAAATTTATCCAGCCTGCATCATGCTGTCAATGCGGCTGCCACAATAGCGGCCCGAGGCTTCCCCTTGCCGCACGAGCTAGCGCGGTGGAGCCACCCTGCCCAGCGCCGACGGCCACCAGATCCTCGGCCCGATGTCGTAGGCCAGGGCCGGGATCAGCAGCGAGCGCACGAGAACGGTGTCGAGCAGGACTCCGAAGGCCACGATGAAGGCGATCTGAGCGAGGAACAGGATCGGGACGACCCCGAGGGCTGCGAAGGTCGCCGCCAGGACCACCCCGGCCGAGGTGATGACTCCACCGGTGACTCCGAGTCCCCGAAGGATGCCCGGCCTCGTTCCGATCAGCAGCGACTCCTCACGTACCCGGGTCATCAGGAAGATGTTGTAGTCCACGCCGAGCGCCACGAGGAACACGAAGGCGAAGAGAGGTACGGAGGCGTCCGCCCCCTCGAATCCGAAGATGCCGTTGAACACCAGCGCCGAGACACCGAGGGCGGTCGCGTTGGACAGTGCGACACTGGCCACGAGGAGGACGGGCGCCAGGATCGAACGCAGCAGGATGATCAGCACCACGAGGATGACGATCAGCACGATCGGGATGATCTTCACGAGGTCCGCGAGCGCAGTGTCGTTGGTGTCGATGGCCACCGCCGTCACCCCGCCGACGAGAGCATCCGGGCTGACGTCGTCGAGGGCGGTCCGCAACTCGCGCACCACGTCCTCCGCGCGGTCGGAGTCGGCCTGGTACTCCAGTGTCCCGCTGATGAGCACACGCCCCTCCTCCACCACGGGCGCACCGCTCGGATCCGCGGTCAGTGCCGCCTCGGAGATGCCCTGCTGCCTGGTGACGACGTCCAGCCCGGCATCCTGGTCGGTCTCCGGTACGACCACGTAGACCGGGCTCCCGGACCCCGCGTCGAAGTGGCGTCCGAGGGCTTCCTGCCCGTCCACGGCGTTCGACGGCGCCAGGATCAGGGCCGACTGCGGCACGCCGCTCGCCTGCAGCTGAGTGAGCCCGAGGGCGCCGGTGACGAGGATCAGCAGGGAAACGACCCACAGGGCGCGGGGACGGCGTGCGACCAGCAACGCCACGCGCTTCCAGACGCCTTTCAGCCGTTCCAGGCCGGTCTCCGGTCCGGAGTCCGTCGGTGCCGCATGCCTGCCGTGGTGTGGCAGGACGGGGGTGGTCGGCCGAGGGCTGAAGCGCGGGCGCAACGGCCAGAAGGCCGCCCTGCCGAAGAGCAGCAGGAGCGCAGGCAGGAGGGTCAGGGCCGCACCGACGGAGAAGACGATGCCGATCGCGGCGATCGGCCCCAGGCTCTTGTTCGAGTTGAGGTCGGAGAACAGCAGGCACAGCAGGCCGAGGATCACCGTGGCGCCGGACGCGAGGATGGGCTCCACCGAACCTCGATAGGCGACCCGCATGGCGTCCCACGGCGTTCCGTTGTCCGCGAGCGCCTCGCGGAACCGGGCGACGAGCAGCAGGGCGTAGTCGGTTGCCGCTCCGATCACGAGGATGGACAGGATGCCCTGGCTCTGGCCGCTGAGCTGGATCCAGTCCAGCTTCGCGAAGCCGAAGACGAGGAGGATCGACGTCGCCAGCGCGAACACCGAGGTCAGCAGGACGAGGAACGGCAGCACGACGGAACGGTAGACCGCCAGGAGGATGACGAACACCGCCCCGAGCGCCACCCCGAGCAGGATGCCGTCGATCCCTCCGAATGCGGCCACGAGGTCGTTGGTGAAACCGGCCGGGCCGGTGACGTACCCGGTGGCACCGTCGGGCAGTTCGGCTCCAAGGACCGCACGCAGGTCGCCGACCACCTCGGACAGTTCGGCATCGGCGGAGACGAAGGCGATGTACTGCACCGCGAGGCCGTCGTCGGACGGAACAGGCCCCGCGACGACCGGCGCTCCTTCGGCCGGAGGCTCGAGACCGTCGACCGCTGCGAGCGTTGCAGCGAGGTCGCTGTAGGAGGCGAGCTCCGGCGCCGCGATGGCCGTGTCCGATTCGACGACGATGACGGCAGGGACGGCGTCCGAATCACTGAACTGCTGCTGGAGTTCGCCGGCTTCCGTGGACTCGGCACTGGCGGGCAGGAATGACGCCTGGTCATTGCTCGAGACCTCCTCGAGGCGCCCGAAGGTCGGCCCCCCGACCGCTGCGCCCATCAACCAGATCAGCACGACGACGACGGGCAACACGACCCTCAACCAGCTGTTCTTCATGTTCGCGATGCCCCTTCTCGATTATCTCTATGGGCGAGTATATCCATCATAGAGATACTTGCGCCGGTCTAAACTGTGGAAAAAGGAAGAGGGACGATGGCCGCGAGGGACGAGCTCATGGCGCTCCTGCAGCAGTTCACGACCGAGACGGACCGCTATGTCGACGTCGCCGGCGAGCGCGACAACCTCTACCGCACCGATCTCCATGCGCTGAGCATCATGATGGGAGCCGCCCGGGCCGGCGTCACCGTGACCCCCGGGATGCTGCGGGAGGAACTGAACCTGAGTTCACCGGCGACCACGGCTCTCGTCGACCGCCTCGATTCAGCCGGTCACGTCACGCGGAGGCGCAGCGACGTCGACCGGAGGCAGGTGCACCTCGAGCTGACGGACCACGCGCGTGCCACGGGAGCACTGCTGTTCGCTCCGCTCGCCCGCCACATCAGCGGTGTGCTGGACGAGTACTCGGAGAACCAGCTCGAACTCCTCCGGGACATGATGCGCAAGGTAACCGACGCCACCGTCGCGGCGAAGAATGAGGCGCGGGACGACTCCGCTGCTGGCTGAGGGCCCGCCCGCACGCTAGCCTTCGAAGCATGAACGACGAGGTCTACTCCCACGGACACCACCCGAGCGTGACGGCGGCGCACGCCACCCGAACCGTCGCTTCGTCGGCCGCCTACCTCGAGCCCTTCCTCGAGGCCGGGATCGACCTGCTCGACCTCGGATGTGGCCCCGGCAGCATCACGGCAGGATTCGCGGACCTCGTGGCGCCCGGCTCCGTCCTCGGCATCGACAGCTCCGCCGACGTCATCGCACAGGCGTCGGACGCCCACGCCGACGTCGCGAACGTGGAGTTCCGCGAGGGCAACGTGTACGACCTCGACGTACCCGACGAGTCGTTCGATGTCGTCCACGCCCATCAACTCCTGCAGCACCTGGCCGATCCGGTGGCGGCCCTGCGTGAGATGAGGCGCGTCGTCCGACCGGGCGGCATCGTAGCTGCCCGCGAGGCCGACTTCGGCGCGATGACCTGGTACCCGGAGGTTCCTGAACTCGAGGAGTGGAGGGAGCTCTACCGCGAGTTGGCGCGAGGGAACCGCGGCGAACCCGACGCCGGGCGGAGACTGCCGCTTGGGCGGCCGAGGCAGGCTTTGCCGAGATGGAGGTGTCGTCGTCGAACTGGGTGTACGCAACCGTCGGGGACCGCCACGTCCACGCCGATTCCTGGGCGCAGCGGGTGCTGCATTCGGCCTTCGCCGAACAGACCCAGGAGCGCGGCCTCGCCGACCGGCAGACCCTCGACCGGCTTGCCGAGGGCTGGCAACGGTGGGCCCGCTCGGACGGTGGCGTGTTCCTCATGCCCAGCGTCGAGATCCTTGCACGGGGCTGACCCGGCATGTACCGCATCGTCACCGTCTGCACCGGAAACATCTGCCGCTCCCCCATGGCCGAACTGATGCTCACGCGCGCCTTCGCGCAGGCGGGGATGACGGACGACGTCGTCGTCGATTCCGCGGGCACCACCGACTGGGAGGCCGGGAGGCCGATCGACGAACGGGCGGCGGCGAAGCTGACCGAGCTCGGCATCGAGAGCCATCTGCACAGGGCGCGCCGCTTCGAACCCGGCTGGTACCGGGAGCGGAACCTGATCCTCGCCCTCGATCTGGACCACTACCGTGAACTGCGCGCTGCGGCGCCCGACGACGACGCCCGCGACCGCATCCACCTCCTGCGCGAATTCGACCCGTCGACGACGGACACGGAGCTCGAGGAGCTCGGCATCTACGACCCCTGGTACGGCGATGCGAGCGACTTCGAGGCCACCTGGCGGATGGTCGACGGCGCGGTCGACGGCGTGGTCCGTTACGTCCGTTCCGAACTCGATGGCGGCGGTTCGGACGCCTGACCCGCGGCGCTTACCATGAACGGGTGAATCCCTCCCTCTGGTTGGCGCTGCTCGGCGCCGGAACGCTGATCAGCTTCGTTCCCGGCGCAGGTGCCGTGAACACCATGAGCAATGCACTGGCCGTCGGGTTCCGCCGTTCCATCTGGGGGATCCTCGGACAGCAGGCCGCCCTGCTGGTGCACATCGGCATCGCCGCAGCCGGGGTGGGCCTCCTCGTCGCCAACTCACCCCTGGCCTTCAACCTCATCCGCTACACCGGAGCGGCGTACCTGGTGTACCTCGGCGTGCGGAAGTTCCTCCAGGAACCGGAACACAGCGAGGTACGGGCCCTCCAGGGCAGCGAGGGCTCCCTCTCGATGTTCCGCCGCGGGGTGTGGGTGAACCTGCTCAACCCGAAGGCCATCGTGTTCTTCCTCGCCCTCATCCCCCAGTTCATCCGTCCCGACCAGCCGCTGCTCGGCCAGTACGGGGTGCTGGCCGCGACAGTCATCGCGATCGACATCCTCGTGATGTGGTTCTTCTACGCCGGCACTGCGCGCTCGTTCCGGCGCTTCACGCGCGGTGACAGGGGCCAGATCATCCTCAATCGCACCTTCGGTTCGCTCTTCGTCGGCGTCGGCGCGCTGCTCGCCCTGGCCTGAGCCGTGCTACCCGGGACCCCGCTGCTCATCGCCGTCGACGGCCGGTCCGGTGCCGGCAAGACGACCCTCGCTGTGGAGCTCGCGGCACTCCTGCGCGAACACCACAGCGTCACCCTCTTCCACCTCGAGGACATCTACCCGGGCTGGGACGGGCTCGACGACGGCGTGGCCCGCTACGTCGAGCAGGTCCTGCGGCCGCTCGCCTCGGGTCGAACAGCCCGATGGAATGCCTGGGACTGGGAGCTCGGCCACGACGGAGCGGCACGTTCGACGTCCGTCGCGGACATCGTCGTCCTGGAGGGCGTCGGTGCTGCCGCGGCGGCGGCCCGCCTCCACCTCGACGCCGTGATCTGGGTGGAGGCCGACCCGGGGGTCCGTCGTCGTACGGCGATCGCGCGCGACGGCGACACCTACGCTCCGTTCTGGCAGCGATGGGCGGACCAGGAGGATGCGTGGCTCGCACGCGACGATCCCGCAGGTGCCGCGGACGTGGTCGTCCAGGGCCACCAGGGTCCACCCTCGCCACACGCCGTTCGGCTCGCCCTCACAGGACTGCCCGCGTGCGCCGTGCTGCTCGCCCCCGAACGGGCGGGCAGGCGGGGAATGAGGATCGACGCCGAGCGCCTCGATGTGGCGCCCGACCCCGCAGCCCTGTTCACGGCGCTGTACGGCACGAGCGCTGCTGCGGTCTGGCTCGACAGTTCCGACGCCTCGACGGCACGCCGGTCCCCTCAGGGACGTAGCCGCTTCAGCATCATGGCGGACGCCGGCGGTGGTTTCGGACAACAGGCTCTGCACGCGAACGGCGTCACGGAGATCACCGCAGGTCCGGTGACGACCCGCATCCGTGAGCCCTTCTTCCGCTGGCTCGACGATGTCTGGGGGCGACGGGCCGTCCGCACCCCCGAAGGCTACGCGTGCGAGTTCGGGCTCGGCTGGCTCGGTTATCTGGGCTACGAACTGAAACGGGAGACCGGCGGCAGCGCCGCCGGCACGTCGGACGGGACCCTCCCTGATGCCGCGCTCATCTTCGCCGGCCGCGCCGTCGTGATGGACCACGTCGAGGAGAAGGTCTTCCTGCTGACCCTGTCCGACGGCCGTTCCGATCCGGACCGCGAGGCCTGGCTGACCCGAGCGCGGGCGGTGATCATGGCGCCGACGCCGGTTCCACCGTCACGCCCGCTGCCGGTGCCCCGCTTCACCGCGCGGGACGAACGCGAGGAATACCTGGACAAGATCCGGCGCGCCCAGGCCGAGATCTCCGACGGCAACACGTACGAGGTGTGCCTGACGACGTCACTGTCCGCGCAGGTCACACGACTGGACCCCCTCGAGGCATATCTCCGCCTGCGCACGGCGAGCCCAGCACCCTTCGCGCACTTCCTCCGCTTCCCCGGACTCGCCGTCGCAAGCACCTCCCCGGAGCGATTCCTCCGGGTCAGCGCGGCCGGACTGATGAGGGCCGAACCGATCAAGGGGACACGCGGCCGCTCGTCCGACCCCCGCATGGACGCCGCGCTGGTCGAGGACCTCAGGACCTCGGCGAAGGACCGCGCGGAGAACATCATGATCGTGGACCTCCTCCGCAACGACCTGTCCCACCATGCGGTACCCGGTTCGGTCACGGTCAACCGGCTGTGCGACATCGAGACCTACGCCACCGTGCACCAGCTGGTCAGTACCATCGACGCGAGGTTGCGCCCCGGCAGCGCCCGGGCCGGTGTCATCGCCTCCGCCTTCCCCGCCGGTTCCATGACCGGAGCTCCGAAGATCAGCACCATGGCGATCCTCGATCAACTCGAGCAGGCTCCGCGCGGCCCGTACTCCGGTGCAGCAGGCTACTTCAGCCTCACCGGCGCCACCGATCTCGCCGTCGTCATCCGCACCCTCGTCCTGGAGGAGAACGACGGCGGTACCCTCCTGACGCTCGGCGTGGGAGGCGCGATCACGGCCGACTCGGACCCTGCGGAGGAGTGGCAGGAAGTGCGGACGAAAGCGCACGGCGTGCTGTCGGCGCTGGGTGCCACTTTCCCCTCGGAGGAAGCCGGCACAGGGTAACTCGACCGCGAGCCTTCGGTAACGGCACCACGTTCGGTATTTCTTCGGTTTTCCTTCGAGGTTCAACTACCAGTGGGTTTAGGTGCCGGTAGCAGAGTTGTCCTCAGACGAACCGGCTCCCGTTGGGGGAACCGATCCACGCATCTCCCACTGGCATTCCTCACGAAATGGGTCTCATCATGGCACGCACTGCTTCCTCCTCGGCCAAGCGCATCAGCCTGAAGTCGACGTCCGGCAAGGTCCTGGCCTCGGTAGCGCTGCTGGGTGTCGCCGCTTCGGTCGCCGGCCTGGGCACCTACGGTTCCTTCACCTCGACGACATCGGCCAGCGAGACCGTCACCGCCGGCTCCGTCGACATCCAGCTCGGCGCCACCGGCACCGCGGCGAACCGCCTCACCGTTCCCGCTGTCGGCGTCATCCCCGGCGACAGCATCCAGCGCGTGGCAACCCTCACGAACGCCGGCAACCAGAACTTCGGCGCCGTCACCCTCACCACCACGGCGGTGACCCCGAACGCGCAGACCGCCCCGACGAAGCTCGTCACCGACGGCACCCTCGGCCTACAGGTCACCGTCGACGCATGCAGCGTGCCCTGGACCGAAGCCGGAACCGCACCGGCCTACACCTACACCTGCTCCGGCACCACCACCCCCGTCCTGGCGACCCGCCCCATCCTCGGCACCGATCTGGCTCTGTCCAACCTCGGCTCGATCGTCAGCACCAAGGCGGACAACCTCCGCGTCACCGCCACCCTCCCGACAGCAGCCGACAACACCTTCCAGAACCTCGCAGGCACCGTCAACTTCGCCTTCACCGCCACCCAGCGCGCCGCTACCAGCCGCTGATCCTCGACCGGGTACGAAGCCGGGTGCCCGGACCACCTCCGGGCACCCGGACCAGCAGGCCGCGGGACCGGACGCTTCACGGGTCGGGTCCCGCGGCCTGCTGGCTCGTCGTCCGGTGAGCCTGACAGGGACGGCAGTGGTGATCGGTTGTGTGCCGGTGTTCCTCTTCCTGGCTGTCGGGCCACGATTCGTGGGTTACCAGACCGCGACCATGCTCACCGGCAGCATGGCACCGGACATCGTGCCAGGCGATGTCCTCGGCACCACGCACCAACCGGTCACCGAGGTCATCCGCAACCCCGACGGAACGACCGCGGTCCGCACGAAGGGCGGCGCCATCCGCGCTCTCCGGACACCCATCATCAGCAACACCCTCGTGGGCGCCCGGGCAGCCAGGTAGGGCTTCTTGAGAAATACTTCGGTCTTCACCGAGCGAGGAACACGTTCTGATGACGCAGACTGGATCCATGACCATCGACCACCAGCACAGGGCTTCACTGCGCGCACCGCGTGGTGCGGTAGCCGGGCGTCGATCCGCGCCCTGGTCGCTGGGCTACCGGTGGGCGTACATCGTCCTGATCCTTGTCTCCACCGTCTGCGCTGGGACAGCTCTGGCCCAGGCGTCCTTCCGCGGTGTCGCATCCGCGGGGGCCAACGTGAGCACGTATGACATTCCCGCGTCGGCCTCGCTGACAGGAACCTACAGCTGCAACAGCAGCCGGACGATGACCGTGAACGTCACCGGTTTCGGCCGCGTCGACAGGGCCACCGGCTACACGCTCACCCTTGCCGAACCGGGCACGGGCCCCGCTGTGACCTCGCAGAATCTCACGGCGACACAGACGACGACCACCATCACACGCACCACCAGCCGGTCCGGGAACTTCACCCTGAACCTCACCGCGCGTGTCGGGAACTGGACCAGCGACACCCCCCTCACCCGTAGCCTCGCCTGCCCAGCATGATGATCCTTCCGAGCGGAACCGACACCTCCTCATGACGCCTGCCTTCGACTCCGTCGCCTTCACGCAGCTCGCCGATGACCTCGGCTCCTACAGCGACGCCACCGAATTCGTCCGATCCTTCACAGCCCTCCTGCCGGCACGCATCGAACGCATCGAACAGGCGCTCATGACCCAGGACCGCGAGGAGACGATCACCGCCCTCCTGAGCCTGCAGGCGAGCGCCGCCATGGCAGGCGCGACCCAGCTCTATGCCGCGACCACACACGCCCTGGCAACGAACCCGGTGGAACGTGCACCACGCGGTCCGCTCATTCGCAAGCTGCAAGGACAAGCCGACCTTTTCAGGCAGGCTTCCGCCGGCCTGAATCCCCAGATCCTTCCGTCGACCGAGGACGTTCGCCGCGAGTCGCGAGGCTGACCAACCCGCCTGACCGGTGGGGCAGGCAAGCACAGCACTGTGACGCTGTACCTCTCCTGTGCAGTTTGAGCTTCGCCCGGACGCTGCTTAGATGGCAGCTGGAGCCATCGCTGGTGGTGGATCAGGCTCGACAGCTTTCCCGTCGTAGAGTTCCACAGGACGCGTGACGAAGCAGAGCCGGCCGGCAGGCCGGTGGGAGGTGACACTGATGTGCCCCGATACGACACCCGCACCACTGACCATCGATGGACGATCCACGCGGACATCGGATACACCCCGCCCACCCTTGAACGGTGAGCCATCCCGGTACCGGCTGACTCCGTGGTTCATGGAACACGATGGGATACCCGTGATCCCCGTGTCCGGCGAGATGCATTACAGCCGCGTCCCCAGGGACCAGTGGCGGGACCGCCTCAACCTCATGAAGGCCGGCGGAATCACGGTCGTGGCAACCTATGCCTTTTGGATCCACCACGAGCCCCAGCGCGGTGCCGTCTCCTTCGAGGGCAGGCTCGACATCGCGGCGTTCATCGACCTGTGCGCGGAACTCGGGCTGGCCGTCGTCGTCCGCATCGGCCCCTGGTGCCACGGAGAAGCGCGCAATGGAGGCTTTCCCGATTGGGTCCGGGACACCCCGGTACGACACCGCACCGACGATCCTGCCTACCTGGCACTGATCGAACCGTGGCTGCGCCGTCTCGGCCATGAGGTGGCGCCCTACTGCCGGCCCGATGGCCCCGTGCTCGCCGTGCAACTCGAGAACGAACTGTACGACCAGCCCGGCCACATCAGCACTCTGAAACAGCTGGCGGTCGCGAGCGGAATCACCGCCCCCTTCTACACTGCGACAGCATGGGGTGGCGCGGACCTCCCCCTCGGGGACGTCATCCCCTTGTTCGGTGGGTACGGAGACGGCTTCTGGGCGGACGCGGACGAACCATGGGACCCGAGCTTCCGCGCTCACTTCTTCTTCTCCCACGAGTGGACGACCCGGGCATCGGCGCGGACCTCCGGATCGCCCCCCATCAGGCACCCCCAGGACGGAGCCCCTACCCGCCGGCCACCTGCGAACTGGGCGGAGGCATGGCAACCGCCTACCACCGACGGCCACGTCCGAGCGGGCTCGACATCGCCGCTGTCGCGCACAACAAGATAGGCAGCGGATCGGCGTGGCAGGGCTACTACATGTACACCGGAGGGACCAACCCCTCGGGCCGCGACCACTCGTATACGACCGGGCTGCAGGAGTCCCAGGAGACCGGCTACCCCAACGACCTGCCCCAGTACGACTACGATTTCCATGCTCCTATCGGCTCCTCAGGTCGGCTGAACGCCAGCCACAGCCTGCTACGGCGCCAGCATGCCTTCCTCGACGCCTTCGGAGCGTCCCTGGGTCCCATGGAGTCGCACCTTCCATCAGGAGGACCCGCGGGAATCGATGACGCGACTACCCTGCGCTGGGCGATCCGCAGCGACGGGAACAGCGCCTTCCTTTTCATCACCTGGCATCAGCCCTACGTCCCGCTGCGTGCCTACGAAGGTGCCCGATTCCAGGTGACCCTGGGGGACAAGCGCATGCTTCTCCCTCGCGAACCCGTCACAGTCCCCTCCGGGACCCTGGCCCACTGGCCACTGGGTCTGGTCATCGACGGCGTCGAGCTCGAATGGGCCACCGCTTCGCCTCTGACCACGCTTCACGACGAGACGGGGACCGTCCTCGTTCTCGCAGCGGAGCACGGCATCCCGTTGACGTGGCAGTGGGCCGAGGACGTCATCGTCACCCCTGGTGAGGACGGTGGCGGCGACGCGTCCACCGGACCAGGACCCTTTGCCCGGGTCCAGGCCTACCGCTGCTCCACAGCCACGACGCACCTGGACGTCGTCGTGCTGCCCGCGGCCGAAGCAGACCGGGCCTGGGTGCTCGGCAACGGCTCGAACCGGCAACTGGTGCTGTCGGACCATCCGGTCTGGCTCGAGGTGGACGGCCTCCTGAACGGGCGTGCAACAGCCCCGGAAGCGGACGTCCGTCGGTACCAGCCGGCAACCCGGGCCTTCGTACCCGTCCTGACCCGGTCCCTGGACACTCCCCCCAGCCGACAGCGGATCCCGGTCTCGCTGCTCCGACCGGCCGGCGTGGTCCCTGCGAGCTACGGCGGGTCGGGTGGGCGGGCGAGTGCCCCCACCCAGGAGGCCGTGCAGAACCTCGCGGCCGCCTACGAGCTCGATGTTCCCCGTGACCAGGGCGCCGGACGACGCGAGCTGGAGATCGACTGGACAGGTGACATCGCGCAACTGATGGTCGATGACGAGGTCGTCGCTGATCGCTTCTGGGATGGCTCACCGTGGATCGTCGATCTCGACACCCTCGGTGCAGGCCCAGGTACGACTCTCGTCATGAACCTGTTGCCGTTGACCACGGACCACCCCATCCACCTACCGGAAGAGGCGCGCCGGTCCGTCCAGCAGGGCCGGCAGCACGTCGCGCCGTGCGTCGAACTGGTGACCTGGCGACAGTGGACCGAGTGTCCCGACAGCGGAGCATGACGCCCAGGCTCGGGAGCTGAACACCCATCCCCCGTTGCCGCCGTTCTCGTTCGACGCCGCCGACGACCGGGGTAAATCAGCCCGGCAGGTCATCCCTTCCTGCTGATCGGTATCGCCAGCGGCAGGTTCATGCTGGTACGACGATGACCTTCCCTGAGATACGGCCGGTGCCGGCCTCGGCATGGAGGGCAGGCAGCTCCGGAAGCGTGATCCGGCGGGTCACCTCGACGGTGAGGAGACCGTCGTCGACGAGGGACACCAGCTGTGCGAGCCGGTCACGGTTGCGCAGGACGAACACGGTCTTCGCCTGGACTCCCCTGGTGTCGTCGCCAGGTGTGGGCATGAAGGCTGTGGTACTCACGACGACCCCGCCGTCGCGGACTGCGGCCACGTACGCGGAGAAGAGATCCGGATCGATCGGTGCCAGGTTCAGCAAGACGTCGACCTGCCCGTCGAGGACGCTGAGAAGCTCGGTGTCCGTGTGGTCGATGATCTGGTCCGCACCGGCTGCGCGGACGGCAGCGATGCTGCGCGGGCTGGCCGTCGCGATGACGTGCACACCCGCTCGTTTGGCGAGTTGAACCGCGTACTTGCCCACGACACCGCCTGCACCGACGATCAGGACGCGCTGGCCCGCTTCGAGTCCGCCCTCGTCGAAGAGCGCCTGCCATGCGGTCAACGCGACCGAGGGCAGCGCCGCCGCGTCGGTCAACGGGATACCCGTCGGAGCTGGGACAACCGCGTCCGCGGGCGCGGTGACGTATTCGGCCGCCCCGCCGTCACCCTCCATGGGCAGGAAGGCGACGACCGGGTCACCGACGGCGAACCCGTCGACGCCGTCGCCCATCGCGTCGATGGTGCCCGAGACGTCATAACCCGGGATGTGAGGAAGCTCGATCGGGATCGGAAGGAATCCGGCCCGCATGCCATTGTCGGCCGCGTTGTATGCAGACGCCGCGACCCGCAGTCGCACCTCGCCTGCTGCCGGGACGGGCTGTTCGATCTCGCTGTACTGGAGAACCTCGGGTCCGCCGACCTCATGGAACTGGATGGCCTTCATGGTTGTTTCCCTTCGTCTATTGCTTCGAGTTCGAAGCAGATAAGAGCAGCGTACACCGTTTCGAACTCGAAGCAACCCCTATGATTGAGCGATGACCGAGCGAGCCACGGCGTTGACGCCGACACAACTGAGCGCATACTTCGCCCTCACGGAGGTGAGCAGCCTCCTGCGCCCTGCGGTCGAGAAACAACTTCGCGATGTCGGGTCGCTGAGCTATGTCCAGTTCCAGCTCCTGGCACGCTTGGGCGACGCGGTGGACGGCCACCTGCGCATGACAGACCTCGCCGACGGCGTGGTCTACAGCCGCAGCGGTCTGACCTATCAGGCGCAGCTGCTCGAGGAGCGAGGTCTGATCACCCGCTCTCCCTCGCCCGATGATGAGCGCAGCACCGTCGTCGCCATCACCGCCGATGGCCGGGCGGTCCTCGGGTCGGTGTTTCCGGGGCACATCGAAGCCGTCCGGGGGCTCCTCTTCGCTCCTCTCAGCGACGAGGACGCGAGCGATCTTGCTCGCATCCTCGGCCACGTCAGTGCGCACCTCAGAGCCGCTCCGCCGCGCTCGGCGACCCGGCGGCGCAAGACGTGATCCAACAGGCGCTCACCCGAGCGGCTCCACCACGAGGAGCGAGCAGCACTCGACGGCAGGCCAGGCGTGCAGACCTCCGGTCAACCGGCCGGCGTGCAATCCGTTCCGTCGATGATCAGGCCCATGGTCGGGTCGTTTCGGGGTGAGTTCGGCTTCGACGGCAGTCACCGCGATCCGACCAGGGCACGCTCGTGGCTTCTTCATCGGCCGACCACAGCACTGACTCAACCGCTACGCTGTGGCCCATGACAGTTCTGGTGTTCCTCGACCCGGCCCACGACGACGGCAGGGTGGTGGACGCTTCGCAGCCGCAACTCATGGCGACCGACCTCGGCGCCACCCGGGGGGACGGCATCTTCGAGTCGCTGCTGGCCGTGAACGGCTCTCCCCGCAAGGAGCAGGCGCACCTGGCGAGGCTCGCGTCGTCGGCAGCCGCCCTCGATCTGGCGGTACCCGCAGGCGAGGCGTGGAGCAGGGCCATCCGTACGGGCCTGCGGGAGTTCGCAGCGGCCGAGCCCGACCAGGCCGACGCCGTCGTCAAGCTGATCGCCACCCGGGGAGTGGAGGGCGCGGGGCGCGGGACGGCCTGGGTCCAGGTGGCGCCCGTTCCGGCGTCCACCCTGGCGCAGCGTGAAACCGGACTGAAGGTCCTCCTCCTGGAACGCGGCTACGACAGCACGGTCGCCCAGCGTGCGCCCTGGCTGCTGATGGGCGCGAAGACGCTCTCCTACGCCGTCAATATGGCGGCGGTCCGGCATGCCAGGGCGAACGGCGCCGACGACGTCATCTTCACCTCCTCCGACGGCAAGGTGCTCGAGGGCCCGACGTCGACCGTGCTGCTCGCCAACGAGCGCGACGGCCGGAAGACCCTGCTCACGCCCCTGCTCGAGAGCGGCATCCTGGCCGGAACGTCGCAGAGCGCCCTGTTCGCGGCCGCGAAGGACCAGGGGTGGGAGCTCGGGTACGGTCCGCTCGAGCCGCACCACCTGCTCGACGCCGATGCCGTCTGGCTGATCTCGAGCATCCGGCTGCTCGCGCCCGTGGTCGCGATCGACGGCCAGGAGATCCGCACGTCGCCGGCCCTCACCGCCGAACTCGCCGATCTCGTGGACCGTTTCGTGTAATCTCCGCCACAAACAGGCCCGCAGCGGGCCTTTTGCTACGTCAAACACCGTCTCGCCCCGGTTTCGTTTTGACCGGGCGCTTCGTGCTGCCCTAGCGTTTTTCTGTAATCAAGAGTTCCAGCCATCGGCCCTGGCCGGCTGGACAGCAACCCTCTCCCGTAGTGGGGTGCTCCAGGTGAAGATTCGGCCGCCGGGCCAAGTTCCCCGGTCGGCAAGTACGGCGTCGTGCGGAATGTCCCGGTTTCCTCTCCGGCCAGACCGCCCGTTCGCTCGGCCCAGAACAGCGAGCGTGTCACCCAGCACCCACCAGCTCTCCTCCCTGCCGTCATGCGGCGCACCCATCGCCCCACCAGCATGCCCACCCGGGCCAGCATCCACGAAGGACACCATGAACATCTCCCGCACGGTCCTCACGGCACTCGCCGTCCCCCTCCTCGCACTGACGGTTTCGTGCGGCAACACCAGCAGCGAGCCCACAGAGACCACGGACGCCCTGGCCGGCAGCGACCAGCAGTCCCTCGACCAGTACACGACCGACGACACCACCCCGATCGACGAGATCGACACGTCCGAGCTCGGCCTGGTCACCGAAGGAACCCTGCGCGTCGGCACCCTCTCGGATGCCCCGCCGAACATCTTCATCGAGAACGGTGTCTTCACCGGTTACGACAACGAGCTGCTGCGCGCCATCGGCGACAAGCTCGACCTCGAGGTCGAGTTCGCGTCCACCGACTTCTCGGCCCTGCTGGCGCAGGTGCAGAACAAGCAGTTCGACGTCGGATCCTCCTCGATCTCCACCACGGCCGCCCGCCGCGAGAACGTCGGGTTCACCAACGGCTACGACTTCGGCTACATGGCGGTCGTGACGAAGAACGGCTCGACGGTCACGGGCTTCGACTCGCTGTCGGAGAGCACACGCATCGGCGTGGTGCAGGGCACCGTCCAGGACGACTACGTCAGCAACACCCTCGGTCTCGAGCCCGTGCGCTTCGCGGATTACAACACCGTGTACGCCAACGTGAAGAACGGCCAGGTGGACGCCTGGGTCGCGCCGTCCCAGCAGGCGACCGGCCAGGTGAAGGACGGCGACGACACCACGATCGCCGAGACCATCATCAACACCGAGAACTTCACCGCCTACGCCGTGAACAGCGAGAACCAGCCCCTCATCGATGCTCTCAACGCCGGCCTCGATGCCGTGATCGAGGACGGGACATGGTCGGAGCTGACCAAGGAGTGGTACCCCGACCGCGAGATGCCGACCGACTGGAAGCCCGGCAGCAAAGCCGTGGACGTAAAGTAGCGGACGCTGCATGAACGCCTTCGAACAGCTCGCGCAGACCTTCTTCGACTGGGAGGCGATGGTCGCCGTCCTGCCGGAGCTCCTGACGGTCGGACTGCGCAACACGCTGATCCTCGCCCTGGCCTCCGGCGTCATCGGGACGATCCTCGGCATGCTCCTCGCCATCATGGGGATCTCCCGCAACCGGCTGCTCCGCTGGGCGGCACGCATCTACACGGACATCTTCCGTGGCGTGCCCGCCGTGGTGATCATCCTGCTCATCGGAATCGGCCTCAGCCCCATCTACCGCCAGCTCACCGGCAGTACCAGCCCGTTCCCGATGGGTATCCTCGCGCTGTCCCTGATGGCCGCGGCCTACATCGGCGAGATCTTCAGGTCGGGCATCCAGAGCGTCGAGAAGGGCCAGCTGGAGGCTTCCCGGGCCCTGGGCTTCAGCTACCGCTCGTCCATGCAGCTCGTGGTGGTCCCTCAGGGCGTGCGCCGCGTGCTGCCTGCCCTCGTGAACCAGTTCATCTCGCTGATCAAGGAATCCTCGCTCATCTACTTCCTCGGCCTGCTCGCCAGCGAGCGGGAGCTCTTCAGGATCGGGAACGACGCGGCGGGCAACACCGGCAACCTGTCGCCGCTCATCGCAGCTGCGGTCCTGTACCTGTGCCTGACCGTTCCGCTGACCCACTTCGTCAACTACATCGACAACCGGCTCCGCGTCGGGAAGAAGGAGAGGCCGGAACCCGACGAACTGGCCGCGAAGATCGGCGAAGGAGCCCCGGCATGAAACCCATCGAATCAGGAACCCTGACCGGTAGGAACCTGCACCTGTCCTTCGGCACCAACCATGTCCTGCGCGGCATCGACCTCCATGTGGAACGGGGAACCACGGCCTCCGTCATCGGTCCCTCGGGTTCCGGCAAATCGACCCTCCTGCGGGTCCTCAACCGGTTGATCGAACCGGACCAGGGTGACATCCTCCTCGACGGACGGTCCGTGCTCAAGGACAATCCGGACGAGCTCCGCCGGCGCATCGGGATGGTGTTCCAGCAGTTCAACCTGTTCCCGCACAAGACCGTCCTCGACAACGTCTCCCTGGCTTTGCGCAAGCTCCGGAAGATGTCGGCGGACCAGGCACGGGAGAAGGCGCTCGCCCAGCTGGACCTGGTGGGCCTCAAGCACAAGGCCGACGTCCGGCCGGGCAATCTCTCGGGCGGCCAGCAACAGCGCGTCGCGATCGCGCGCGCGCTCGCCATGGATCCCGAGGTGATGTTCTTCGACGAGGCCACGTCCGCGCTCGACCCGGAACTCGTCAAGGGGGTCCTCGCGCTGATGGCGGACCTCGCCACAGCGGGCATGACGATGGTGGTCGTGACGCACGAGATGGGCTTCTCGCGCAACGTCTCGGACACCGTGACCTTCATGGACGGCGGCGTCGTCGTCGAGTCCGGTCCTCCCGCCGCGATCTTCGACAACGCGCAGACCCCCCGGCTGAAGTCGTTCCTCTCGGACGTGCTCTAGCCCCCGGTACCAGCACGACGGCGGTCGCCCTCGCTCAGGACAGGATGAAATTCCAGGTCCCGGCCAGGACGGCCGCCGTCGTCGCGCCCACCGCGATGAGGAGCCCGACGGCGGCGATCCCGGCGTCGAGCGCCGAGAACGTGCTCGTCCGCGCCCAGGTGCGCGTGCCCCCGCCGAAGCCGCGTGCCTCCATCGCCGTGGCGAGCCGGGTGGCGCGCCGGATGGCCTGCACGATCAGCCCGAAGGACTGACCCAGCAGGTTCCGGGTCCGTGCCACGACGGATCCGTCCGAGCCCACGCCGCGTGCGTGGCGGGCGAGCCCGAGTGTCTGCCACTGCTCCAGGAGCAGGCCCACGAGCCGCAGCGAGGCCAGCCCGCCGAGGACGAAACGGTGCGGCAGGTGCAGCTTCTGGGCGAGGGCATCGGCCAGGTCGGTGGGGTCCGTGGTGAGGAGGATGAAGATCCCGGGAAGGGCGAGCGCCAGCCCCCTGAGCCCGACCGCGATCCCGGCCGCCACGGAATCCTCGGTGAACAGGAACGGCCCGACGTCGAGCAGCACGCCTCCCGTCTTCTCGGCCAGGAGCGCGGTTCCGTACGCGCCGATGCCCGCGGCGATCAGCAGCGGCCAGATCCGGCGGAGGAGGCCCACCACGCTGATGCCCAGCAGCGGCATGAGCGCGAGTTCGCAGGCAAGGGCCACAGCGGCGCTCACCCAGTCGATGCTCACGAGGAGCGCGAGAGTGATCACGACGGCCGCGAAGAGCTTCGAGACGGGGTTCGCCCGGAGCAACGTCCTGCCGGTCAGCACCGGAGTGAGGTAGTCCGCGCTCATCGGGACACCAGCCTCCCCGCGCCCGCCGAGATGTGCAGCCTGTCGCCGCCCAGCGCGGCGATGAACTCGGCGTCGTGCGTCACCGAGAGCACGGCAACGCCGTCGTCGATCAGTTCGCGCAGGAGGGTGACGAGTTCGGCCCAGGTGAGGGCGTCCTGGCCGAACGTCGGTTCGTCCAGGATGAGGATCCTCGGAGCGGTCGCGAGCATCGTCGCCACCGACAGGCGCCGCTTCTCCCCACCCGACAGTGTGAAGGGGTTTGCTTTGAGCAGATGCGTGAGCCGGAGTCGCTCCGCCACCTCGCTGATGCGAGCCGTGTCGATCGTCGCTGCGACCCGGCGCGGCCCGAACTCGAGCTCCTCCTCCACGCTCGCGGTCAGGAACTGATGCTCGGGCTCCTGGAACACCGTACCGATGCGCTGGACCAGCTGGGGCGATCGCCAGCGGAACGGGTCGCCTCCGGCGGCACCGGCGAGCTCGGCCGAGGCCTCGAGCCGTCCCGAGCGCGGGCGGAGCAGCCCGCCGAGGGTCAGGGCCGCGGTCGACTTGCCCGCGCCGTTCGGTCCGGTGATGCTGAGGGACTGCGCGGCCGTGACCTCCAGCCCGAGGTCCCGAACCGCCACCGGGCCGCGCTTCGTCCGGGCCACGGTCAGCCCGCACGCCGACAGGAGTACGTCTCCGCCGCCGGACGGCACGGTTCCGCCCAGCCGCGGCTGCACTCCGGGCACCCATACCCCTGCAGCGGCGAGCCGCCGGCGCGTGTCCTCCCGGGTGAGCACGACGGCGGGTGGACCGTCCGCGAGCACTCCTCCCCCGGCGTCAAGCACGATCACGCGGTCGACGACGTCGGCCCACACGGCTACGCGGTGCTCGACGACGACGAGCGTCGCCCCGGTGCGTTCGAGGACGCGGACGACGGCGTCGCGAACCTCCAGGACGCCGTCGGGGTCGAGGTTGGCGGTGGGCTCGTCGAGCAGGAGCAGTCCGGGCTCCATCGCCAGGACGGACGCGAGCGCGAGCCGCTGTTTCTGGCCGCCGGACAGCGCGGTGGTGGGATGGTCCAGCGGGAGATCCAGGCCGACGTCGTCGAGAGCACGCTCCACCCGCTGCCAGATCTCCTCGCGCGGCACGCTGAGGTTCTCGGCGGCGAAGGCCACCTCGTCGCCCACCCGGGCGAGGACCACCTGCGTCTCGGGGTCCTGCAGGACGAGCCCCGCGCGGCCCCGGGCAGCGGCGGGCTGACGGCCGTCGAGGAGCAGTTCACCCTCCTGCTCCCCCTCGCCGTTGCCGCCGAGCACCCCCGCCAGGGCGTGGAGCACGGTGGACTTGCCTGCACCGGAGGCACCGAGGAGCAGCACGCGCTCCCCGGGCCGGATGTCGAGGTCCAGGTGGCGCGCCGCGAAGGCCTTCCGGCCGGCATGGCGCCACCCCCATCCCCGGGCGCTGACGTGCACCGCTCCAGGGGATGACGCGGCAGCTGGTGTCACACGTCCGCCGTGCGGCCCGCGGCGAAGGACGACAGCACGCCGGTCTTGGCGAGTCCACGCATGGCCAGCCAGGACAGCAGCCCGGCGATGACGGTGCCGGAGATGGCGGCGAACACCGTGTAGAGGAGCTTGAACTCGATGGTCCAGAGTGCGTTGTACATGATGTTCTCGCTGATGGCGAGCGCGAGTCCGGCGCCGAGCCCGGCGAGCAGTGCCACGGGCAGGTTCCACTTCCGGTAGAGGAAGAGCAGGAAGACGAGTTCGGCCCCGAGTCCCTGGATGAGTCCGGACACGAGCACGAGGATGCCGAACTGCGTGCCGATGAGGGCGGAGACCGCTGCCGCCAGGACTTCGCAGTACAGGGCGGCGCCCGGCTTCCGGATGATGAGCCCGCCGAGGACTCCTGCGACGAGCCAGCCACCGGAGTACAGGCCGGCGAGCGGCGGGAAACCGGCCGTGAGCAGGCTGATCCCGGAGTAGCCGGCGGACCAGGCGAAGAACAGGACGCCGACGGCGACGGCGATGACCGAGGCCACCACGATATCGACGACGCGCCACTGGTTGGTGCGCGGAGCGGTGCCCTTGAGTGCCGTTGATGATGCCATGCTGATTCCTCCTGAGGTACAGGAGGGGATAGTGCCGGGCTGTGGAAGCAGCATCCGAGCACTCTGAGAACTCGACTCCCTTCGCCGGTACTAGCCGGATCAGGTTCGAGGGTCTGCGGCGGTCCGCACTCTCAGCGCCCGCTCCGGCAGCATGCTGCGGATCGGCGCTCCCCTGTCGTTTGTTGGTTGAGCGCTACCGATCCTACACCTGCCGGTGGGGACGGTGCGGGCTGTTCCCGGTACCGGTTCGAGCCCGGTACGCGGTCGCGGTTACCGCTGCGGAGCGGTGGCGGCCGCAGCTAGGCTAGGCGCAGGACTAACGAACAGAAGGAGAGACCATGAATGTCGTGTTCAAGCTGCTCGGCGTGGGAATGAGCGTCGGCGCAGGTTTCGTGGGAACGAAGCTCGTCGACTTCCTGTGGGAGAAGATCACGGGCGAAGCACCGCCGAAGAGCAAGGACGGCCTCGAGAACACCCTGCGATCGGCCCTGGTGTTCGCCATCATCTCGGGAGCCGTCAGTACCACCGTCCAGGTCCTGACGAATCGCTCCACCCAGAAGGCGATCGAGCGGTTCAACAAGACCCGCGACCTGACCTAGCACGTCGACAGCTGCGAAGGAGGGGTGCCCGTAGGGGCGCCCCTCCTTCGCGTTGGCGGCATCCCGGTCAGTCCGAGCCTTCCGTGTGCAACTCCGGTGCGACCGCCTGCAGGATGCGATACAGACTCATGGCGATCGCTGCTGCGGCGCCGAAGGGTACCTCCCGGGAGGACGACTCGTACGCTGCGGTGGAGAGGACCTGCAGCGCATTCTCCGCCGTCGGGAGTGTCTCGGAGTCGTTCTCGCCCACCGTCCACAGGTCGAGCACGTTCCCCACAGTGGTGAAGGCCTCCCGCAGGGGCTGTCGGAGCGCATCCGGCAGCGGCCGCTCCCGTTCGGTCCCGTGCAGCGCATCCTGCAGCAGATTGGTGATGTTCAGGGTGTGGGACGCGACCACCTCGAGGACTTCGACGTGCCGATAGTCACGCTTCAGGTCACGCGGGTGCAGGCGCCGTCGGACGTTGCCCTTGCCGCTCTCCTGGGCGTAGTGCAGGGCTTCCCGCGCGTTGCGCGCTGAAGCAGTCAGGTCCGCCCTCCGCTGCGCCCAGCGCGGGTCATCGGCGGCCCAGTCCTCCTCGAGTGCCGCACCCATCTCCTGCAACTGGCGAGCGGCCGTCCGGCGGAGCCGGCTCATCTGACCCACGGCATCGTTGATGTTCAGTGGCGGCAGGATCAGCGCACTGACCGCCAGCCCGACGCCGACCCCCACCACGGTCTGGACGAGGTAGCCGAACGAGTACCCGACATTGTCGTTCCCGATGACCAGCACGAACAGTCCCGCGGACGCGATCCCCGAACCACCGCCCGCCGTCCGTTTCAGGGCACCGGCGAGCAGGACCCCCATGCCCACGACGAATGCGATCGTGAGCCAGTCCGGATCCCCGGCCCAGACGGCGATGTACGCGAGGACGATCCCGATCGCAAGCCCGACGACGGTCTGCAGTCCCGATTTCAGCGTGCCCGCGACCGTCGGGTACATGGCGAGCAAAGCGCCCAATGGCGCGTAGTACGGGTACTGCGATGCCTCCCCCGGTATGGCGAGCGCGATGCTCCAGGCGAGCGCTGCAGCCACCGCGGCCTTGCCTGCGAGGAGGAGTTGGGGATGGACGACGGCAGCGCGCAGCCGTTCCCTCAGGCCGTCGTCGATGCGTGCTGCGAGGACGCCCCTGCCTGTCCTCCGTCGCTTCCGAGCCATCCCCGCAGTATCGCATCCGTGCGCTGCAGGCCCGAACCGGGGCGGCCCGGCAGCCTTCATGAGAGGCTGCAGTCATGGAGAACTCGGCCCGCGACCACGATCTCGTCCTCTTCGGAGCGACGGGCTTCGTCGGCATGCTCATCGCCGCCCACCTCGCGACGCACGCGCCCGCCGGCCTGCGCATCGGACTGGCCGGGCGATCGACGTCCAGACTCGAGGCCGTGAGATCACGGCTGCCCGTCGCCGCGCGCGCGTGGAACCTCATCGAGGCGGATTCGTCGGACGCGGAATCCCTCTCCGCGCTGGCCGCCGCGACGAGGGTGCTGTTCACCACCGTCGGGCCGTACGCGGACTACGGACTACCCGTCGTCGAAGCCTGCGCGCGCGCCGGAACACATTACGCCGACCTGACAGGCGAGGTGTCCTTCGTCCGGGAGGCGATCGACCGATATGACACCCTGGCCGCGACGAGCGGAGCCCGGATCGTGCACTCGTGCGGCTACGACTCGGTGCCGTCCGATCTTGCCGTGTTGCTGCTCCACCAGGCCGCGAAGGCCGACGACGCCGGCGGTCTCGCCGAGGTGCAACTCGTCGCGTCCTTCAGGGGCGGCATCAGCGGAGGTACCCTCGCCTCGATGCGCGGGCAGCTCGACGGGATACGGTCGGATCCGAGCCTGCGCTCACTCGCCGCGGATCCCTTCGCCCTGAGCCCCGATCGCACGCGGGAGCCCGCGACGCGGCAGCCGCCGGACGTCGGACGTCCTCGCCGCGTCGACGACGGTACCTGGACGGCGCCTTTCATCATGGCGTCGGCCAACACACGGCTCGTCCGGCGCAGCAATGCCCTGCAGGGCTGGGCCTACGGCCGCTCCCTCGCCTACGGCGAGGTGATGGGGGTGGGTCGCGGACCGGCGGGCGCCGTCCTCGCCGGCGCTGTCACGCTCGGGCTCGGAGCAGGAATGGGCGCTATGGCGATCCCCCCTGCCCGGAAAGTCCTGGACCGCCTGCTACCAGCGCCGGGCACGGGCCCGAGCCCCAGCACACAGCGCAGGGGCTGGTTCCGCTCCGAGGTGACTGCCCGCACCGAGGGCGGGCACCGCTACCGGGCGATCGTCGCCGGCCCCGGTGATCCCGGCTACGCCGCTACAGCCGTGATGGCCGGTGAGAGCGCGCTCGCTCTGGCCCTCGACGGCGACCGGCTGCCGGCTGCCGCCGGGTCGCTGACACCCGCCACGGCGCTCGGCGACGTGCTGGTGCAACGGCTCAGGGCAGCAGGCCACACCTACGAGGTCACCAGGATCAGCTGAAAGCTCTCCACCTTCGGCGGTGGCCGTGAGGATCTCCGACGACCGCCGGCACCCCGGGGGCGGGCCGGACGGCCCGCCCCGCGCCTCCTAGAACGTCAGCACCAGCCGGCCCCGGACCCCGCCCTCTTCCATGCGCCGGTGGGCCTCCGGCGCGTCCTCTGCGGGCAGGATGTCTGCCACCCGGGGGGTGAGCACTCCGTCCTCGACCGCCTGGCGCAACGCGTCGAGCTTGGTCTGCGAGTGGTACTCGTCGAACACCCAGACGGCTTCGAAGCGGATGCTCCGGGTCGGCTCACCTTTCCAGCCCCGAACGGAGATGAAGACCCCGGCGTCCTTGAGCGCCGGTACCACCTCGTCATGCAGGAGCGCGGTGTCCGCGATGGCGTCGATCCCGTCCGGGAAGATCTCCCTGATCCGACCGGCGAGGTCCTCGCCCCGGTCGAGGATGTGGTCGGCGCCCAGTCCCTGCACCAGATCACGGTCCTTCGGTGCTGCATCCGCGACGACCGTCAGGCCCTGCTGCTTGGCGAGCTGGATCGTGTAGTTGCCCAGGGTTCCGGCGGCACCGGTGACAGCGATGACCTGCCCCGGTCGGAGCGCTGCCAGTTCGAGGATCTGCACTGCGGTGAGGCCGTTCATCGGGATGGAGGCGGCTTCCTCCAGCGTGCTGCCCTTCGGGATGCGCGCGATCGAATCGTCCGGTGCTACGAGGTATTCGGCATAGGCACCGCCGTGCTGCCCCAACGGCAGGGCGATGGCCATGACCTCCGCCCCGACCTCCCAGACGCTGCCGGGTCCGACCTCGTCGATGACGCCGGCTGCGTCCATGCCGGGCAGGTAGGGCGCCTCGGACTGGCTCATGTCGTAGGCGCCTGTCCGGACATTGACATCGGTCGGGCTGACCGCGAATGCCCGGACCCGGACCCGGACCTCGTTCCCTCCGGGATGCGGGTCGGGAAGATTCTGGACGGTCAGGGCCTCAGGACCGCCGAATTCGGTGACTCCGATTGCTTTCATAGCGGATCAACTCCCATGTCTCGTGCTCGGTGCTGCCGGAACCCTTCGGTTCCGGCAGATACGGACGACGCTGCAACGTGCGACGCCGCGACGGGACCCAGCCCTTCGCGACCGCACGCACTTCGTCCCCCAGTCCGCGGGCGTTCACGCCCGTCGCTCGTACAACACTCGACCGAGGCTGAGGATTCCGTCCGCGGGAACCTTCGCGGACGACGACGATCCGGTGATGGCGGGCCGGCTCGGACCGTCGTGCCGCAGGTCACTGAGGAAGTCCGTTGGTGTCGTCGCGATCCCGGCGACGTCGAGCGTCACTGCGTTTCCGCCACCTCTTGCTGTGATCCTGGGACGCAACGCGTCAGCGCGTGGTCAGCGGCTGGTAGCGGCGCGCTGGGTGGCGGTGAAGGCGAAGTTGACGGTGCCTGCGAGGTTCTGGAAGGTGTTGTCGGCTGCTGTCGGGAGGGTGGCGGTGACGCGGAGGTTGTCCGCCTTGGTGCTGACGATCAAGCCCAGGTTGGACAGAGCCAGATCGGTGCCGAGGATGGGGCGGGTCGCCAGGACGGGGGTGGTGGTGCCGGAGCAGGTGTAGGTGTAGGCCGGTGCGGTTCCGGCTTCGGTCCAGGGCACGCTGCATGCGTCGACGGTGACCTGTAGGCCGAGGGTGCCGTCGGTGACGAGCTTCGTCGGGGCGGTCTGCGCGTTCGGGGTCACCGCCGTGGTGGTGAGGGTGACGGCGCCGAAGTTCTGGTTGCCGGCGTTCGTGAGGGTTGCCACGCGCTGGATGCTGTCACCCGGGACACCACCGGTGAAGGCAACGGTGAGGCGGTTCCCCGCTGTTCCGGCTTCTCCGAGACGTACGGCCAGTGTGCCGGCGGCGAGAGTGTCATCAACCGAGGTGACCGAGGTGAAGGAGCCATAGGTACCAAGCCCCGCAACGGAAGCCCCGATACCAAGGACTCCGACGGATGTCAGAAGCTTGCGCAGATTCGCACTCGCCAAGAAGGCCCTGTGTCCTGTCCAGGTCATGCTGGTGCCACCACTACGAAAGATGCCTTGCCCATTCGTCCCCCGGATCGCCATGGAACCCGCTAGCGGCGGTCGCCTCGATCCTGCGGAGTCGACCAGCCCGGTCCATCGAACTCAGCCTACGTAGTGATGAGCCCCACATGCGATGCGCACGCAGGATCCTGCGCGAAACCTGCGTCAGCGAGTACCGTCCCCGCTTCGACGCCGCGGGTGCGTGATCCTGGCGTATCTGCCCCGGTCGAAGGTGGCGTCGAGCATCAACGACCCCGGGAGTGCATCAGGTATCGGCACCCCTTCCCGCCGAGTCGGTGACTCTCCGACACTGCAGCATCGGCGGCATCAGTCACACCGGCTCCCCAGCGGACCCAGGCGTAACAGGGAAGGGACCCGTCGGCTTCAGTGCACTCGGCTCCCCTCAGAGAGGACGTCCGGAGCGGTCCCGGTGCCTTCGGACCGCTGCCCGGTTCGCGCACCGCACGGAGCAATACCGCTGCCGCCCGTTGCGTGTCGTGTCGACGACCACGGCCCTGCACGGTTCCGCGGCGCATCGACTCAGCCTGTGCATGCCCCGCGTAACGAGATGGAGCGAGGTACCGACACCGACCACAGCGCGGAGTACTTCCGGCAGTGCCTGTCCTTCGTCCCGGTAGTGCAGGTGCCATCCCTCACCGTCATGGTCGGTGAGGCGCGGATACGCGCAGCCTCAGCCATCGAGTGGTTCAACAGCCCAGCCCTGGTGTCGGCTGAGTCGGCGTCGACCACGGTGAGCCACTCGTCAATCACATCGCGCACCCCACAATGATCCTCGGGTCGGCGTGGAAAGCGCATGGTCATGCCGAACTCGCGCGTTCTGGCGATGATGCCGTTCCGATCTTCGGGCCAGTCATTGGCGAGAGACGCCGCGAGGAGAACCGCATATTCGCCGTAAGGGTTGAGTTGCATAAGCACATTACATCACCGTGGAGTCATGAGTTTCTTCACCGCGAACGTCCTCCACGGGGACATCAAGCACGTCGATCATGAACACATGTGGGTGACGGAATCGACGCACCCGACATCGGAGGGACGGGTCATGTACATGCGCTGCGACGCCTGTGGCCTCCGCCAGGTCAACCTGCAGCCGGTAGGGACGCTTCCGGAGACAGCGGTCAGCCGTACGATCCGGGCGGCGGCGAACTCCTCGGCAGGGAGCCAGACCATTGAAGCAGGCTGACAACAGACACCGCCCCCTGCACGCCATCGCATCCGGGATTGCCGGCAAGCCCATCCCCTGTCGAACCGCCGGTCATGCGTCGAGGACGATCTCGCGCAACGACACAGGACATCGCCGCCGCTGGAAGAACCCACAGCCTGTCACACCTCCACGCGGTGCCCGACTGGTTGTTCGTGCACGGGTTGAGTGAGGTCTTCGGGGTTTCTTCGGTCTTCCTTTGACGTTGAACCAGTGGTGGGTTGATGGTTCGGGAGCAGGATTGATCTCAGAGGAACAGGGACGCAGGACGGGTTCTTGGTTCCACGGTCTCTTCTACGGCATCTCACGAAATGGGTCTCACCATGGCACGCACCGCACGCACCTCCCGCCCCGCTCGCCTCAGCATGAAGTCCACCTCCGGTAAGGTCCTCGCCTCCGTCGCCCTGCTCGGCGTCGCAGCTTCGGTCGCGGGTCTTGGCACCTATGGTTCCTTCACCTCGACCACCTCGGCCAGCGAAACAGTCACTGCCGGCACTGTGAACGTCGCTCTCGGAACGGCCGGCACGGCCGCGAACCGCCTCACGGTCCCCGCCGCAGGCGTGATCCCCGGCGACACCATCCAACGCGCTGTCACCCTTTCCAACGCAGGGAACCAGGACTTCGGTGGAGTCACCCTGAGCACCACCCCCACCGCCAACTCTCCCGTCACGAAGCTGACCTCGGACACCGCCAACGGCCTCCAGGTCGCCATCGACGCCTGCAGCGTCCCCTGGACCGAAGCCGGGACCGCACCCGCCTACACCTACACCTGCTCCGGTACCACCACTGCAGTCCTCGCTCCGAAGGCCATCATCGGTCTGAACGTCGTGCTGAACAACCTCCAGTCCGTCGCCAACGGCAAGGCCGACAACCTTCGTGTCACCGCAACCCTCCCCACCGCGGCCGACAACACCTTCCAGGGCCTGAGCAGCGCAGTCGACTTCGCCTTCACCGCCACCCAGCGCGCAGCCACCAACCGCTGACCGCAGTACTACTCCTGGGGCGCTCTGCATCCTCGCGAAGCGCCCCACGTGCTCGACGCCCCTCATCTTCCGGGTCGAGCAGTCGATCGACGATCCCCAGCAGCACAGTGACCTCATCAAGGGATGAGAGAAAAGGCAGCACCTCGTGGCACTCATCACCCTCACACCCGGAATCGACGGCTTCCCCACCAGCGTCGACGCTGTTCCCGACGCTGCCCGCTCAACACCTGCCGCCGCCCCCGTCTCACCCCCGGTCGCGTCCCGCGCAGCTGTCGCCCCCGCTGATGGGTCACCCGCGGTTCCTTCTGCTCCCGCGGCGAGGCGCCCTGTCAGCCCTGCACGCCGCGTCCTCGGCGCACTGCTCAACGGTGCAGGAACACTCCTGGTGATCGCCGCGATCATGGCGTTCCTGTTCCTCGCGGTCGGACCCCGCTTCCTGGGATACCAGACGGCGACGATGCTCACCGGCAGCATGGCTCCCAGCATCGTCCCGGGCGACGTCGTCGTCACGACCGAGCAGCCCGTCGCCGCCGTGGAGGTAGGGGACGTCATCAGCTACCACATCCCTGTCGAGGACCACCGGGTCGAGACACACCGGGTCGTCGAG
Source organism: Vibrio cholerae (assembly GCA_009728235.1). GTDB lineage: Bacteria > Actinomycetota > Actinomycetes > Actinomycetales > Micrococcaceae > Arthrobacter_D. Next base: position 148,457 of record WNZI01000001.1, on the reverse strand, counting down.
GTCATCACCAACCCCGACGGAACGACAGCGGTCCGCACCAAGGGCGACGCCAACGAAGCAGCCGACCCATGGGTCGCGACCCTCGACGGTGACCACGTCTACCAACAGGCGTTCGTCATCCCGGTCATCGGAGAAGCCATCCGGGCCCTCCGCACACCCATCGTCAGCGACGCTCTCGTCTACGGGGCACCAGCAGTCCTCGTCATCGGGCTCCTGACCATGATCTGGTCACGCCCAGCCCCGACCACCGACGACAACACCGGCGCGCCCGAAGCCCTGGAAACCGCCGGAACCGGTCACTAGGTCCCCGAACGAACATCGGGTCCACTCCCGACGATCGTCCTCGAACAGGCGCTCTCTCTGGTCGGATCCTGCCGGATGCCACCGGATCCGAGGTTCCGGGTGGACTTCTGTGGTCAGCTTGTGGGGGCGGTTCCGGTGTCGCCATCGGAGGGTGGTTCACGGGGCAGCGGTCGATCCGATCGGGCCTTACCCTTCATTCCGGCAACGCTCCCTGACAGAGTGGGGGTATGAAAGTCCAGAGAAACGACGAGGTTCTCCATAACGACGGGCGCCTGATCGCAGGCTTCCTCGGTGCCGTGCTGCTCACTATCCCGATCATCATCCGCCTCGCGTACGGCGATGGGACCACGTGGGATTGGTTCTTCCTCGTCGTCGGCGCTGGTCTCGCGACCTACTGGATCGTCCTGGCGTTCCGCGGACGCAGAATTCGACGTCGGGAACGAGCTGACCTCGAGCGCGGATAGGAGGTGGAATGCCGGCTGAGGGAGTAATCCGTTGGCGGATCGTTCTACGCGCTCCTCGGACAGCGTTCCTCTGCACCGGGACGAGAGCCGCGATGCATACCGATGACCCGGCTCGGGACTGAAGGTGCGGGCGGCAGTATCGAGCTTGCCCTCCCCACGCCGGCCCTCAGGCCGTGAAGACGTGCAGGAACCGGAAGAACACCGAGGCGCCGGCGGCGATATAGGTGACCGCGACGAGGGGACCCACCCAGGCCGAGATCCAGCGGGTGACGGCGGCGGGAGCGGGGATCACACCGTGGGCGAGGTTGCGGGCCGTGGTCAGGATGAACAGCGGGATCATCGCGGCCCAGACGACCATGCAGTACAGGCAGAGGATGTAGATCTCGAACAGGGCCTGGCTCCACAGCCACACGGCGAAGAAGGCGCCCAGTGTCACCCCCGCCTGCAGCCCCGCCCAGTACCACCGCTCGAGCCGCGCACCCGCCAACAGTGCCACGCCGGTGGTGATGACGACCGTGAACCCGACGAGCCCGATGAGGGGGTTGGGGAACCCGAAGAGCTCGGACTGCCAGGTCTCCATGACCCGCCCGCACGAGACCCACGGATTGATGTCGCAGCTCGTCACGTGGCTCGGGTCGCGCAGCAGTTCGAGCTTCTCGAGGATGAGGATCGAGGCAGCGACCCACCCCGTCGCTCCTGCCATCAGCAGCAGCAGCCCGAACGGAACCCGCCGCGCGAAGGCGGGCAGCCCGTCACCGGAGAGGGTGGCGCCCGGTGTGGCTTCCGCCGTCACGGGATCAGGTGCAGCGTCGGTCATGGCGTCGGTCATCCGTCCTGGTGATGCGGATCAGTCCGCGATGGCTGTCTCGATGAGGCTGCGGAACTCCTCCACGGTCGACGGCTGGATCTTCCGGCCGTCGAGGAAGAAGGTCGGGGTGCCGTCGACGCCGAGCGCGAGCCCTTCGTTCCTGTCCCTCGAGACACGGTCCAGGGTGTCAGCATCGGCGATCGCGTCGTCGTACGCCGCCATGTCCAGCCCCAGGGACTGCGCGTACTCACGGAACGTTCCTGCGCGGGACTCCGGGGCGTGCGCCCACTCCGGCTGTTTCTCGTACATCCGGCTGTGCATCTGCCCGAACGCACCCTGCTGAGCGGCGGCCTCGACAGCGACGGCCGCGGTCTCCGAGTTCGGGTGGCCCGGCAGGGGGAAATAGCGGGCGACGACCGTGAGGTTACCGCCGTAGTCGGCACTCAGTTCCTCGACGAGGGGGTGGGCTTCGCGGCAGACCTCGCACTCGAAGTCGAGGAACTCGACGAGGACTGCCTTCTCGTCCGGAGCCTGGGACAGGCGGTGGCTGTCCTCGCGGACGGCTTGGGCGGCGGCACCGGGTTCCGCCGTCCGTGGGCTGCCACCGATCCCGCTCAGGAGGACGATCAGACCAAGGACGAGGACCGCAGCGACGAGCAGGGCGAGGGCGATGCGGTTCTGGACGCTCAACCGCCCCGTTCGGGCGGGAGTGGAAGCGGGGGCTGTCGCGGGCACGGCGTGTCTCCTCGGTCGGGCGCTGGTTCCCGTGCTGCCGCCCATCCGGCGGCACGGTCAGACGGGCGGGGGCAGTGGTTGGTCACACCCGGAACGGACGGTGGTGTCAGGTGCTGCAGCAGGAGCAGGAGGAACCGGCGTCTGTCGCGGGCACGGCGGGGTCGGGTACGCGACGATCGGCCCGGACGTCGGGGCTGGTCCCTGCGGCCGTGGCCAGGGGCGCGCAGCAGGTGTTCCCCTTCCACGCATCGAGCCCTTCCCTGACAGCGACGGCGGCGATGATCAGGGCGGCGACCGGATCCGCCCAGGCCCACCCGAGGGTGCTGTTGAGCAGCAGTCCGAGGAGCAGGACTCCGGAGAGGTAGGTGCACAGGAGGGTCTGCCGGGAGTCCGCGACGGCGGATCGGGACCCGAGCTCGCGCCCGGCCCTGCGCTGGGCCCAGGAGAGGAACGGCATCACCGCGAGGCTGACGGCCGCCAGGATGATCCCGACCGGTGAGTGCTGGGGTTCCGCGGCTCCCGACAGGGCCCGGACGGCGCCGATCGTCACGACCGCGGCGAGCCCGAAGAAGGAGAAGGCGATGAGCCGGAGCGCGATGGTCTCCCGCGCCTCCGGATCCCGACCGGCGAACTGCCAGGCCACTGCTGCGGCCGAGAGGACCTCGACCATGGAGTCCAGACCGAAGCCGACGAGTGCGGACGACGAGGCGATCGTCCCTGCACCGAGGGCCACGACGGCTTCGATGACGTTGTACGCGATCGTCACGGAGACGAACAGCCGGATCCGGCGCGACAGGACCGCCCGGCGCTGCGCGCCCAGGGCAGGTCGGACAGGGGCCGCTGCGCCGATGATGATGTCCATCCCACAACAGTACATCCCTTCGTGTACCGACAGCGAAGCGGACCGTCCTCGCACTCTTCTCTTCCTGCCGGCACTGGAGAATACTGGCGGCATGAGCCTCCTCAGCACGCAACAGGTCCTCGACGCCGGCCTGGACGACTGGCGCAAGCTCGCCCAGGCGCTGCACGCGCGGTTCCTCACCCGCGATTTCGCCAGCGGACTGGCACTGGTGTCAGCGATCGGCGACCTCGCGGAGGCCGCGAACCACCACCCCGACATCAGGTTGACCTACGCGCACGTCGACGTGGCGCTGCTGAGCCACGACGTCGGCGGAGTGACGGAGCGCGACGCCGCCCTGGCGCACAGCATCAGCGCGGCAGCGCGCGAGCACGGGATCCCGGCCGACCCCTCGGCCCCGGCCGTCGTCGAACTCGCCCTCGACACCGCGGACGTCGCCGCGGCCGGGCCGTTCTGGGCGGCGCTCCTCACGGGGGACGCCGACGCGGCGGAAGGCGACGACGTGGCCGATCCCACGGGCCGGGTCCCCCTGCTGTGGTTCCAGCACACGGACGCGCACGAGACACCTCGCCAGCGTTTCCACCTGGACCTGTGGGTGCCGCATGACGTGGCGGGAACCCGGATAGCGGCCGCCGTCGCGGCCGGCGGCACGGTGGTCGACGACGCCGCGGCCCCGGCTTTCACCGTCTTGGCCGATCCCGAGGGGAACAGGGCCTGCGTCTGCACGATCCTCGAGCGCTGACCCTCGGTCGCAACGGCCCGGAGGACCGTCCTGCGGCTCCTACGCGGCGCCCTCACGGGGGAAGACGCTGTCGAGGTAGGCACCGAGGAGCCGCGGGCTGAAGGGCTTGGGGATGAAGTGGTTCGAACCGGCGAGCAGGCACTGCTCCGTCGTGAGTTGCGGGGGGCGGGCGGAGATCGTGAGGATGTGGGCGTCCGACACGGCTCTGAGGTCCGAACAGAGGTCGATGCCGTCCATGTCCGGCAGGTTGAGGTCCAGGGTGATGAGATCGGGCCCGACGGCCTCGACGAGCTGCTGGCCCTGGAATCCCGTGATGGCCTCGTGCACTGCGAAGCCCCTCTTCTCCAGGACGATCACCAGCAGGTGGCGGATGTCGGCGTCGTCCTCGATCGCCACCGCAGAACGCTGCGACCCGTACACACCCGAACCTGACACCATCTTCATCGCCCCTCGATCAGCAGTAACCTTACTGCCCGCCGCCCGCGCTATCCACCGTGGGGGCGCTCATCGACGGTCCGAGCCGGAGGGACCGGGTCCGTCCGACGGTCGCTCGCCTCCTTCGTCGTGCTGCGGATCGACCGCATCACCCTCGTCACCTGCGGCCGCCCGCGTCACGATGTCGTCCAGCTCGTCGAGGGTGAGCAGGTCGCGCCGCAGGTGCCGCGTGCGATACCCTGCCCGGCCCACCATGTGCGCCGAGACCGGGCTCGTGAGCAACTGGAACACCCAGCACAGCACGAGGACCGGGACCAGCAGCCAGCTCTCGAACTCGACCGCCAGCGCCAGGAGGAACAGCAGGAGGCCGAGGACCTGTGGCTTGGTCGCGGCGTGCATCCGGGAGAGCAGGTCGGGGAACCGCACCAGCCCGATCCCCGCGGCGAGGGACATGAAGGAGCCACCGACCAGGAGGGTGGAGACGATGATGTCGTTGATCACGGCCGTCACTTCCGGTCCGTGACGAAGCGTGCCACGGTCACGGATCCGATGAACCCGATCAGGGAGACGGCGACGAGCAGGATCAGGTTGTCCAGGTGCCGGTTCACCAGCATGTTCAGCACGAGCCCCGCACCGATGACCGCGAGGACGACATCGAGCGCCAGCACACGGTCGAGGATCGACGGTCCCCGGACGGCCCTGTAGAGCGCCAGGACCGCCGCGACCGAGAGTATTCCTCCGACGACATAGATGACGGGTGTCATGGCCGTGCCTCCTCGGCGCGCAGTGCGGCCAGGTCCGCGCGACTGCCCATCACCCGGATCAGCCAGGCCTCGGTGGCCAGGACGTCGCGGCGGATGACGTCGGCGTCCTCCTCCGAGGCCACGTTCAGGCAGTGGAGGTAGAGCGTCGACGTCGACCGGTCCACTTCGAGCACGAGCGACCCCGGGATGAGCGAGATGGCGTGCCCCGTCGCGGTGACGAGGAAATCGGAGTGGCTGCGCAGCTCGACGGCGACGACGGCGTTGCGCAGGGTGGGTCCCCGCACCACCCCGAGCCAGAAGACCTCCACGCTGGCGACCAGCAGCCTGAACAGGAACCGCCCGATGAACGGAACCAGCCAGAGCACATTGAAACGGCCCGTCAGTTCGACCGGTGGAAGGTAGAAGAAGTTCACGACGGCGTAGGCGATGATCGCTCCGAAGACGAGGTTGCCCGGCCCGAAATCCTGCCAGAGGGCACCCCAGACGAGGACGAGCCAGATGACGAGCGGGAGCTCGGTGATGAGCGGGATGTGCTGGCGGCTCATCCGTCCGCCCCCACTCCGAGGACTGCCTCGATGTACGGCGTGCGGTCGAGCATCTCCTGTGCCGCGCCATCGCTGAGCTCGAAGAGTGGACCCGCCAGGAACGTCAGGCCGAGGCCGAGTGCCACGAGGCCGATCGTCGGACCGGTCATGCTCCGCGGCAGCAGGGTGACGGGGTCCTTCCCCGCGAAGCGGCCCGTGTCCTCGTCCGTCACGTGCCTGGAGGTGCCGACACTCGATCCGTCCGCCTTGCTGGCCAGCAGGATCGGGTCAGGGTCCTCGGCGTCGGCAGGGCTGCGCCAGAACGCCCGGTTCCAGACGCGGGCCATGACCAGGAGCGTCAGCAGGCTCGTGGCCACTCCCCCGGCCACGAGGAGGTAGGCCAGAGGTGTGCCGAGCTCCACGCCCGCCTGGATCAGTCCGAGTTTCCCGAGGAAGCCCGAGAACGGCGGTATACCGGCGAGGTTCATGGCCGGGAGGAAGAACAGGATGCCGAGCAGCGGCGACAGTTTGGCCAGCCCGCCCAGGCGGTCGACATTGGCCGTTCCGCCGCGGCGCTCGATCAGCCCCGTGACGAGGAACAGGCTCGTCTGGACGGTGATGTGGTGCGCCACGTAGTAGACGGCCGCCCCCAGGCCGATCCGCGTGGAGATCGCCAGTCCGAAGACCATGTAGCCGATGTGGCTGACCAGCGTGAAGGAGAGCAGTCTCTTGATGTCCGCTTGCGCGAGGGCACCGAGGATCCCCACGAGCATCGTCAGCAGGGCGACGATCATCAGGAGCGAGTTGATGCGGTCACCGGGGAACAGCAGGGTCTCCACGCGTACCATCGCGTAGACACCCACCTTGGTCAGCAGGCCCGCGAACACCGCTGTCACGGGCGCGGGTGCGGTCGGATAGGAGTCCGGCAGCCAGAAGGAGAGCGGGAAGACGGCGGCCTTGATGCCGAATGCCACGAGGAGCATCAGGTGCAGCACCATCTGCGTGGCAGGATCGACGTCCTCGAGCTTCACGGCGAGATCCGCCATGTTGATGGTGCCCGTCGCTCCGTAGATCATCCCGATGGCGATGAGGAACAGCATCGAGGACACCACGCTGACGACGACGTACGTGACACCCGCTCGGATGCGGGGAGCCGTACCGCCGAGCGTCATGAGGACGTAGCTCGCGGTCAGCAGGATCTCGAAGCCCACGTACAGGTTGAACAGGTCACCCGTGAGGAAGGCGTTAGACACTCCCGCCACGAGGATCAGGTAGGTCGGATGGAAGATCGACACCGGCCCGTCCTCGTCACCGTCGGCCATGCCCTGTCCGGCCGCGTAGATCAGGACCGCGAGGCTGACGGCCGAGGAGATGACGAGCATGAGCGCCGAGAACTGGTCCACGACGAGCACGATCCCGAACGGCGCGTCCCAACCTCCGAGCCTCACCGCGTGCGTCCCCGTCGACGGTGCGGCGAGCAGCATCACCACTTCGATGAGCAGGGTGATGCTGAGCGTGGAGATGCTCACCGCCCGCTGTGCCCGCGAGTGCCGGATGAGGATGAAGGTGACGGCCGCGCCCAGGAACGGCAGGACGACGGCGAGCGGCGCGAGGTCGGCGGCGATCACGAGTCCTTCCCCGTCCGCGGTGCCCGTGCCGCGTGTCGGTCGCCGTCGGCGGGACCACCGACGTCGACGGCATCCCCGTCCTCGCCGGCGTGGCTGTCCCGGCGTGCGTCCCGGACGCCGTCGGACTCGTCGTCGAAGAAGTCGGACGTCTCGGCGAGGACGTCGGCGTCGTCCTCCCAGTCGTAGCTGCTCTGGCCGGCGACGCGGCGGTCCTCGGGATCGTCCTGCACGTCGTCCTCGCGGCCCAGCACCCAGGATCGGTAGATGATGCCGAGCACGAAGGCGGTGACGGCGAAGGTGATGACGATCGCCGTGAGGATCAGGGCCTGCGGAAGACTGTCCGTGTACTCCTCAGCCGGTGTCCCCGAGACGTAGAGCGGCGACTTCCCGGCCCGCCCGCTCGTGGCCAGGATGAGGATGTTCGCCCCGTTCCCGAGGAGGATCAGACCCAGGAGCACGCGGGTGAGGCTGCGTTCGAGCAGCAGGTAGATCCCCGCGGCGAAGAAGGCTGCCATGAGCACGATGAGCGTGATGTTGACGGTCACGGCCGGACTCCTTCGACGGTGGGCGGTACGAGGGCGTCCGGACCGGCCTCTTCCTCGATGGGCCGCCCCGTCTCGCTGCGCTCGTCGATCTCCGAACCGAGGCTCCGCAGGACGTCCAGCACGAGGCCGACGACGATGATGTACACACCGACGTCGAAGATGGTGGAGGTCACGAACTTCACGTCGCCGAAGACCGGCAGCCAGAACTCCAGGACGTAGCTCTCCAGGATGGCTCCGCCGACGAACAGCGGAGCTGCGGCCGTCAGCGAGACGATCGCGAGACCGACGCCCAGCAGGGTACCCGCACTGACGGGACTCGCCTCCGCGAGCTCGAAGCGTCCGCCCGCGAGGTACCGGACCGCGAGCGCCAGACCCGCCATCAGACCGCCGGCGAATCCACCACCGGGGAGGTTGTGACCGGCGATAAGGAGGTAGATCGACAGCACGATCATGGTGTGGAACAGCAGCCGGGTGATGACCTCGAAGATGATCGACCGGCGCTCGGGCGCGAGTGTCCGCCCGGCGACGAGCCAGGGATCACGGGAGACGTCGGCGAAGCGCGCGGCGAGGAGGCGTGCGGCGCCCTCGCGGCCTCCCGCGTTGAGCGGCTCCTGCCCGCCGTCCACCGAGCCGTCCTCGACGTCGTCCGCCCGGCGCGCTTGTCCCCGCGGCCACGGATGAAGATGAGGCTCGCGATACCCGTCGCGGCGATGGCCAGCACCGTGATCTCCCCGAAGGTGTCCCAGGCCCGGATGTCCACCAGCAGGACGTTGACGGCGTTGGCCCCGCCGCCGTCGTCGTAGGCCAGCCCGGGGTAGGCGAGGGAGATCGGATCGGCGGTCCTCGACGCCATGGCGGACATCGCGATCACCGCCATGACACTGCCGAAGGCGATGCCGAGTCCCGCGCGGAGCAACCGGTGACGGCTCTCCGCCCGGTTCCACAGGCGTGCGGGCAGGGACCGCAGCGCCAGGACGAAGGCCACCAGCAGGATGGTCTCGACGAGCATCTGCGTGAAGGCCAGGTCCGGCGCACCGTGCAGCGCGTAGATGATGGCCATGCCGTAGCCGGTGATGCCGACCATGAGCACGGCCGTGAAGCGCTTGTTCGCGCGCAGTGCAGCGAGGATCCCCACGAGGATCACCGCGGCGGCCATGGCCTGCGCCGGCGATTCCGCCAGCAGGAAGTCCGAGGGCATCGGAGCGTCGAGGAGGACGAGCGCTGCCAGCGGCGTGACGATGGCGGTGGCGAGGATGACGAAGAGGTAGAAGGACAGCGAACCGCGCTGTGTCCGTCCCGTCACCCATACCGCGAGGTCGTCGAGGACCCCGATGCCCGATCGGTAGACCAGTTCCGCGTCGCGCGCCGACGGCAGGCGCCCCTGCAGGCGTTCGAACGGGGCGCGCAGCAGGTACAGCGCCACACCGGCCGCGATGGTGAGGGCCGAGAGGAGCAGCGGCAGGTTGAAGCCGTGCCACAGGGCCAGGTGGGGCGTCTCGCCGTCGGCGGGGAACAATGCCGCATAGGGCTGGATGGCGGCATCCAGGGGGGCGGGCCACAGCCCGAACAGCACCGAGGCGACGGCGAGTACCGCGGGCGCCAGGAGGAAGGACGTCCGGACGCGCTTGAAGGGAGTCTGCACCTTGCCGTGCTTCAGCGCGAAGGCACCCCAGACGAAGCGGGCGCTGTAGGCGAAGGTCAGGATCGAGCCGAGCACGAGTCCACCGAGCAGGAGCGTGCCCGCGATTCCGTCCTCGGCGCGGTGTGCGAAGGCCTCGAACACCGATTCCTTGGCGACGAAGCCCAGCAGCGGCGGCACGCCCGCCATCGATCCCGCAGCCACGAGGGCGACGGCGAACAGGACCGGCGAGGTCGAGCCCACGCCCGAGAGGACGCGGAGGTCCCGGGTACCCGACTGGTGGTCGATGATGCCCACGACCAGGAAGAGCGTGGCCTTGAAGAACCCGTGGGCGAGCAGCAGACCGAGGCCCGCGACGGCGCCGTCGGGCCCGCCCAGTCCCACCACCATCGTCAGGAAGCCGAGCTGGCTCACGGTGCCGTAGGCGAGGACGAGCTTGAGGTCGAACTGGCGCAGCGCTCGCCAGCCGCCGAGCAGCATGGTCGCCATCCCGAGGACGAAGATCACCGGATACCACAGGGACGTCTCGCTGAAGCCCGGGGCGAAGCGGGCGACGAGGAACACCCCTGCCTTGACCATCGCGGCGGCGTGGAGGTAGGCACTGACGGGGGTGGGAGCCGCCATGGCCCCGGGCAGCCAGAAGTGGAAGGGGACGAGGGCCGACTTGGTGATGGCACCGACCAGCACCAGGGCGACGGCGACGTCGATCAGCGTGCCCCGTGCGGTCAGTGCCTCCGCGTCCGCGAGGATCGCGGAGATGCGATAGGTTCCTGCTTCCTGCCCCAGGATCACCAGGCCCACCAGCATGGTCAGGCCGCCGAAGGTCGTGACGATCAGGGCCTGCAGCGCCGAGCGGCGGGCGGAGAGCCGCTGCCGGGAGTACCCGATGAGCAGGTAGGACAGGATCGTGGTCAGTTCCCAGAAGATGAACATCAGGATCAGGTCGTCAGCGAGGACCAGCCCGAACATCGATGCCGCGAACGCGAGCAACTGCGCGCCGAAGGCCCGACGTCGGGGTCGTCGTTCTTGAAATAGCGCGCGCAGTAGAACAGGACCAGCGCTCCGACGCCGAGGATCAGGATGCACAGGACGGCGGCGAGGGCGTCGAGCCGGAATGCGAACTCGAGCTGCAGGCTGGGGATCCAGGGGACGATGACCGAGGGCGGCGCGCCGGGCCGGCCGTTCGGAGCAGCCTGATCCGCGGAGAGGACCTGAGGCAGCTGCACCATGAGCCAGGCGAAGCCGGCTGCGGGGGCGGCGGCGAGGACGAAGAAGGCCGACCTGCCGAGACGCTTGAAGAGAAAGGGCGCTCCGAGGGCCAGCGCGAACATCGCTAGCAGGACGGGGAGCATGGGAGTCTCGATCTTCCACTGGGGGTCGGTCGGGCTCGCCCAGTCTATCGAAGGTAATCCTCCGATCGTGCCGGGCGGGCCCCGGTGGGGTCGGAGGTGACCGGCATCATACGGCGCTAGCATTCACCCATGAGCAAGAATCAGCAGCTTCCCTCTCCAGCGGAGGCCCCCGCCCTCCTGCCCGCAGTGGGCTCGGGACGGATCTTCAGCCGGCCCGTCCTCGCATGGGCCTCCTGGGACTGGGGATCGGCAGCCTTCAACGCCGTCATGACGACGTTCGTCTTCACGGTGTACCTCACCTCGGAGTCCTTCGGAGGAGAGGAGCGCTCATCGCAGGTGCTCGGGTGGGGTCTCGCCGCCGCGGGGCTGCTGATCGCGCTCCTCGCACCGGTCACCGGGCAGCGCTCGGACAGGGGCGGCCGCCGCAAGCAGTGGCTCGGCGTGAACAGTCTGATCGTCGCAGTGCTCACCGCGCTGTGCTTCTTCGTGTTCCCGAGCCCGGAGATGCTCATCCTCGGCGTGGCCCTGATCGCCGCGGCCAACATCTTCTTCGAGTTCGCGGGCGTGAACTACAACGCGATGCTGACCCAGATCTCCACTCCGTCCACGATCGGACGCGTGAGCGGCTTCGGCTGGGCCATGGGCTACGTGGGCGGCATCGTGGCGCTCGTCGTGGTCCTCGTGGTGTTCATCCAGCCCGTCGTCGACTGGCCGGGTGCCTCGAGCGAGGACGGACTCAACATCCGCCTGGTGGCCGTCTTCTCCGCACTGTGGTTCGCCGCGTTCGCCCTGCCGGTGATGTTCGCGGTGCCCGAGGTCCCGCGGAGGGCCAGGGCCACGCAGATCGGGTTCCTCGCCTCCTACGGGCTGCTGGTGCGGCGTGTGAAGGTGATCTACCGGGACAGCCCCCACACCATCTACTTCCTGCTGGCCAGCGCGATCTTCCGGGACGGACTGGCGGCGGTCTTCACCTTCGGGGGCATCCTCGCGGCCGGGGCCTTCGGGTTCTCGGCGAGCATGGTGATCGTCTTCGCGATCGCGGCCAACGTCGTCGCCGCGATCGGCGCCGTCATCGGCGGCTTCCTCGATGACCGCATCGGTCCCAAACGCGTGATCATGGCGGCACTGGTGGGCCTGCTCCTGTCAGGCACCGCGATCCTGCTCCTGGGCACCCGGACACATTCCGTGGTCGGCATGGAGTGGACGTCGGACACCACCTTCTGGGTCTTCGGCCTGCTGCTCACGCTCTTCGTCGGCCCGGCCCAGGCTTCCTCGCGCGCCTACCTCGCCCGGCTGGCTCCCGTCGGGGAGGAAGGCGAGCTGTTCGGTCTCTACGCCACGACGGGCCGAGCCGTGAGCTTCCTCGCGCCCACCCTCTTCGCCCTGTGCATCGGCATCTTCGGGTCGCAGCTCTACGGCGTGATCGGAATCCTCGTGGTCCTGCTCGTGGGGCTCCTCGTCCTGCTGCCGGTCAGGCCGCCCGCACAGGTGACACCCGCCGTCGTCCCGGAGGTCTGAGGCGACGGACGGTCCCGGGATGCCGTGAGCCGTTCCGGTCCCCGAACCGCACCCGCCGGTTCAGATGGCGGTGCGGTGGAAGTTGAGGTGGCTGCGGGAGGCCGTCGGGCCGCGCTGACCCTGGTACCGGTTGCCGTAGTCGCCCGAACCGTAGGGGAACTCGGCGGGCGAGGTCAGCTTGAAGAAGCACAGCTGCCCGATCTTCGATCCCGGCCACAGCTTGATCGGCAGGGTGGCCATGTTCGAGAGTTCGAGCGTCACGTGGCCCGAGAAACCCGGGTCGATGAAGCCGGCAGTGGAGTGGGTCAGCAGGCCGAGACGGCCCAGCGACGACTTGCCCTCGAGGCGGGCGGCGATGTCGTCGGGCAGCGTCACCGTCTCGTAGGTCGAGCCGAGGACGAACTCGCCGGGGTGGAGGATGAACGGCTCGTCGGCCGCCACCTCGACCAGCCGGGTGAGATCCGGCTGGTCCTCGGCCGGATCGATGTGCGCGTACTTGTGATTGTCGAACAGACGGAAGTACCGGTCGATGCGGACGTCGACGCTCGAGGGCTGCACCATGGCGGGATCGTGCGGTTCGAGAACGATCCGCTGGGCGGCGATTTCTGCTCGGATGTCGCGGTCTGAGATCAGCACCGTCCAAAGCTACCAGCCCCGCGAACGTGCTCCCGAGCAGTGGATCAGCGCCCGATCTCGGTGCGCACGGCGAAGAGCTCGGGGAAGAAGGTGAGCTCGAGTGCTCGCTGGAGGAAACCGACGCCGGACGATCCACCCGTACCGGACTTGAACCCGATCGTGCGGGCGACCGTCTTCAGGTGCCGGAACCGCCAGAGCTGGAAGTTGTCCTCGAGGTCCACGAGTTCCTCGCACGCCTCGTAGATGTCCCAGTGGGCCGAAGCGTCCTCGTAGACCTCCTTGTACACCGCCACGAGTGCGGGGGCGAACTCATGGGCGACGGTGACGTCCCTCCGCAGTAGTTCCTCGGGGACCGCGTAGCCGCGCCTTGCCAGCAACGCGATGAACTCGTCATAGATGCTGCTCTGGCCCAGGAGCTCCACGAGGAGGGTCTGCGCCACCGGGTCCGCGTCGAAGACCTGGATCATGGCGGAGTTCTTGTTGCCCAGCAGGAATTCGACCGCACGGTACTGGTAGGACTGGAATCCGCTCGAGGACCCGAGATCGCCGCGGAACTCCGCGTACTCGGACGGCGTGAGGGTAGCCAGGACGGACCACTGCTCGGTCAGCGAGCGCTGGATGTGCTTGATCCGCGCGATGCCCTTCATGGCCGATCGCAGGTCGTCCCGCTGCAGGTGGACGCGCACGGCCCGGAGCTCGTGCAGGACCAGCTTGAGCCACAGCTCCGACGTCTGGTGCTGGATGATGAACAGCATCTCGTCGTGGTGCTGCGGTTCGCTCACAGGGTGCTGCGCATCGAGCAGCCTGTCCAGCGCGAGGTACGAGCCGTAGCTCATCCTGTCGGAGAAGTCCCGCTGGATGCCCTGCTCAAGGTTGCGGGTGTTCCGCTCCACGCTCATGCGGACAGCCTACGTCTCCCCCGAATGTCGGCTCGCGGGTCTAGGTTTGGGACCACGTCAAGGAGGTCCCGTGCACCCCATCCACTGCAGCATCGTCCCACCGCACCTGCTCACCCGTCTCGCCGCCCTGCGCGATCCCCGGCATTCCGTCGCGGCGCGGGGCGCCCGGCGTGCGCTGCTGGAACTCGACCCCGTGCACCGGATGCGAGCCGAACGCCTGCGTGCCCCCGTTCGCCGGGGTTCGGCGCGTACGGGGACCCTCAGCCGCCGCATCCACGACGCCGGCGGCCGTGAGGAGCTCCCGGGTACGCTCGTCCGCGCCGAGGGCGCCGGCGCGACGGGTGACGCCGCGACGGACGAGGCCTACGAGGGCCTCGGCTCGACCTACCGGTTGTTCAGCGAGGAGTACGGACGCTCGTCGATCGACGGTGCGGGCAAGGCCCTGTGCGCCACCGTGCACTACGGCTCGAACTACGACAACGCCTTCTGGGACGGCGAGCGCATGGTCTTCGGCGACGGCGACGGCGAGATCTTCGGCCGTTTCACGGCGTCGCTGACCGTCATCAGCCACGAGCTCACGCACGGATTCACGCAGTACTCCACGAACCTGGTGTACCAGGGACAATCGGGCGCTCTCAACGAGTCGCTGTCCGACGTCTTCGGGGTACTCGTGGAGCAGCGGGAGCTCGACCAGGACGCCGCCGCCGCGTCCTGGCTCGTCGGCGAGGGCATCTTCACGGACGAGGTCCAGGGCGTGGCACTGCGCTCGCTCAGGGCTCCGGGCACCGCGTACGACGACGACGTCCTCGGTAAGGATCCGCAGCCCGCCACGATGGCCGACTACGTCAGTACGGCCTCCGACAACGGCGGGGTGCACATCAATTCGGGAATCCCCAACCGGGCCTTCTACCTGACGGCCGCGACGCTGGGCGGGAAGGCGTGGAAGGGCGCCGGGGCGATCTGGTACGACGCCGTGCTCGGCGGGAGCATCCCGCCGGACTGCGACTTCCCGACCTTCGCGCGCGCCACCGTGGAGGCGGCTGCTCGGCGCTTCGGTGCCGGCAGCAGTGAAGCCGAAGCGGTCTCCGCGGCCTGGTCCCAGGTCGGCGTCCTGTCGTGAGGATCGAGATCACCCGCTCCGGCGGCTTCGGCGGGACGACCCGGACCTGGAGCCTCGAGGTGAGCAGCAGCGAGGCCCGGCAGCGCTGGCTCCCGCTCGCGGAGGCGGAAGCGGGGGGAACGGAACCGGGGGGAACGGAACCACACGGAGCCCCTGTCGTGGCCGGGCGGCAGCCGCCTCGGCCCCCGGACTCCAGCGCGACCGTTTCACCTACCGCATCACCATCGGCTACACCGCGGTGACCCTACCCGAGAGCCGACTGGAGGCTCCGTGGCGGGAACTCATCGAACGTGCGAGGGTCGCCGGGGCGGCGGACGCCCCGTTCGAGGACACCGGTCAGGGGAAGCCGCCCGAACTGTTGTAAGGTGGTGGAGCGGTTTCAACCACCGTGCGGGCGTAGCTCAATGGTAGAGCGCTAGCTTCCCAAGCTCGATACGCGGGTTCGATTCCCGTCGCCCGCTCCAGTACCACCGTCGGAGGCAACGATCCCGGTGCGTGTGTGCCGAAGGACACCCTCCCGGCCCCGCTGGTCGCAACCGATCCGCAGTATCGTTGAGGCGATGAATCGCACAATGTTCAAATCGAAGATCCACCGCGCCACGGTCACCCATGCCAACCTCCACTACGTCGGCTCCGTCACCGTGGACCTCGACCTGCTGGACGCAGCGGACATCCTCCCGGGGGAACTCGTCTCGATCGTCGACGTCACCAACGGCGCACGCCTCGAGACCTACACCATCGCCGGCGAGCGGGGGTCGGGCGTCCTCGGTATCAACGGAGCAGCGGCCCACCTCGTACAGCGGGGTGATCTCGTCATCCTCATCACCTACGCCCAGCTGACCACCGAGGAAGCGCGCGCCTTCGTCCCCACCGTCGTCCACGTGGACGCGGACAATCGGATCGTGGAACTGGGGACGGATCCCGCCGAGGCCGTCACCGGAGACATGGAGCGCCCTCCCTTCGCTCTGGACACCTCGACCGCGTCCGCCTGAACCTCCCGGCAGCCCTGGCAGCAGCTCCCCCGCGGGAGAAGGCGAAGCAGGACACCGCCGTCGGACCGGCCCCCTGCGCCGACCCGCCCACCCCAGCAGGACTCGTTGCGAGATCGAAAGCGCACTGCCTAGCGGTTTGGGTCACCAAGGCATAGGGTCGAAAAGCAAAGGTTGCTTAGGCTGTCGGCTCGATCGGTCCGCCAGCCGGGTTGTCTACAAGGATGTGGAGGCTCGGTACGAATGACGATGGTTCGAAGAACACGAACAGGGGCGAGCAGCCGGCCGAGAGCCGCCGTCATCGCCGGCCTGCTGATGGGCACCCTGGTGATGAGCGGTTGTGGTCCTGCCGAGGCGGACAACACCCTGACCTGGTACATCAACCCGGACGCCGGTGGCCAGGCCGCCATCGCCCAGCAGTGCAGCGACGAATCCGGGGGCCGGTACCGGATCGAGACCTCCCTGCTGCCCAGCGATGCCGCTTCCCAGCGTGAGCAGCTCGCCCGGCGCCTGGCGGCCGGAGATGCATCGCTCGACATCATGAGCCTCGATCCCCCGTTCATCCCCGAGCTGGCCGAACCGGGATTCCTGGCCCCGGTGCCCGAGGACGTCGCGGAGCGGACGACGGAGGACGTCGTCGAGGGTGCGCTCGCCGGGGCCACCTGGAAGGACGAACTCGTCACCGTCCCGTTCTGGGCCAACACGCAGATCCTCTGGTACCGGAAGTCCGTCGCCGAAGCTGCCGGACTCGACATGACGCAGCCCGTGACCTGGGACCAGATCATGGAAGCGGCCGGCACGCAGGAGAAGACACTCGGCGTCCAGGGCGCGCAGGCGGAATCGATGACGGTCTGGGTCAATGCCCTCATCGAGTCGGCGGGCGGCTCGATCATCGTCGACCCCGAGGCGACCGCCGACACGATCGAACTGGGTCTCGATTCCGAAGCGGGAGTCGCGGCGGCCGAGGTCATCTCGACCATCGGCAGGGACGGTCTCGGCGGTGCCGGCCTCCCCACGCAGGACGAGAACGCCTCGCTCATCGCCTTCCAGGGCGATTCCGGGTCCTTCATGGTCAACTACCCGTTCGTCTGGCCCGCCACGACGGCCGCCGTCGAAGCAGGCTCGCTGGACCAGGCGGTCCTCGACGACCTCGGCTGGGGGATCTTCCCCCGGATGTCCGAGGACCAGGAGGCCGCTCCTCCCCTGGGCGGCATCAACCTGGGCGTCGGCGCGGAGAGCGACAACCCGGAACTGGCCTACGAGGCGATCGAATGCATCGTCTCCGTCGAGAACCAGGCCGAGTACTTCGTCACGAACGGCAACCCGCCGTCCAACACGGAAGCCTACGAGGACCCCCGCATCGAGGAGTCCTTCCCCATGGCGGAGACCATCAGGGACTCCCTGCAGGTCGCCGCGCCCCGTCCGCAGACACCGTTCTACAACGAGGTCTCCACCGGCATCCAGCAGACCTGGGCGCCGCCCGCCGCCGTCGACCCCGACAGCACCCCGGGATCGTCCAGCGACTTCATCACATCGGTCCTCAGAGGGGAGCAACTCCTGTGACCTCAGCCATCCCGGCCAGAACGACGACGGCGTCGTCCGGCGAACCCGGCCCGCGCCTCGAAGCGGGCAACGCCACGAACGGCACGACGAAGAAACCGCGGAAGCAGTACAGCGATCGCGTCCGCGCGGAGCGGCGACTCGGCTGGATCCTCGCCGGTCCCGCCTTCGTTGTCATGCTGCTCGTCACGCTGTACCCGATCCTGCAGGCCACCTACGAGTCGCTGTTCCGGTTCCGCCTGACGGCGCCGGACGAGCGCGAGTTCATCGGACTCGGCAACTATGCCGTGATCCTCTCGGATCCCGTCTGGTGGTCCGGACTGTGGACCACCGTCCTCATCACCGTCATCACGGTCCTGGTCGAACTGGTCCTCGGGTTCGCCCTCGCACTCGTGATGCACAAGGCCCTGAAGTCGGTACGCGGGCTCCTCCGGACGGCCATCCTCGTGCCCTACGGCATCATCACCGTCGTCTCGGCCTTCGCCTGGTTCTACGCCTTCGACATCAACTCCGGGTACGTCAACAGCTGGTTCAGCTGGGTGCCCGGCATCGACGAGAACCTGAACTGGTTCGCGCAGGGGCCCACGGCCCTCTTCGTCATCATGGCGTCCGAGATCTGGAAGACCACCCCGTTCATCTCCCTGCTCCTCCTCGCCGGCCTCGCCCAGGTGCCGGACGAGCTCACCGAAGCGGCGAAGGTCGACGGTGCCACCTGGTGGGAACGCATGCGCAAGGTAATCATCCCGAACATGAAGGCGGCGATCATGGTCGCGGTCCTCTTCCGGGCCCTCGATGCGTTCCGGATCTTCGACAACGTGTTCATCATGACCAACGGCGCCTACGGCACGGAAGTGCTGTCGCTGCTCGCTTACCGACAATCGATCAGCCGGCTCGAGATCGGACTCGGCTCCGCCGTCTCCGTGCTCCTGTTCCTCTGCGTCCTGCTGATCTGCTTCGTGGCGATCAAGCTGTTCAAGGTCGATCTCGCCGGATCGCAGGGAGGAAAGTAATGACGAAAACCAGCACCCGGGGCAAGGTCCTCTGGGCCGTCGTCACCGTGCTCGTCCTCATCTACGCGCTGTTCCCCGTCGTCTCGATCCTCGCGACGTCCTTCAAGACGCCGAGTGACCTCACCAGCGGCACGTTCCTGCCATCATCGGGCACCGCCACCACCAGCAACTACGAGCAGATCCTGGTCGGCGACGCCCAGGGGCTGTTCCTCTCGGCCCTGCGCAACTCGATCGGCATCACGCTGATCGCGACGTTCATCGCCGTCGTGCTGGCCACGCTGTGCGCCTACGCGATCGCCCGCCTGGACTTCCCGGGCAAGAAGCTCGTGCTGACCACGGCCCTGGCGGTCTCCATCTTCCCGGTGATCTCGATCGTCACCCCCCTGTTCAACCTGTGGCGCACCATCGGCCTCTACGACACCTGGCTCGGCCTGATCATCCCGTACCTGTCACTGACCCTGCCGATCTCCATCTGGACGCTCGCCGCGTTCTTCCGCCAGATCCCGTGGGAACTGGAGCAGGCGGCGCAGGTGGACGGGGCGACGACGTGGCAGGCGTTCCGCAAGGCGATCGTTCCGCTCGCTGCGCCGGGTGTCTTCACGACCGCGATCATCGCGTTCTTCATCGCGTGGAACGACTTCGTGTACGGGATCTCGCTGACCTCCACGGAGGCGGCTCGCCCCGTTCCCGCGGCGCTCGCGTTCTTCACGGGTGCTTCGCAGTTCGAGGCGCCCACGGGAGCGATCTCTGCGGCGGCGATCATCGTGACCATCCCGATCGTCCTCCTGGTCCTGCTCTTCCAACGCCAGATCGTCTCAGGCCTTACCTCGGGCGCCGTCAAGGGCTAACGCCCCCGGTTCAAGTAAAGGATTCGCACCATGGCTTCAATCACCCTCAACCACCTGGTCAAGAAGTACGGCGACGGCTTCCCTGCCGTGAACGACGTCAGCATCGACATCGCCGACGGCGAGTTCATCATCCTCGTCGGCCCGTCGGGCTGCGGGAAGTCGACCCTCCTGCGGATGATCGTGGGCCTCGAGGACATCACCGACGGCGACCTGCTCATCGATGGACAGCGGGTCAACGACAAGGCCCCGCGCGATCGCAACCTGGCGATGGTGTTCCAGAACTACGCGCTGTACCCGCACCTCACGGTCTACGAGAACATCGCGTTCCCGCTGCGCCTGGCCAAGGGCAAGCACTCCGAGGACCAGGTCGACAAGCTCGTGACGGAAGCCGCCGCCACGCTGGAGCTCACCGACCACCTGCAGCGCAAGCCCGCGAATCTCTCGGGCGGCCAGAGGCAGCGTGTCGCGATGGGTCGTGCCATCGTGCGCCAGGCCGATGCGTTCCTGTTCGACGAGCCACTCTCGAACCTGGATGCCAAGCTGCGTGGGCAGATGCGGTCCGAGATCTCGCAGATGCAGCGGCGCCTCGGTGTCACCTCCGTCTACGTCACCCACGACCAGACCGAGGCCATGACCCTCGGTGACCGTGTCGCCGTGCTCAAGAAGGGCGAGCTGCAGCAGATCGCCTCGCCGCGCGAACTGTACGAACAGCCGGTCAACCTGTTCGTCGCCGGTTTCATCGGCTCACCCTCGATGAACTTCCTGCCTGCGACCGTCGAGGGGAACATCCTGAAGACGGCGCTCGGGAACCTCGAGATCCCCGCCGAGAAGGCGCAGAAGGCAGCAGGCAAGAGCGTGGTGTTGGTCGGCGTCCGGCCCGAGTTCTTCGAGGACGCCAAGCTCGTCGAGGACCACAAGCGTCCCAACGGGTCCACGTTCACGGCGACCCTGACGCACACGGAGTGGCTCGGCAACGAGCAGTACGGCTACATCAATTTCGACCCGGTACCGGAGATGCGCGAGCTGCTCGACAACCTCGCGCGGGACATGGACGCGGACGAGCTGCGCCCGCAGGTGGTCGTCACCCTCGACGCCGCCAGCCGCATCCGTGGTGGGCGAGAAGCGGAGATCTGGCTCGATACGCGCAAGTTGCACCTGTTCGACGCCGAGACCGGCGAGAACCTGACCCGTGACGCCGAAGCCGGCGCCGAGCTCACGCGTGAGGCGAGCGAGGAGCGGGCGGAGGAGATCGCGACCGCCCAGCAGGCTGAAGGGCGCGGGGACGGCGTCGGTTTCGGTAGCGGCGGTGGCAACGGCAACGGGGCATCCGGTCAGGGGCACTCCCCCGCTGCCGCCGCTTCCGCAGGCCACCCGGGCGGCGCGACGGTCGCGGGAGGCAAGCACTCCGCAGGCTGATCGGCCGACGAACGGGGACCCGGCGAGACCCTACACAGCAGGACCGCCACCCGGAAGGGTGCCGGTCCTGCTGTGTAGTCTGGGCCTATGCTCGAACACGACGGCGCGCGGGTAGCCGACACCCTCCATGCAGGGGACGCAATCCGATGCTCGTGATCGAGATCGTCAGCTCCACCCTGACGGCCCTCGGACTGGGCCTGCTCATCGCCGCGCTCCTGATCCGCCTGGCCTACGGCTCGTGGACGAGGACGCAGGCCATCACGTTCGAGCACGAGGGGCACCCGTACCTGCGCTGGCACGACCATCGGTACCGCATCATCGAGGCCCTGTGGTCGAGTTCGATCCGACGGCAGAAGGGGAAGCACGCGCCGCCGGCCCTCCCCGCCGGTGAGGACGTGACGATCTTCTACCACAGCCGGACGCCCACCCACTGGTCGCTCGAGGCTCCCTACCGGGGTACCAGGGTGGTCGCCGTCGTCGGGCTCGTGTGCGCCGTCGTCGGAGCGTTACTGGGCTTCCTGCCGGGCTGAGGGGCGCCTGCCGGTACCGTTGAACCTGTGCAAACCACTCCGGTCGTGAAGGTCCTCGCAGCATGGCTGCTCGGCCTCATGCTTGTCGGGGCCGCGTTCATCGCCACCGTGTCCGTCCTGAACAGTCGGCTCTACAGCCCGGAACACCAGGTGGGCCTGTACCTCGACGCACTGCGGGAAGGAGAGGGCGGCAAGGCTCTCGGCCTGCTGAACGCCTCGGTCCCGGACGGCGCGAACCCCACCCTGCTCGACGGCGAGGCCCTGCGCACCGCCAGCGCTGCGCTCGAGGACGTCGAGGTGGGCGATGCACGGGAGACGGGCCCCGATCGTGTCGAGGTGCCCGTGACCTACACACTGGACGGCAACCCGACCACGACGGTCTTCCCCCTTCAACGCTCGGGGACCGAGTGGGGGTTCTTCGACACCTGGCGGTTCGAGCAGACGGTGCTGCCGACGGTGGAGGTCTCTGCCCTGAACAGCGTCGAAGCAGTGGTGAACGGAGCGGACGTCGGCCTCCCGGACGGCAGCTCGCTGCTCGCCGCCTTCTACCCGACCTCCATCACGGCGGAGTACGAGGGACGGTACTTCGCGGCACCCGCCCGGCACGCGACGGTCACGGGACGTGACGCGCCACCACCTCCCCTGGCCCTGGCGACGGAGGCGACGCCGGAGCTCACCCAGGCGGTCGACGACCGCCTGCGCGCCTTTCTGGACGACTGCGCCGAGCAGACCGTCTTCCAGCCGACGAACTGCCCCTTCAGCTACCCGACGAACGAGCGCCTGGCAGGTGGGATCACCTGGTCCATCGAGGAGTATCCGTCGGTGTCGATCACCCCGAACGACGGCGCATGGCTGCTCGCGCCACTGTCCGGGTCGGCCCGCATCGAGACCCGGCTCGTCGACTTCTTCTCGGGAGCGGTCAGGGACGTCTCCGAGACGGTGCCCTTCGAGTTCGACGCCGACCTCGCGGTCGCCGACGACACCATCACGGTGACGCCGGTCGTCCGCTACTGATCCACCGGGAGCCGGGCGGAGTAGAGGTCAGGGAATGAGCTTCTCGGCGCGGTAGCGGTCGAAGAGCTCCATGAAGGCGGCAACCGTGCGGCGGTACCCGACGAACCCCGCCTCCCTGCTCTTGCCCATGTCGGTGACCACTTCGATGTCCCGCCCGAGGTCGCCGTCGGTGTGCCACCAGGAGGCCAGACGGTCCAGGCGTGGTTCGGCCAGCCCGTGCCGTTCGGCGAGTGCCCGCCACTGGTCGTCCCTCCCGACCATGGCCTGCTCGAGCGGCCGGGGCGCGGAGGCGAACCCCTCCCACTCGACGCCGAAGTACGCGGCGAGCTGGGGCCACATCCAGCGCCACCGGAAGACGTCCCCGTTGACGATGTTGAACGCCTCGTCAGCGCCCGCAGGGGTCGTGGAGGCCCACAGCATGTGGTCCGCGAGGAGCCCGGCATCCGTCATGTCGGTCAGTCCGTTCCACTGGGTCTCGGAGCCGGGGAACACGAACGGCTCCCCCGCGTCCCTGCAGAGGGTGGCCTGCGCCGCGAGCGTGAGGCCCATGTTCATCGCGTTACCCACGGCGTGGCCGATCACGGTGTGGGCCCGGTGCACCGACCAGGTGAAACTCTGCTCGGCGGCGGCGGCGAACAGCTCGTCCTCCTGCGCGTAGTAGAAGTTGCGGACCGGCAGCCGCCGTTCCTCCTCGTGGAAGGGGGTGTCCGCCATCTCCCCTGCCGCGTAGGCCTCGAACGGGCCGAGGTAGTGCTTGAGCCCGGTCATCAGGGCGACGTGGACCACGTCCTTGCCGCGGAGCGCCACCAGCAGGTCGCGGAGCATTCCCGCGTTGACCTCGATATTCTGCTCCTCGGTGCTCTGCCGCGACCAGGCCGTGAAGAAGACGTGCGTGGGATGTTCCGCCGCGAGGACCGCTTCGAGCGACTCCACGGACGTGAGATCGGCGCTCAGCCATCGCACGCCGTCCCGCGCGGCGCCGGGTGTGCGGGACAGCGCCAGGACCAGCCATCCCTCGCCACTGAGCTTCTCGACGAGCGCGGAGCCCGCGATGCCCGTCGCTCCCGCCACGAGGGCGGTCCGCTGTCGGTCGTGTGCTGCGATGTCTGTCGTCATACAAGCGACAAGCGGCAAGCTCCGGGCGATATTCCGGCGGCTCCCCGATGACGTCCCCGGTAGCGGAGCGATCCCCGGCCGGGGCAAGTGCTCCCGCTGGTGTCCGTCCCGATCAGTCGAGACCGCGGAGGTCGAGGGTCAGCGCGGTGTCGCCGTCGGTCGAGATACTGACGGGGATGCCCCAGTCCTGCTGGTACAGGTGGCAGGCAGCGTGGTCGGGGATCTCGCCGCCCGGCTCGCCGTCGCAGGACGCCGCCCGCGCCGTGATGTGCAGGACTCCCTCGCCCGCGTCGGGTGAGAGCACGAGTTGCCGCGTCAGGCCGGTGGAGGTACCCCCGCCGGAGACCAGCAGGGAGTCCGGGGACGCGCTGACCTTGAGCTGTGTCGGGTCTCCCCAGCGGTCGTCGAGCTTCTGGCCCTTCGGAGCGGTGAACCGCACCGTCAGTGCCACCGGTCCCGCCGACATCGGGGTCTGCGGTCGCTGGGTCCGGGAAGCGCCTTCGTCGACAGCGAGCGCCTCCTTGGGCAGCGGGACCCGCACGAGCTGGTGCCTATTGGTCTCGACGACGATCAGCAGCGGATCGCCGCCGTCGGCCACGGGTGTCATGTCGACGAGGACGTCGGACGGCTCGGAGAGGCCGCGCAGCAGTGTCGACACCTGCCGGGTCGCGGGGTCGTACCGGCGGACCGCACCGTTGTAGGTGTCGGCGATGGCGATGGACCCGTCGGGCAGGGCGGCCACCCCGAGGGGGTGCTGCAGCCGGGCTTGGTCTGCATCGCCGTCACGGAAGCCGAAGTCGAACAGCCCGGTCCCGATGGCGGTCTGCACCTGGACCCTGCTGCGCCCGCCCACGTCGATGAAGGACAGGATGCGCACCGAGGAGGTCTCCGAGTCGGCGATCCAGATGGTGCCCTGGGCGTCCTCCGCGAGGCCGGAGGACTGTGCGAACCAGGCTGCGGAGGCATCGCCGTCCAGCAGTCCCTCGAGTCCCGTTCCGGCGAGGACCTCGACGGCGTGGGTGCGCGGATCGTAGCTGAAGATCTGGTGGGTACCCGCCATCGCGATCACCACGCGCTCCAGCACCGACGAGTAGAGCACGTCCCACGGGGAGGACAGGGAGACGTCGAGCGCCTCCGTGCCGAGTCGGGTCTCGGTGAGCCGCGGTGTCTCGCTCTCGGCCCCGACCTCCTGCGCGTTCTCCTGCAGCCCCGTCTTCGTGTGGTTCCCGGCGTCGAGGAGTCGCTGTGTGCCGTTTCCCGCGAGCGTGCGGACCTGCCCGGTGGCCAGGTCGACGCCGCGCAGGCGGTGGTTCACGGAATCGGCCACGACGACGTCGTACCCGACCTCGGCCGCCAGTGCAGCAGGGAGCAGCGTGACGCCCTGGGGCTCGTTGAACTGTGCTTCACCGGCGCTCCCGTCGCGGAAACCCTTGGTGCCGGAGCCGATGGTGCGGCGCACCGTCACGAGATCCGCCTCGAGCTCCACCAGCCGGTGGTGTCCCGTGTCCCCGGCCAGGAAGGTCCCGGTGGCCGGGAGTGCGATCACCTTTCCCGGGAACTTCAGGTTCCCCGCGGTGCTCTCGGCCGGGACGTAGGGCCCGTCACCGCGGTGCAGCGTGCCCTTGGCCTGGTGCTCCTCCACAAGCTCCTCCACCAGCGAGGTGAGGCCCGCCGCGTGGCCCTCGCCGGAGAGGTGCGCCACGATGTACCCCTCGGGGTCGATGACCACGAGGGTGGGCCAGGCCCTGGCCGTGTAGGCCTGCCACGTGGTGAGCTCGGGGTCGTCGAGGACCGGGTGGTGGATGTCGTAGCGCTCCACGGCGGCCGCGAGGGCCACCGGATCGGCTTCGTGCTCGAACTTGGGCGAGTGCACGCCCACGGTGACGAGCACGTCCGAGTACTGCTCCTCGAGGGGCCGGAGCTCATCGAGGACGTGCAGGCAGTTGATGCAGCAGAACGTCCAGAAGTCCAGGAGGACGATCTTGCCGCGGAGGTCCTCGAGCTGCAGCTGCCTGCCACCCGTGTTGAGCCAGTTACGGCCGGTCAGCGCTGAGCCGCGCACGCGGTAGCCGGTGCGCACGGTGGTCTCGGTCATTCATCGTCTCCTGCGGTGGTGGTCGTCCGCGCCGCCGAACGCTGAGCGGGACGGGCCCGGAGCTGCGGGGGCCGGCGTCGCGCGCGGCGAGATCGGCGAACATGCTGTTGTAAGCCGTGAGGTCGGCGTCGTTATTCCTGTCCGCCGCGCGGTCCTTGCGCTTGGTCTCCCGGGCATCGGACCGGGACCACATGATGGCGACGCCGATCGCGAGCAGAAGCGTCGGCAGCTCGCCGACACCCCAGGTGACGGCACCGCCCACCTGCTGGTCCGCGAGGGCGGAAGCGCCCCACTCCCGGCCCATGTTGCCGAACCAGGAAGCCTCGAGCAGGGAGGTCGAGCCCATCAGGGTGACACCGAAGAAGGCGTGGAAGGCCATGGTCGCGAAGAGGAGCAGGATCCGCAGGGGGTAGGGCGCGCGCAGCGGGACGGGGTCGGACCCGATCATCGAGAGCACGAAGATGTAGCCCGTGATGAGGAAGTGCGTGATCATCAGTTCGTGGCCCACGTGCTCCCGGAGCGCGAACCCGAAGAGCGGCGAATAGTAGAACACGATGATGGACGCCACGAAGTTGCCCGCCGCGAACAGCGGGTGCGTGATGATCCTCGACGGCCAGGAGTGCACGATCACCAGGATCCACTCGCGCAGGCCCCGGCTGCCGTCACGGCGGGGGCTGAGTGCCTTCAGTGCCAGGGTGACCGGAGCGCCGAGGACGAGGAACAGCGGCACCACCATCGTCAGGGCCATGTGGTCGATCATGTGGGCGCTGAAGAGCACCATCCCGTAGATCGCCGGAGCACCGGAGGTGAAGTAGGTCAGCAGGGCCAGGCCGACGAGCCAGGTCACGAGCCGCAGCGGCGACCAGGAGTCGCCGCGGCGGTGCAACTTCGTCATGCCGAGGATGTAGGCGACCCCGAACGTCACGGCGACGGTGATCCACAGCCAGTCGGGCCGCCATTCGGTGAGCCAGCGTGCCGCCGTCGGCTCGGGCGGGAGGTCGTACCCGGTGAGGATGCGCGCGGGCCCGGCCTGGGTGGGAAGCTCCTCCCCGCGCGGGGGCGCCGTGCGGCCCAGGGCACCGGCGACGCCGGACACGGCACCCATGATGAGCAGCTCGACGGTGATGAGCTGCCACAGCACGCGACGCGCCGACAGTCTGGACGCGGCCGTCCCGCCGGACGCCTCGAGCTGCGGGATGATCCACTGCCGGTGCATCCAGCCGATGCCGCCGAGCAACAGCGTCGCGATGGTCTTGAACGTGACCAGCAGTCCCCACTGGGAGCTGAGCTGCCCGAGCTCCGTGATGCGGAGGCTCGCATTGACCACTCCGGAAGCGACCACCAGCACGAAGGCGAAGCCGGCGAGCGCAGAGAACCGCTTCAGCACCGGCAGCGTCTGGTCACCGAGCTTGCCGCCCACGACCGCGAGGGTGATGATGCCACCCACCCAGAGGCAGACCCCCACGAGGTGGAGGGCGATCGAGTTCACGGCGGCATTGTGGTCGTCACCGCTGGCTGAATGCCCGATCAGCGCCATCGGTAGCAGGTTCAGCAGTGCCAGCACCAGGGTGAGCGCGAGCCCGGTCTGGGACCGTACGCCGAACAGGAGCGTGGCGAGGACCGCGGAGACGATCGAGGTGACGAGCCAGGCGCGTCCCGTGGAGAAATCCGTCAGGAAGGCGGCCAGGCCCTGCGTATAGGTGGGGTCCGTGCTGAGCGGCAGTCCGGCGGCATCCGAGTAGGTGAACACCATGACGCCGAGGGCGCCCAGCGTCCACACGACGGCTGACACCGATGCGAGCAGGAGGGCACGGGCGAAGGCGGGGTGCTCGGCGGCGCCAGGCTTGGGTGTGCGTCCCGCACCCTTGACCTGGCGGGGCAGCATGACCACCGAGAACACGAGTGCCCCGATGGTCGCCGCGGCCGCAGTGTTGTTCAGGACCTTCGAGACCGGGAGGCCCCAGCGCGTCAGCGCGCCGGGATCGCCCAGTTGCCGGGCGGCCGCGGCTCCTGAATAGAACAGGGCGAGGACGAGGGCTCCGAGGACGACCACGCCGGCGAGGACCAGCCAGCCGTTCCCGACAGCGCCCTCCGGAGCGGCACGTGCGAGCTTCTCACGCGGTTGCTTCGCTGTAGTGGACACATACACCATTCTCTACCCGGAGTAGAAATAGGGCGAATTCCTCGGCGAGCCGTTCTCCCGCGACCGCCGCCTGAAACGGGGAAGGACCGCCACCGGATCGGTAGCGGTCCTTCCCTCGGGTGCTGCTGGACTACTTGGCGGAAGCCTTCAGCTTCGAGCCTGCGGTCAGCTTGACGCTGTGGCCGGCGGCGATCTGGATGGTCTCACCGGTCTGGGGGTTGCGGCCCGTACGCGCTGCGCGGCTCGTACGCTCGACGGCAAGCCAGCCGGGGATGGTGATCTTCTCGTCCTTGGCGATCGACTCGGCGAAGACGTCGAACAGCGCATCGAGGACGCCGTTGACGGCAGCCTGGCTGGTGTCGGCCTTCGCTGCTACCTCGGCAACAAGTTCACTACGGTTTTTAGCCACTTTTGGTCCTCCTGGACGTCACTCTTCTGTACGAGCTCTCCACGGTATTCGAAGAGCCTCTGTCCGAAAACCTATCAGCTTGATCGCCATGTTCCCCGTGTTTACGCGGCTTTTCGGCGTAAACTGCCGCTTTTCGGTCCGGTTTCGGCCCCGGATGGCGACGCCGCGAGCGGGGCGGGGACACCGGAACGAGAAGAAGCCGACGGCCCGAGGGCCGCCGGCTTCTCCTGTTCACCACGTGTGGCGATGCATGGTGCCGTAGGAGCTGAACACTCCCGGAGCTGCTACCAGCTGGACTTCGTCACGCCGGGCAGTTCGCCACGGTGTGCCATGTCGCGGAACCGGATACGCGAGATACCGAACTTCTGGAGCGTCCCGCGGGGGCGCCCGTCGATCTGGTCGCGGTTGCGCAGGCGAACCGGCGAAGCGTTGCGGGGAAGCTTCTGCAGGCCGAGGCGTGCAGCTTCGCGTGCTTCGTCGGTCGCGTTCTCGTCGACGAGGGTCTTCTTGAGCTCGAGGCGCTTGGCCGCGTAGCGCTCGACGATGACCTTGCGCTGCTCGTTACGAGCAATCTTTGACTTCTTGGCCATGGTTAGCGCTCCTCTCGGAATTCGACGTGCTTGCGGATCTTGGGGTCGTACTTCATCAGGACCATGCGGTCCGGATCGTTACGACGGTTCTTGCGCGTCACGTAGGTGTAGCCCGTCCCTGCGGTGGACTTCAGCTTGATGATCGGACGTACGTCCTTGTCCTTGGCCATTAGAGCTTCACTCCCCTCGCGAGGATGGACGCGACGACAGCATCGATGCCGCGGACGTCGATCGTCTTGATCCCGCGAGCGGACACCTGAAGCGTCACGTTGCGGCGCAGGGAAGGCACGTAGTAGCGCTTCTTCTGAATGTTGGGGTCGAACCGGCGCTTGTTGCGGCGGTGCGAGTGCGAAATGCTGTGTCCAAAGCCGGGCTCGGCTCCGGTCACTTGGCAGTGGGCTGCCATAACTCTCCTCCAGATTAGATGAACGTGACGGAATCACTTGTTGAGCGTCCCGCCACCAGTAATGACACCGTTATTACTGCAGCTTTCCGGAGGTTGACCTGGCAGGGTGAGAACCTGCCGAAGCGCCTCGCCGCGGGGAAGACGGTGAAGATTAGGCGGGGCGCGGCCTTGCGGCCGGCACAGCCTTAAACTCTAGGTAGTCACGGGTAGCTGGGCAAATTCCACCCCGTCCGGGAACGGGGCAGCATCAGCCGCAGCCAAACGCCTTACCATACTACCGACAGGATCGGACCTGACCAAAACGGGTCAGTCGTCGGCCTGCCCGTCCCGATCGACCACCATCGGTTCCTCGGGTCCCGCCCCGACACGCTCCCCCGACACGACGGCGTCCGAGTCCACGATCGCGTGCCGCACCAGGGCGCCGGGCTCCAGCCTCACCCGGTTCAGGAGGACGGAATCCTCGACGACGGCGCCGGCCTCGACGACCGCGCCCGAACCGATGACGCTTCTCCGGACGGTGCCGTGCACCACGGCTCCGGGCGCGATCAGGGAATGACCGATGTCCGCGCCCTCCCCGATGAATGCCGGCGCAAGGAGCGGCGGCTCGGTGAGGATGGGCCAGCCGGGATCGGCGAGGTCGAGGCCCTGTCCGTCGAGCAGGTCGAGGTGCGCACGCAGGTAGTTGGCGGGGGTGCCCAGATCTCTCCAGTACCCCTCGAGGCGGTGCTCGACGACGGAGCCCTGTGCCACGAGGTGCGGCACGAGGTGGTCCCCGTAGTCCCCGAGGCCGTCGTGTGCCTCGGCGAGGTGCGCGAGTGAGTCCAGGAGCGCCGTCGTCGAGTAGAGGAAGACCTCCGTCGAGACGAGCCGCGACCGGGGCTTCTCGGGCTTGTACGCGAAGTCGGTCACCTGTCCGTCCTCGTCGACCTGGGCCACACCGTGATGGGAGGCGTCGCCGTCGAAGTCGACCGTCACCATGGTGAGATCCGCCGCGGACTCCAGATGGGTGGCGACGACGTCACGGTAGTCCAGCCGGTACAGGTGGTCCGAGCTGAGGACGAGGACCAGATCCGGCGCGAAGTCACGGATGAAGGCGGCCTGTCTCAGCAGTCCGTCCGCGTTGCCTTCGGCGAACCCCTCGCCGTCGCGGCCACTGAAGGGCGGGAGGACCAGTAGCCCGCCGCGCGTCCGGTCCAGATCCCAGGGACGACCGTTGCGGAGGTGGTCGTTGATGGTCTTCGGCTGGTACTGCTCCATGATCCAGACGTCGGAGATCCGGCTGTGGTGCAGGTTGGACAGGGCGACGTCGATCAGGCGGAAGCTGCCGCCCAGGGGCATCGCGGGCTTCGCCCGGTGATGGGTGAGGGCGCCGAGCCGCCCGCCGGCACCACCGGCCAGCACGATCGCAAGGATGCGCGGTTGATGCCGGAACGTCGTCGTGGTGGCCATCTGCCGTCCTGTCCTGCCCGGTTCACGCACCGGTGCTGTGTGCCTGCTGGTCGGGTGGGATCGGGACCGGCGCTTCGGCGGACGCCGTCGCCTCTCCCTCGGTGAGGATCCAGTGCCTTCCGTCGAGACCCTCGAGGATCTTCCGGCCCACTCGCTCGAGGTCCTCCACGTCCTCGGCATCGAGCGGGTCGAAGACACTGGAGCGGACCTTCGCGACGTGGGCGACCGCGAGTCCGTTCAGCATCTCGAGGCCTGCGGGGGTGAGGGAGGCTGTGGTGACCCGACCGTCCCGGTCGGATGGTACCCGCGTGACCCAGCCGCGTCCTTCGAGCTTCTTCACCACATGACTCAGCCGGGAGAGCGACGCCGTCGAGCGCGCCGCCAGTTCGTTCATCGGAAGGTTCGTATCCTCCGACTCGGAGAGCATTGCGAGGACATGGTAGTCGAAGAGGGTGATGCGTGCTTCGCGGAAGAGGTGTGCGTCCAGCGTCGCCGGGAGCAGCGACGTCACCGCCTGCAGTGCCAGCCATGCCCGCCGCTCGTCGGGTGTGAGCCAGTGCGCCGCCATCCGCTCATTCTGGCATACCGGTTCCGGGTCCTGGGGTCCCCCGCTCCGCACCATCGAGAGGTTGCGCGGGCCACGGTCAGCGTGGTCGGCCGGAGCGTCAGGCGTTCAGGGAGGCCCAGTGGGGCGAACCGGGAACAGGGTACTTCGGTGCCAGTTCGTCGCCGGAGGAGACACCGCGCAACCGCCGCCCGACCCACGGCTTGAGGTACTCCCGCGCCCACTGGGCATCGGCCCGAAGCTGCTCGACCCGCCTGAGAGCGGGCGGCGTCTCGAGCTCGGGCAGGGCGATCCGGTGCGAGGCCTTCATCGCCTCGAGGACCCGGGCTGCCATCAGCGTGTGGCCCGCGGCGGACATGTGCATGCGGTCCACGTCCCAGTAGCTCCAGTTCTGGAACTCGCGCAGCCGCCAGTAGTCCACGATCGTGGACGAGTGCGTGTCGGCGATCTCCCGTACCCACTCGTTGTAGATGGCCGTCCGGCCGCGGGTCTTCCCGAAGACGGCCGAGCCCGAGGCGTCGAATCCCGTGAAGAGGACGACGTCCGCGCCGGCCGCGCGGAGCCGGCCTACGCCGTCGTCGTAGTGGGACATCAGGCGGTCGATGTCGACGCGCGGACGCAGGATGTCGTTGGCGCCGGCGTAGATCGTGACGAGCGTGGGCTCCAGTGCCAGGGCGGCGTCGATCTGCTCCTCGAGGATCTGGCGCATCTTCTTGCCGCGGATCGCGAGGTTCGCGTAGTCCCAGGCCGGATCCGCCAGGATGAGCTGCTCCGCGACGCGGTCCGCCCAGCCGCGGACACCGTTCGGGGACGCCGGGTCCCAGTCGCCCACCCCTTCGGTGAAGGAATCGCCGAGGGCCACGTAGCGCGAGGTGTTGGTCACGCTCAAAGATTACCCTCGGCCCCGACGCCCTCCGGGATAAGCTCGACGCAGCCACCCGTTGACACTCCCGCAGAAGGACGCCATGCCCACCGACGCATCACCCCAAGCAGCCACAGAGGCAGGTGCGGACGCCGTATCGGGACGTCGCCGCGCCGCGCTCATCATCAATCCGATCAAGGCCACCACCTCCGACGTCCGCGGCGCGGTCGAGCGGATCTCGGCCGAGGACGGATGGGACGATCCGCTGGTCATCGAGACCACGGCGGAGGATCCAGGGCACGGGCAGACCAGGCAGGCGCTCGACGCCGGAGTGGACCTCGTCATCGCGGCCGGAGGGGACGGCACGGTGCGCTGCGTCGCCGAGGAACTCGCCGGTACCGACACCATGATGGCGCTCGTGCCGCTCGGCACCGGCAACCTGCTGGCCCGCAACCTGGACATCGCCGTCGACGACCCGGATGCCGCCGTCGAAGCCGCGTTCCGCGGCACGGAGCGGACCATCGACGTGGTGCACGTGACGGTGGACCGGGCACAGGACGCCCATGTCTTCCTCGTCATGGCTGGTCTCGGGTACGACGCCGCGATCATGTCCGACACGCGTGACGATCTGAAGGACAAGGTCGGCTGGCTCGCCTACGTCGACGCCGGCATCAGGAACCTTCCTGGCCGACCTGCGCGGACCACCATCTCCGTGGACGGCGGGAAGCCGTTCGAGCGACGACTGCGCAGCGTCATGGGCGGCAACTGCGGAAAGATCATGGGCGGCCTGGAGATCTTCCCGGGCGCCAAGATCGACGACGGCCTGATGGATCTGATGACGGTCGCCCCCAAGGGCAGACTGGGCTGGCTCGCCGTCGTCGGCAAGCTCGTCACGCGTGGGAAGAGCAAGGGCAAGGACCCCTCGCTCGAGTACTTCCAGTGCCGCACTGCCGAGGTGACCCTTCGCGAACCGATGGAGGTGCAGCTCGACGGCGACCCCCTCGGGAAGGCGACCCACATGGCGTTCGAGGTGAAGCCCGATTCGCTCAGGCTGCGCATGCCGCTCGGGTACAAGGACCCGGCCGTGGTCAGCGAGCCGCTGCCCTGACGTCCGCCGGGCCCGGCCGCACCTGAACCGGGAAGCACTGCGGAATCCGGGCGCGCCTGCAACCGGGAGCGGGCCGGGCAGGATGACGGCCCAGCGACGGTCGGTTCCGCCGGCTCAGAGCCAGGGCTGGGGGTCGACCTTGTCCTCGCCGACCATGACCTCGAAGTGCAGGTGGCATCCGGTGGAGTTTCCCGTGCTCCCGACAGCACCGATCAGGTCACCCCGCTGGACAGCGGTGCCGGAGGCAACTCCGAGGACGCTCAGGTGGTTGTAGGTGGTCTTCATCCCGTCCCCGTGATCGACGACGATGCGCTGCCCGCCGCCGTAGGCGTGCCAGCCCGAGTCGATCACGGTTCCGGTATCGGCTGCCGTGACCGGGGTGCCGCACGCGCTGGCGTAGTCCAGGCCCGTGTGCAGCTCCGACCCGTAACCGCCCATGGGATTGACCCTGTACCCGAAGGTCGATGCGACGACGGCGTCCGCCACCGGGACGCTGAAGGCCTTGCGTTCCTTCGCCGCCGGTGTGACGGAACTCGACAGGGCGCGCGCGCTGGCAACGCCCGGCGCAATCCCTTCTGCCGCCGACCCGGCGCTCTCGAGGCCGAAGGTCACCGACGCCTCGGAGGGAGCGGTGACTGCAGGCGTGACTTCCGAAGCGAGGGAGACATCGGCCGCAGCCGCGGGAACGGTGTCTGCCGCTGTGCCTGCCGCAGTCGTCGAAGGAGCGACGGCTCCCAGCAGCAGCCCCGCCGAAGCAAGCACGATGCCGGCTGTGGCAGCGTTGTCGCGCAGGCACGACAGGACCGCCCTCCCGGTTGCGGGCCGTGAGACGGGCGTCCCGGGGACAGCCGCGCGCCGACGGGAGGGCCGCTGGTCGAGGTGCGCGGTCCCGCGACCGGCGCTCTCCCGTTCACGGACCCCACGCCGCGTCGTCGCCGAGGGAGGAGTCGTGACCGGCCCGGGAGTCGCTGCACCTGCACTGGGAGCACCTGCTGCAGGAACCGGTCGGGCGGCTCGCACGGAAACCACGGGGAGCGCCGGCGCCTGTGGGGCTGCGGGCGGCCGGACCCCGGCAGGCGTAGCGGGTCGACCCGGGACGGTGGAGAGTCGCACGGAAGGCACCGTGGCGGATGGCACGGCGGCGGCGCGGCGCCCGCCCGCGGCCGTTCCTGGAGGGCCCGCGGTTCAGTGGCAGGCGCAGCACCTGCTGCGAAGGTGACGGGAGCATGCAGGGCATCGGCGGTGTGCGGGTGGACACGGAGGGATCGACGGCTCGGAAGCGGGGTGTGCATCGCGCGGTGGGCGACGGGGTGCTGCGAGTGATCATCGGACGCGCGACGGCGCCCGGACGTAACCGTCTGGGTCAACTGCTTACCTCTCTCGGGACGCCGGTGAAGTTAGCTGTCGGATTCGAGCAAGAGTTGACTCGGCCCCCTCGGCTCGGCCCACCGCGATGGTTCCGCGGACATGGCCGTGCTGATAAGCGATGCGTGAGGGCTTCACCCCGAGGCGGCACAGGCCGCCGGAATGTGGATCCTCCACCCCTGTCACAGGTTGTCCAGGCAGTCCGCTGACAGGGTTAGGCGTGCGGACCTGGATCACATGAACCAGCTTTGACTGGTCCGACTTTAGGCCACGAAACTCGAAGTTACAATTCCGTTATCCAGCCTGTGGATGATCCGTGCAATACTTCCTCCCGCTCCGGAATCTTGAGGAAAACTTCGGGAAAGTTTGCGTGGCGAGCCTGTAATGGGGGTCAGGACAGCTCGGCGCGACCCCTGCGCCAGTAGCCCATGAACGCCACCTGTTTCCGGTCCACCCCTACGTCGCGGACGAGGTAGCGGCGAAGCCCGCGCACCACCGCCGCCTCGCCGGCGA
The DNA here is from genome assembly GCA_009728235.1 of Vibrio cholerae. Taxonomy (GTDB): domain Bacteria; phylum Actinomycetota; class Actinomycetes; order Actinomycetales; family Micrococcaceae; genus Arthrobacter_D. Next base: position 113,498 of record WNZI01000001.1, on the reverse strand, counting down.
TCCAGGCGTAGAACGGCTGCGTACCCGGAGGTCGCTCGGGGTTGACCGTCGAGCGCACGATGGCGGCCTCGAGCAGCTGGGGTGTCTCCCAGAGGATGGTCCTGTCGATGTCGACGTCCTCCGGTTCGTTCCCGCCGCTCACCGCGCCCGTACCGGCGAGCGACACCCAGCCGGGCACGCGCACCGCGTCACGGACTGCTTCCTCGAGCCGCTCACCGTGCCGGCGACCACCGCGGGGCAGCCAGGTGACGGCGACCGAGGACCGCGTCTCGATGTGCTGGATGTCGCGCTCGTCCGGGACCTCGAGGAAAGCCTGGCCGCCGATGTCCTCCGGTAGCGCCTCGAGGATGGCGCTGATCGCCGGGACGGCGGTCTCGTCCCCGGCGAGGAGCACGTGCTGGGCGAGTCCCGGGCTCCACTCGATCCCGCCGTAGGCGCCGGCCGTGAGGCATTGTGCCGCCGCCGCATTGGGGCCGATGACGCAGACGCGGTCGCCGGGCCGCGCCGCGGCAGCCCATTCCGACGCAGGGCCTCCCCTGCCCTCGTCGTCGAGGTGCAGGACGAAGTCGACGTCGATCTCGGGTTGCCCACCGCTGCAGCGCGCATCGCGCACGGTGTAGGTGCGCATGAAGCCGCGGTCCTCGGCCTGCATGCCGAGCCAGGACTGGTACCAGCTCGCAGCTCCCCCGCCCTGCATCAACCCCGAGATGTCAGGGCAGTCGCGGCCCTCGGCAGGGATGATGATCTTGATCCTGAGGTCGAGGGTGTCCCCGGCGACCCCGAAGTCCTGGAGGCACGAGCCGCCGAAGGTGATCCGGCGGAACGTGGCCGTCAGGTCCTCGACGCGGGTGACCACGACGTCGAACGCCAGCACCATCGGTTCGGTGTCCGCGGCCGTACGGCGCGCACTTCGCTGGGTCACGTCTGTCATGATGCTGCCTCCACATGGGCGGGAACGGAGTCCTGCGGATTGGGTCGGTAACCCCGGACCGGCGGATGGCCGGCGGGGGACGTCTGGGCCGCGACGGGGCCGCGCGAGCCGTGGTGCCTGCCGACGGGTACCACCATGGGCGTGCCGGACACGGGGTCCTCGATCACCCGGCACTCCAGGTCGAAGACCCCCGAGACCGTCTCCTCGGTCACGACGGCGTCCGGGGAGCCCTCGGCGACGATCCGGCCGTCCCGCATCGCGATGAGATGGTCGGCGTAGCGCGCCGCGAGGTTGAGGTCGTGGAGCACCATCACGACGGTGGTGCCGGAGCTCCGGTTGAGGTCCGTGATGAGGTCCAGCACCTCGATCTGGTGGGTGACGTCGAGGAAGGTGGTGGGTTCGTCGAGAAGCAGGATGCCCGTCTGCTGGGCGAGGGCCATGGCGATCCAGACCCGCTGGCGCTGACCACCGCTCAGTTCGTCGACGTTGCGGTCGGCCAGTGCCAGCGTGTCGGTCGCCTCGAGGGCGGCCGCCACGGCGTCGTCGTCCTCGGGCGTCCACTGCCGGAACCAGCCCTGGTGCGGGTACCGGCCGCGGCCCACGAGGTCGGCGACACTGATGCCGTCGGGAGCCAGCGGTGTCTGCGGGAGCAGCCCGAGTACGCGGGCCACGGCTTTGGTGGACTGCGCGTGGATGTCCGAGCCATTGAGGATCACGCTGCCCCGGACGGGTTTCAGGAGGCGTGCCAGTCCGCGCAGCAGCGTCGATTTGCCGCACGCATTGGCGCCGACGATCACGGTCACCTTGCCGGCGGGCAGATCGACGGTCAGGTCGTCGACGACGGTGCGCTCGTCATAGGCGAGCGTCAGCCCTACGGCGGACAGCGTGTCGGCCGGGTCCCTGTCCCGGCGAGCAGCCATGTCAGCCTCCCTGTCCGGAGCGGTTGGCCGTGGTGAGCAGCCACAGCAGGAACGGAGCGCCCAGCGCCCCCGTGACGACCCCGACGGGCAGCGACGTCCCGGGCACGAGGTTCGCTGCGACGAAGTCGGCGCCGAGGACGATCACCGCGCCCACGAGGGCCGCCATGACGAGAGAGGGCCGGTTGCCGAGGAGTCTCCGCGCGATGGGGCCGGACAAGAAGGCGACCGACGCGACGGGCCCGGCCGCGCCGTGGCCACGGCGGCGAGCGCGACAGCCGTGACCATGAGCCCCAGCCGCGATGCCTCCACGCGCAGGCCAAGCCCGGCAGCGGTGTCGTCGCCCAGTTCCAGGCCCCGCAGATTGCGGGACAGCAGGGCAGCGGCCGGCAGCAGGACCAGGAGGCAGCACAGCAGCACCGTGACCCGATCCCAGGTGCTCGAGTTGAGCGAGCCACTGAGCCACAGGACCGCCTCGGAGGCCGTGCGGAGGTCGGTGCGGGTGATGAGGAAGTTCACCAGGGCGTGCATGACCGCCGCGAACCCGATTCCCACGAGAATGAGGCGGTAGCCTGCAACTCCCCCGCGGCGCGAGATGAGGTAGATCGCCGCAGCGACGACCAGCGCGCCGATGAGCGCCGACGCGGACACCGCGGCGCCTGCCGCACCGAAGAGCACGATCGCCGTCACTGCGGAAGCGCTCGCGCCGTAGCTGATGCCGATGATGTCCGGACTGGCGAGAGGGTTCCGCAGCATGGTCTGGAACACGGCGCCGGCGATGCCGAAAGCGGCCCCGATCAGGAGGCCGATCACGGCGCGTGGCAGCTTGGCCTCGAGGACGATGAAGCTGGCGCCGGGGATGTCAGCACCGCTCAGGATCCGGAAGAAGTCGGGAACGGTGACGGTGTAGGAACCGAGCAGGATGTTCACCGCGAAGAGCACGACGACGACGGAGCCCACCAGGGCCGTCCTGCCGGCCGTCGTCCGACGGCGATGCCTGCGGGCGGCAGCAAGGCCGGCGGCGGTTTCGGGCATGGCCACCGGAACGGCCGGTACCTGGTCCAGGACGGTGCTCACAGGTGAGCCATCCTGCGGCGGCGGACGAGCCACACGAAGAAGGGGGCGCCCACGACGGCCGTCATGATGCCCACCTGGACCTCGCCCGGCGGGAGGATGACCCGGCCGATGACATCAGCGCCGAGCAGCAGCACGGGTCCGAGGACGGCGGAGAACGGGAGGATCCAGCGGTAGTCCGCGCCGACGACGAGGCGGACCGTGTGCGGGATGACGAGGCCCACGAAGGCGATGGGTCCGGCCAGGGCGGTGGCCGCGCCGCACATGATGACGACGCCGAGTGCTGCGATGCCGCGCGCGAGGCCGACGTTCTGGCCGAGGCCGCGCGCGACGTCGTCGCCCAGGGCGAGGCTGTTGAGGACCTTGCCCGTGGTGAGCGTCAGCAGGAGCCCTCCCAGGAGGAACGGGGCGACGGTGCCGATCACGTCCCAGCCTCGGCCGGAGAGGGTGCCCACCTGCCAGAAGCGGAAGGAGTCGAGCGTCTCCTGGCTGGAGACCAGGACGGCGTTGGTGAAGCTCGCGAGTCCCGCTGCGAGGGCCGCACCGGCGAGGGCGAGCTTGACCGGCGTCGCTCCCTCCCTGCCGAGGCTGGCTACGGCGTAGACCACCAGAGCAGCGGCTCCGGCGCCCGCGAAAGCGAACCAGATGTACTCGGACGCGCTGCCGAGGCCGAAGAGGTAGATGCCGATGACGACGGCGAGCGAAGCGCCCGCGTTGATGCCGAGGATGCCCGGATCGGCGAGCGGGTTCCTGGCGATGCCCTGCAGGGCGGCTCCGGCGGTTGCCAGCGCGGCCCCGACCAGGAGCCCGACGACGGTCCGGGGGACGCGGGAGAGCACCACGGCGTGGTCCCCGTTCGACGGATCGAAGGCCGTCAGGGCGTCGATCATGGTGCCGACGCCGATGGAGCGGGCGCCGATGGTGAGCGAGGCGAAGCAGAACAGGACCAGGACGAGCCCGGCGAGGACGAGTTTCGCGAGCATTCGCGGTGCCAAGGGCTTCCGCTGAAGGGTCGACACGGTCGGAGCCGGGCGCAGGACGGAGGCCTGAAGTGCCATGATGCCTCCCTCAGCCGGTCCATCGGTCTGAAGTAAGGCTAGCCTACGCTCCGCTGCAATACGAAACGGATCTGTTCCCTAATCCCTGCGCAGAAGGGCTGCCCCGATCCTCCGTGGCAGCCCCTGGACACTACCTGATGGCCGGCGCCGTTCCGTTCCCGAAGGGCCTTCCGCCCAGGGACTCCCGCCCGTGGGCGGTGGTCCAGCCGGACAGGTCAGGGCCCTTGGGCACGATGCCCGTGGGGTTGATGTCCTCGTGCACGATGTAGTAGTGCTGCTTGATCTGGTCGAAGTCGATGGTGTTCCCGAAGCCCGGCGTCTGGAAGAGGTCCCGCGCGTAGCCCCAGAGAGCGGGCATCTCCGTCAGCTTGTTCCGGTTGCACTTGAAGTGGCCGTGGTACACGGCATCGAACCGGACCAGGGTCGTGAACAGGCGTACGTCGGCCTCCGTGATGGTGTCTCCCACGAGGAACCGTTGGGTGGACAGCCGGTCCTCGAGCCAGTCGAGGGCAGTGAACAGTCGGTCGTAGGCCGCCTCGTAGGCCTTCTGGGATCCGGCGAAACCGCAGCGGTACACGCCGTTGTTGACCTCGGTGAACACCCGCCTGTTCACCGCGTCGATCTCCTCGCGGAGAGCTTCGGGGTACAGGTCGGGAGCGCCCTCCCGGTGGAACTCGGTCCACTCGCTCGAGAAGTCCAGCGTGATCTGGGGGAAGTTGTTGGTGACGACGGCGCCGGTCGTGGTGTCCACGATGGCCGGAACCGTGATCCCGCGGGAGTAGTTCGGGTCGCGCTTGAAGAAGGCTTCCTGCAGACGCTCGATGCCAAGCACCGGATCGCGGCCGTCGGGGTCGAGATCGAAGGTCCAGGACCGGCTGTCGTGCGTGGGCCCGGGAGTCCCGAGCGAGATCGCATCCTCCAGCCCGAGGAGGTGCCGCACGATGATGGCGCGGTTCGCCCACGGGCAGGCCCGCGCGGCGACGAGGCGGTACCGGCCGGCTTCGACCGGGTAACCGTCGGCGCCGTTCCGTGTGATCCGCGTCTCGATGTACTGGGTGTCGCGGGTGAACTCCTCGCCGGAGGTCACGTAAGCCCCCTTGGTGCTGTGTTCGGAGGTGTCGGACTGCTGCGTATCGGTCATGCTGCCAGTCTAGGACCGGCGGACACGCAGGAGGCCCGGCCGACGACGCGACCGGGCCCCTTGAATCGGACGGGTACCGCTAGGAGCGGGCGGACTCCCGACCGTACTTCTCACGGAGCTCGCGCCCCTCGTTCACGATCTTGCGGTGCTTCTCGGCCTTCTTCTCCGCGGCCTTCGTGTCGCGCGGGGGAAGCTGGATGGTCTCTTCCGCCTCGATGCCACCCTGCAGCTGGCGCCCTCGCTCCATCTCGGCATCGAACTCGACGCCGAAGAGGAGCGACAGGTTCGCGAGCCAGATCCACAGGAGCAGGACGATCACGCCGGCGATGGCCCCGTAGGTCTTGTCGTAGCTGCCGAAGTTGGCCACGTAGATGGAGAAGGCCGCCGTGGTGATCGCAAGGACGATCAGGGCGATGACCCCACCAAGGCTCATCCAGCGGAACTTCGGCTGCTTGATGTTCGGTGATCCGTAGTAGAGCACGGCGATCATTAGGACCGCGAAGAGCACCATGACGGGCCACTTGGCGATGTTCCAGATGGTCACGGCGGTACTGCCCAGCCCGATGGTGTTGCCGACCGCTTCCGCGACGGGCCCGGAGAGCACGAGCATCAGGCCCATCAGCACGATCAGGACCAGCACGATCACCGTGATGAGGAGCATCTGCGGGCGCAGCTTGATGAAGCCGCGACCTTCCTCCACCTCGTACACCCGGTTCATCGCACGCGAGAAGGCGTTGACGTACCCGGAGGCCGACCAGATGGCACCCAGCAGGCCGATGACGAAGGTGAGGCCGGCCGCCTGATTAGACGCAAGACCCTCGATCGTGGGCCGGATGGTCTCGATGGTGTCCGGCGGAGCGAACTCGCCGAGGATACCGAGCACCGCGTTCGTCGTGTTCTGCGCCTGGCCGAAGAGCCCCAGCAGGGACAGCAGGGCCAGGATCCCCGGGAAGATCGCCAGCACGGCGTAGTAGGTCAGCGCTGCCGCGAGGTCGGTGCACTGGTCCTTGCCGAATTCACTGACCGACCGCTTGAACACGTACTTCCAGGCCGGCTTCTTGACGTCCTTCGGATCGTCCGGCTTACGCGGATCGTTCGGATCGGGCGCGTTCTGCGCCCTCTCGCCTGCTTCGCTCTTGGCGTCGCCGCGCACCCTGCTGTTGCTGCTCACGGATACCTCCCGGGTATGGCCCCGTCGCCGGGGTCGGGCTTTTTTTCTGACTACCGTCTGCTTCAACTGCACCATAAGCTTGCTTAGTAGTCCAGTTCCGATCGGCACTGGCACGCGCCACCGAATCACGCCCAGGAGTAGATCATGCGCATCGCAGTCATCGGCGCGACAGGAAACGTCGGCACCGCAGTTCTCTCCCGCCTCCAGCAGGCCGTGCGCGATCGTGAGGCGATCCAGCGGTCGGGTTACGACACCGACGTCGACACCATCTCCATCACGGCGGTGGCACGGACCGTCCCCGACACCTCCCGCGCGCCGTACGACGGCGTCGACTGGCATGCCATCGACATCGGCACGGACGACGGCCGGGACGCCCTGACGCTCGCGCTGCGCGGAGCCGACGCCGTCGTGCACCTGGCCTGGGCGATCCAGCCCAATCGGGATGAACCGGCCATGCACCGCACCAACGTGACGGGAACGGCCAACGCCCTGTCAGCCGCCGGAGCCGCAGGAGTGCGGCAGTTCATCTGCGCCTCCTCGGTCGGAGCGTACTCACGCTCCGGCAAGGACACCCGCAGGGACGAGTCGTGGCCGACGGACGGCATACCGTCCTCGCACTACAGCCGTCACAAGGCCGAGCAGGAACGGCTGCTCGACGCCTTCGAGGAGGAGTTCCCCGAGATCCCCGTGGCACGGTTGCGGCCCGGCCTGATCTTCCAGGGGCAGGCGGGTAGCGAGGTGGGACGCTACTTCCTCGGTCCCCTGGTCCCGAAGGTCCTGCTGGGCGGGCTGCCCCTTCCGGTGCTACCCATCCCGGCGGCCTTCGTCTTCCAGGCGGTCCACGCCGACGACGTCGCCGAGGCCTTCTGGCGCGTGATCGTCCGCCGGGCGTCCGGCGCCTACAACATCGCCGCAGAACCCGAACTCAACCCGGAACGCGTAGCCGACCTCCTCGGTGCCCGCCGGGTCATCGGCATCCCTGTCCGCCTCCTGCGGTTCGTCGTCGGGGCGAGCTGGAGCCTGGGCCTGCAGCGCACGGACCCTGGGTGGATCGACATGGCCGCGCAGAGCCCCGTCATGGATACGACGCGCGCCCGGATCGAGCTGGGATGGAACGCGGAGCATTCGTCCCGGGAGGCGATGGCGGAGGTACTGGCGGGCCTGCGGGGCGGCGAGGGCCACGACGGGTCCCCGAAGATGTTCGGCCGGCGTCGGGGCTGACCCGCGGACTCGGCCACGACACGGGCCGCTGCACGGCCTTCGGGCAGTACGCCCGGGAACGGCCGGAACTAGGACGCCGGAACGGCCGGAGAATCCTCGGCACCGACCAGGGGGATGCCCTCGGGCAGCTGGTCCGGCGTCGCCGGAAGGCTGACCGTGAACTCGGCACCGCCGTCCTCCAGGTTGCACACCCGGATGCTGCCGCCGTGGCTCTCGGCGATACGGCGGCAGATCGCGAGCCCGAGGCCGGTTCCCGTGGCCTGTCCCAATCCGTTCACCGAACGGTGGAACTCGTCGAAGACCCTTTCGAGGTCGCCGTCCGGGATCCCGATGCCGTTGTCGCTGACATGCACCAGCGTTCTGCCGGAGGCCTCGTCGACGGTGGTGGACACCGTCACCTCACCCGTGCCGTCGACGCGACCGTACTTCATCGCGTTGCCGATCAGGTTCTCCAGCAGCTGGAGGACCAGACGCTCGTCGGCATAGACGGGGTGCGGGGCCGCGACGGTGAAGGCGACCGCCGGCAGCTGCGTTCCGGGAAGGGCGGTCCGCACGTCGATGATGCCCTCGGCCACGCGGGCGACGTCGATCCTCGAGGCGTTGAGCTTCTCCTCCTTCGCCAGGCTGTAGGCCAGGAGGTTCCGGATGAGGTTGCGCATGCGCAGGCTCGCCTGCTGGAGCCTCTCGACGCTGGCCTGGCGCTCGGCGGGCGCCAGCTGGGGGTCCTCGAGCATCTCCAGCCATCCATCGAAGACCGTCAGCGGGGTCAGCAAATCATGGGCCACCACGGAGGCGAATCGACTGAGGTCCCGCTGGTGCACGCGCTCACTGGTGACGTTGTGCATGACGACGAGGGCGCCCCTTCCTCCGGGGAGCGGCATGGCGTCGACGGACAGATGCATCACCTCACCGGACCGGTGGGTCAGGTCGAGGTCCATCCGCTCCGTGACGGAGCCTTCGAGCGCCCGCGCCAACGGGTTGTCGGCTTCGGGCAAGTGCTCGCCGGAGGGTGTCGTGATCTCGTAGTCGCGGCGCCACACCTCACCCGGCTCCGCGGTACCCGGCCCCAGCCAGCGCTCGCTCGTCTCGTTCTGGAAGATCAGTCGCTTGTCCGGCCCGGCCACGAGAACGCCGTCGTTCATCCGTCCGATCACCAGGTCGCGCAACTCGGCAGCGGCTTTCGCCTCATCGGTCGCCCGGTACAGGCTCGCGATGAGGCGGCGGCGCTCGTCCATGCTGAGGGCCAGGACGGCGGAGAGCGAGAACGCGATGAACATGAAGGACTGCGCCACGTACGCCGCGGTTCCGGGACCGAGCTCCTGGAACGGACCGAGCCCGGCAAGGGTGAACACGAGGAGGAAGGCACCGCTGACCAGACCGTGCAGCATCGCCCAGCCTGCCCGGAGCCGCAAGCCGGCCCACATGTGGGCCGGGATGGTGCTGTAGGAGATCGGGAGGGCAGAGACGGTGCCGAAGGTGGCGACGTACAGCACGACGGAGATCACGGCGAGGAGTGCGTGCTCGGCCTTGCGCGCCGGGGGGAGGGGTGCGGGCAGCTCGCCTCCCGCGCGGGCCGTGATGCTGGCGGCGATGACGACGCCGAGGGCGCCGAGCGCCGTCAGGGACACCGCGTGGCGCACGATCCACGGCACGAAGGCGTTGAAGGGATCCGTCACACCCTCGAGCGCACTTCCGGCGACGATGAAGACGGCCCCGACGGAGCAGGCGCCCAGCGCCACGAGGCTGAGCCGCAGGTAGTCACCGACCGTCCGTACGCTCATGGACGGTACGAGTCGCCGGAAGAAGTGCACTGCGACGGCGGTCTGCACAGCGCTGCCCACCGCGACAGCGAGGGCGAGCGACAGGCTGAGACCCGTCATCAGGTTGACGAGAGCGATGAGCGGCAGGGTCGCGACGAGGGCGACGGCGAGGTCCCGTCGGGAGCGTGAGGCCCACAGTCCCCACAGGAAGTTGACTCCGGCCGCGGGCCACACGAGTGCCAGCGTGGAGGACTCGAGGTTGGTGTGGCGGCCGATGACGGCGGCGCCGACCAGCAGCACCGCGAACACGACATGAAGGGTCGGCGCCGACAACACTGCCAGTCTCGCTGCGACCGCTTGCATCCGTCCCCTGCCTACGCCACTATCCGCTCGAAGAACCGTCAAACCGAGGCCGGACCAGGACCGTCGGAGCGCGACCGGAGGAGGGCCACGATGCTCACAGCTTACGTGCTGCCCACCGTCGGTGGGTGCCAACCCGCCAGCGTCCGCTCGCCCGGCCGACGGCGCACAGCGACGACCGGGCGAGCGCAGGACTACCCCAGTGTTGCCACGTCGATGACGAAGCGGTAGCGCACGTCGGAGGAGAGCACGCGCTCGTAGGCGTCGTTGATCCCCTCTGCGGAGATGACCTCGACCTCGGGCGCGATGCCGTGCTCGGCGCAGTAGTCGAGCATCTCCTGGGTCTCGCGGATCCCGCCGATACCCGATCCGGCGAAGGAGCGGCGCTGGTTGAACAGCGTGGACACATGCAGGGGAAGGGCATCCGCCGGTGCTCCGACGTTGACCATGGTGCCGTTGAGTCGGAGGAGCGAGAGATAGGCGTCGAGGTCGATGTTCGCGCTCACCGTGTTGATGATGAGATCGAAGCGCAGGGCGAGCTTCTCGAACGTCTCCGGGTCACTCGTGGCGTAGTAGTCCGTGGCCCCGAATCGCTTGCCGTCCTCCTGCTTGCTCAGCGTCTGCGAGAGCACCGTCACCTCCGCCCCCATCGCATGCGCGATCTTGACGGCCATGTGGCCGAGTCCGCCGAGTCCGACGACGGCGACCCGCTTGCCCGGTCCGGCGTTCCAGTGGTTGAGGGGCGAGTACGTGGTGATGCCCGCGCACAGCAGGGGCGCGGCCGCTTCGTAGGGGATGCTCGCGGGCACGGACAGCACGAAGTGCTCGACGACGACGATGTGCGTGGAGTAGCCACCCTGCGTGATGGTGCCGTCGCGATCGGTGGCACCGTACGTGCCGGTGTTGCCCTTCAGGCAGTACTGCTCCTCGCCCTCCGTGCAGTTGGCGCACTCACCGCACGAATCGACCATGCAACCGACACCGACGCGGTCGCCGACCTTGTGGCGGGAGACGTCGGCGCCCACTTCCTCGACGACACCCACGATCTCGTGGCCGACCGTCAGGGGGTACTGCTGCGGGCCCCACTCACCGCGCACGGTATGGATGTCGGAGTGGCAGATGCCCGCGTAGTCGATCTTGATCAGCACGTCCTGGGCGCCGAGGTCGCGGCGCTCGATCGTCGTCGGGACGAGCGGGTCCGTTGCGGATGGTGCTGCGTAGGCCTTGACGGTCTTCATTGTTCCTCCTGGGGGATCGGGGCGGGTGCGTCCGGTTGCGCACCGGGTGCTTCGAGCGGTCGGCGGGTGAGCGCCAGCCACTGGCGGGCGCCGGACACGGTCTCGAAATACCGCGTCGGGTAGGGCGGGTGGTGGAGCTGCTTGTAGTACGTGGCGATCACACGGTCCCCCTCGAGCCCCACGATCGCCAGTGCGGCAACGTCGAGCCTACGCGCGAACACGTCGAAGGCCTCGGGCATCAGCGAGACCATGTTGTTGTTGAGCGCGAGCATCGGAGGATGCTCGCGCTCAACGTGGCCGCCACCGCGATGACCGACTCCGCCATGGCCGTGGTCACACTCGTGCCCTCGTCCCACTGCACGGTGAACACGCCGTCATCCATCCACGCCCGGAAAGGCTCCGACCCGGTTGGCTCACGGCTGGTGCTCTCACCGCCGTCGGAGACTCCCACCAGCCACTCGATGGCCTCGGCCTCGTTCGTGAAGTACCTGCTCGGGGTGACGGACCGGTAGTTGAAGGCCGTCAGGACCTTGCCGACCTCGTCGACGCCGACGACGGCGGTCAGGAGGGAGCACGTGTCCTCGATGAGCAGGTGCCTGGCCTCCAGCGTGATGGCCTCCACCAGGCCGATGTTCACCAGGAGGGGCCGCTTGCCCCCGGGCGAGGCGGCCGTCACGGTGGCCATGGTCGACTGCACGTCGTCCGCCCGGATGGTGACCCCCGCCGTCCAGGTCAGACGCAGGAAGTCGCCGTCGTCCACGAGCGTGTAGCGCGCCCGCTCCCCGGAGTCCCCGTCCGTGTCCATCTGTCCGCCTCGCATCCCAGACCCTGATCCTAGGGCCAGGGAAGCGCCGGGGACAGCAGCGGCCGGTGCATTGTGGTGCTGCCCGCATCCGGTGGAGGATGGGACGGCCATGTGCCGACGGACCGAAGGAGCTTTCCCATGGACTACGCGTTCGATGTCCTCGTGATCGGTGGCGGCCCCGCCGGTATGGCTGCAGCCACCCGTGCGGCGGAGCTGGGGGCCCGCACCGCCGTCGTCGAGAGATCGGCACTCGGCGGAACCTGCGTCAACTCCGGCTGCGTCCCCACGCGCGTGCTGGCGAAGACCGCGCGGCTCTTCCGTGAGGTCCGGACGGCGTACGACTACGGCATCGTCGTCGACGAGCCTTCGGTGGACTGGGACAAGACCGTCCGTCGGGTCCGGGCTACCGTGGCGCGCGTCCTCGAGGCCAAGGGGTACGGTCCCACGATGGAGCGACTGTCCATCGAACTCATCGAGGGTGACGCCGAGCTCACCGGGGAGCACAGCGTCATGGTGGCCGGCCGGGAGGTCACGGCTGCCTCGATCATCCTGTGCATCGGTGGTAGCGGCCGTCGCCTTCCCATCGAGGGCGCCGACCATGCGGTCCTCCCGCACGAGGTGCTGGACCTCGAGAAACTGCCCGGAACGGTGGCGATCATCGGCGGCGGACACACGGGGGCGCAGATGACCACCATCTTCGACGCCCTGGGGGCCCAGGTCCTCCTGCTGGACCTCGCACCACGCATCCTGATGACCGAGGACGACGACGTCGCGGCGTCCGTGACGGCCGGTTTCACCGGCAAGGGGGTCCAGGTGGAGACGGCGATCGGCGGTATCGACAGCATCCGCCCCGAGGACGGCGGCCTGAACCTCACCTGGCAGCGTGACGGCGAGCCTCGTTCGCAATCGGTGGATGCCGTCATCATGGCTGCCGGCTGGCCCGCGAACCTCGCCGGCCTGGGTCTCGACGCGGCGGGTGTCACCACCGCCCGGTCCTTCATCCCCGTGGACGAGTACCTGCGCTCCAACGTCCCGCACATCTTCGTCGCAGGGGACGCCAACGGCTCCAGCATGCTCGTCCAGGCGGCGGTCTTCGAGGGCGAGACCGCAGCTGAGAACGCCGTCCTGGGGGCGACCCGCACCACCCCCCACCACCTGCTGCCCGAGGGCGGGTTCACCGATCCGGACTACGCGGGCGTGGGCCTGACCGAGACGAAGGCCCGCGAACGGGACGCCGAGTGCCACGCCGTCACCGTGCCCTACGCGGCCGTCGAGCGACCCATCATCGACGACCGGGAGCAGGGCTTCCTGAAACTGGTGGTCGATCGGCGTCGCGAACTCATCCTCGGAGCCCACGCGGTGGGCGAGAACGCCGTCGAGGTCATCACGGCCGTCGCCTCCGCGATGGCTGCAGGTACCGATCTCGCGACGCTCGCCCGGGTGAAATTCGCCTACCCGACCTACAGCGCCGTGATCGGGCATGCTGCCAGGGCGGCGCTGCGCGGCTAGGGGCCGTCCTGCTCAGCTGCGCAGGAGCACCATCTCCTCCAGCGGCTGACGCGTACGCGGCGCGAGCTCCCGCTCCGCCAGTGCCTGCGGCAGCTTGTCGGCCTCGTCCACGGTGCCGACCGCGGTGACCGTCATGGGCTTGAGGTTGTCGGCGAGGTCGAACGCGGCGACGATGACATCCCATTCCACACCGGCCATCTGGTGCGTCGACAGGCCTTCCGCTTCCGCCTGGACGGTCAAATGGGCCACCGCCTGGCCGAGGTCGTACTCGGCATAGGGGCGAAGGTCTCCTTCGACAGTGGACGATTCCGCGATACCCACGATCAGCGCGGAGGCGTTGTGCGCCCACGCCGCGTTGAATCCCACGAGTGCGGAGAGGATGGCGTCGAACGGGTGCGTTCCGCGGCGCGCGACGATGAAGCGACGGGGCTGGTGGTTGCTCGCCGACGGCGCCCAGCGCGCGGCCTCGAGCAGTGCATCCAGCTGGGACTCCGTGACCAGCGCCTCCGGGTCGAAGGAACGCGGGCTCCAGCGGTCGGCCAACTCCCTCACGATCGGTACGCGCGTCTGGGCGGTGCGGGTGGTCGTCGTGTCAGGGCTGATGGTCATGGGAGCTCCCGGAATCGGTGGAATTCGACGGCACCTCATCGGGCCTCGCCAGCCACAACCTGCCACCGCCCCGGACTATTCCGATGGTGTGCCTCCCGGCGCCTCAGCTCCTGGGATCGACGTGGCCCAGCCCTGCGCGCGCGTCGCGTCGCCGCCAGTACGCGGCCAGTGCTGCCCCGGACACGTTGTGCCACACCGAGAAGATGGCACCCGGCAACGCTGCTTCCGGAGTCAGGTAGGTGCGGGCCAGGCCTGCAGCGAGACCGGAGTTCTGCATGCCGACCTCGATGGCGGTGGTCCTCCTCGCGGACGTCGGAAGCTTGAACAGCTTCGCCGCCCCGTAGCCCAGCGCGAAGCCGAGTCCGTTGTGCAGGATCACCGCGGCCAGGACCAGCAGCCCGGCGGAGAAGATGATCCCGGCACTGCCGGACACCACGGCGATGACCACGATGGTGATCGCGGCTACGGAGATCCACGGCAGGGCCGGCAGCAACCGTTCGACGACGCGAGGGAGGAAGTAGCGGACGGCGAGGCCGACGACGACCGGGAGCAGCACGATCTGGAGGATCGACAGCCCGATCGACGCCGCGTCGACCGGCATGTACCGACCCGCCAGCCAGAGCGTCAGCAGGGGGGTGAGGATCGGCGCGAGGATCGTGGACACCGACGTCATGGCCACCGACAGCGCGACGTCGCCCCGGGCCAGGTAGGACACCACGTTCGACGCCGTTCCTCCGGGGCAGCAGCCCACGAGGATGACTCCGGCCGCGAGCGCCGGCGGCAGTCCGAGCGCCATCGAGATCCCCCACCCCAGCAGCGGCATGATCGCGTACTGGGCCACGACGCCGATCACCACGGGGATGGGCCGCTTTCCGACCAGCGCGAAGTCGACAGGCCTGAGGGTGAGACCCATGCCGAACATGATGATGCCCAGCAGCGGGTTGACCAGAGGTCCGAGTCCCACGAAGGTGTCGGGCGTCAGGACGGCCACGAGACCGCCCGCGAGGATCAGGAGGGGGAACAGGGTCACGGCCAACCGCGCGCTGCGTTCCTCGGCGTCAGGGGGCGTGGTGGTCTTCTCGTCCATGCTTAACGGGATACCACGTCCTGTCCTATGTGACGCTTTGCTAAAGTGGCACTCACCCGAATGGCAAGGGTACTTGGGTTCCTCACCGACGGCAGGGGCAGACGATGGCGACGACCGACAGGAAATTCACCGCTACCGAGGAGTCGACCAGCCGGCACCCGCACGACTGGGGGCGGGCGATGGCGGTGGCCATCTCCCGGCTCGCGGACATGGCACGGGAGGCCGGCGACCCGGTGCACCACGAGGCGCTCATCGGCGAGGACCTGCACCTCTTCGTCGAGGACACCGAGGGGGGCGTGGCCATCACGATGTCCTGGACACCCCGCGAGCAGGCCGCTCCGACCGCATCCTCGACATCCCCGTCCACCCCTTCGACCGGAGACGAGGAGGGCGCCTCCCACAGCGCGGCCGGGCAGCGTTTCGATCCGACCGGGGGCAGCACGGCCGGTCTCGGGCAGTAGGCGCAAGGGGCGGCGCGGCACCCGGATCAGTAAGCAGACTGATGTTCGCCCGCGTAGTCTGAAGGAGAAGCAGCCTGACGACAACGCGGGAGAGAGCATGAGCGAAGACAAGAACCCAGATGTGTCCAACGCAGGGAATCCTGACCCGGAGGAGATGAACATCACCGGGCTGGAGCCCGGCGGCGGCGTTCCTCCCGGGGAGACACCGCCCGGGGAGGCCAGCACGACCTGGCAGCAGGGCCATGCGGAGGACGCGCCGAAGAAGGGCTACTCCGCCGTCTGGATCGGAGTGATCGGACTCGTCGTGCTCCTCGTGCTCCTGTTCATTGTCGGCAACATCGTGGGCCTGTTCGGACTCACCTAGTCCTGGCCGACGACGAAGCCCCCATCCGCTGACGGCGGATGGGGGCTTCTCGCTGTGTCGGGGGCTTCCGGACTAGGCGTCCGCGCCGTCGCGCAGACCGTAGTGGTCGATCAGCGAGGACTCCTCCTCCGGCGAGAGCTCGATGCTGCTGGCTGCGGTCGGGGACTCGGCGATCTCACTCTTGCTCCAGGCCAGATGCAGGGCATCACCCTCGAAGCGCGAGTTCGCGAGCGGTACGTAGTGCTTGCGTGAATTCAGGAGCCCGAGCGAGACGGTGACCCAGGCCGGAATCCCCGACTCCTTCTCGAGGTGCACGTCGTTGACGTCACCCAGCTTCTTGCCCTTGCTGTCCCAGGCCGTTGCTGCCTGAAGTTTGTTGATTTCCGCCTGAGCCATCGGTGTTCCCTTCGAGAGTCGGTCTCCCCCCATTCCAGCCCAGATGCCGGCGAAGGGCAATCAGGAGCCCGCTCAGGCTCGGTCTGCGGCCTCGCCGAGCATCGGCAGGAAGCGATCGAGGGCCCATGGCAGGCTCAGGGGATTCGCCGCGGAGACGGAGAGCGTCAGCGTGTTGTCACTGTCCGCGACGAGCGCACCACTCTCGACGGCGGGGATCTGGCTCAGCAGGGGATCTCCCGCGATGGCGTCCTTGGTCGCCTCGTCCGCGACCCAGGTCACGAAGATGTCGGAGTCGAGTTCGTTGGCCCGTTCCGCCGACCACGGGATGAAGAACTCGTCGGAGCCCTGCGTGTTCTCGGTGACGACGTCCGCCTGCACCATGCCGAGTTCGCTCAGGAACTTCGGCCTGTTGTCGTTCGCGGTGTAGACACTGACACCTTCCGCGCTGCCCGGCTCGAGGTTGCCGTAGATGAAGGTCTTGCCCTCGAGCTGCGGGTACTCGGCAGCAGCGTCCGCGATCGCCTGCTCCGTCTCGGTCACCAGCTGCTCCGCGTCGTCGGACAGCCCGAGCGCCTCGCCGATGATCCGCGTCGAGTCCTGCCAGGCGGTGCCGTAGGGCGTCTCCGGGTAGGCGACGACCGGGGCGATCTTGCTGAGGGTGTCGTAGTCCTCCTGCGAGAGACCCGAGTACGCGGCGAGGATGACGTCGGGGTTCGTCGCGGCAATGTCCTGGAAGGCGATGCCATCGGCCTCCGAGTACTGTGCGGGCGCGTTCTCGGACCCGATGGCGGCGTCCAGCTCCTCGAGCTTGGCGTCCTTCCACGGTGTCGACTCGTTCTCGTTACCGCCGTAGGCGTCGGCCGGCATGCCGACGGGCACGACGCCGAGGGCGAGCGAGACGTCCGCGTTCACCCAGGAGACGGTGGCCACGCGCTCCGGCTTCTCGTGGAGGATGGTCTCGCCGAACGCATGCTCGATGGTGACGGGGAAAGCCGCAGCGTCGGCGGAGGCAGGACTGCCGCTCGTGGAATCGGACCCGCTCTCGGCAGGGCCGGTGGAGCAGGCGGAGAGGGCGAGGACGGCAGCGGCGGCTACGGCGATGAGACCGCGTGTTCGGGAGGGGGCCATGAGGCTCCTTGACTTCTGGGCCTCGCTCGAGGCAATGGGGACAGGTAGAAGTAAGGCTAACCTAAGGAGCTGATAATTACGAAATGGTTTTGTTGCGTAATGCTACTGTTCCCGGGCCCTGCGCGTTTCGCGGTCGTTCGCCCTCTGCAGCGCCTCGACGAGTTCGTCCTTGGTCATGGAGGAACGTCCAGGCACGTCGAGCTTCTTCGCCAGGTCGTAGAGGTGCTTCTTCGAGGCATTGGCATCCACTCCCCCCGCCGTGGGCCGCGCCCGCGCACCTCCGGTCGCCGCCTGCTGGTCCGACGGGCCCTTCTCCTCCTTCGGCTCCCAGTGGTCGCCGACCTTCTCGAAGCCGTGCTTGAGCGATGCGAACGCAGTCCTCCGCGCGCGCTCGCCGTCGCCGTACTGCTCCTCTGCCGCATCGAGTGTCGCGGCGAAGGTGTCCTGAGCCTTCTCCTCCGAGCGCTGGAGCGTACTCGGGAGAGTCTCCGGCTTGACCTTGCCGTCCTTCGTGAACCGGGACATCGTTGCTCCGTCCTTTCCCCGTACCGGGCGACCCCTCGCCCGTCGGCGCCGTTGCTGCGTCTACCGTGACGACAAGCCGATTATCGGGGACGACCGCCCCGAAAGCCACGCTCTGCAGCGGACCAGTCGTCGGACCGTCAGCCGAGGGTCGACAGGTAGCGGACCAGTTCCCGGGGAGCGGACTTCGGGGCGACCGCCTCGACGGCGGCGTTGTAGTTGGTGTTCGTGTTGACGTCGTACGTCAGCACCCGCCCGTCTGCCGTCTCGATGAACTCGATCCCGCAGACCTCGAGGCCGTTGCGGCGGGCGAACTCCTCGTAGAGGGCGATGACGGGGTGGTCGAATCCCTCGCGGAGGCTGAACAGCTGCTGATCCGGCTCGGGCTCGATCGTCGCTCCCGGCGGCATGATGGGCTTGCCGGTCTGCGGATCGATGGCGCAGGCGTCCGCCGGACACAGCTGGAAGCCGCCGCGCGCGGTGTCGGCCTTGATCGCGTAGACGAATGTCCCGCCGACGATCTCCGCGCGCGTGATGAATGGTTCCGCGGCCTGGATGAACTCCTGCACCAGCGTGATGCCGTCCTGCGGCTCCTCGAACTCGTCCGACCCCACGTACTCGGCGAGCTCCCCGTGCGAGTCGAACTTCCGCACACCCAGGCCCTTCCCGCCCTGGTTGTGCTTGATGATGAACGGCGTCCCGAAGTCCTTCGCCGCTTCGACGATGCGGTGGCGCCCGACGGCGGCGACGGTGCGGGGCGTCTCGATGCCTGCAGCCCGGAGAGCTGTGAGCTGGTCGACCTTGCTCATCTCGAGCTCCAGCACGCGCCGTCCATTGACCGTGCGGCGTCCGTGGGCCTCGAGCCAGGACAGCACGGAGCGTGCGTAGTCCTTGGACAGACCGTGGTCCCGGGTGTGCGCGGAAGCGCTGATACGGGACCAGAAGATTCCCTCCGGTGGAACGGCATCGAGGTCGAGTACCCCGTCCGTGAGCAGCCACTCGACCACCTCCACTCCTTCCGCCTCGAAGGCGCGGGCGAAGGGCGGGAACCACTCCGGGTTCTCGTGCAGGGCATACACCGTTGTCACGGCTGATCCTTCCGTCGGGAAATGGGCTCGTCCCGCATAACCGGTGCACCGGGGCACCTATTCCGCTCGTCGCACGTCCCGGGGGTGCGCACGCTTCCCCTGTGAAGAGTTCGCGTGACGGGGAGGATCAGTTCCGGATGAAGATCCCGTTGCCCGGCCCCATGGGCAGGTCGAGGTAGAAGAACACCGTCAGGATGGCCACCCAGGCCAGCCAGAACGGCACCACGAACGGCAGCATGCGGGCCATCAAGGTCCCCAACCCGGCGTTCGGCTCGTACTTCCGCAGCATGGTGAGCAACACGATCATGTACGGGTTCAGCGGCGTGATGACCTGCGTGGCGGAGTCCCCCACCCGGAAGGCGCCCTGGATGAAGGCGGGTTCGTAGCCGAGCAGCGCGAACAACGGCACGAAGACGGACGCCATGAGCGTCCACATCGAGGAGCCCGAGATGATGAACAGGTTCAGCACGGAGGCCAGGAGGATGAACGCGATGATCGCCGGGTAGCCCGTCAGTCCGATGCCCTCGAGTGCCCCGGCGCCGGCGACGGCGATCCACGACCCGATTCCGGACCAGTTGAACAGCGCGATGAACTGGCCGAGGATGAACGCGAGGACCAGGAAGCCCGCCATGTCCTTGATGGCCTCGCCCATGACCCGCGGCACGTCGCGGCCCGTGGTGATGGTTCCGACGATCCGCCCGTACACGAGCCCCGGGATGGTAAAGAGGAGGAACACGATGAAGACGATCGAGCTCAGCAGCGGCGAGCGCGGCAGGAAGCCACCGGTCTCGTTGCGCCAGGGCGAGTCGGGGACGATCACGGCCACCAGGATCACCAGGGCCACGACGACACCCACGATCACCGACCACCGGAGCCCGCGCGCCTCCTGCGGCTCGAGCTCGGCCTTGAGGACCACGGGGGCGGAGGCGTGCTCGCCGTCCTCGAGCCGCTCTTCCATCGGCACGTTCTGCCGCGTGAGCCGGGGCTCGAGCACCTTGTCGATGATGAATCCGGCGATCAGGATCAGCACCACCGACGACACGACGTTGAAGTAGTAGTTCGACAGCGGGGTGACGGGCGAGCCGGCGTCGGGCAGGTTCTCGGTCACGGCCGTCGTGATCCCGGCGAACAGTGCGTCGAGGCTCGTGACCAGCAGATTGGTCGAGTACCCGGCGCCCGCGGCCGCGAAACCGCCGAGCAGGCCGGCCACGGGGTGCCGGCCCGCGGCCTTGAAGACCAGTGCCGCGAGCGGCGGGATGATGACGAACGCGGAGTCGGACATGACCGAGCCGACGACGCCGACGAATCCAACGGCGTACGGCAGCGCCCAGCGGGGCGCGGAGCCGAAGACCCTGCGGATCAGGGCTCCCAGCAGCCCGGATTTCTCTGCGACGCCGACGGCGAGCAGGATGGGCAGCACCGTGGCGAGCGGCGGGAAGCCCAGGTAGTTGGCCCCGATGTTCTCGGTCAGCCAGGTCATGCCCTCGCCCGTGAACAGGCCCTTGATCACGGTCTCCTCGTCGGCCCCGGGCACCCGCACCGTCACGTTCCCGATGGCCATGCCCGTGGTCACCACGGCGGTGATCCCGAAGAGGATCAGGAAGAGCATGAACGGATCGGGCAGCTTGTTGCCGACCCTCTCCACGCCGGTCAGGAATCGGTCCGTCAGACCCGGGCGGGCTGCTGCGGTGGAAGACATGCGTTCTCCTCGGCGGTCGAGCTGCGGATACTGCGTGCTGTACGGGATGCCGGAACGGTCAGTGGAAGTAGGCGGGCACGTCGATCGACCCGCCCTGTCCCTCGAACTCCTCACGGACCGCGCTCTGCAGGGATGCGTCGAACAGGTAGTCCAGGGCGGTCAGCGCGAGGCCGACGGCGCCGTCGAGCGCTCCCTGCTCCGCAGCCGCACTCCGCGCCGCGTCCGCGAAACCGCGCGTGTGCAGCGCGGTGGAGGGTTCCGCGATCCGGATGAGCGGGTGGATACCCGGTACCCGGTAGCTGACGTTCCCGAAGTCGGTCGAAGCGGCAAGGGTCTCGGACACGACGCCGAGGGGCAGCGGGGAGCGGCCGCGGCGCTGCTGGGCCGCCACCCACCGTCCTGTCAGTGCGCTGTTCGTGCGGATCGGGAGCGACGGCGGGTGTTCGTCCCACCGGAGCTCGACCCCGGTCCCTGTCATCAGGGCGGCGCCGCGGGCCACGTCCTCCAGGCGTGCGCTGAGGTCCTTCAGGGTGGAGGGCTGCTGGGACCTGGCGTAGAGCTTCAGAACGGCCCTGCCGGGGATGATGTTCGGGCTCTCGCCGCCGGCGGTGAGGTTGGCGTGGACCCGGTCGGAAGGCGGCAGCTGCTGGCGCAACAGACCGATGCCCTGGTAGGTGAGGTTCGCGGCATCGAGCGCGTTGCGACCCATGAACGGCTGCGCCGAGGCGTGTGCCTCCACTCCCGTGAACGTGATGGTGAGAAGTCGCCTCCCGAGCCACACCTGGTCGGCGAGGTCGTACCCGTACGGATGCACCATGATGGCGGCGTCGACGTCGTCGAAAGCGCCGTTGCGGGCCATGACCTCCTTGCCCGAGTGGCCCTCCTCGGCCGGTGTACCGAGGAACAGGACCCTTCCGGGCAGGGCTTCCGCCACTGAAGCGAGCGCCAGGAAGGCACCGAGTCCGGCGGCTGCGATGACGTTGTGCCCGCAGGCGTGCCCGATCTCCGGCAGGGCGTCGTACTCCGCGAGGACCGCGACGGTCGGTCCCCGGCCCGCGTCGCCGACCTCCGCCCGGACGGACGTCTCCACGCCGTGATCGCCGAGGCGCGCATCGATGCCGTGACGGGTGATCTCCTGGTGCAGGAGCGCCGCGCTCGCGTGCTCCTCGAACGCGGTCTCCGGGTGGGCGTGGAGTTGCTGGACCACGTTCCGCAGTCGCTCGGCGATGTTCTCGACGCCCTGTTCGACGGTCCGCGAGATCTCCGACGGTGCACCCGCGAAGGAGGAGGCTTCCGGTTCAGCCTCGACCAGGAGCCTCCGCGTCCGATCGTCGATCGACTGCAGGTACGCGCGGTCCGGCTCCGTGGGGTGGCTCATCCGAGTAGCTTAGGCAACGATCGGCATACTGGGCAGCCCTCGCGTCGATCGTCGTCACAGACGCCGGTATCAGGGGGAGGCCACCGCGCCAGCCCAGGCATCCGCATAGAACCGCGGCGACAGCGCGTCCAGCAGCTCGGCGTAGGGGTCCGGCGCCATCGCCTGCGCCGAATGGTCCGGGATGGTCGTGGCGAAGGCGGACACTCCCACACCTGCCTCCCGGTTCTCCAGCGTCAGTCCGGCAGCTTCGAGGATCGTGGGATACAGGCTGAGCTGGTCGACGCCGGGGCGCAGTGCGGTGGTGCCGTCAGTGCCCGGAACCCAGATGCGATTGAAGATGGTGCGGTTGGCGTGATCGTCCAACTGCTCGTGGAAGGCATCGCCGGCACTCATGTGCTTGAGGTGGTCGCCCATGATCACCACGGCGGTGTCCTCGAGGTAGCCCTTCTCCTCCATGTGGTCCACGAACCCGGCCACCTGCGCCATGGAGCAGGAGAAGACGGAGGTGACCTCGTTCTCCGTGTCCACGGGGCAGTAGTCGTAGACGTGCACCGGCTCGTGGGTGTCCAGCGTCAGCACGGACAGGTTGAACGGCTGACCGGTCTTCTCCGCCTCGGCGTGCAGCACGTCGATCTCGTCCTTGGCGTGAGCCATCAGGCGTTCGTCGCTCAGCCCCCAGTCGCTGCGGAAACTGACTCCGGGTTCGCCCGCAGCGCGCCAGTCGGCGAGACCCTTCACGTCCGAATAGCCGTGGCTGTCGAGAAAGGTGCCCTTGCCCGCGAAGGAGGAGCTGGCGCCTCCCAGGAAGACGTTGGTGTACCCGTGCTCGCCGAGGACGTCACCCAGGCAGGTGACTCCGCCCAGGTAGGTGTCGACGTCGTCACCCGGCTCGGTGGCGACGCTGCTGCCCGTGGTGGAGCCCGTACCTTTCAGCGGGATGCCGCACTGGGTCGAGGCGAGCCCGGCCATCGTCCAGCCACCGCCCCTGTACTGCTGGAGATCGTTCACGCTCTGCCAGCCGTCCGAGGGCTTCGTGGCCTCCTTCAGCGGCACGAAGGCGTCCTTCTCGAAGAGTTGGTCGTCGGCGAGGGTCTCCTCCCCCGACTCGAGGTAGATCAGTACCAGGTTGCGCTTGTTCTCGGCGCTCGTGACGGTGGGCTCCACGTAGTAGTCGCTGAGGTCGTACTCCGAATTGGCAGCCTGGATATAATCCTTGATCCCCACCGAACTGGCGAAGGCGGTCGTACCACCGACGACGACCGCGGCCACGAGGGCGGTGGACACGCTACGCACGATCCACGGGGAGCGACGCGGACCCGTCACGTCGTCGCCCTCACGAACGCGCTTGCGGCGCCGTGAGTACTGCCAGGCAGCGAGGCCGGCGGTGATCAGCAGAGGGAGGACACCGACGCCCAGGATGCCCGCCCAGACGATACCTCCGCCCCCGCCGTCGACCTCCACCGAAACGAGATTCAGCAGCATCTGGCTGACGGAGATCTCACCCCAGTAGAACCGGATGCCGACGGCTGCGATGAGTAACGCGAGCCCCACCCAGATCAGGGCGTAGACCACGGTGAGCCCGAGAACGCGGACAGCCCGTCGGGTCACGGAAGGACTCTTGCCCGCCATGGCACCTCCTCGCTTTCCATCCGCTCGCAATTCGCCGAACACCTTGACATTCAGGCCTCTTCAGGAGGGAAGCTCGTCCCGTTAACGGTACCCGTTCATCATTCGTTCACCGATCAGCCGCGGGAAATACACCGGGACGGGTCCTCGAGAACATAACGCCCCCGAAATACCCCGGCAACAACGGTCCCGAATCATGGAAGGAGTCGCCCGGGTATCCGGGCCGTTCCAGGCATCGCGAAACACCAAGGAGCACCATGACCGCCACGGCCACCCCCAGCACGGCCCGCGTCCTCGATCTCGGCGGACTCAGCAGAGGAACCGTCGTCGAAGCGCGCCGGAAGAACGAGGTGCACTATCGCGGGTGCGTGGAGGACACCGCTCCGGGGCTCGGCGTCGTGTGGATCAGGGACGACCTGGCCGGACACCGGGCCATCCTGCACCTGGACGAATACAGCATCTGGCACGCCGCCTGACCCCTGCAGACCACCCCTCCTAGACTGGAGGTATGACTGCGACACTCGTGGCGAAAGACCTGTCCGGGGGCCACGCCCACCGCACCCTCTTCTCCAAGCTCGACCTCACCGTCGCCCCGGGCGACGTGATCGGAGTGGTGGGAGCCAACGGCGCCGGCAAGACCACGCTCCTCCGGCTCCTCGCCGGTGCGGACACGCCGATCGCCGGAACAGTGCGCACCACCCCTCCGGACGCGTTCATCGGTTGGCTGCCGCAGGAGCACGAACGGGTGGCTGGTGAGACGGTGGCCGGCTACATCGGCCGGCGCACGGGGGCTACGGCTGCCACGCTCGCCATGGAGGACGCCGCCGCCGCTCTCGGAAGCGGGGCGAAGGGCTCGACGACGCCTACGCGGGCGCCCTCGACCACTGGATGGCCTCCGGGGCAGTGGACCTCGAGGACCGCATGCCCTCGGTCCTGGCGGATGTCGCCGGGGGCCTCGACCCGGCGACCCCGACCACCGCGCTCTCCGGAGGGCAACTCGCGCGGGTCGCCCTTGCGACGCTCCTGTTGAGCCGATTCGACCTGGTTCTCCTCGACGAGCCCACCAATGACCTCGACCTCGGGGGCCTCGAGCGACTCGAGGCCTTCATCCAGAACCTGCGCGGCGGCGTCGTGCTCGTGTCGCACGATCGTGAGTTCCTCGCCCGCTGCGTGACCACCGTCGTCGAACTCGATCTGGCGCAGAACAAGGTCGCCGTGTACGACGGCGGCTACGACGCCTTCCTCGAGGAGCGCGCGGTGGCTCGGAGGCATGCCCGCGAGGCCTACGAGGAGTACGCGGAGAAGAAACAGGACCTCGTGGGACGAGCCCGCACGCAGCGCGAATGGAGCTCGCAGGGGGTACGCAACGCGATGAAGAAGAACCCGGACAACGACAAGATCCGACGCAAGGCGAGCGCCGAGTCCTCGGAGAAGCAGGCCCAGAAAGTGCGTCAGATGGAATCGCGCATCGCCCGGATGGACGAGGTCGAAGAACCGCGCAAGGAGTGGCAGCTCCAGTTCACGATCGGTTCCGCCCCCCGCTCGAGTTCCGTCGTCGCCACGCTGAACAATGCCTCGGTCACACAGGGCACATTCACTCTCGGCCCCGTGTCGGTGCAGGTCGCCGCAGGCGAGCGCATCGGCATCACCGGCCCGAACGGAGCGGGCAAATCGACGCTCCTACGCCTGTTGCTGGGGCATCAGGCGCCCGACGACGGCACGGCCGCCCTCGGGTCGAGCGTGGCCGTCGGCGAGATCGACCAGGCCCGTGGACAGCTGGACGAGGGACTCCCCCTCGGTGCGGCCTTCGAATCGCTGGTACCCGAGCTGACGCAGGGCGAGGTGCGGACCCTGCTGGCCAAGTTCGGGCTCAAGGCCGACCAGGCGAGGTCCGCGGTAGGTTCCCTCTCCCCCGGGGAGCGGACCAGGGCTGGACTGGCGCTGCTGCAGGCGCGCGGAGTGAATCTGCTGGTCCTGGACGAACCGACCAACCACCTCGACCTCCCGGCGATCGAGCAGCTCGAGGACGCCCTGGAGTCCTACACGGGTGCGCTGCTCCTGGTCACGCACGACCGCCGTTTGCTCGAGAACGTGCGCCTCGACGCTCGCTGGCAGGTAGCGGGCGGATCGGTCATCACGGCCTGAAAGGCTCTGTGGTCCCGCACCGAGCCCACCTGACCGGCGGAGAGGCAGGTCGTTCCTCCTCCTTGTCGTGCCGGGTCACGCCTGCGCTGCTCCCGGCTCGCCGGTCATTCCGGTCGACCGAGGGTCGGATGGGAGGTAGGGCGATCAGTCGACCCGGGCGTTGCGGCAGGAATGTCCTGGCCCGAGAAGAGCTTCCGCCTCGGGTTCTCGCCCTTCTCCACCTCTGCGAACACCGCCATGTCTCGCACGTTCTTCTGGACGGTGATCGCGCCGAAGAGAGACATCAGCATGGCCAGACCGTAGAAGCCCTTCTCGGACAGAACCATGTCGGCGTTCCACAGACCGATCACCAGGAGTGACAGTGAGGCGACGACGGAGAACCATGCCACGCCGTAATAGATATTCGTGACGGGGATATCCTCAGCCCGATCCCGAATCGTCTTCTGGATCGAGATCACCGCGAACAATCCGAAGAGCAGGATCGTGAAGTAGTAACCCTTCTCGTTGAGCTCCATGCTCGTCGCGTTCCACAGTCCGATGAGATAGGACGACACTCCGACGAGCAGCGCAACCCAGCTGGCGCCGATGAATGCTCCTGTCGGTTTCTGCGGTACAAGTTTGGATTCAGCCATGGAATTCTCCTTCGATCGGATCGGGCAGGTCTCGTGCTTCTATCGGTTCTTGTCCGTCCCTCCGAATCAATGAATACCGATGTCCATCCGTTCGACACCAGGCGAGAGAAAGTCCACTGTCGGAAACATATCCGATGTCATTTCGTCACTGTAGTTCAGCACGAGCCCCCACGAGGTCAGGCCGGATAACCCGGAGACGTGCCACGCCCGCAGGGGCAGACCGGCGCGGCTGCGATGAAGAGATTCATCGGCCGGAGAAACGGACGATCCGTTTCTCCGGCTCATCCGGGCCGAGTCAGGGAATACGCGCGAGATCACGCCGGATGTAGCGCAGGTGCGCCCATTCTTCTTCGAGGATCACGCGAAGGCAGTCACCGACGCTGGGACGCCAATCATCACCGCCCCATGGATTCCGTCGTTCTTCCGCGAGCGACTGCACCGTCGCCGTGGCTAGGAAGTCTGTCACCTGCTGTTGCCGTTCAGCCCGTACCGCAAGGATCTCCTCGTATGCCGGTGCTTCCTCGCGGAAGATCGACAGGTCGAAGCCCATCTGCGCGGCACCGGTGAAGACCAGCCCGATCTCGTGGAACGGTTGCGGTTTCTGCTGGACCCCGCCGCCGAGCCAGGCGTCCGTCGCCAGGATGAGGTGGCGCAGGGTCTGGGCCAGGGACCACTCGTCCTGCACCCGAACGTTCACCAGGCTCTCGGGTGTGGTGGTCACCGTCTCCTGCCATGCAGACTGCACAGCCACCCACCCTTCGCGGAGGCCCTCGGGTGTCTGTGCCCTCTGCAACTCGCGGCCCGGGAACTGCCGGTCGAGCTCGGCATCCACGAGCGGCACCACGTCGACCCCGTTGACGATGAGGCTGCCGAGGAACAGGTCGTGACTGTCGATGTCGAGTCCATCCACGTCCACAGCGCGCATCCTGACGCCACTGACGTCGGAGAATCGCACAGTGGCACCCTTGAAGCTCGCCTGGACGAAGGTCGCGCCCTCGAACTCCTTCGTACCGGAATACGTCGTCATCGCCTCATCATCCCCGCCCGGAGGGCACGCCGCTACCGGTAGGGCGACAACCGGTGTCCGAATCCGTTCGAGGATCCTCGTGGAGGTCTCGTCCCGACGAATCGACGATGAAGCGACGCGCGCGCTACCCGCCGATCTCCCGCTGGGCGAGCCACTGCGTCGTGCGTGTCCGCCTGGTTCGGCGACAAACCCAGGAGGCTCTTCCCGTGGCACCATGGGAGGCGGAACGGACTCTCACCGTTTCCCGGACGAGGGGGCCGTACCCGGTGTGCGACAAGACGGCTCACGGGAGGAAGTCATGGCCTGGATCATACTTGTCGTCTCGGGAGTACTCGAAGCGGTCTGGGCAACCGCCCTCGGCAGGTCCGAGGGATTCAGCAGGATCGGCCCCACCCTGGTGTTCGCTGTCGCCATGATCGCGAGCATGGCCGGGCTCGCTTTCGCCATGCGCACGCTGCCGACCGGCACCGCCTATGCCGTGTGGGTGGGGATCGGAGCCTCCCTGACGGTGGTCTACGCCATGGCCACCGGAGCGGAACCGGCGTCCCTGCTGAAGGTCCTGTTCCTCCTCATGATCGTCGGCGGCGTCGTCGGACTGAAGGTCATCCACTAGCGAGTCGTCCGGCCGATTCCGCTCTCTCCTGCCGCTGTCACCCCGCGCCCTGATTCCTGAGCTTTTCCTGCCCCCGCTCGAGGGGGTGCGCCCGACACCTTGCGCTAAAACTGAGGCTGCGCCACCCATTCACTTGAGGTCACCGGGAAAGGATGGAACCAGGCTCAGCAGGGAGCCGCGACGAGGAGTTGAGCAGGATGCAGAACGAGGACACCCGGACGGCGATGACGTTCGCAGGGCTGACTGCCTACGAGACGTGGATGCACTACTGCAACATGGGCGGCTTCACCGACTACTTCGCATTCGACGCGTATCTCCACGGTGTCTGCGGACTCGAGCCCGAGGACGCCGACCTCGTCTCACAGGCCGTCAATGAACTCATCGACGACGTGACCCCCTCGGACGAGGCCCTGCTGTGCCGCGCTCCCTATTCCTGGACCGAAGGCGACGAGAACGGTTGCACCGTCGACCGGCCGTTCCGCATCCCCGTCGACGATCTTGCCCGACCCCACTCACTGGAGACCTTCGGCTCCCTGTTCCTCGCGGGCCTGGATGTCAGCACCCTCCGGGGGCGGGCCGGGGTGCCCCTTCCCCCCGGTTCTCCAGCGGAACTGCTCGGCGAGATCCTGGACAGCGGCATCATCGGCCGGATCGTCGAGCGCGACAGGAAGTAGTCCTACCGGCCGGGCTTGCGCTCCAGAGCGGCATCGTGCTCCGCGTGCGCCTTCCTGATCATGTCCATGAACTCTGTTTCGTTGCGGATCAGGCGCTTGAACTTCTCCGGGAGCTTCCTGAGGTCCTGTTCCTCCGCGCAGAGCTTCGCGTAGATCTTCTCGCGCTCGGTGATGTCCGTCTCGTAGGTGAGGTCGAGATATTCGGCAGCGTGGCGCTCGGCCCCCGAGATGGCGTTCTTGGCCCTTCCCTTCGGGCTGAGCACGGAAGCCAGGACCGTCACCACGAGCACCCCGAGAATGACGCTCAGTGAGAGTCCGGTACTGATCTCGACGACGTCCACGTGTTCCCCGTTGTTGATGAACTGCAGGTTGTTCTCGTGCAGGGCATGCAGGATGAGCTTCACGCCGATGAACCCGAGGATCACCGCCAGACCGTAGGAGAGGTAGATGAGGCGGTCCAGCAGGCCGTCGATCAGGAAGAAGAGCTGGCGCAGGCCCATGAGCGAGAACGCCGTCGCGGTGAAGACGATGAAGGTGTTCTGCGTGAGGCCGAAGATGGCCGGGATCGAGTCCAGTGCGAACAGGATGTCGGTGGCGCCGATGGCGACCATGACCAGCAGCATCGGCGTGAGGACACGCTTGCCGTCCTCCATGGTGAACAGTCTGTCGCCGTCGTAGTGCTCCGATGCCGGGAGGAAGCGCCTGGCCAGCCGTACCGCGAGGGTCTGCCCGTCGTCGGACTCGGAATGCGGTTTCAGCAGGTTGCCCGCGGTGACCAGCAGGATCAGGCCGAAGATGTAGAACACCCAGGCGAAGCTGTTGATCAGCGCAGCGCCGAGGAAGATGAAGCCCGTCCGGGCGATGAGCGAGAACACGATGCCGAACAACAGGACCTTCTGCTGGTCCGCGCGTGGCACCTTGAAGCTCGCCATGATGATGAGGAAGACGAAGAGGTTGTCCACCGAGAGCGCCTTCTCCGTGACGTAGCCGGCGAAGTACTCGGTGCCCATGGTGGTTCCCCCGAACACCAGCACTCCGACCCCGAAGAGGAGGGCGAGGCCGACATAGATGGAGGACCAGATGGCCGATTCCCTGAGGGTGGGCGTGTGGGCCTTGCGAACATGGAAGAAGAAATCGAACAGCAGCAGACCCACGATGCCGATGATCGTCCCGGCCCAGACGTAGAACGGTACTTCCATGCTGCCTGCTCCTCGGGCTCGTGCCGGCTCGGGCCATCGTCCTCCGGTCGACCGGTGTGGTCCTAACGGTACTGGCCTGCACCTAGACTGGCGCCGTCCGTACCTTTGTGACGAGGGAAGTTATGAGCCAGATGATGCGCGCTGCTGTGCTCCGCACGGCCGGACTGCCCGCTCCGTACAGCCGGAGCACCCCGCTCTCGCTGGAGATGATCCCCGTTCCGGAACCCAGGCGCGGGGAGGTGCGCGTCCGGATCACCCGCGCGAGCCTGTGCCACTCCGACCTCTCCGTGGTGAACGGGTCCCGGGTCCGTCCCCTGCCCATGGCACTGGGACACGAGGGGACGGGTGTCGTCGAGAGCGTCGGCGACGGCGTCGAGGACGTCAGCGCGGGAGACCACGTGGTCCTGGTGTTCGTCCCGGCCTGCGGCTCCTGCCGTGCCTGCTCAGCCGGCCGGCCTGCACTCTGCTATCGCGGCGCAGAGTCGAATGGGAGCGGCGATCTCCTGCACGGGACCGCCGTGCTGCAGAGCCCCGACGGCGAGCGGGTCAACCACCACCTCGGCGTCTCCGCCTTCGCCGACTACGCGGTCGTGGCCCGTGAATCGGTGGTGGTGATCGACGACGACGTCCCCTTCGACGTCGCGGCGATGTTCGGATGTGCGGCACTGACCGGGATCGGAGCGGTCCTTCATACGGCGGCGCTGCAGCACGGCCAGTCCGTCGTCGTCTTCGGTCTCGGCGCAGTGGGCCTCATGGCGGTCATGGCCGCGGTCCAGGTACCGGGCACCACCGTCATCGCCATCGATCCCCTCCCTGCGAAACAGGACCTGGGTCGGCGCTGCGGCGCGCACCATACGGGCGGCCCCGACGACGCCACCGACCTGGTGCGCGCGGCGACCGACGGTGGCGCCGACGTCGTGATCGAGGCGGTCGGGAGCGGTCGCGTCATCGAGGCAGGGCTGCAACTGCTGGCCCGCGGTGGTGCGGTGGTGTCCGTCGGGCTTCCGCACCCCGATCAGCAGATCACCACGCAGGCGCTGCAGTTCGCCGGCATGGGCCGCCGGCTGCTCGGCTCCTACATGGGAGACGCGGTCCCCGAACGGGACATCCCGACCTACCTCGGGATGTGGCGGAAGGGCATCCTGCCCGTCGAGCTGCTCCACACCGACACCCGGCCCCTCTCCGACCTCAACGAGAGCCTCGACGCGCTCGCGGACGGACGCGTGGTACGGCGGATCTTCGACCTGGACTGAACGGGACGGTCGCGGCCCGGTCCGAAGCATGCTTACCATGTGGACTGCACGTCTATCCTAAGGAGAACGACAATGCAGCAACGTTCGCTCGGCGGTACCCCTGTCAGCGCCCTCGGCCTGGGCGGAATGCCCATGTCCATCGAGGGCCGTCCCGATGAGGACCGCTCCATCCGCACCATCCATGCCGCGCTCGACGCCGGTGTCACGCTGATCGACACGGCGGACGCCTACCACCGCGACGCGAACGAGGTGGGCCACAACGAGACCCTGATCGCGAAAGCGCTCGGAAGCTACGGCTCGGACAGCTCCCGCGTCCTCGTGGCGACCAAGGGCGGGCACCTGCGTCCCGGTGACGGCTCATGGACGCAGAACGGCCACCCCGACTACCTCAAGGAAGCTGCGAAGGCCTCGCTCAAGCGCCTCGGCGGCGACGCGATCGACCTGTACCAGTTCCATCGCCCGGACACCGACGTGCCCTACGAGGATTCCGTCGGCGCCCTGAAGGATCTGCTGGACGAGGGCGTGATCCGCATGGCGGGCATCTCGAACGCCACCGTCGATCAGATCCGGAAGGCCAATCAGGTCCTCGACGGGAAGCTCGTCTCCGTGCAGAACCAGTTCTCGCCGGCCTTCCGGTCGAGTGAGGACGAACTCCGGTACTGCGGCGAGAACGACATCGCCTTCCTGCCGTGGAGTCCCCTGGGCGGGATCCAGAAGGCCGGTGGGCTCGGAGAGCACTTCGCCGCCTT
Organism: Vibrio cholerae; assembly: GCA_009728235.1. Taxonomy (GTDB): domain Bacteria; phylum Actinomycetota; class Actinomycetes; order Actinomycetales; family Micrococcaceae; genus Arthrobacter_D. The sequence goes on along the minus strand of WNZI01000001.1, from coordinate 81,663 downwards.
CCAGGAGATCGCGGACAAGCGCGGCGTGAGCCCGCAGCAGGTGTGCCTCGCCTGGGAGCTCGCGCTCGCGCCGACGGTGATCCCCATCCCCGGCGCCTCCCGGCCCGAGAGCATCCAGGACTCGGCCCAAGCGTCCGAACTGGAGCTCTCGGCGGACGAGCTCGAGGCCCTCTCGCGCGCGGAGTAGCAATCGAGGCGCCCGGTCGTGGCGTCAGATCGTCGCGCCGTCGTCATTCATGATGGCGACGGCGCGGACGGGCGCCCCGTCCGCGCCCGCGAGAGGCATCGGGAGCAGTGACACGAGCGGGCGCTGCCACGTGACCTCCGCAAGATTCGTGAGGTTCTCCACGATGACCCCTCCTGCCCCGAGGAAGATCGCGTGGAACGGCAACCGGCCGTCCCCGGCGACGGTCGGGTCCGGGTTGAGGGTGTCGGTTCCGACGACGCTGATCCCGAGCGCAAGCAGTCGTTCGGCCACCTCGGGAGCCAGCACCGGATGCTCGAGATAGCGGTGCGTGCCGAAGTGCGCGGACCAGCCCGTCCGGAACAGGACCATGGCATGGCCTGCCAGGTCCTGCAGTTGGTCCGAGACGGTATTCCAGGTGATCTCCTCGCCTGCTTCCCGATCATCGCACCGCACGATCAGCGCGGTTCCCACCAATCGGGCGAGATCGAGGCGGTCCACGGAATCGCCTCCCACGATCGAGTGCAGCGGGGCATCGAGGTGCGTCCCGGTATGTGAGCCCGCGTGGAGCGAAGCGACCTGGTAGCCGTCCTCCGCGACGGTGGCGACAGTGCTCAGCACCACCTCGGGATCGCCGGGAAACACCTGCATCCCGGTTCGGATCGGGTGCGAGAGATCAACGATCCGCATCTGCTCCTCCGGCCTCCGCGGCATCCGACAGGTGGGTACGGGGATGCCTCCTCCGGTCGATCCGCCCCGTGGCGGCCGCCCACCCGAGGTACAGCAGGGCCGAGAGAACGAAGGTGGGAATCGTCGCACCGATCGGACTCGGGACCACGTAGGTCAGCAGGAGCGACACTCCCGCGCCGATGAGCCATATCAGGACCGCGGCGATGTTCACCCCGCCGCGGTACCAGTACTCGCCTCCCTCACCGCGCAGGATGTCATGGCTGTAATGCCGAGCCCGCACGAGGTAGTAGTCGACCAGCATGACGGCGAAGACCGGGATGAACAGCGCGCCGATCACCACCAGGAAGGCGGTGAACTGGTTGAGCAGGGCCAGCCAGGTCGAACCGAGGATCGAGACGATTCCGAGGACGATCGCCGTCGGAAGGAAGGTCACGCGGCGCGAGGGCACCATGTTGACGACCGAGGAGACCATCCCGTAGACCACCATCGTGTTCGTGGCCATGACGGACAGGAAGATCACGACCGCCAGTGGCGCCCCGAACGCCGCGACGATCACGGTCGGGTCGAAGGAGATCGCTTTCCCGCCGTCGAGCACCACGTAGCCGATCGCCGTCGCGCCGAGCGTCATGGCAAGGACCGTGGAGAGCGTGTATCCGACGCCCGACCCCACGATGCCCGCCGACTGGCTCCGCGCGAGGCGGTTGAACTCCGCAGAGAGCACCGTCCACGAGATCGCTGTCGCGATGACGACGTCGAGGGCGGCGACCGCGGTCCAGCCGGCCCCGGTGTCCACGGGGATCGCGGTCAGCTCCGCGGGGCCGTAGGAGAGGAACGCCGTGGCGAAGATGTACGCCATGAAGGCGAGGATGACGAGCGCGAGCCAGGGTTCCACCCGGGCGATTCCCGCGTGGCCGAAGATCGCCAGGCATACCACGAGCAGCTGGCACAGCACGGAGAACAGGATGGGACTCGAGAAGCCCGTCACCTGCTCGACGAGGAAGTTCACGGTAACTCCCGCGAGCATGGCCTGCACCCAACTCCACCCCATGAGCGTGACGACGTTCGCCGCGACCGGCAGGAAGGACCCGCGCAGCCCGAAGGATCCCTTCGTCAGGGACATCGTGGCCAGGCCCGTGCGCGTGCCCATGTTGCCCACGAGCACCAGCACCGACCCGCCGATCAGCGTGCCGAGCACGATCATCCCGACGGCCATGCCCCAGCTGATGCCGGGGACGAAGAGCGTACCGGTCAGGAGCGTCGTGACGACCAGGTTCGCGGCGAGCCAGATCATGCCCATGCGCCGCGTTCCGAGTGTTCCCCTGATGGGTCCGTACCCGTCGGAGTTCCTGTCGAGGTGCGCGGACAGCCGACGGTATGCCGAGGGGCCGGTCGGAACGGTATGTCTCTGGCTCATCGGGTCGGCGCTTCCGCCGGAACGGGAGGAACGGGGGCAGGGCTGAGATGCTCGTGGACCGCTTTCACGTCATCGCCGATCCTCCTGAAGACGATGGTCTCCCGTTCCTCCGTGGTGGAAGCGATGCCACCGGTCGTCGTCGTCGTTCGCACGTCGTGCGCGAATACCGCTACTGCTCCGAGGAGCTGAACCGCCTGATTGCGGCTGGTGCATTCCGTGACCCGCCAGCCCTCGGCCAGCCACGACCCCCACAGCCGCTCGTACTCGGACCTGCTGTCCAGGCGGGCGACCTCGGTGTGGAACACGAAGGAGGCCTCCTCGGCGAAGCACTCGAAGTACGCCGCGGTGTCCGTGTCACCGAAGGCCTTCACGAGGGCCGTTGCGGCGCGGAGCACGTCGCCCTCCGTCAGGTCGATCTCCGTCATGGTGAGCCTTCCTTGGCGCGGTTGAAGTTTCCCTCTGTGAAACATTTGTTGTTCGGCGAGTCTGTGCCCGTGAGGGCAGTATTGTCAACGGCCCGCGGCTCCTGCGGTCGGATTCGGCTGATGCGACGGGCGCTCCCGGCGCGACGCAGAGCATTGCTAGGGTGAAACCATGTCACCCACACCCGTCGTCCTGATCACCGGCGCGTCACGCGGCATCGGCCGCGCCATCGCGGATGAGCTCGCGTCCACGCACCACCTGCTGCTCGGCGGCCGCGATCTGGCGGCGCTCGCGGACCTGTCGTCCTCGTTCCCCTCGGCAGAGCCTTTCGCCGCGGAACTGCGCGACGCCGGTCAGGTTGCCGCCGCTGTCGCCGGCATCCCGCGGCTCGATGTGCTGATCCACAGCGCGGGCGTGCTGCGCATGGGCACCGTGGCGGAACTGTCCGACGACGCCTGGCGTGAGAGCTTCGAGGTCAACGTCTTCGCCGTCGCCTCGCTCACGCGCGCGCTCCTGCCCGCGCTGCGGGCCGCACGGGGTCAGGTCATCGCCATCAACAGTGGATCCGGCTACAGTTCCGGAGCCGGATCGGCCGTGTACAGCGGAACGAAGTTCGCGCTGCGCGCCTTCACCGATGCCTTGAGGGAGGAAGAGCGCCCGCAGGGGGTCAGGGTGAGTTCCATCCACCCGGGCAGGGTGGCCACGGACATGCAGGCCGAGCTCCACGCGTGGGAGGGCAAGGACTACCGGCCCGACGCGTGGATCCGGCCGGACCAGGTGGCGAAGGCGGTGCGGCTGGCGGTCGATGCGACCCGCGAATCGACCGTCGAGTCGCTGAGCATCCGACCTTCGGGCGTCGTCCTCGGCTGACTCCCGCTCCGGCCGATGCTCCCCGCTCCCGGTATCAGGCCCGGTGCACGATCCTGGGTCTGCCGAACTGTGTCTGCACACCCGGGGAGAAGAGCACGGACTCCGGCGGCCCGTCCACGCGGAGCCCCGCCGCTCCCAGCAGTCCGTCATCCACCTCCGTCAGGGCCGCGGGATGAAGCGGCCAGGGGGTGTGCGTATTGGGGATGTAGAGGGTCCGGCCGGCCAGGGTGCTGTGCAGCCCGAACCGTGCGGTGAGCTCGAGAGACACGTGGTCGTCGGCCGTGGTGCCGACGTCCGGCTTCACGGCGAAGCGCGAAGCCGCCTGCCGCCGGTACCGGACGACGTCGTACCCGTACCCGCTGTGCTCCCCCGCGCCAGTCGTGAAGGGAGTGCACCTGGACCAGACGTAGGGGATCCCACCGGCCCGTGCGGCGAGCACGACGGCCAGCCTCGAGGCGTCGAGGGTGACGAACACGACGCCCCGCGTACCGTCCGCTCCGCGCGAGTACAGACGCACGTTGACCTCTGTGAAACTGCCGACGTAGGGGACAGGAAACCCCTGGCCGAGCCCTGCTCCGATCATGCGGAAACCGATCAGTCCGACCCAGGACGAGCCGTCCACCTCGTCGGGCTCTACCCCCGGCGGCATGTAGTGCCTCACGGCTTTCGCCTCGATGCGCCAGTGGAGGAACACCGCATCCGCCCAGAACTGGTCCATGATGACGGGCTGCGGCAGGGTGGGGGCCAGGTACCGGCCGCGGTCCGGCTCCGGGCCGCTCATCATGAGAGCGGCTCCCCGCAGTCCTGGGGCTCCGGCGCGAAGCGGTACGAGTCCGGGAGCGCGGCGGTGAACTCGGACCGGACGGCGGAGTCCTCCATCACGGTCCAGTCCACGGCGGCTCCCACCTCGGGCTCCACCTTGTTCCACTCGAACCAGTTCACCATGTGCAGTTGGGGGAACTGCTCGTGGACTGCCGGATCGAAGATCTGCGCCCACCAGGCACGCTTGATGTTCAGGGTCCGCGTGTCCCCGACGTCCTCGGTCACGAGGGCCGCCGTCTCGGGGATGGCGACGGGCTTGTCGTGGGCCACGCCGTAGTCGGAGTAGAAGTCCGGCAGCATCGAGTCGTCGCCGTTCTTCCCGTTGTTCGCTCCGGTCAACTGGTCGATGAACTTGCCCGCCTCTGGCATCTCGCTCTCGCCCCAGGGATACGTGCTGCCCCAGTGGTACAGGGACATGCCCACCCAGTCGACGGCGTCGTCGCCCGGATAGTACGGAGCGTACGGGTCGTCGAAGGCCGTCAGGACGCCGTCGCCCGTCGTATCGAGGGCCGCGAATCCGGGCGCCCCTGGCAGCGCCTCGTGGGCACCGCCGGAGAACGGGTACCCGCCTCCGTAGTTCGGTGCCCACATCATCGCTGATCCCGGGGCATCACGGTGGACCGCCTCGGCGACCCGTTGGAAAGCAGCGATGTACTCGTCGGGCTGCTGGCCCCAGGCGTACCAGGATCCGTTCATCTCGTGCGCGAATCGGATGATCACCGGCACCCCGTTGGCATTGATCCCGGCCAGCGTCGCTGCGAGGTCGTCCGCACGCTCCTCGGTGACGGCAGCGAGCCCTTCTTCCGGTTCGAGGGTCAGCAGGAGAGTGCCGCCCTCTTGCCTCACCTGTTCCGCGGCCGAAGCGATCAGATCAGGGTCCTCCTCGGTGAAGGGGAAGTCGGCGAAGGTGACCGCGACGGCAGGCCGCTCGCCGAGCTTCTCGGAGTACTCGGCGAGCGTCTCCCTCCCCCATTCGAGGTTCACACCGAAGAGGGTGCCGTCGGACGGGGCGAGATTCCGCCCATCGATCGGGTCGCAGGGAGCGGCCTTGGGATTGATGTTGCAGCCGCAGAGCGCCAGGACGAGCAGTGCAGTGAGCGCCCGCGCGAGGTGTGAGTCCACGTCATCAACCTACCCGTACGGGGGGATCCCTCCGGCCGAAGGGCGACGGCCCCGCTAGAACGCGTAGCGGATCCTGCAGAAAGGCAGGTGCTTCTCAGCCATCCGCAGGAATTCGTCAAGATACCCCCGCTTGTCGTAGGCCAGGTATCGCACGTTGGTGAAGCCGTTCTGGGACACCTTCGTCTCCTGCAGATCCGGCCGCCAGAGGATCTCCTCCGCCTGCGGGTGCCAGCCGAGATTGACCTCGTGCAGCTGCTGGTTGTGGGTCAGGAAGATCACCTCGGCTGCCAGCTGATCCTTCGCTGCCGGGGACAGCGCCGCGTCGAGCTGGCCGAAGAGCTCCCGCCAGTCCTCCTGCCACCCGGAGGTCACGATGACGGGCGAGAAGTTGACGTGCACCTCATAGCCCGCCTCGACGAAATCGTTGATCGCCGCGATCCGATCGGCCACCGGCGTGGTCCGCACGTCGACGGTGCGCGCGAGCTTCTCGGGCATGAGCGAGAAGCGGATGCGCGTACGTTCCTGGGGGTCCCACGTGAGCATGTCCCGGTTCACGTACTTGGTGGCGAAGGACAGCTTCGCCGTCGGCAGGTCCCGGTAGAGGGTCACGAGGTCCCTCACGTTGTCACTGACGAGGGCGTCGACCGAGCAGTCGCTGTTCTCGCCGATGTCGTAGACCCAGGAGTGGGCGTCGCACTGGTTCGGCTCGAGCTTGAATCCCTGCCGTGCCACGTGCCGCTCGAGGTACCCGCTGATCTGGTCGATGTTCGCGAAGACGGTGATCGGATTGCTGTACCCCTTGTGCCGTGGGACGTAGCAGTAGGCGCACGCCATCGCGCAGCCGTTCGCCGTCGAGGGAGCGATGAAATCGGCGGACCGGCCGTTCGGTTTCGCGGTGAGCGACTTCTTGACGCCGATGATCAGGGCTTCGGTTTTGATCCTCACCCAGCGCCGGACGTTGGCCTCGTCGCCGCTGAGCTCCGGGATCCGCCAGTGGCTCGCGACCTCGACGACGTCGGCTTCCGGCCAGCGTGCCAGGATCTCCTGGCCTCTCGGCAGGGCGGCGGCCGCCGGTTCGACGTAGATTCGACTGATCTGTAGCAGTTTGTCGGCCTGGAGCATGGAACCCTTCTCGGAGCGGCTGTGCAACCACCCTAGGCGCTGCCACCGACACTCCGGACGGGCGAACGCGCCATGAGTCGTACACTCATAGTTCGCCCACGAACGATCGGAACGACGATGACGAGCCTCCACGAGCGGGGAGTGCGGAGCACGGACGACGAGGACCTCCTGCTGGAGCGCCAGCTCTGCTTCGCCCTGTCCGTCGCAGCCCGCAGCGTGGTGTCCGCCTACCGTCCCGTCCTCGAGAAGCTCGATCTCACGCATCCGCAGTACCTGGTCATGCTCGCCCTCTGGGAGGAGAGCCCGCGGACGGTCCGGAGTATAGGGCGGGCACTGGCGATGGAGTCGGCCACCCTCTCCCCGATGCTGAAGCGCCTGGAGGCCTCAGGACACCTCACCCGCACCAGGGTTCCGGGCAACGCGCGGGCGCTCGCCGTCGAACTGACCCCGGCAGGTCGGAACCTGCGCAGGGAGGCTCTCGCCGTCCCGGGAACCATGATGGAGCGCCTCGGGCTGACGCGGCACCAGGCCGAGGACCTCAACGAGACCATGCACGGGATCATCCGTGCCGCCGGCGTCGATCTTCCGACCGGCGACGGGCGACCGGAGCGTGCGGAGACCCGCAGCAGCGAACTCCACCAGGAAGGTAGAAGCAGATGAGCAACAGGGAACCGCTGGTGACCCGCTTCATGAGCGCCACCGGCAAGCTGCGGATGTTCTTCGGACCCGCACAGCGCGGTACGACGACGGGTCCTATCGTCTACCGCGACGACGACGCCGAGCGCGCCCGCCATCAGGAGCTCCAACAGTGGACGGTGGTCCGGAACCCGGACGGTTCCACCTACCTGAGGAGCAAACGCGACGAGTGAGAGCCGGCCGCCGTCGGAATACTGCGGAATTCCTGCGTCCTGGGCGACCTGGAATTCGGGTTCGGGGTGTCAGACTACGGGTATCGAAGTATCCGAGGGGATATTCAGGACGTCATCCTGACTCAGAAGAGGTCTCAGTTCCATGATCACGCAGCATCCATCTGCCACCACACCCATCGATTCGGGCATGCCCCGTACCACGCTCGTCGTGATGCCCGGCGGTCGGGACGCCCCGGGGGCCAGGGTGATCGCCGATCGACTCGCGTCCGAGACGGACACCCTGCTCGAGAATCTCGAGCAGACCATCGCGCGCCTCGCCCTGGCGCATCGGGCGTGCACGTCCCGGCCCGAGGACCAGTCCGCCGACGACGAGGCCTTCACCTGGGTCCAGCAGTCGCTCGAGGACATCTCCGCGACATTGCGGGGCGTCTCCCTCGGGCGCCGCGCCGAGGACGAAGCGACGACAGAAGCGCCACTCCGCGTGGTGACCGGTCTCGCCTGACCGCACCGCACTGCAGGGTCCTGGGGCCAGGCCGGACGGGCCCCCCGGCCTCCGGGCGGGAACGGCCCGGAAGCCGCGCCGCGCCTAGATGGACTGGCGCGCGCGGATCCCGGCCCTACCCATGGCATCGGTGTAGGCGGACTGGATGTCCTTGAGCCACAGTTCCTGGTTCGCGGGGGTTCCCTTGAAGGCGCGCTCACCGGGAGAGCGCACTTCGTAGATCTTGAATCCGCGCTTCACGATCGCGCGGTTCTCCAGCTTCATCAGCCGGCGTGCTGCCTTGTGGGCATCCGCCCCGTGCGCCACGAGGGCCGAGGCCCGGGGCACCTGCTGGAGGAACGTGAGCAACGGCTTGACGCCGTCCGAGATCTGATCCATGGTCAGTGCACGCTCCTTGCCCTCGGGGAGGTACCACGGGTGCGCGTTCCACGGCATGAAGGCGTCGGGACGGAGGCCCACGGCCTCGTAGATCCCTGCCATCCGCACCGAGCTCGGATCGTCGTTCTCGAAGGAGACGAAACCCGAGGGCAGCGAGGCTCCCGGGTTGGAGAACAGACTGACGATCTTGCATCCGTCGACGTCGTGGATCGGGTCGATGTACGGCACCGCCGACCCCGGCTTCGACTCCGCCAGGGTGTCACACAGCCGATTCACGTCCTCGATCTGCGGATCGTACCGCTGTTCCCATTGCTGGGCCCGATACGTGGGGTCTGCCATACGCTGTACCAATTCTGCCTCCTCGCGAACGGCGCCAGAGGTGGCGCGAACATGTCCGCAGGCTCCCAGCCTACGCCAGTACCGGCCCGCCGGTCGGGCAGCGCCCGTCACCAGTCGTCGACCGTGCCGTCGCCGGGGTGCTCGTGAGGCAGGTGGGCCCACCCGGTAGGGGAAGGACCCGGCGACCTCCTTACCCGGTCTCCACGTCGCGGAACGGGTATTCCACGTAGGCGAAGCGGGTCCCGTCGGGCGCCCAGCTGTTGACGTTGATGGTGCCCTGCCCGCCGAACAGTTCGACGGCGTCCCACCCGTTCCGACCGTCAGCATCGGCGACGCGCAGCACCACGGGCTCGTTCGCCGGGTGCCCCTGCACCCCGGGCGCATAGCTGAGGTACACCAGTCGCCCACCGTGGGGCGAAAGGTGCGGGAACCAGTTGACGCGCCCGTCGGACGTCAGCTGTTCCACGTCGGCGCCGTCCGGGCGCATCCTGAACAGCTGGGAGTGGCCCGGGACCTCCGACGCCCGCTCGGAGTTGAAGTACAGCCAGTCGCCATCGGGGCTGTACTCCACGCCGTCGTGGGGGCGGTCGGAATCGGTGAGCTTCCGGGTGGCGCCGTCGTCGACACGGACCGCATAGATGGCGAAGGCCGTTGCGCCCTCGTGGTCGGAGGAACCGATGTGCACGAGGGTGCGGCCGTCGGGCGAGATGCCGTGCAGGTACCTGGCCTTCAGACCGTCGTCAGGTCGCGTCACCCGCCTCGCCTCCCCGCCCACGAGCGGCACTTCGTAGAGGTGTCCGTCCTGGGAGGAGAGATAGAGGAAGCGTCCGTCGGCCGAGACCACGTGGTCGTTGTTGGCATCGGTCACCTCGCCCGTGAAGACGACCCGGGGCCGGCTGTCCTCCTCGGGAGCCGTCCGGTACAGCAACCCGTCGCAGTTGAAGATCAGCCACCCGCCGTCGGGAGTCCAGTTCGGCGCCTCGATGACCGCGTCGGCGGTCTCGAGCACGCACGTCGTCGAGCGCGTGAGGACGTCGAACACCATGAGGCGAGCCCGCTGGCCGGGCCGGAGCCGACGCCACTGCGTGGCATCGGCTCCGCGCGGGTATCCCTCGCTCGTGTCGGTCTGCCGGTCCGCGGGACTCCTTCCCCGCGTCGCCCTGGCCCGTGCCGTGGAACCGACCGCGCCCTCCGGGTCAGGAAAGGGTGGCGGCGTACGGATCCCAGTCCTCCGGCAATGGCTCGGCCGCCGTCGCAGTGCTCGCGAGCGAGACGAACTCGCCGGTCGCGATGCTCTCGGAGATCGAGATCATGGCATCGAGCACGTGGTACGCCATCTCGCCCTGAGCGCGGTGCGGGCGGTCCTCGCGCAGCGCCCGGGCCATCTCCAGGACACCGCTGCCACGCGTCGAGGTCGCGCCGACCGCCGGGATGACCTCGGGCTCGTCGGAGCCGCTGCGTGTGAGCATGAGGTCGCCGGTGAAGTTGTTCGGATCAGGGAAGGCCAACGTGCCCTCCGTGCCCGTGACCTCGACGAACCCTGCTCGCTTGAGCGGGGAGTCGAAGCTGAAGATGGACTGGGATGACTCGCCGTTCGAGAACTGGGCGATGGCACTGACGTGTGACGGCACGGTGACGTCGAAGACCTCTCCTGCCTTCGGACCCGACCCGATGGTGCGGGTCGTGCGCGACGTCGAACCGAAGGCCGCCACCTTGGTGATGGCGCCGAAGGTCTGGACGAGTGTCGTCAGGTAGTAGGGCCCCATGTCGAAGAGCGGCCCGGCACCCTCCTGGAAGAGGAACGCGGGGTTCGGGTGCCAGGACTCGGGACCCGGGGACTGCATCAGGGTCAGCGCCGTCAGCGGCACTCCTATGTCTCCTCGCGCCACGAGGCGCAGAGCCGTCTGGAGGCCCGCACCGAGGAAGGTGTCGGGAGCGCAACCGAGGCGGAGGTCGGCGGCGTCCGCGGCCTTGAGCAGTCCGACACCGCTTTCGCGATCCAGCGAGAACGGCTTCTCGCTCCAGACGTGCTTGCCTGCCGTCACGGCAGCGGTGGCCACCTCGACGTGCGCGGCCGGGATGGTCAGGTTCACCACGATCTCGACGTCGGGGTGGTCGAGGGCGGCCTGGACCCCGCCCGACGCCGGAACGCCGAACTCCGCGGCGCGGGCCGCCGCGACCTCCTCGAACATGTCGGCGACGATGTGCACCGTCACATCCGGGAAGCTCGTCAGGTTCGTCAGGTACTCCTTGCTGATGACACCCGCACCGATGACGGCGATCCCGACGGGACCGCTACGGCGTGCTCCGGCGCTCATTTCTCTCCTTCGTTCAGGTAGGCGAGGCTGTCGGCGACGGCGGTGAAGATGTCCCCGGTGAAATCATCGAGCTCGACCACGGCCGCCTCGATGCCCGGAGCCGCGGCCAGGACGTCCCAGACGTGCATCCTGCCGGAGCGACCGCCACCTGGTCCTTGTTCTCCTTCGTCAGCGGACCGTCCTTGATGTGGACGAACCGCACGCGCCGGCCCAGGCGGCGGAGCAACTCCGCGGGATCCTCGCCTCCGACGGCGGCCCAGTAGGTGTCCACCTCGAGGACGACCTCGGGGTCGAGGTAGCCGGCGAGGACCTCGAGCCCCGAGACGCCGTCGATCCGCTCCTCCAGCTCGAATTCGTGGTTGTGGTATCCGACCGTGATGCCGTACTCCGCGCCCTTCTTCGACGCGGCGTTGAGGGCGTCGGCGGTGGCCCTGATGTCGGCGTCGGATGTCCAGTGCGAGCGTTCCACGTGGGGATCGATGACCGTGCCGATGCCGAGCTTGCGTGCGGCCTCGAAGATCTCGTCCTGGTCCTCGCGGAGCAGCGGCGCGTGTCCGGACGGAGCGATGAGTCCGTTGACCGCCAGCGCCTCGGCGAGCTCGTCCGCCGTTGCGACGAAGTTGTAGGGTTCGACGGCGGTGTAGCCCAGCTCGGCGACGCGCCTGATGGTACCGGGCAGATCCTCCCCGATGGCTGTCCGCAGGGTGTAGAGCTGGAGTGAGTACGTCACGGGGGTTCTCCTCGCTGAGAAAAGGCATTACTGAACCGGTTCAGGCAGTACGTCGAACCTAAGTGATATCCCGAAGTGGGTCAAGGAATTGCTGGGGCTATTGTGTTAGCCATGGCCAAGGAAACCATTGCCGGTCTGGCGAAGAGGCTGGGCATTTCGAAGGCATCCGTCTCCTACGCCCTGAACGGTCAGCCGGGAGTGAGCGAAGTGACCCGACGCCGGGTCCTGGACCTCGCGGAGGAACTCGAGTGGTACCCCAGTTCCTCAGCGCGCGCCCTGTCCCGATCGCGTGCGGGCGCCGTCGGGATGGTGCTCTCCGCGGATCCCCTGCTCATCGGTACCGAGCCCTACTACATGGGTCTGCTCACGGGGATCGAGACGGCCCTTGCGGAGGGCGACATGGCCCTGATGCTGCGGATGGTGGCGAAGGACCCGACACAGGAGCGGACCACGTACGAACGGTGGGCCGGTGAGCGGAAGGTGGACGGTGTACTGCTGTTCGACCACCTGCACGACGATCCGCGTCCCGCCCTCCTGAACCGGCTGGGCCTGCCGTTCGTGCTGCACGGTGCGCCGTCGACCCCCGGGCCGGCCACCTTCTCGGGGACGACGACGAACCACACCGTCGATGCCGCGACGATCGTGGACCACCTGCAGCGGCATCGGCGCATCGCGCACGTCTCCGGTCCGCACACCTTCCTGCACGAGGAGGAGCGCATCCGCGGTGTCCGGGAACGGGCAGAGGGCTACGGCATCGACGTCGTGCACTACGAAGCGAACTACGCGCTCGATTCCGGATACGACGCCGTCATGTCCCTCCTCGCCTCTCCGGTGGGTCCACCCGTGACGGCGATGGTGTTCGGCAACGATCTGATGTCCATGGGCGGGCTGCTCGCGCTGCGCGAACTCGGGCTGCGCTGCCCGGAGGACCTGGCGATCGTGAGCTGGGACGACTCGCTCCACTGCCGGCTGGCCTCGCCCTCGGTGACCGCCCTGTCCCGGAACCCGGGTATGCAGGGCCGGGTGGCGGCCGAACTGCTGCTGTCGCTCCTCGAGTCCGGTGAGGTCCACACCCGGTCGATGCCAGGGGGTCAGCTCGTGGTCAGGGCGAGCACCACGGTCACCTGAGGGACCCCCGACCGGCCTCGACCGGCGGTCGACGATCGTCCCGTCAGGAGCCCCGCAGCTGCGGCAGGACGTAGGCCCCGAAGGTCTCCAGGAAGGCGCGCTGGTCCTGGCCGACGTGGTGCAGGTACAGCTCGTCGAAACCCAGGTCGGCGTACTCATGGAGCCATTGGGCATGCCGGCCGGGGGAGGCGGAGACGTTGACCGTCTGGCGCACTTGCTCCTCGGTGATGTCCTCCGCATCGGCATGGTCGTCGAACTGCTGGGCCGTGGCGATCTCCCACGCCGCAGGTGGTCCGACCGAATTGGTACGCCACTGGTCCATGGCCAGCGAGGCCGCCTCCTCCTCCGTGGGAGCCCAGCTGAGGTGGACCTGGAGGACGGCCTTTCCGGTGCCGCCCTCCTCCCGGTACGCGCCGAGGAGCTCCTTGAGCTGCTCCGGGGGCTGATTCGTCGTGATGAACCCGTCGGCCCAGCGGGCTGCGCGCCGGGCCGTCGCGACGGACATCGCCGGACCCATCAGGGCCGGAGGACTCTCGGGCGCGTCCCACACCCTGGCCCGGTCCACCGTCACGAGGCCGTGGTGCGAGACCTCCTCGCCGGCGTGCAGTCGACGGATGACGGCGACGCACTCCTCGAGCCGCCTCTGGCGCACCTCCTTGTCGGGCCAGGGGTCCCCGGTGATGTGCTCGTTCATGTTCTGCCCACTGCCCAGCGCCATCCAGAAACGCTCGGGGAACATCGTGGTCAGGGTGGCCGAGGCCTGTGCGGTGATCGCGGGGTGGTACCGCTGCCCCGGCGCGGTGACCACGCCGAAGCGCAATCCGGTCGTGGCGAGTGCGGCGCCGAGCCAGGACCAGGCGAATCCGGCGTGTCCCTGCCCGACGGACCACGGCTCGAAATGGTCGGAGCACATGGCGGCCTGGAATCCCACCGACTCCGCCGTCTGCACGTCCGTCAGCAACCGGGATGGGGAAATCTGCTCGTGCGAGGCATGGAAACCGACAACACTCACTCTTCGTCCTCCTTCTTATCGGGTCAGACAACTCCGAGTGCGAGCATGGCGTCCGCTACCTTCACGAAACCGCTGATGTTCGCACCCGCGACGTAGTCACCGGGCATTCCGTATTCGTCCGCTGTGGCAGCACACCGGTCATGGATCCCCACCATGATCTCCTCGAGTCGCCGTTCGGTGTGCTCGAAGGACCAGGAGTCGCGACTGGCGTTCTGCTGCATCTCCAGGGCAGAGGTCGCCACGCCACCGGCGTTCGCGGCCTTGCCCGGGCCGAACAGGACACCCGCCTGCTGGAACGTCCCCACCGCTCCGGGCGTGCAGGGCATGTTCGCGCCTTCCGCAACCGCGAGCACGCCGGACCGGACGAGGGACTGTGCCGCGGCCTCGTCCAGTTCGTTCTGCGTCGCGCACGGCAGGGCGACCGCCGCCCCGACATCCCAGATCGAGCCGCCGGGAACGAAACGGCTCCGGAGCCCCTCCGTTCGGCGTACTCGCCGATCCGCCCGCGCTCGTTCTCCTTCACCTCGCGCAGCAGGCCGACGTCGATGCCGGCCTCGTCGACGACGTACCCGGAGGAATCGGAACAGGCCACGACCGTCGCGCCGTAATGCTGGGCCTTGGCAATGGCATGGACGGCCACGTTACCCGCGCCCGAGACGATGACCCGCTGGCCCTCGAAGTCGAGTCCCCTGGTCCGGAGCATCTCCCGGGCGAACAGGACGGCGCCGTATCCCGTGGCTTCGGGACGGACCAGCGACCCGCCCCAGCTGATTCCCTTGCCGGTCAACACCCCGGACTCGTACCGGTTGGTGATCCTCTTGTACTGGCCGAACAGGTAGCCGATCTCACGACCTCCGACACCGATGTCGCCGGCCGGGACGTCCGTGTATTCCCCGATGTGCCGGTACAACTCGGTCATGAAGGACTGGCAGAACCGCATGACCTCACCATCGGACCTTCCCTTCGGGTCGAAGTCCGAGCCGCCCTTGCCGCCTCCGATCGGCATACCCGTGAGGGAGTTCTTGAAGACCTGTTCGAAGCCGAGGAACTTGACGATGCCCAGGTACACGGACGGGTGGAAACGCAACCCTCCCTTGAAGGGCCCCAGCGCCGAGTTGAACTCCACGCGGAAGCCCCGGTTGATACGCACCGCGCCCGAGTCGTCCACCCACGGGACGCGGAAGATGATCTGCCGCTCGGGTTCGCAGAGTCGCTCGAGAACCGCCGCGTCCACGAACTCGGGGTGCTTGGCCAACACCGGTGCCAGCGAATCGAACACCTCGACGACAGCCTGGTGGAACTCCGTCTCACCAGGGTTGCGGCGGAACACCTCATCACGAACCGAAGACAATGCCGAATCCATGGAACTCCCGTTCTCGAGCCGGAATCCTCGGCAGGGCCGCAGGACAGGCACCTCCCGGCGAGGGAAACACCAAGGGCACTGTATATCGTGGCCGATCCGGCCCGCAGGGCGGACGTGTGCGGACGCAAACGCACGACATCCCTGGCCTGTTCTGTATAAGACCGACCGCCGCACCTGCCCGGGCGCTTCCTACGGTGGCGGGGCCCCTGTTCGTCCTCGTTCCCGGCTCCCGTCGGCTCGACCGGGCGAAACTCCGGTCCCTGCTGGCGGTGAACCGGATACGAGCCGGGAACCATCACCCCGCTCGGTAGCAGGAAGCCCCTAGGACGGAACCGATGCCTGCGCGGCCTGCACGGCGACCGCTATGGCGCTGGCCATGCACTGGGCGAGGATCAGCCACGGATGGGCCACCCCCAGGTACAGGGTGAGCAGGACCGGCGCCATCGCCAGGACCGTCATGTCCGTGCCGCGCAGCAGGGACGACACCTGATTGCGTGGGACGGGACCGAAGGGCGTCTCCACGGGCGGGGTCGTCCAGTCCGTCGCAGGCCGCGTCGCCGCGCGGACGGCTCCTGCACCCATCCCCACCCCGGCGACGGCTCCGACCAGGACCAGGGCGGGATCCGCGGTCCCGAGGGCCACCAGCGCCGCGGACAGTGCTCCCATCCACCCGGCCATGGCCGCTGCGGGCATGAGCATCCGGCTGACCTGCACCAGCGCCGGCGCGACAGGCAGGAGTGCCCCGAGTTCGGCCACCACCGCCGTCCGCCGGGCCACGGTGCCCGTGCCCGCCGACGTGGCGCAACCTGCGACGAGGATCACGGCGAGTTGCAGCAGGACGGGCAGGGACGGAGTGATGAGCACGACGGCGAGGCATACACCCAGCCAGACCAGCGGCACCACGGGAGCCGGCTGCAGGCGCAGG
Organism: Vibrio cholerae; assembly: GCA_009728235.1. Taxonomy (GTDB): domain Bacteria; phylum Actinomycetota; class Actinomycetes; order Actinomycetales; family Micrococcaceae; genus Arthrobacter_D. The sequence continues at coordinate 65,452 of WNZI01000001.1, read as the reverse complement.
AACGCCACGATGTCGGCTCGCAGCAGTGCGTCGAACGGTCCATGGACGGACCGCGCGAAGAATCGGGCTCCACGCCCGGTCGACCCCGCCCGGGGCCCGCCGGTCAGGGCCCTGCGCAGTTCGCTGACGTCGAGGAGGAAGAGGGAGGCTCCTGCGTGGCCGGATACCGCACCACCCCGCTCCAGCTCGACCCCCGGGACCTCGCCCGACCGGGACACCACATACGCAGCGAGCAGTGATGCTCCGGCGGCTGCCAGGACCGGCGGCCACACCGCTTCCGCCAGGTACGGCAGGGCGGTCGCGGGCACGAGCCCGAGAACCACAGCCGCACGAGCCGGACGGGACTCCGGATTCGCTTGCAGCACCGCAGCCCCTGCGACGGCCATGATCCCGACGGCGCCGAAGGTTGCCGCTGCAGCGGCGTGCCCCCACGACGACCGGTCGACGGCGGTCAGGATGCTGAAGGATAGATAGGCAACGGCAGTTGCGGCACCTACGGCGAGGAGTCGATGGAGGAGGGAACGAAGGACCATCGGGCGGCGATCGACCGGGAGCGGGAGCCACCAGGCGCCCTCCGGCCGGCTGACCGTGACGGGCCCGAGCCGCCGGGCCATCAGCATGATGTCGAGGCAGGAAAGAGAGGTCAGGAGCATCCAGAGGACGTCGGCCGGGAGAACCTGCCAGTGCTCATCCGCAAGTGTCTCCGTGCGAGCGCTCCTGCCCGCGATCTCCTCGCGGAGGGCCAGGACGAGCGACGCTGCCATCATGAGCACGCAGACCAGGGCCAGGGTGTTCGAGTAGACGTCGATGAAGAGGTCGCGGACCGACGAACGCGCCCTGTTGTAACGGCGGGCGGCACCGCGGGTGAACGCGACGACCTCACGCGCGCGGGCGAGTGGATCGTCGTCGGGCCCGCCCGGTGTCGCCGTCGTCGCCTGTCCTTCAGGAACCCGCAATGATGTCCGCCCCTCGTCGGGTATCGACGAGTTCCACGACCTCGTCGACGACGAGGCACTCGGTCGCCGTCCGGACGAGCAGCTGCGGATCATGTGTGACCAGTACCACCGCGCTGCCGGCCTCGGCATGCTGCCGGATGCGACGTGCCAGGGCGTCCCGCATGACGGGGTCCAGTCGCTGCTCGGGTTCGTCGAGGATCAGCAGGGACGAGGGGCGGATGAATCCGGCGGCGAGGAGCAGGCGACGCCGCTGGCCGGAGGACAGGGCGTCGGGTACGGCGTGGGACCGCTCCGAGAGACCGAAGAACCGCAGTTCGGCCTCGACGGCTTCTTCGGGTGAGGCGACCGAGTGCCCGCGCGCCACGAGCAGGAGATGCTCCCGCACAGTCAGGGAGGGGAAGAAGACGTCCTCGTCGAACACGGCGGCGACCTGCCGTCGAAAGAGGACGGCATCCGGCATCACGGGCAACCCGTGGACGCGGACTTCCCCGGAGAGGGGTGCCTGCCGCCCGGCAAGAGTCCTCACGACCGTGGATTTGCCCGCCCCGTTGAATCCCACGACTCCGAGGACATGCGTCGGTTCGACCACCGCGGACACCTCCCCGCACACCGGCGTACCGGCGTAGCCCACCTGCAGGCGTTCCGATTCCAGCACTGCCCCCACCTCAGCCATGGTCCTACCCTAGGGTCCTCGGTGTGCGGGGCGTAGCTAGCGACCCTCGGCGAGGTGCCAGTCCGTGTGCAGCACCTGGTGCTCGTGTGCCACGAACGCGCCGCATGTCCGGCAGGTCAGGCGAGCCTGACGCACGCTGTCCCGGTACTGCTCGAGCACGGGTACCGGTTCGAGTCCCAGGTACGTCCGGACCGTCGTCATGAATCCCATGCGACAAGTGTGCCAGCAGCGTTCTGAGGACCGGTGCAGCCACTCACGTGCCTCGCGGTTTCACGGCCACACTCTTGAACGAGAGGAATCCGCCGCGTACGATCACTTATCAGACATCTGACACGAAGGGGTATCCGATGCTGATCTGCGAGGCGTTGAAGGGCTTTCCTCCCCCGGTGGACGCCGAGGCCGCCGACGTCCGGTCCCGAAGGACCGACGCGGTGTTCGTCGTCCTCGACGACGACCCCACCGGCACCCAGTCGGTCTCCGACTTGCCGGTGCTGACGTCCTGGACGGTAGCGGACATCACCTGGGCCCTCGACCAGGGACACCCTGCGTTCTACGTCCTGACCAACACGCGCAGCCTGCCCCCGAACGAGACTGCCGCACTCAACCGCGAGATCGCCGTCAACGCCCTCGATGCGGCAGCAGCGACCGGCATCCACCTCGTCTTCGTCTCCCGGAGCGACTCCACGCTGCGCGGACACTTCCCCCTCGAGACCGACGTCCTCGCCCGGACACTCGCCGATCACGGCGGACAGGCGATCGACGCCGTCGTCCTGGTGCCGGCCTTCCCCGACGCGGGCCGGGTGACCATCGGGTCCGAGCACTACATGCTCTCCGGTGACGAGCTGACGCCCGTATCGGCCACCGAGTTCGCCCGTGACGCCACCTTCGGGTTCCCGTCGTCGAACCTCCGCGAGTACGTGAGCGCGAAGACGGGCGGGCGCATCCCTGCAGATACGGTGCTACCCCTCACCCTCGACGTCGTCCGGTCCGGGCCCGTCGCCATCGCGGACCTGCTCGGGACCGCCACCCATGGAACACCGGTGGTCGCCGATGCCGTCACGGAGCAGGACCTCCGCCTCATCGCCCTCGGCTGCCACCTGGCCCGCCAGCGCGGTACCAGGGTACTGTTCCGGGTCGGTCCGCCCTTCGTCCGTGCCGCGATCGGACAGGAGGCTCACGCTCCGTTGCTCGCCGCCGACATCTACGGAGCCGATGGCCCGGGGCGATCCGGCGGGCTCATCGTCGTCGGTTCACACGTCGGCGTGACGAGCCGGCAACTCCGGCACCTGACGGAGGCCTACCCGGAGGTCTCGACGGTCGTCATCGACGTGGGCGCCGTTCTCGACGAGGAAACGCGAGCCGACCACCTGCACGACGTCGTCCGGCGGGCAGTGGAGGGCCTCACCACCGGGAACGTCATCGTCCACACCAGCCGGACGCTCGTCACCGCTGCCAGCGGGGAGGAGAGCCTCGCGATCTCGCGGGCGGTATCCGCCGCGGTCGTCGAGGTGGTCCGACGGATCCTGCAGTCCGCACCGCCCCGCTTCGTGATCGCCAAGGGTGGCATCACCTCCTCGGATGTCGCGGTGCACGGGCTGTCCATCCGGCGGGCCATGGTCCGGGGACCGATGCTGCCGGGGATCGTGTCCCTCTGGGAGCCGATGGACGGTCCTGCCCGGGGTATCCCCTACATCGTTTTCGCCGGCAACGTCGGAACGGACGCGTCACTCACCGATGTCGTCCGCACACTGTCCGCTCCACTCCGCCCCGACTCCGGGAAACCCGGACTCCGATCGAAGGACATTCGATGACACAGCAGCACTACACCGCCGCCGTCCTGGGCCTGGGCGCGATGGGCCTTCCGATGGCGACCAGGCTCACGTCAGGGCTCACCGTCCACGGCTTCGACATAGCTGCTGAGCGGATCCGGCTCGCTGAAGAAGCGGGCGTATCCACCTTCGACACCGCGGCGTCCGCGGTCGACGGCGCTGACGCCGTCCTGCTGGCCGTCCGCAACGCCGAGCAGCTGGAGGATGTCCTCTTCGGGGCTCACGGCATCGCCCCGACCCTGAAGCGTGGTGCCGTCGTGATCATGACGAGCACCGTCGGAATCGACGCCGTGGTCGCGGTGGCCGAACGCCTGGCCGACCTGGGCGTCGACCTGGTCGACGCACCCCTCTCGGGGGGTCCGGTGCGAGCCGGCGCCGGTGACCTCCTGATCGTCGTCGGCGCTACCCCTGCGGCCCGGCGGGCCGCGGCTCCCGTGCTGGACCTGCTGGCCTCGACGCTCACCGTCGTCGGTGACAATCCGGGCGACGGGCAGGCCCTGAAGACGGTCAACCAACTGCTGTGCGGAGTGCACATCGCGGCTGCGGCCGAAGCGCTCGCTCTCGCGCAGTCCCTGGGCCTGGACCCGGAGAAGACGCTCGAGGCCCTCCAGGCCGGCGCCGCGGCGTCCTTCATGCTGGGTAATAGGGGCCCTCGCATCCTGCAGGCCTGGGACGCGGACGGCGCAGAGGTGCTCAGCCGCCTGGACATCTTCGTCAAGGACCTGGGTATCGTGACCTCCGCGGCCCGGGCGGTCGGGCTGCCCACGCCGCTCGCCGCTGCCGCCGAACAGCTGTTCCTGCAGGGCCAGGCCCAGGGGCACGGAGCCCTCGACGACTCCGCCGTGGTCACCGTCGTGGCGCCGGTCAGGCCCCTACCGCCGGCCTGACCATTCCCTCCGGAGGAACGGTCATCGTTTCGGCGTCTCCGAGGCGGAGGGCTGCGTATCCGTACCGCCCATCAGCCGGACGTCGGACGTCGGACGTCTGAACAGCGTCCGGCAGGACGGAACGACGCGCGCAACCCCGCTACAGGGCGATCAGGGCGTCGATGATGTCGCACGTCTCCGTGCGCGACGTGTAATCGACCCGGACGTCGATCAGCCGAATGGTGCCCGTCGCATCGGCCACCACCACCGTCGGGAACGGGATCGCCGCGGTGCGGTCCATGTTGGACCCGACGACGTCGACACCCAGCGCCGCCCTGGCCCTCAGCGACTCGGGACTCGGTGTCGTCACGATGCCGAGGTGGGCGGCGAGGGTATTGCCCTCGTCCGCGTAGAGCGCGAAGTGGATCCCTGCGTCCCGGGCGGCCGCGACGGAGCTGTCCGGTGCCTGCGGGCTGATCGCGAGCAGTCTGGTCCCGAAGGCCTCGACGGCGGGGCTCAGCTCCCGCTGATAGGTCTTCAGGGCGATGCTGCAATAGGGACACCACGACCCACGGTAGAAGACGATGATGGCGGCTGCTGCGCCGAGGACCTTGCTGAGCCGCACCGGCAGTCCTCCTGCGTCACGGAGCACGACCTCGGGGAGCCTGTCACCGACGCGCGCGATCCCGGCCGGAGCCCGGACCGGCGCAGGTCCTCCTGCTCCCGTGCGAAGACCGACGCCAGCTCCGGCCCCATCTGCGCGTCGAGAGTCGGTCGGAACTCCTCGATCTGCAACGCGATGGTGTTCGTGAACGCCGGCCTTTTCCGCATGGTCTTCCCTCCAACACACCTGCTACCGAGAGCTCGAACCCCCAGCATCCCCATTGTGGTTCAGACCACAGTGAATTCCCAGCATCTCGACGGCCCGCCGTCCCACACTCATGGAAACGAGCGGCGGGCTGGTGCTGCGTCCTGCGGAAGACCTGCACGAATCCTTCCGAACCCCTTGCGTCGATCCGGGGCAGGCGGGAGCTGACGTGCGAAACAATGGAAACGGTCCCGCCCTCGGGTGGAGGCCGTGACGCTCGGGCAACCGCCCAGCGATAAGGGCAAACCCGGTGTGAGCCGGGGACGCAAAGCCACGGGACCCGCTGGGTCAGCCGGGCTACCGAACCAGCAAGGTGCCGACCATGCTCCTTTCGACGCCACGTTCCGCTTCAGCAGTCCGAGGTCCCGGAACCGCTTCCCGCGTCATCCTCCTGTTCGCGGCGATGGCCGTGCTGATGGTGGGGTTCACTCCTCCGGCTGCGCAGGCCGCGGCATCGATCACCCTCAGCAGCACCTCCGGCCAGGCCGGCACGACGGTCACGGTCACCGGGGTGGGCTTCCCGAAGCGGGTGCAGGGAACAGTGACTGCGGGAACGGCCTCGGCCGCCATGACGACGACAGCCAGAGGCACCTTCGAGATCCCGATCGTCCCGACCGGGTCGGGAACGGTGACCATCACGGCAAGCGGAGCGAGCACCACCGCGACAGCAAGCTACACCGTCGTCGCGCCTGCACCTGCACCAGCACCCGTCCCTGCTGCCAAGAGCATCCGGTTCGGTGTCGGCACCAACGGCGGTCCTGCGGCCGGCGGTGAACTCGACGAGGTAGCGATGCTCGCCGGAGAAGCTCCGTCGATCGTGCTGTCCTACAAGGACTTCAACCAGCCGGCGCCCATCGCCGAGCTCGACGCCGTCCGTGCCCGAGGCGCCGAGACACTGCTGACGTGGGAGCCATGGACCTGGGGTGGCGGCACGGCGCAGCCCGCCTACTCACTGGATCGCATCGCCGCCGGCGACTTCGACTCGTATCTACGGGAGTGGGGAACCGCGATCGCCCGATGGGGCCAGCCGGTGAACCTGCGGTTCGCGCACGAGATGAACGGCACCTGGTATCCCTGGGCGGAGGGCGTGAACGGCAACGGCGCGGGGGACTACATCGCCGCGTACCGGCACGTGCACGAGGTGGTCGAATCGACCGGCGCCATGAACATCACCTGGGTCTGGAACCCGAACGTGCCCTACTGGGGCTCGACCCCGCTGAACGGGCTGTACCCGGGTGAGGCTTACGTCGACGCCGTCGCCCTCGACGGTTACAACTGGGGCACCTCGCAGTCGTGGAGTGCATGGCAGGAACCGCAGGCGCTGTTCGGCGACGGCCTGGCGCAGCTCCGTCAGCTTGCTCCCGGCAAGCCGGTCGTGATCGCGGAGACGGCGTCCTCCGAGATCGGCGGTTCGAAGTCCCGGTGGATCACGGACCTGTTCACCTACGTCTCGGCCCAGCCCGACGTCGTGGCCGTCATCTGGTTCCACATCAACAAGGAGTCCGACTGGCGCATCAACAGCACAGCGCAGTCGGCGGACGCGTTCAGGGCCGCTCTCGCTGCACGACGGTGACCCGAGCGCACGCACGGCGGCGTCAGCCGGAGGTGGACCTCATCGGCTGGCACCGCGGACACCACCAGGTACGACGCCGGGCCGGATCGCCGGGGACCTCGGCCCTCACCAGCACTGGCGCACCGCAGCGCAGGCAGGGCTTTCCGGCCCGGCCGGCGACCCAGTGCTGCTCACCACTGCGGGTATTGCCTGTGGTCACCTGGTGGGCGCCGGGCTGCGTGGCCGAGAAACGCAGGCACCGGGCCCCGAGTACCACCAGGGCCGCGATGTCGACGTCCGCCATCGCGGTGTCCGGGTGCACTCCACGCAGGAAGCAGAGCTCGTTGGCCCACAGATTGCCGAACCCCGCGACGTTCCGTTGGTCGAGCAATGCGGCCGTGACTCGCGCGCCCTGGTCCCGGCCGAGCCTGCGGATCGCCTCTTCGGCGGACCAGTCCTTCCGTAACGGGTCCGGCCCGAGGTGCCCGACGACGTTCCCCTCGGCCGTGGTGGGCAGCAGGTCGACGACGGGAAGGTTCAGTCCGTACGCGGTCGGACCGTCCTCGGCCTCGAGGATGACACGTGCATCCGGCAGGAGCCTGTGCGGGAGCTGCCTGCCCCGAGCGGTGACGGTCCATGAGCCCTGCATCCGCAGGTGGGTGTGGAGGGTCAGACCGCCGTCGAGCCGTGTCAGCAGGTGCTTGCCATGGGTGTCGTGCTCCCTCACCAGCATCCCGTCCAGGGCATCGGTGGCGTGCTCCGGGACACGCAGGTCTCCTCGCCTGAGCACGCGGCCGTCGAGAGCCTTCCTCAGTCGACCTGCGAGCCGGAAGACGCTGTCACCCTCAGGCATGCTCCCTCCCCTGCCTCGTCCTATCACGCTAACTCCTGCCACCGACAGGGAGATCCCCTGCGACAGCTTGCCGCAGGCCGACAGGGACGCCGCCGCGGGAAAGAGAACGGCCTGCTTCCGTTATCGATGGCCGAGCGCTACTCTTTTGCTTTGCCGGGTTTCGCCCGGCAGGCGTGGTCTAGAAGCGGGCCCGGTTTTAAGTGTCCCCCGTCGCACCACCGAACAGGTCCTACATGAGCACCAGACTGACGCCCTCCGAAGAGTTCCCGAACGACCTCTCCGCGCTCGGGTTACCCGAGGTGGAGATGCTCAACAGCAAGATCCACCGTGAGCTCGACCACGAGTACGCGACCAACGGCGAGCCGTTCCTCGAGACGGAGATCCGGCATGAGGAGCTGACCGAGGAACTGGACCGCCGCGACCAGCAGCCGGAGTCCACGCCCGTCGTGCCCGATGTGACCCGGCGTTCTTCCTGATCACTCCCCGTCCCGGGCAGGAGTGCGACGTGCGGACCGCCGTCGCACCGGTGACACCCGATTCGTAGGAGAGCCGCCCCCGTATGCCAAGGAGCAGGATCGTGTCAGACAGCAGCAGGTTGGACCCGGAGAAGGACTTTCCCGAGGACCTGACGACCGTGGACCGGGATGATTTGGACATCCTGAACAGCAGGAACCACCGGTCCCGGGATCAGCAGTACATCCAGCACCACGAGGTCGATGCCGAGACCGAGGGACAGCACCATGAGCTGCGGGAGGAACTGGACCGCAGGGAGGCGATCCGGGACCTGCGTGCGGTCGACGCCGTCGGGGAACAGGTTCACGAGGCCTGACCATCCCTGAAGCCCGAACCCCTCCCTCCGGGAAACGGGTCCGGGCGAGGGCTGTCGGGCTGTGGGCAAGAAGGCCACGAATGCAACGCCGTGATGTGGGCCTCGATCGGCCGTGGCCGTGCCACCCCTGTACAGCACGGCGCCGCGCAAATCTTCCCTCGCCCGCTTTCCCCCCGTGGTCTAGATTCGGAAGCAACGCAGTCCACCGATAGGAGAACAGCATGAAGAACAAGATCGTCTTCGGGTCAGGCCTGGCCGTCGGCTACGTCCTGGGTACGCGGGCGGCCGGAAGAGCTACGAGCAGATCAGGTCGGCAGCCCAGCAGGTGTGGAACAACCCGAAGGTCCAGGACAAGGTGGGGGCGACCACCGAAACCCTCAAGAGCAAGGCACCGGAGGTGCCCGGGGCGCTCAAGGGCGTCCTGAAGAAGGGTGGAGCAGCGTCCGACGACGGCGCGACGTCCCCGCAGAACCCGGGCCTGGACGTCGGCGCGAGCGGGGACCTCCCCCTGGACGTCCCACCGGTCGTCACCGCGATGGACGAAGGCACCCCCGGCAGCACCGTCGGTCCCAGCGGCGGAGATCCCACGGTCATCGAGGACACGCCGTTCCAGGGGCAGGATGAGAGCACCCGCCCCGACCTCGAGAAGTAGGACGGCAGGTCGCAGACAGGAGAACACGCAGAAGGCCCGGGCGATGCCCGGGCCTTCTGTCGTCGATGCGCGCGGCCCGAAGCGGACGTCAGACGCCCTCGCTGACCGTTTCCTCCGCCTCCACGCACGCCGCGCAGTCCTCCTCGACGAGGAGGGCGTTGACGGCGACGGCGAGCCGGTAGGCGTCCCCCGCGGCGGGCATCAGCTGGGCTGCGGGGTCCGCCGCGTTGCCGATGGCCCAGACCCGATCCACGGACGTGCGGCCGATATCATCCGTGCTGATGCATCCGTCGTCGCGCAGGTCGCACCCGAGGGTATCGAGCAGGGGCGTCCCCGCGTCGGCGCCCGGCTCGCAGAACATCGCATCGCACGGAACGAGTGAACCGTCAGCGAGGCGGACGCCCTGCAGGGAGCGTGCCCCCTCACCGTCGCCGGTTCCCAGGGCGAAGCCCGTCACCTCACCCTCGGCGATCCGCACGCCCCGGTTCCGTAGCCGGCGCTCGTCCTCGTCCCCCAGCGGCCCGAGGAGATGGGGGAAGAAGGTGACGTCATCGGACCACTGACGGAGCAGGAGCGCCTGGTGGATCGACGTCTCGGCCGAACCGAGCACGCCGAGAGCCTGGTCCCGCACCTCCCATCCGTGGCAGTACGGGCACTGCAGCAGTCCGCGCCCCCACGCCTCCCGGGCTCCGGAGATGTCGGGGATGACGTCCCGCAGCCCCGATGCGAGGATCAGCTGCCGCCCCCGGATCTTCGCCCCGTCCGGCAGCCGGACCGACCAGCCGTCGGATTCCTCGGCTGCTCTCTCCGCCGTACCGTCGACGAGCCGAACCCCGTACGGCTCCAGGTCCTCGCGTGCCAGCTCCAGGAGGCGTTCCGGCGTCGTGCCGTCCCGCGTGACGAAGCCGTACGCTGCGTCCGCCGGCGTATTCCTCGGCGTACCCGCGTCGATCACCACCACATCTCGGCGGGCCCGACCGAGCACGAGTGCGGCACTGAGTCCCGCGATCCCTCCGCCGACGATCACGGCGTCGTACGTCTTCTCCGTATCCATCCCAGTATCGGACCACGCCGAGCGCGGAGCCCGGTACCCCAGATTCTGCTTGCGTCAGTCGATAGGGCCTGTTCCGGGCACGGGATCGGACGGAAGACCCAGGGCTTTGACGAGGGACGAGAATCGCGGCTCTTCGGCGAGGTTGTCGACGAGGACGGCCTCGCCCTCGGCATCCGCGAGAGGGATCTGCCAGTTGGGGTACTCGTCGTTCGTCCCGGGCTGGTTCTGGGTACGTCGCTCCCCCACGGCATCGGCGAGCGCCACGCCCAGGAGCACGGACGGCGTCTGCGCGATGAAGGCGTGCAGTGCCTCGACGGTCTCCTGCACCGTGGGATCCTCCCCCTGCAGCAGTCCCCGCTCACGGACCAGCGCGAGGAACTTGTCCTGCGTCGCCCGGTCCTCGGCCTGTTCCTCCTCCACCGGGCGGCTCAGGAGGCCGAGCCGCTCCCGGAGCGCCACATGCTCACCCGCGAGGTACCCGGCGCTCGGCGGGAGGTCGTGGACCGTCACAGTGGTGAGGCAGCCCTTCCGGTAGGCCTCGGGGGCGAGCGGTCCGTCCTCGTCCTGCTCGAACCAGAGGATGGAGGTACCGAGGATGCCGCGCTCGCCCAGGTACTCCTGGACACCGGGCTCGAAGACCCCGAGATCCTCCCCGACGACGATCGCGCCGGCGCGTTCCGCCTCGAGCGCCAGAATGCCGATCAGGGCCTTGTGGTCGTAGTACACGTAGGCGCCGGCGCCGGGAGCTGCGCCCTGCGGGATCCACCACAGGCGGAACAGTCCGAGGATGTGGTCCACGCGGATGCCGCCTGCGTGTCGAAGGATGTTGCGCAGCATGTCCCGGAAGGCCGCGTAGCCCGTGGCGGCCAGGCGCTCCGGATGCCAGGGTGGCTGGCTCCAGTCCTGTCCGTGCTGGTTGAACATGTCCGGTGGCGCACCGACGCTGATGCCCGCGGCGAGGACGTCCTGCAGCGCCCACGCGTCGGCCCCACTCGGGTGCACGCCCACGGCGAGATCGTGCACCACACCGATGGACATCCCTGCACCGGTGGCTTCGAGCTGCGCTTCCTGCAGTTGCTCGTCGACGAGCCACTGGAGCCACGCATGGAACTCGATGCGTGCGGAGTGGCGTCCCGCGAACTCCTGTGCGGCCGGCGAGCCGGGGCGGCCGACATCATTCCATTCAGGGGCGCCCGGCGGGTACGTCTCGGCGAGGGCCGACCACAGCGCGAAGTCCGCCAACCCCTGGCCCTGGCGCGTGCGGTAGTCGTCGAAGTCGTGCTGTCGCTGTTCGGGGCGCTCGACCGCGAAGACCAGTTCGAGAGCCTCGAGTTTGGCTGCGTAGGACGAGTCCCGGTCCAGCAGGTCGGTGGCGGTGTTCGCGGCGGCGAACCCGGCGGCGAGCTGTTCGATCCGGCTGCGTGCGGACCCGTCGAGCCGGGCGTACTCGGGAATGTCCTCGATGCGGAGGTAGAGGGGATGGAAGTAGCGTCGCGTGGTCGGCAGGTACGGCGACGGCTCCACGGGCGGCACGGGTTCGGCGGCGTGCAGCGGGTTCACCAGCACGAACCCGCCGCCGTGCGCTGCGGCGGCCTGCGCCACCTGCCCGAGGTCGGCCAGGTCCCCGATCCCCCCACGAGCCCGACGAGCGCACGGAGTAGAGCTGGGCCATGAGTCCCCAGGTGCGCCGGTCCATGAGGGAGGCCGTCGTTCCGAGGCGATCGGGCGTGACGACGAAGGTGCAGGAGGACTCGTGCCCGTCGACCGTGGCGTGCAGCGTGTGCCACCCGAGCGGCAGCGCGTGGGGCAGCGTCGCCTCCCGGCGCTCGACGTCGTGCCCGTCGATCCGCCGGGTCTCCCCCGGTTCCCCCACCGTGCCCCGGTAACGGACGCCGTCCTCGTCGATCACCCAGAACTCCACGTCGGCGCCCGCCGCCGCGTGGATCGGGACGGGTTCGACATCGCTCTGGCGTACGACGACGACGTCGGGGAGCACGGATCGCCACGGCTTCGCCTCCGCGTCCTCGAGGGCAGCGGCGATCGAGTCCTCCGCGGAAGCATCGACACCGAGGGCGGCGAGAACGGTCACGAGGGTCTCGGGGGTGACAGCAGCAGGTTCGCCGTCCCAGCCCTTGAACGTGGTTCCCACGCGGTGCGCCTGTGCGAGCCGCTCGAGGGGCGAGGGTGTCGTCGGGGTTCGTTCGTCGTGCGTCGTGTCGGCCATGCCTCCAATCTAGGCGGGCAGCAGCAGGCTGTGCATCCGCAGGGTGACCGGGGGCGGAATTTGACGCGGGATCGCCCCGGCGCCGGTACTCCTACCAGCCGACGCATACTCGAGCAAGGGACGCGCCGGACTCGGGTCGGCTGGCCCCGGAAGAAGCGGTGATGCCACTGTGGAGCATGGCCTACTTCCTCGAATATCTCGTTCCAGCGGAGAACGGCGGTGCGGAGGTTCCGGTCGGAGACGCCGGAGACGGCACCGTGCCCGTGAGCGAAACCGCCGAAAGGGTCATCCACCTCGATACCCTGCCCGCCAGGAGCCGCATCGTCGCCGACACGCTGGACAGCGCCCGCGCCGAGGCGGAGGAGTTGCTCCGGCACAGCAAGGCGGACGCCGGTGAGCTCTTCGAGGACGCCGAGGACTCCCTCGAGGCCGGTTCGGGCCGTCGCATCGGCGGTTACCGGGAGGGATCGGGCTGGAGCGGGGGCTGAACCCGCTACCAGGTGTCCCTGCGGTACGTGCTGTTGAGCCGGGCGATCAGTGACCCCAGGCTCTCCACGTCCTCGGGTCGCCAGCTGCGCATGAGTGCGGTGAAGGCCACGCGACGGCCGGCCTGCGCCACGGCGAGCTGCTGCTCACCGGACGGAGTCAGGACGACCCGCTGGGACCGGGCGTCGTCGGGATCGAGTTGCCGGCTCACGAGGCCCAGCCGCTCCAGGCCCGCGAGCTGACGGCTGACGGACGGCTTCCCGACCCCGATGCTCTGGGCGATGTCCGTCGCCCGGAGGGACCCCTCGCGCTGCAGCAGCGTGAGGATCCCGTAGGCCGCCGGTTCCATCTCCGGGTGGACGTTCTTGGCCAGGGCGTGCGACGTCGTCCGCTCGCGTCGCCACAACACGCTCGTCTGCTCCTCGAGGACTTCGATCGCGCGATCGAAGTCCACACCCTTGTACCCCTCCGCTGTCTCCATGGAGGAAGCGTATAGACGCCCCCGGTGTGCCGGGAGGTATCCGGCGGAAAAGTCCGAAGATGTCAGCGCAGGGGCAGTCCGCCGGCCCGGACGAACTCGCGGTGCATCTCGGTCTGGAACAGCGCGGACAGCAACTGGAACCCCTCGAGTCCGCCCCAACCCGCGGTCCAGGTCAGCTGTGAGGCGATCTCCCAGACGCCGGGGGCGCCACGGCTCGCGTCCCGTCCGGCCAGCACCGCCGAGACCTCACGCGCCCGCGCCAGGTGGTGCTCCGCGCACTCGTCCGCACGATCGGCCAGGCCGGTGAACCGGTGTCCGTGACCGGGCAGCGCTTCGTGGTCGGTGTACCGCCGCACTCGCCCGATCGACTCGATGTAGTCGGCGAGCGGGTTGGTCGACGACTCGCCTCCCAGCCCCAGTCCAGGGAAGACGGTCGGCAGGACGTGATCACCGGTGAACAGGACGGCACGCTCGTCGTCCCGGAGACAGATGTGGCCCGCTGTGTGCCCCGGCGTCGCCATGACCTCGATGCTGAACCCGGGAATGGACAGGGTGTCACCGTCGGCGAGCACCCTGTCGACAGTCATCGGGCCCTCGGGAGAGCGATCGACGTATAGGGCAAGTTCCGGCCGTCGCTCGGCCGGGACTCCCCACTCCTCCAACCGGGCGGAGACCTCGTCGTGGTCGAATGTCCGTTCGCTGTGGCGCTGGAGCGCGCGGACCTCGTGAATGTGCATTCCGAGCGGCGCGCCGGACGCCGCGCGCAGCCGAGCCGCCAGCCCCAGGTGGTCGGGATGCAGGTGCGTCGCCGTGATACCGGCGACATCGGCGGCGCCACCGGGACCTTCGGGCGCCACGACGGCGAGCGCGCCACGAGGCGGTCCCAGTTGCCGTCGGAGTCCGTTCCCGGATCGATCACGTGCACGCGGCCGTCCGTTCCCCGCAGCAGGTAGGCGAGGGAGTACGCGAGGTGTCCGCCCGGCATCGGCTGCGCCAGGGCCCAGATGTCCTCGCGGACCTGCTCGAGCGTTGGCAGCGCCCCGTTCCCTGTCGCTTCGGTCCGATCTCTGCCTGTGCCGTTCATGCATCCCTCCTGGCCTCGATCCATTCAAGCAGGACAGGGCGGGCTTCGCCCGACGACGGAGCAGCATCGCGTCGATGACCGACCCTGTACTGGCGCGCGAGCTGTTTCCCTGGGCCGATTCCGGAGCGGGTCGAGACCCGAGCGACCGTCCTGCGGACACAGGAAAGCCCGCCGACGAACAGGACGCGACGTACCGTTCCTGCTCGTCGGCGGGCGTCCGCCGCCCCGTCAGCCTCCGAAGAGGGCTGAGGCGCGGGTCAGGGTCTGGAAGACACCGTAGGCGAGGGGCACTCCCACGAGTGCCCACACCACGGCGATACGCGCTTTGATCATGTCAGACCTCTCTTACGGATTCGCGTGACGCATCCTTGACGGGCTCATGGAAGCGGGGGTCGACGGGCTTGACGAAGAGGTTCGCGATGAACCCCACGACCAGCAGTCCGACCATGGTGAGCAGGGCGGGCTGGTAGGCGCTGGCGGTCAGCTCGCCCGGCGTTCCCTGCGCATCGAGGAACGCGTTGACGATCAGCGGTCCGGCGATGCCTGCGGCAGACCACGCCGTCAGGAGGCGTCCGTGGATCGCGCCCACCTGGTAGGTGCCGAACAGATCGCGGAGGTAGGCCGGCACGGTTGCGAAGCCGCCGCCGTAGAACGAGATGATGACGAAAGCCAGCGCGACGAAGAGAAGGGTCGTGGAGGATCCGGCGAGGGCGAGCACCAGGTAGAGCAGGGCGCCGACGCCGAGGTAGACCATGTAGATGCGCTTGCGACCGATGAGGTCCGACGTCGTCGACCAGACGAAGCGGCCGCCCATGTTGCCGATGGAGAGCAGTCCCACGAACCCGCCGGCCACGGCCACGGTCACTGCCGTGGTGCCGTCGGCGCCGCGGAAGAAGTCCTGGATCATCGGTGAGGCCTGCTCGAGGATTCCGATACCGGCGGTGACGTTGCAGAAGAGGACGATCCAGACGAGCCAGAACTGGCGCGTCTTGATCGCGTTCGCGGCGGACACGTTGTCGGTGGTGACGAGCGGCTTGGACTTCAGCTGCGAGGGGTCGAACCCTGCAGGCTTCCAGCCCTCGGCCGGCACCTTGATGGTGAACGCGCCGAACATCATGTAGACCAGGTAGATGACGGCGAGGGTCAGGAACAGCTTGCCCACGGCGTCACCGCTGGCTACCCACCCTTCGGCGCCGGAATTCGGGTCGTACATCCGGAGCAACTGGGTGGACAGCGGGCTGGCGATGAGCGCGCCGCCACCGAACCCCATGATGGCCATACCGGTTGCAAGTCCCGGACGGTCGGGGAACCACTTGATGAGCGTGGACACCGGCGAGATGTAGCCGATCCCGAGCCCGATGCCCCCGATGAAGCCGTAACCGAGGTAGACGAGCCACAGTTGGTTCGTGAAGATGCCCAGGGCCCCCACCAGGAACCCGGACGTCCAGAACAGCGCCGAGGTGAACATCGCCTTGCGCGGACCGTTCGTGTCGACCCAGGTTCCGAGGACTGCCGCGGACAGGCCGAGCATCACGATCGCGATCGAGAAGATGATACCGATCTGCGTCAGGGTCGCATCGAAGTGGGCGGTTAACGCGGTCTTGTAGACGCTGGTCGCGTACGCCTGCCCGATGCACAGGTGGACGGCCAGCGCGGCCGGTGGAATAAGCCAGCGGTTGAACCCCGGTGGCGCAATGGAATGGTCACGGTCGAGCCAACTCATCGTTTACCTCTCTGTCAGCATGAGTGGCCGCCCCCCGGCCATGGTTGATGAAGGCAATTATGCGGTGCGTCACACGGAAGCACGAACACGCCACGATGGACGGTACTCCTGACGCGACGAACGGCACCAGTTCCGGACAGTACCCAGCAGGCTTAGCATCTGTCCTACACTGTCGCCTATGGCCACGACTGAGCAGGTTCCCGACACTCGACTGACGCGCGGGATCTCCGGACCGCTCCTGTACCTCTTCATCCTCGGCGACGTCCTCGGCGCCGGCGTCTACGCCCTCGTGGGCGTCATCTCGGCCGAGGTGGGCGGCGCCATCTGGGTGCCCCTCATGGTGGCACTCGCGCTGGCACTGCTCACCGCCGGATCCTATGCCGAGCTCGTGACCAAGTATCCGAAGGCGGGCGGGGCCGCCGTCTTCGCGGAGCGAGCCTTCAAGAAGCCCTTCATCTCCTTCCTGGTCGGCTTCTGCATGCTGGCCGCCGGGGTGACGAGCGCCGCCGGCCTCGCCCAGGCCTTCGCCGGGGGGTACCTGACGACGTTCATCGACGTGCCGGCTGTGCCCGCAGCGCTGGTCTTCCTCGTTCTGCTGGCACTGCTGAACATGCGCGGGATCAAGGAATCCGTCCGGAGCAACGTGGTGATGACCGTGATCGAGGTCTCGGGCCTGGTGCTCGTCATCGTCGTCGTCGGAATCTTCATCTCAGCAGGCAACGGCGACATCTCACGCGTCAACGAGTTCCCGCCCGGTGTCAGTGCGGCCTCGGCCGTGCTCGCGGCATCGCTCATCGCGTACTACTCCTTCGTCGGCTTCGAGGTCTCCGCCAACGTCGCGGAGGAGGTCAAGGACGTCAGTCGGGTGTATCCACGGGCTCTCTTCGGTGCCCTGCTGACCGCCGGCGTCGTCTACCTGCTGATCGGACTCGCCTCATCAGCGGCTATCGCGCCCGAGGAGCTGGCCGATTCCAGTTCACCGCTTCTCGACGTCGTGGCCGCCACCGGAGCGGGAATCCCGAACTGGCTCTTCAGCCTGGTGGCCCTGATCGCTGTCGCCAACGGTGCGCTCCTGACCATGATCATGTCCAGCCGACTCACCTACGGCATGTCCGAGCAGGGGCTGTTCCCGTCGGTCTTCGACCGCGTGCTTCCCAACCGTCGGACCCCCTGGGTGGCGATCGTCGCAACGACGCTCGTCGCCATGGCCCTGACCCTCACGGGCGGGCTCGAGTCGCTCTCCCAGACGGTCGTCCTGCTGCTGCTGTTCGTGTTCCTCAGCACCAACGTCGCGGTGATCGTGCTGCGGAAGGACAAGGTGGACCACAAGCACTTCCACATCCCCGCGGTGTTCCCCTACCTCGCCATCGCGTCCTGCATCCTGCTGCTCACGCAGCAGACCGGGGAGATCTGGCTGCGGACCGGAATCCTGCTGGCGCTGGGGCTCGTCCTCTACGGCGTCCAGCGGCTCATCCGTGGACGCCGGACGACGACGGAAGCCCGCTGACCGTTCGGCGGTACGGCAGCAGGCGGCCGTGGGTACGGGCCGCTACCAGGAGTGCGGCGCGGGCCTACGGGTGCTCGGGAGGGCGGTGTCGATCCGCCACTGATGGACCCACTCGGGGAGCACCATGCCATCGGGCGGTGTCCCGAAGGTCCTGATGACCTCCTCGTTGCTCACAGGACCGGACGGGGAGACGAGGCGGGTCGCGATGAAGGCCCGTGCGAAGATCTCCCCACCGGCGACGGCCCGCTGCTCGAAGTAGATCGCCCGCTCGTCGAGGCCGATGATCCGGCTCTCGATCGTGTACCGCTGGCCCAGCTGCAGCGACTTGCGAAAGGTGATCGTCTCCCCCGCCGCCACCGGGCTCCACTTCCTTCGGCGCATCTGCCGCCAGGCGCCGCTGCGCACCAGGAGGTCGAACCGGCCCAGGTCGAAGACGGAGAAGTACATGCCGTTGTTCATGTGCAGTGCGATGTCGATGTCCGTCACCAGGACCCGCATGGCCACGCTGCCGGAGTCCCAGATGCTCAGGGTGGGGCGCGCGGCGGGAGAAAAACAGCTGCAGTAGCGTGCGGAGGATCAAGTGCATGACCGACACATTACCCGCCGGTAACATAGCCCCGGCCGAGGGGCACGCCTACACTCGGTGGATGAACCAGCCCTCACCCCACGCCCTCTCGTTCGGACGGTACAGGGAGCTCCTGGACCAGGAGTTCAGGGCCCTGGAGGGTCTCGTGCAGCCGGCGCTGGACCGTGCGGTGCCGGCCTGCCCGGGGTGGAACGGCGAGGACCTCGTCCGGCACACGGCCATCGTCTTCCTGCAGAAGGCCGAGACCATCAGGACGGGGAGCAGGCCCGGTCATGGCTGGCCACCCGTGAGCATCGGGAGCCTCCCTCCGCACTCGCTGCTGGCCCACTGCTACGACCGCCTGGTGGAACAGTTCGATGCCCACGACCCGTCGGACACCGCCGAGACCTGGGTCCCCGGCAACCAGACGGTCGGGTTCTGGATCAGGCGCCTCACCCACGAGACCGCGGTGCACCGCGCCGACCTGGAACAGGCGGTGGGACAGGCCGTGACGGCCATGGACCCGGGACTGGTGCTGGACGGCATCGACGAGGTCCTGACCGTGATGCTCGGACGCGGCCGTTCCGACCCGGCGGCGTCGGGAGGGACGCTGCGGCTGGAAGCGGGAGGACGCTCGTGGGAGGTCCTCCTCGCCCCGGACGCGGCTCTCGTCGGCAGGGACACTGTCGCAGCCGGGCTGGAGACCGTGCGTGCCGATCCGAAGGAACTCCTCCTGTGGCTGTGGGGCCGCGTCCCGGAGCCACGGTCCGCGCCCGACCTGGCAGGCGAACTCCGTCAGAGACTCGCACGGGCCCTGTAGGTCGAGGGTTCCGGGAACGCGGCCGGGCCGGCGCCGTTCCCGTCGATCAGTCCTGACCCGCTGCTGTCAGCGCGGCTTCCAGCTTCCTGCGCTGGTCCGGCGGAAGGAGGGTACGGTACTGCGGGAATTCGGCGAGGAATTCGCGAACCCTCGGGCAGTAGGGGACGACGGCGATGCGACGGCGATGGGCATTGAGCAGCACCTGGCGGATCAGGGCGGGCTCCACGTCGACGGCGTCGAACCGGGGATCCACCACGGCCTGGATGAGGACCGCATGTGCGCCCTTCATCTCGTACTTCACGTGGCCCACCATGGTTCCGTCACTGAAGAGTTCGAACCGCGAGAACAGCGAGTTGTCGCGGAAGCCGCTACGGACCCTGACAGGGGCGGCGCGTGTCTCGGCCTGGACCTCGCGCTGCTCGATCTCCTCGACCAGCAGCTCGTAACGGTGCAGCGCTTCCATCGGAGGGAAGTCCCGGTCGAGGACCCGGTACACCTGGTTGCAGAGAACCCGGAGTTGGCGGGTGCTGACAACGCTCAGGTCCTCCGGGAACTCGGAGTCATCGCTTCGGGAGGGGGCAGCGACTGCAGTCCTGGGAGCTCCGCCCCATGCGGACCGTTCCGCGTCGAGCGCTTGCGCCGTCTCGAGCCGGTCGTCGGTAAAAGGGGAAGTTTCCATGATCAGCTCCACGATGGTGGTTCGAAGGCCCGCTGCTAGGCCTGAGCAGACTATAGGCGCTTTTCCCTGCGAAGAGAAATTAAGCACCCTTACCAGTTTGAACGAATCACCGGCCGCTGATGAGGGGGCCTTGAGGGAATCTTGAGGTTCCGTGCGGGCGTGCTTGATCGGCCCCCGGCTATGTTGGGCCGATCAGGGTCCACCAGTGCCCGCGTGATCCTGCCCGAGGGAGACAGCCTTGCAGTTCGAATCCGCCTACGCGGCAATGACGACGTCCTCCCTGACGGTCCGCGACGTGTACGCGCACTACCTCAACTCGGGGGGTTCGTTCGACGAATTCGAGTTCGATGCGTATCTCCACGGCCTGGTCCCGTTCCCGCGCGACGAGCGGAACTGCGTTGCGCAGGCTGTCAACGAGCTGATCGACGACCTCGCGCCGCTCGGTCGGTCCTGCCCGATCCCGCGAGCGTCCTACAGCGACAGACCGTCGGCACGACGCACCGATGCGATGCGGGGTCGCGCGCGACGCCTGGCCGGCTAGCGCGGACCTGCACGGATCGCGTCCTGCTGTACGGCATGTTGACGCCACCGGTGAGCACCGTGAAGTGTGGGGTGGTCACATCCTTCGAGCAGGAGCACCACCATGGCACTCGCCCCCTCCGTCCAGCTGTACAGCGGCGCCCGTATCCCCCTCCTCGGCCTCGGCACGTGGCCGCTCGACGACGACGCGGCAGCAGAGACCGTCGACGTCTCCATCAGGACCGGATATCGGCTGATCGACACCGCGGAGAACTATCGCAACGAGAAGGGCGTGGGCGAAGGGATCCGCCGCTCGGGCGTACCCCGCGAGGAGCTGTTCATCACCACGAAGTTCAACCGGGAGCACCACAGCCGGGACGGAGTACTGAGGGCCTTCGAAGCCAGCGCGAAACTGCTGGGTCTCGACTACATCGATCTCCTGCTGGTGCACTGGCCCAATCCGGCGCAGGGGCGGTACGTCGAGGCGGTGCAGGGAATCGCAGCCCTGCAGGAGCAGGGTCTCGTCCGCGCGACGGGTACGTCCAACTACAAGCCCGCGCACCTTCAGGAGGTGCTCGACGCCGGCCTCGTGCCCGACGTGAACCAGATCCAGCTGGACCCGCAGCGGCCCCGGATCGAGGAACGCGCCTTCCACAACGAGCACGGCATCGTGACCCAGTCCTGGAGTCCTCTGGGCCAGGGCGGCGACCTTCTGAACCAGCCCGGCCTTCTCGCCATCGCGGAAGCTCACGGCAGGACCCCCGCCCAGGTGGTGCTGCGCTGGCATGTACAGCAGGGCATGGTGGCCATCCCGAAGTCCTCGAATCCGGACAGGCTGGCGCAGAACCTCGACATCTTCGATTTCGAGCTCTCCGGCGCTGAGCTGGCGAGCATCTACCTCCTGGACAGCGGTGAGGCCGAGATCGTCGATTCGGACGAGTTCGGCCACTGACAGGGCGGGCTGGGGTCCGATCAGGCATACCCTTGGCTGGGCGTGGTTCCCAGCGCCCGACCACAGCACCGCCTGCAGTCCACGGCGCACCACCCCGTTTCCGCCGGCGCCGCCGCATCCCGGGAGGACCCATTGAGCGTGCTCGAGATCGCCGTCATCCTCATCGCCGGTTTCTGGGCGGGGATGATCAACGTCGTCGTGGGCTCCGGCACCCTGGTCACTTTCCCCACCCTCCTGCTGTTCGGTTATCCGCCCATCGTCGCGAACATCTCGAACAACATCGGCCTCGTGGGCGGCGGACTGTCGGGGTCCTGGGGCTACCGCCGGGAGATCGCCGTCAACAAGCGGTTGCTGTTGCGGCTCCTGCCCCTGTCCGTCCTCGGCGGTATCGCCGGAGCGCTCCTCCTGCTGATCCTGCCGGCCGAAGCCTTCCGGGCCATCGTCCCGGTGCTGATCCTGATCGGACTCGTGATGGTCGCGCTGGCACCGCGCGTCCAGCGGGCAGCCGCCGCCAGGGCAGGAGAAGCGGCACCCGAGGCTGCCCCCTCGCGCCGCCGCTCGCTCCTCCTGCTGGCAGGCATCGGCGTCCTCGGTGTGTACGGGGGCTACTTCGGGGCGGCGCAGGGCATCCTGATCGTCGGCCTGATGAGCATGGTCACGATCGAGAGCCTGCAGCGCATCAACGCGATCAAGAACGTCCTCACCACGGCCGTGAACAGCGTCGCCGCGGTCACCTTCATGATCTTCGCCTGGGACTCGATCGACTGGAGGCTGGTGCTGTTGATCGCCGTCGGCGCGACCCTCGGCGGCTTCCTCGGTGCCCGCGTCGGCCGCAGGCTCTCACCCCTCGCGCTGCGGGCCACGATCCTCGTGATCGGAACCGCGGCGCTCGTCCGCATCGCCTTCTTCGGCTGATCGACGGCTAGGGCCAGAGCATCTCCCTGCGCCACCCGTCGCCGGACCGCGTGTAGAGCAATCGGATGTGGCGGCGTTCCTGGTCCGCCTGCCAGAACTCGACGGCGTCGGGAGCGACGGTGAAGACGGTCCAGGTGGTGGATGCGAGGCCGTCGGTCGAATCGATGCGCCGCATCTGCTCCTCGACGGCCGCGTCCACCTGCTCACGACTCCGCAGCGTGGCGCTCTGGCTGCCGGCCAGCACCAGTGCGCGAGCCACCGGGTGGCGTCGCTGGAAATCGGCGTCGTTCTCCTCCGTGGTCCCCGTCGACACCGACCCTCGGACCCTGATCTGGCGACCGGCTGCGGGCCAGAAGAACGTGAGAGCGGCGGACGGACGGGCAGCGAGCTGGCGCCCCTTCGGGCTGTCCGCGCTGGAGGCGACCTGCCAGCCGTCGTCCGTCACGTCCTTGAGGATCACCACGCGGGCGTGCGGTGTGCCGTCGGCGTCGGCCGTCGAGAGGTTGACGGCGTGGGGTGCTGCAACGCCGTCAGTCACTGCGCGCTGCAGCCACTCGACGAAGAGATCGATGGGAGATGGAGGAGCCGAGCCAGGGTCGAAGAACGGCATCTCGTCCGGGAACACGGGAACGCCTCGCACGATGTCGCGGATCCGCCCTGAATCAGTCATGCGGTCAGCCTAGCTCCCCGCGCCGACAGGACCCGGAGCCCTCCGGCTCATGCCGGACCCCGTCCCGCAAATCCCCGTCCGCCCGACCATCGGGCTGCCGTTCGCGCTGCTACGGACTTAGAGTCGATGGATGCCTTCCCACCAGGACCAGTACGTCGGACGACGGGACCTGACCCGTTGGACCACTCCCATGGGTCGTTTCCTCGTCCGGTGCGTCCGGCCGCTCGCGCGCTGGATCGGACCCCACGCAGCCCTGCTGCTCATCATCGGCATCGGCGGGGGTATCGCGGCCGGACTGACCGCGGCGTCCGCCGAGGTGTACGAGGCCGTGGTGGAATCCAACGGCGTCGCGGCACTGGACCAGCCGGCCCTGGACCTCGCCGTCGGGCTCCGACAGGGCTGGCTCGACGCCTTCATCACCGGCTACACGAACGTGGGCGGACCCATCGGCATGCCGATCCTCGCCGTCTCCGTCATGGTGCTCCTCGCCGTGCGGCGACGATCCTGGACACCCGTCATCCTCCTTCCGGCGGCGGCCTTCGGTTCACTCCTGATGACCGTCGCGGGAAAGGACGCGATCGGGCGCCTCCGTCCGCCGATCGAGCTCGCGGTACCGCCCTACGAGTCCTCGCCGTCCTTCCCGAGCGGGCACTCACTGAACGCGATGGTCATCGCGGGCATCATCGCCTACCTGCTCGTGATCCGGCAGCATCACAAGCGCACGCGAGCGCTCACCATCACGCTCGCCGTCGTCTTCGCCGTGACCATGGGAGTGAGCCGCGTCTACCTCGGCCACCACTGGCTGACCGACGTCCTGGTCGCGTGGACCCTCGGTATTGCGTGGCTCGCCGTCGTCATCACGGCCCACCGGCTCTTCCTGACCCTCCACTCCTCGGACCGGGAGCGCCGTCCCGCCTCCTGAGGCCACGACCGGATGCGCGTTACTGGAGGGTGGGAAAGAGGCGCGACGACTGCTCGGCGGCGTCGAAGGCACTCGAATGGGGACCGGTGCCGACGATCAGCGGGTCGGGCGTGCCCACGGCGTCGTGATCCTTCTCGTCGTAGTCCAGGACGGAGAGCACGTAGCGGAGCGCCTCGATCCGGGCTCGCTTCTTGTCATTGCTCTTGACGACAGTCCAGGGAGCATCGGCCGTGTTCGTGTAGAAGAACATGGCCTCCTTGGCCTCGGTGTATTCGTTCCATTTGTCGAGCGACTGCAGGTCCATCGGGCTGAGCTTCCAGCGGCGGACCGGGTCGGTGTGGCGTTGGGCGAAACGGCGTCGTTGCTCCTCCTGCGACACCGAGAACCAGAACTTGATCAGGCGCATGTCGCTGCGAACGAGCATGCGTTCGAACTCGGGGGCCTGCCGCATGAACTCGAGGTACTCGACCGGCGTGCAGAATCCCATCACCCGCTCCACGCCTGCCCTGTTGTACCAGGACCGATCGAAGAGGACGATCTCCCCACCCGAGGGCAGCACCGAGACGTAGCGCTGGAAATACCACTGTGTCCGTTCCTTGTCGCTGGGTTTGTCCAGTGCGACCACGCGGGCGCCACGCGGGTTCAGGTTCTCCGTGAAGCGCTTGATGGTGCCGCCCTTTCCCGCTGCGTCCCGCCCCTCGAAGAGCACCGCGACCTTGGCGTTGTTGGCCTTGACCCACCCTTGCATCTTGAGCAGTTCGATCTGCAGGACCCTCTTGGCCTTCTGGTACTCACGCTCCGTCATCCGCTGCTCGTACGGATAGTCCTCCCGCCACGTGGGCTGATCCGGGTGCGGCAGCAGTACCTCGGTGCCCCCGTCGTGCGGTGCCGGTACGGGCACCCCGATTGCCTGCACTCCGTCGGCGGGCTCGTTGTCCGCCGCGGTCGGTACGTGGTCGATGGTCACTGTTCCTCCTCCTGCTGCGGCCGTACGGGATGGTGGATCGCGCATCAGCCGGACGTGCGCCGGAGCGCGACGCTGTCCGGACGGCGGCCGACATCCCTGCGTACGATACTCGGGCCCGTTCCCGGCGCGCATGCCGCCGACTGGTCTGGACGGCGCCGGTTCGGATTGGTAGCTCCTGCCGGTTGATGCGCAGGATACCGTCGGGAATGAGGCGGACCGCGCCGGGGTTCCAGGCCAGGTGCGCCCCGCCGACACACAGGAGGACACATGACGACCACCCCGACCGCCGAGCAACGCTGGGTCCGTTTCCGTGCGGCCCGCGATGCAGCCCTTGCGGAGAAGCACGGCTGGCTCTCCCTGACCTCCTTCCAATGGCTGCCCTCGGGGCCCGCTCCCGTGGACATCCTCCCGGGCCTCTGGTCCGCGGACCAGGTGTCCGCGCAGCTGAGCGCTGCAGCCGCGGACGGCGTCGTCGACCTCGCTACCGGACACCCTGTGGACGGCACCGTCTCTGCCGCCCTCGATGACGAGGAGTCGCTGGCGTGGGTCGCGTGCGGCGGCGAGGACGGACAGCGGACCGTCGTCGAACTGGCCCGCCGCGCGGGGCGCTACGCCATCCGGACGAGGGACTCCGAGTCCCCCACCCTGACCGGCTTCACCGGAGTGCCTGTCTTCGCCTACCGCTCCGACCTCGTGGTGCGGGGTCGCTACGAGGCGTACGACGAACCGAAGGACGAGGTGATCCGCACGGCTCACCCCGAGGTTCCCGGCTCGGAGCGGACCGTGGGCGAGATCGTGTTCCGGCTTCCCGGCGAGGACAGGGACTTTCGGCTCCGGACGTCGCAGGAGGACGGCGGAGCGCTCGGCATCACCTTCCACGACAGCACCAACGGCATCTCGACGCCGGGCTGGCGCAGGGTGACCGTCCGCCGGCCGGAGACCGACGGAGCAGTGACCATCGATTTCAACAGGGCCGTCGCCTATCCCAGTGCGTTCACACCCTTCGGTACCTGCCCGATGCCGGTCCGAGCGAACGTCATCGACGCACCCGTCGAAGCCGGCGAGAAGCTCCCCCTGGTCCCGTAGTCCGCCGGTCCGCCTGGAACTCACCGCAACCGGGCGGCCGGAGCGGATTGGGGGCGGGCACTTTCGCTCTTGGGGGATGTGATCATCGACGACGAGGGCGGCATATTGGCCAGGCCTTTTTGCTTGTCATAACGTCGGTTATCGGCGGTCCGTCAGCAGTCGCTGGGGGAGTATGAGCAGCGTGTTGAGATCCGAAGCCCTGATGTACTCCTGCTCCAGTCAAGGCGTGCGCGGGCTGGTGGGACATGCTCCCAGCCTAGGAACAGGACGGGACTTACTGCGGATTGAGATGAGGGTTTTGTCACCGCTGAACCGCTCTGATCCACAGCGCCGGCGTCGGTTAAGAAGTCACACACCACGAGCATGGCTGTCGCCGTGGTCCTGAGCTTCTGGTTCCGCAGAAGGACGCGGCGAGGAGGTTACGCGGAGGCAAGAGCGAGGTGCCGTATGACCCAGCAAAGTTGTTGCCTGCGTGCCGCCCGGACAGTGATGCATTCCTTCCACCGGGAATTGGTTGCCATGAAAGGAAGCGTGCGTTACGGTATCAATCGTCGCGACAATACGTATTACCAGACGGTTTGCGAGACGGATGGCTGTCAATGAGGACGACTACGAGGTGGATACGTGATCCCAGTGCAGGCGGATGTCGCAGTGATTGGCGGTGGCCTTGGTGGAGTCGCGGCTGCGATTGCCCTGGCCCGCAACGGGCTCTCGGTGGTGCTGTCGGAACAGTATTCATGGCTCGGGGGCCAATTGACGTCGCAGGGGGTACCCCCGGATGAGCACACCTGGGTTGAGCAGTTTGGGGTGACCGCCGACTACCGTCGGCTCCGCGACGGAATCCGGGGCTACTACCGCCGCAATTACCCGCTTACCTCTGAGGCGATGCGCGACGAGCGGCTGAACCCGGGGCGGGGCTTGGTGAGTAAGCTATGCGCCGAGCCTCGCGTCGCGGCGGCCGTGATCGATGAGATGCTGGCGCCTTACCGCTCCAGTGGTGCGATTCGTCTGATCGGCGGTGTCGTCCCCTTCGCAGTCGATGGAAGCGACTCCAGGATCGACCGCGTGCTTCTGAGGGATACGACATCCGGCGAGGAGTACTCGGTGTCGAGCCGTTATGTCGTCGACGCCACCGAAACCGGTGAACTCCTGCCTCTAGCCGAGGTCGATTACGTCGTGGGCACAGAGTCGCACGACGAGCACGGCGAGCCTAGCGCTCCCTCCGTCGCCGATCCCTTCAACGTCCAGGCCATCACCTGGTGCTTTGGCTTCGACAGCTCCGACGGTGATCACACGATCGACCGTCCCGCGGACTACGACTACTGGCACGAGTACGAAGTGCCATTCTGGGGTGGGAAGCTGCTGTCGTTCACGGCACCCAATCCGAGGACCCTCCGCCCCGAAATCCGCACCATGCACGTCAACGCCGTCGGTGACACACGTTCCGCCGATCAGCGTGCGCAAGGCGGCGACACCGACCTGTGGATGTTCCGCCGCATTCTTGCCACCGAGAACCTGCAACCGGGCGCACTCGACAGCGACATCGTCCTCGCAAACTGGCCGATGCTCGATTATCTCGACAGCTCGATCCTTGATGTGCCCCAGCCGGAAAAACACCTCGCAGGCGCTCGTGCCCTTTCCCTCTCTTATTTCTACTGGCTGCAAACCGAAGCGCCTCGCCCGGACGGCGGCCGCGGCTGGAAGGGACTACGGCTACGCGGTGATGTGATGGGAACAGCCGACGGTCTCGCCCAGGCCCCTTACATCCGCGAGTCCCGACGCATCCGGGCTCTGACCACGGTACGAGAGCAGGACGTGTCCGTCGCCGCCCGCGGAACGAGCGGACCTGCGCGCTTTGATGACTCCGTCGGAGTGGGTATGTACCGGATCGACCTGCATCCCACGACGGGAGGCGACAACTACCTCGACGTCGAATGCTCGCCATTCGAGATTCCCCTGGGAGCCCTCATCCCACGGACGGAAACCAACCTCCTTCCAGGCGGTAAGAACATCGGGACGACACACATCACCAACGGCGCCTACCGGCTGCATCCCGTTGAGTGGAATATCGGTGAGGCCGTCGGTGAACTTGCTGCGTTCGCTCTCGCGGAGGATCTGACGCCCCACGAGATCGCTGCCGACCCCGCTCTCGTCGCCCGCCTGCAGGCCCGACTTGAATCGCGCGGCATCGAGACCCACTGGCCCGACATCGTCGGGTATTGACCGGGAACCACGAGAAGAACCAGAGAGAAAGAGAGAGACGATGAGACCAGCAACGAAGCTGATGGCCTCGTTCGCAGCCGTAGGAATGGTCGCCGCCCTGTCGGGCTGCTCCTCCGCCGGCGATGAACCCGAAAGCTCAGCGCCCGTCGCTCTGAGGATGTCCGTCTGGACCTCCGACGAGAACCAGCTCGCCGTATTCAATTCGATGGCTGACGCTTACATGGCCGACCATCCGGAGGTGGAATCGATTACTTTCGAGTCGCTTCCCTTCGCCGATTACAACTCGACGCTGACGACTCAGGCCGCCGGAGGCAACGCTCCGGACCTCGCCTGGGTCGGTGATATCGCCAAGGACCTGATCGATGCCGGAGCCCTCGCTCCGCTATCGGAGACGTTTGGCTCCACCGAAGGCTACGAGTACGACGACATCCTTCCCAGCGTGACGGAATCCTTCAGCCAGGATGGCGAGCTCTACGCCTACCCGTTCTCGAATTCCCCGTTCGCGCTCTACGTGAACAAGGACCTGATCGCGCAGGCCGGCCAAACCATCGATCCTGAGACCCTGAGCTGGGAGGACGTCGATCGTGTCGGCGCCGCGGTCACAGAGTCCACCGGCAAGCCCGGCTACATCATCCGCGACTTCGACTTCTCCGGCTGGCTGAGTCTCGCGAATGTCTGGGCGGGATGGGGCGCCCAGCCTTGGAACGATGACGGCACCGAGTGCACGATGGACTCCCCAGAGATGGTTGAGGCTTTCGAGTTCTTCCATGACTCCGTCTACGTCAGCGGCGCCACCCCCGGGCCCGGCGTGACGGCGGACTTCTTCGCTGGAGACGCCGCCTTTACGACCGCCCAGGTCTCCCGGGCAAGCCTGCTCGATGGTTCGTTCGAGTTCGAGATCTACCCGCTACCTATCGGCCCTGCCGGTGAGTACGGGAACATCGGGCAAGCTGGCATGGCCGCACTCCAGGGTGGTGAAAACGTTGAGGAAGCGACAAGCTTTCTCGCCTTCATGACGAACCCGGAGAACTCCGCGAAGCTGGCCCAGTTCTTCCCGCCGCCCCGTCAGTCGCTGCTCTCGGGGGAAGAGCTTGCCAAGGTCAACACCAAGCTGAGCGCCGAGCAACTGGACCGCGTCGTGGTCAACGAACTCGGTGACGTTTCGGCCACCCCTCCCGTCACCAGCCCTGCCGAAATCACGTCACTCGGTAAGACAGCGCTGGACCAAATGTGGTCGCCGGACGCCGATGTCGCCGCGGTCCTCGGCAGCGTCTGCGACGCGATCGACCCCGTCCTCAAGGGCGAGTGATTCCATGACCGCGACCCCGGCGGTCGGCAGCCGAACTCGGCGCGCCGGCGGCTTCTGGAACCTTAGGCGCCGCGACGCTCTTGTTGGCTGGCTGTTCATCGCTCCACAGCTGATCGGCGTGATTGTCTTCGTGCTGCTGCCCGTCGGGTTGTCGGTCTGGTTCAGTCTCAACGAGTGGAACGTCTTCACCGGCACCATGGAGTTCGTAGGCGGGGAGAACTACGACCGCGCCCTGAACGACCCCAAAATCGGCGCCGTCCTCGGCACGACGGCTATCTTCTCGGGCGGAGTGGTCGTGCTGAACCTCGCGCTCGGTCTCGGGCTTGCCGTGTTGCTGAACCGGAAAATCCCGGGCGGGGACGTATTCCGTACCCTCTTTTTCTCCCCCGTCGTCATCTCCGTCGTTGCCTGGACCCTGGTCTGGGGCTTCCTCCTGCAGGACAACGGGGCGATCAACGGTCTCCTGGCGATCGTGGGCATCGACGGGCCGAACTGGCTTCAGGAAGGTCCGACCGCCATGGCGAGCGTGATCGTCACGCAGGTGATCCGCAGCGTCGGCGTCAACATGGTGCTCTTCCTCGCTGCGCTTCAGGGCGTCCCGGGTGACCTTTATGAGGCGGCCCGCATCGACGGAGCGAATCCGAGGGCGATCTTCTTCAGGATCACCCTCCCGCTAATCTCTCCCACCCTGCTCCTGACCGGCATCCTGACAATTGTCGGGTCCCTGCAGGCATTCGCCCAGGTCGCTGTCCTCACCGAGGGCGGTCCCGGGCTATCCACGACGGTCCTCGTGTACTACGTATTCCAGCAGGCGTTCGAGTTCAGCGACATCGGCTACGGCTCGACACTGTCGCTGATGCTGCTCCTCTTCGTCCTGATCCTCACGGTCATGCAGTGGCAGCTGCGCAAGAAATGGGTCTTCTATGAGAACTGACGCCGTCATCGAGCAGGGCACACCGCTCACACCCGGACTCGAGACCGTTCCGCAGGCGGCGAAGCGCCGCAAACGCGGACGCAGCCCGTTCATGACCGTCCTGCTGGTCGTGACACTCGTCCTGTTGGTCATCCCCTTCGCGGTGCCGACCTTCTGGATGATCGCCTCCTCGTTCAAGCCGATCAACGAGATCTTCTCGACGCCACCCACGCTGTTGCCGGACTCCCCTAGCGTCGGGGGCTACACCGAGGCGTTCCGGTTCCAGCCCTTCGCACTGCAGTACTGGAACAGTCTCTACATCGCGGTCACGGTCACCGTCGTCACCATGCTGGTGTCAAGTCTGGCCGGCTACGCCTTCGCACGGATCCCGTTCCCCGGCCGCAATGCGGTGTTCCTGATCGTGCTCACCGGACTGCTCGTACCGACCGAAGTCACGATCATCCCTCTGTTCCAGATCTTCCGGCAGCTGGGCTTCATCGACACCCACCTGCCCCTGCTGCTCGTACCAGCTGTTGGAGCACCGGCGGTACTGGGAACGTTCATCATGCGGCAGTACTTCATTGCCATGCCAGGAGAGCTCGAGGAGGCGGCACGTCTCGACGGGCTCGGACGCTTCGGGATTTGGTGGCGTATCTTCATGCCGCTCGCCCGGCCCGCACTGTCGGCCGTCGCGATCCTGACCTTCCTCGGCTCCTGGAACATGTACCTCGAGCCGACGGTCTATCTCACCTCACCCGATCTGTTCACCCTCCCACAGGCACTGACACGGTTCACAGACGCCTACGGTGGAGAGATGTGGGACGTGCAGCTCGCGGCGGCGACCATGACGGTCGTCCCGGTGCTCGCGGTGTTCCTCGTTGCCCAGCGGCAATTCGTGGAAGGGCTCGCGCACTCCGGTCTGAAAGGCTGACCCCATGTTCACCGATCGCCCCCTGGCTGCTCTTCGGGACTTCCAGGCGGACATCATCGAACCCGACGATTTCGACTCGTTCTGGCGCTCCACCCTCGCGCTGACGCGCGAGGGTGGAGCCGTTCATTCGAAGGTGGTCGAGACCGGGCTGCACATGGTGCGGGTCCACGACGTCCAATACCCGGGTTTTGGAGGCGAGCCGATCGCCGCCTGGCTTATCACGCCGGCCTCCGCAGAGTCCTCCGTCCCGCTGCCGGTCGTGATCGAGTACCCGGGATACGGTAGTGGCCGCGGACGACCGATCGAACACCTCTGGATCGCCTCGGCCGGATGGGCTCATCTCATCGTCGACGCACGGGGCCAGGGGGCCGGACGCCTCGCACGAACGGGTAGCACGCCCGACCCGCACGGCAGCGGCGCCACATACCCGGGCGTCACGACACGCGGTATCGAGTCACCCGATTCCTACTATTACCGGCGCCTCATCGCCGACGCAGCCCTGGCCGTCGACGCGGTGCGGGCACTCCCCACCCTCGACCCCGACCGCATCGCAGTCTTCGGCGGCAGCCAGGGCGGCGCACTCGCCACCGCCGCAGCGGCTTTGCGCCCCCAGGTCCGAGCCGCTGTCGCGCTGGTGCCCTTCCTCACGGACATCCTGCGCGCCACGACAATCACGAATGAGGCGCCCTACGTCGAGATTGCGCGCTACCTCTCCACGCAGCATGACCGGCTGGCCGATGTTGAACGAACGCTCTCTTACGTCGATGGAATCCACTTCTCACGTCGCCTGCGCACCCGAATCCACCGCTCCGTCGGACTCATGGACGCAATCTGCCCACCCTCGACAGTTTTCGCCGCCCACAACGCATCAGGCGGCGAGACTTCAATCGATGTCTGGCCCTACAACGGGCACGAGGGAGGCGGAGTCACAGACCGGGAACGCGCCCTCGACATCCTCCGGCCAGTGCTCGGCCAGTCCGGACGAAAAACCCCGGCACAACCGGCACCCAGGCCGACATGACACACCCGAGCGGGTATCCGTCGGGCGAGGGCACCAGGTTTTCATTGCTCGAGAATACTGCTCGAAGACGCAACGAGGTGAGCCAGCGAAGATCACCTACTTTGCCGGCCCCGATTACCCAGTGCTTGGGCTTAGCGCGCGAAACGCAACGTCACGATCTCGAACGGGCGCAGCTCGACTCGTGCGGTAAGTGTCTGCCCGTCGATGACGGAGTCGATGCGTACCTGATCGACGGGCCGCTCCATCAGGTCGGTCCTGGTCACCGCATTGGCGACGAAGTCGGCGCGAATGTCCGCCTGGACCCTCTGGCCCAGGGACTCGTAGAGGCGCACGATCACGTCACCGCTCCCGTCGTCAGCGGCCTTGATGGCCTCGACCACGACTGACGGTTTGTCGACCGATACCAGCGGGTTCACGGCAGAACCTCCCGTGAACCGCCTGACCGGCGTGTTCAACACGTATCCGGCCTCAACAGCCTCGGGGATACCGGCGCCGACGACCAGAGAGACAGCGAGCCGGTGCCGGCCCTGGTCGGCATCCGGGTCCGGGAACAGCGGGGCACGCAGGAGCGAGAGACGCACCGTGGTAGCAGGACTGCCCTCGATGGTTCGTTCCCGGGTGATGTCGTGGCCGTAGGTGGAGTTGTTCGCGATGGCCACACCAAAGCCGGGTTCACCCACGTGGACCCAACGATGCGCGACGGTTTCGAAGCGGGCCGCGTCCCAGGTCGTGTTCACATGTGTCGGCCGGTGCACGTGGCCGAACTGGATCTCCGACGTCGCCCGATCCGAGAGCAGATCGAGCGGAAATGCGAGCTTCAGCATTTTCCGCCGCTCGTGCCAGTCGATGTCGAAGTCGAAGTCAACGACAGGACGATCAGCCGGCAGCGAGATGGTCTGCGACACCGTGGACGCACCGAACCGTCGCACGACAACGATCGCAGGTACCTCCCGCCCGAGCCCGTCGCGTACGACTTCCGAGCGGATGTCCTCGACATTGACAAGGTTCTCGAAAGTGCGCCGGTAGTTGTCGTCAAGATCCCAGGCGTCCCATTTGGTCGGGACGTCGCGGTGTAGCTGAAGGAAACCAGCTGCAGCACCGGAGGGGACGACCTCCCGTCCACTGGCCAGCTCGACAACCGACTCGAGCAGGCCCGTCACGCCTACCCGTACACGCACAAACCCGTTGTCGAGGACATGCGCGCCTTCCTCGACAACAATCGTCGGCAGAGGAGTCTTCCACAGCGATGAAGCACTCACGGGCGCAGCTCCAAGAGCCGGCACTCCCCCGACGGCGAAGGGCGACGCATTCACGAGCAGCTCGATCGACCCCTCTCCGGCGACAGCCCGCACGGACTCGAGGATCATTGCCTCGATCCGCTCGGCGATCCGCGCGTAGTTCTCCTCCGCCTCGCGGTGCACCCAGGCAATGGACGTACCAGGCAGGATGTCGTGGAACTGCTGCAGCAACACGGTGCGCCACATTTCGCGCAGTTCATCGGCCGGGTACGAGGCGCCAGCGCGGACCAGAGCCGTCGTCGCCCAGAGTTCGATCTCACGCAGAAGATGCTCGCTGCGCCGGTTGCCCTGTTTTGTGCGCGCCTGCGAGGTATAGGTGCCGCGGTGAAACTCGAGGTAGAGCTCACCGGACCAGGTTGGTGCATCCGGGTACTCGGCTTCCGCCTCCTCGAAGAAACGGCGCGGCGACGAAAGCTCGACAGTCGGTGAGCCTTCGAGGTTGCGGGTGCGGCGTGCGGCCGCGATCATCTCGCGGTTGGGTCCACCTCCGCCATCGCCGTAGCCGAAGGGAACCAGTGACATGGTGCCGCTGCCCTTCTCGGCGTACTGGCGCTCGGCCCGCGCGAGGTCCTCACCTGACAGATCTGAGTTGTAAAGGTCGACGGGCGGGAAGTGGGTGAACACTCGGGTGCCATCGATACCCTCCCACCAGAAGGTGTGGTGCGGCATTGTGTTCGTTTCGTTCCACGAGATCTTCTGGGTCAGGAACCAGCGACCGCCCGCCCCGGCGATGATCTGCGGCAACGCGGCGGAGTAGCCGAAGGAATCGGGAAGCCACACCTCTTCGGTGTCGATCCCGAACTCGTCGAGGAAGAATCGCTTCCCTTCGAGCAATTGCCGTACGAGCGCTTCCCCGCCCGGCATGTTGGTGTCAGATTCGACCCACATGCCCCCTACCGGTACGAAGCGCCCGGCGAGCACATGAGCCCGGACACGCTCGAACAACTCCGGGTGGTCGCGTTTGAGCCAGGCATACTGCTGCGCCGAGGAGGCCGCGAAGACGAAACCCTCCTCGCGTTCGATGAGATCACAGACGTTTGAGAACGTCCGCGCCACCTTACGAGCCGTTTCGCGCGCGGGCCAGAGCCATGCAGAGTCGATGTGCGCGTGACCGACGGCATGGAGCCGGTGGGCGCTGGCGGAGGCAGGACGCTCGAGTACCGTCCGCAAAGCTTCGCGCCCGGCGTCCACCGTCCCAGACACATCGTCCGGATTGAGCAGATCAACGGCACGGTCCAGGGCCCGCACAATCTCCGCGCGGCGTTGCCCCGACTCGGGCAGTTGCCCGATGAGGCCTACGAGGACGGCGAAATCTTGCTCGAGCTCCCAGACCGGGCGGTCGAGCAGGCCGAGCTCGAGACGCCGGAGGCGGTAGAGCGATTCGGCGGGCAGCGCCCCGTCAGCTGGTCGACCGCCGAGCGCTGTCGGAGTGAAAGACCAGTCACCGGTGATATTCGGGTTTGCAGCGGCCTCTATGTACAGGTCGACGCCGCGCTCTCCTGGTTCGGCGGCTGGAAGGCGGTCCAGCGGCACCGACTGGTTGAAGGGTTCAACAGCCTTGATGATCGAGCCTTGCGCCGTGAAGACGAGACCCTCGGCCTCGAAGCCAGACTGGGCGCCCGTATAGCCCAGGTCAACGACGAGTTCGGGTTCGCACCCATCAATCCCGGTCCAGGCGGAGGGAATCTCGCCGCGCACACGGAACCAGACGGTTCCCCACGGCGCACCCCACGGCTCGCCGATCTTCGCCGGCGCATATACCGCGTCGCGGGCTTCCTCGAACGACACGGGTTCTCCAGGCGCCGTCCATGACTCGATCTGGAGCGGTTCCACTGCCCGGTAAATCGCGGGTCTGAGGCTTTCGGCCCTGAAGCGGGCGATACGGGCTTCAATGCGGGGGCTATCAATGTGCATGTCTTCTTGGTGCTCGTTCCATCATTGGTGCGTGGCGTGATGTTCTGTGCCGCACGGGGAGGATGACAGGGGCGGCGATGCAAGTAAGCGCATCGCCGCCAATGGTCAGGACGCGATGACGACCCGGTGTCCGTCGGGGAAGACGGCGACCTTGCGCCAGGTCTCACCCGAGCGTTCCCAGCCCTCATTGACTTGACCGGCTGCGGGCGTGGGGATTGTTTCCGGAGCCCGCGCGACGGTTGTGTAGCCAGCAGCGCGCTCGACACGGGTCCGTCCGAGCTCGAAGGAGGTGAGCCGCCCGTCATCGACGATGAACGCCGATTCGTCCAGCCCCTGCGCTCCCCGCTCGATGAATGGGTTGATCAGGCGGGTGGCCAGTGAGTCGTTGCCAAGCACGATTGCTTTCTGCGCTGGGAAGCGGCCGAGGCTGAGGCCGTAGAAGCCACCCAGCACTGTCAGGTTACGCACCTCGAAGTCTGCCCCGCCGTTCAGAAGACCTACACCCAGACAGTTCGCCCCGGACGTCGGGAAGAAGTTTGGGTTGATGATCATGTGGCTCGTACCCGCCTCGATCAGTACTTCCCAGCCGTCGCGAGATGCTTCGGAGCGGAAGTTGATCAGCGTCAGGCCGGAGTTGATCGAGCGTCGGTTCTCGTTGCGGATCGAGCGGAGCCCGACGGTGCCGCCGATAGCCTGGCAGTCGAGCAGCGTCATGTTCGTCGGAGCGAGGAGGAATCCGCCCGCACCCGGACTGATGGCCTCGACGTTCGTCATCGATCCACCGATCGACGCCTTGCCTGAGTCCTCGACACCCCAACCGGCGGGCGCCACGATCTTGATCTTGTTCCACGAATTGGCGTACGAGTACTCATCGTCGACTCCCGAGACGAAGGTTGCCCGCTCCCGGTAGATACCCGACTTACCCGTCCGCTGGATCCACAGGTTGCGGAATTCGCAGTTGACCAACGAGCGCAGGTAGAGTCCGTTGCCTCCCGACGGCGTACCCGTCATCTCGAAGTCGGCCAGGACCACACCTGTCGCCTTGTTGTTGTTCGCGGGCCCTGCGGCTTCACCCGTCTGGCCCGAGACGGTAAAGATGTCGCGGGTGGAGCCCTCGATCTGAATGATCTTCGTCTGACGCATACCGGCGCCGATGATCTTCGGCCCCGCATAGCCGTACGGCAACCCGTTCTCCGGCTGAGCGGGGTACCCGCGATAGTCGACGGCGAGTCCGCTGACACGGATCTCACCTGCGGGAAGGGATACCTCTCCCCCAGGAGCGGTCATAGCCTTATTTATGGCCGCTTGGACTGCGCTGGTGTTGTCCGCACCCGGCCGCCGTCCCAGCGGAACTCCTTGTCGAGCGGAGAGATGGGACCCTCGGTGACACTCAGGCGTTTTTTCGGTCCCTGAGCGTCACCCGGTGGTGCTGCGACAGCCGGGCGTGCTGTGGCGAGTGCTCCCGCAGCGCCGGCGAGGGCGACAGCGCCCCCGGCGAGAAGAAAACGGCGGGTGTTATCTGGCCTGGGTTGGTCCGTGGTTTGGTTGTCTGGTTCTGCGGGATTTGTCATCGTCGACGTGTCGCCCTTTCTTACCCCGGATGGGTCATAAGGCAAGCCTCTGCCAGAGCTCTACAAGAGTCAAGTGATAATACCTATTACCAAGTAGAAAGAGACCACTTCACGTGCCGAGGATTACCCAGAAGGACATCGCGCGACTCGCAGGGGTCAGCCAGACGACAGTGTCATTGGTCCTCAATGACCGGGGCGAACAGCTTGCCCGCGTCCCTGAATCCACACGTGCCCGCATTCTCAAAGTTATCCAGGAGACGGGGTACGTGGCGGATCCCATCGCCCGGCGCCTGAAGCAGGTCGGTACGGGCATGATCGGCGTCTATACCTACGAAAGCCTGTTCCCCCTTGACCGCGAGGACTTCTTCCACCCGTTCCTTGCCGGTATCGAGGAGGAAGCACAAAACCGCGACATCGACCTGCTACTGCTGACCAGCGGCCGTGTTGGAGGTCGGCGCGGAGGAATCAGTGGCGGTGCAACTCGCCTACGTCTCGCCGACTCATGCATCCTGCTCGGTCAACGGATGCCCCGTGAAGAGCTCGAATTCCTCAATGCAAGCGGCTTCTCCTTCATCAGCATCGGACGTCGGGACGATGCCGGTGGACCTGTCTCCTATGTGGCCGCTGACTACGCCTCAGTTGTCCGAGATCTCATCAGACGGGCGCGGGAGCTCGGTCATTCGCGATTCGCGTACGCCGGCTATGGTGAGGGCGTCGAGTCCTACACCGACCGCATGCTGGGTACTCGGGCCGAGCTGGGTCAGGATTTCCTCCACCTCGTTCCTCAGCACCCGGCGTCGGCGGAGGAGTGGATCCGTCGTATCGTCGCCGAAGGTGTCACGATCGTATTGGCCGAGCAGGAGGAACAGTTCGTACAGGTGCTCGCAGCGGCGCGTTCTGCAGGTCTTGAGGTACCGGCGGATCTGTCGCTTGTGTCGCTCTCAGGATCGGCGGACCAGACCGGTTGGCAAACCGGCTTCCAGCTCCCCCGCCGGGAGATGGGGCGCAAGGCCGTGCAGGTGCTCATCGAAGGGGGCGCGGCGACGCACGATCAGCATCTCCTCGGCTGTGCCGTAGTCGACGGATTGTCTCTCTCAACGCCCCCTGCGACATAGCCGGCCTTGTCTAAGACATAAGGTAAGTTATCGGCGATCAGCGAAAGGGGTGCTGGCCGGTGTTCAGTGTCGCTTAGTGAGGAGCCTCAGGTACTGCTTGCGTGCTGGCATCGCATGGATGACGAGCTCATTGCCGCTGTCGAAGATCAGTACAACGAGTTCGAGCAACGCTCCTTCAGGGTCGAAACCAAGAATAAGTCGACGCGCTGGATTGCCGTCGTTTAAGTAGCCTTCGTAAACCATGTTCGTTAGGGCATACAGGGCGTCATTTTCGCTCACGCCATGTTTCCAGGCCGATGCGTGAACGCTCCTGATCACGAAGCGTGCAGGTACTGACGTACAGCTTCTCGAACCACGTCGGACTTGCTGACGTGGCGTTCCGCAGCGTTCTGGGCCACCAGGTCCATCAGGTCCTTCTCGAAGCGCACCGAGAGCTGAGATCGGCGGTATCCTCAGCGGCGTTTTCACTCCCACCGAGTCAGCGGCCATCGCCGTCGTATACTGCCTGATCCTGGGCTTCGTCTACCGCTCCATCAAAGTGGCCGACCTGCCCGAAATCCTGCTCAACGCGACGAAGACCACAGCGATCGCGATGCTCCTTGTGGGCGTTTCGACGGCACTCTCATGGGTCATGCTCTTCGCTCGCATACCCGACCTGATCTCAGACGCACTGCTCGGCCTGACAGAGAGCCCCACAGTGATTCTCATCCTGATGATGGTCATCCTGCTGTTGTTGGGCACCGCACGTTCCATGAGACACAACGGGCCGCTGATACTGGTGCACCAGAAACCGTGTCACGAACTCCTCGAGGTTGTTGATGATCACTCCGTGAGCAGGCAGTGCGGTCCGTGAGCTCGGGGAACACCATCGGTTTTGGGCTCGGCGCCGGGGAACACATCATCGGCAGAGTCGTCGGGTCCGATGGGTTCGCTTGAATCCATCGGGCTACTCGTTCACCATGGACGACCAGCGGTTACCGCCGGCCTGCGTCTGCCGGTCTACTTTTGCGACAAACGCAGTCCTGGCAGCGCGGCACAAACGAGAGCACAAACAGAGGTCCATCTCGTTCTGCACCAGTCCGACGGGGATCTTCACGGAAGAGCGTTCGACGAAGCCGGGGGCGATCTTCGTCAGCTCGTCCGTGGACAGCTGCAGGTCGTTCATCGAGTGCGTAATCATCAGCTGACCCTGGCCCTCGGTCCGGTTCAGAAGGGTGATGGAGTCGATCTGGTGCACCAGCGGCTCGCTCGCGCGCAGGGACTGCACCGCAGCTCGTAGCGTGAGCTGCGACTCGTCGATGAGGGAGATGTCGAAGTCCAGGAAGGTGTCGATCCTCATCTCCTTCGTGGTCTGCTGGCAGAAAACGTCCCCGAACGGTCCGTGCTCGCCGAGGTGCATTCAGGCCCGCCAGGAGATTCTTGACGTGCGGCAGGTACCCTGGTTCCTCGATGAGCAGCGCCGACCGGATCTACGGAGGTGCCGACTTGATGGAGTCGACGACGTCGCCACCAAGGGCTGCCAGGAGCCGGGCCGTTCGGCCACCCCTCCACACTGCATCCGGGATGCGCCTATGCTTCCGGCTTGGGCGGCGGACAATGGTCGAGTGAGCAATCCGCCCGACGCCCTGATCCCGCGACCCCCGCGCGAACTCGCGCCCGGAGCCGTGCATGTTCCCGACTGGCTCGATCCCCAGCGGCAGCGGCTCCTCGTCTCCCTCTGCCGGGGCTGGGCCGCCGGCCCCGTGCCCATGAGGGCTGTGACCATGCCGAACGGAGGTGTGATGTCCGTGAAGAGCGTGAGCCTGGGCTGGCACTGGCTGCCCTACCGGTACAGCAGGACGGCCGACGACGCCGGAGGTCGCGCCGTCGAACCGTTCCCCGACGTGCTCCGCGAGCTGGGGCGCGATGCGGTGAGCGCCGCATTCGGCGCTCGGGCCGGCTCGTCCTACGAGCCCGACGCGGCCCTGGTCAACTACTACGACGACGCCGCCAGGATGGGCATGCACCAGGACAGGGAGGAACGCATCAACGCTCCGGTCGTGTCCCTCAGCCTGGGATCCTCGTGCATCTTCCGCTTCGGCAATACGGAGAACCGGAACCGCCCGTGGCAGGACGTGGAACTGGCCTCCGGTGACCTCTTCGTCTTCGGTGGTCCGTCGCGCTTCGCCTACCACGGTGTCCTCCGCACGATGCCCGGCTCGGCACCCCCGGGCATCGGCTTCGACGGACGGCTCAACATCACCCTGCGGCAGACGGGTCTGGCCTAGCTCCGGTCCTCGTCACCGCGCGATCAGGAGCCGATGCGGGTCGGTCCTGCCGGACCTACGGCTGCCCCTGCATCCCGACCGCGCGTGCTGCCAGCAGCGCCGTGAAGCGTCGGCGCTGCTTCGCAGGGATCAGTGACAGGAACTGCGGGTTCTCGCTCAGGAAGTCCTGCGCCTGGGGACAGTACGGCATGACGGCCAGTCGGCGGCGGTGCGCATTGAGCAGGACCGCCTGCATGAGGACGGGTTCCAGCCCCAGTCGGCGGAACCTCGGATCGATCACGGAGTGGAGCAGCAGGATGTTCCCACCGCGCATGTCGTACTGCACGTAACCCGCCATGACACCGTTCCGGTAGAGCTCGAAGCGTGAGAACAGGGCGTTGTCCCGGAACTTCTCCCGCGCATCGTCGACGCTTCCCCGCGTCTCGGCCCGGAGCTCCCGACGCTCCAGCTCCTCGACCAGGGCGTCGTACCGCTCCCGCGTCTCGAGCGTGGGGTGCTCCGTGTCGAGGAGCTGGTAGGTGGCGTTGCAGAGCATCCTCAGCTGCCGGGTAGAGGTTCCGGAGAGGTCCTGCGGGAAATCGTCGTCCTGATGACCCGGGACTGCGGAGAGGGTGGTCCGGCGTGCGTCCGGGCTAGGAAGGGCCTGATCGTGGCGCGCTGGGTGGTCGAGTGTCTGCGGAAGATGTTCCATGGCGTGCTCCACGTTCGGTGGTTCCAGGGCCACTGCTCGACCAGTTCCTGCAGTCTAGGTGACCTTCGTCATAATGGGAACCTCGGCAGGCTGTCAATGGCCGGAAACGCCGGACTCCCGGTAGAACCCCTCGATATGATCCGCGACGAGCCCCGCCGCGGCCGCCCTTCTCCCGGTGACAACGGCATCGAGGATGGCACGGTGCTCACTGCGCAGGCGGAGCGAGGTGCCCTTCCAGTCCGGCAGGCCGACGGTCAGCCGTTGCGTGTAGTCCGCGATCGACCCGCGGAGCGACCCCATCATCGCGCCGACGAGGACGTTCCCGGCCGCTTCCGCCAGCGCGACGTGGAAGAGGGCGTCTCGCTGGAGGAAACCGGCAGGGCCGTCGTCGTGCTCGTCCATCTCGTCGAGCAGCCGGGCGGCGTCGGAGAGGGCGGGCGAGTCCGGGGATGCATGGGCCGCGGCCCACGTCTCCAGCAGCACACGTGTCTCCACGATGTCCCTGATCGGAAGGTGGGCACTCGCGACATGAAGGCGTAGCGCGGAGTCCAGGGCGAGCGCCGGATTGCCGGTGATGACCGTACCCGCCTGCGGGCCCGACCCGACGCCGGCCCGGACCACGCCGAGGGCTTCGAGGACACGCGTCCCCTCGCGGACGGACGCTCGCGAGATCCCGAGCTGTTCGGCCATCGTGCGTTCACCCGGCAGGCGGGAACCGATGGCCAGTCGGCCGGAGGCCAGCTCCTGTTCGAGCCAGGCCGATACCACCTGATGATTACGCATGGCGCCAGCTTAGCTTGTGTGGTCGGACCACAGCCCGTAGGATCTGTGGTCATACCTCAGGGGCGGCAGCACTGCCCCTCCACTGCCCGACGACGAGCGAAGGTACGCCATGCAGACACCCCAGAGCAGCCCTATCCCCGCGGCCCTCAGGCGCCGGGTCCCGAAGGTCGCCGACCTCGCCCCGCTGATGCAGTTCAAGAAGCCGGAGTTCAGCGCTGCTTCCCGGCTGAAACGCGCCAACACCATCTGGGACCTCCGGGACATGGCCAAGCGACGCACGCCCACGGCGCCCTTCGACTACACGGACGGTGCCGCCGAGGCGGAGATCTCCCTCGGCAGGGCACGCGAGGCCTTCCTCGACCTGGAGTTCCGTCCGGGGATCCTGCGCGACGTGCAGACCGTCAGCACCGTCACACCGATACTGGGACGCGACTCCGCGCTCCCGTTCGGTATCGCGCCGACGGGCTTCACCCGCATGATGCAGTCCGAAGGCGAGTACGCGGGATCCCGGGCGGCTGAAGCGGCAGGAATCCCCTACACCCTCTCCACCATGGGGACGGCCTCCATCGAGGACGTCGCGCAGGCCGCCCCGAACGGCCGGAACTGGTTCCAGCTGTACCTGTGGACGGACCGGGACCGTTCGATGGAGCTCATCGCCCGTGCGGCCGCCGCCGGGAACGACACGCTCATGGTCACGGTCGACACCGCCGTAGCCGGCGCCCGGCTCCGGGACGTCCGGAACGGCATGACCATCCCGCCCGCACTGACACTGAAGACCGTCCTCGACGCCTCGTACCGGCCCGCCTGGTGGTTCAACTTCCTCACGCACGAACCGCTCTCCTTCGCCTCGCTCTCCCGCTACTCCGGCACCGTCGCTGATCTCATCAACTCCATGTTCGATCCGACCCTGACCTTCGAGGACCTGGACTGGCTGCGCAGTGTGTGGAAGGGCAACCTCGTGGTCAAGGGCATCCAGACCCTCGACGACGCGAAGAAGGCCGTCGACCACGGGGCCGACGGCATCATCCTGTCCAACCACGGCGGCCGGCAGCTCGACCGCGCTCCGGTCCCGCTGCACCTGCTCCCACGGGTCGCCGCAGAGCTCAAGGGCAAGACGGACATCATCCTCGACACCGGCATCATGAGCGGTGGGGACATCGTCGCGGCCCTCGCCCTCGGGGCCGACTTCACGCTGATCGGGCGCGCCTACCTCTACGGACTCATGGCCGGCGGCAGGCAGGGCGTGGACCGCACCATCGAGATCCTCGGCTCGCAGACAGCACGCACCATGCAGCTCCTCGGCGTGAACCGTATCCAGGACCTCACTCCCGACCATGTCCGGCTGCTCGGAGATGCGACGGTCGGCACGGACCTTCCGGAAGCCGCGATGACCCTCTAGCCCCTGGTTCCTCCCTGACCGACGCGCTGTCGCTCCGCTCTCCGGGACACCCCCGATCGAACGGTCCGGGTCCCACCCGGACCGTTCGACCCCCGCCACGCCTCGTTCCGCTACCGGACCGCCGGAAAGTCCCTATGGCGGTCTATCATTCATCCAGTGGTCCCGTCCGGGTGGGACTCGAAGCATGAGTCTGGGGAGACGGATATGAAGCGTGGACGGGTGCACTATCCGTTGCGGTACAGGCGCGCCCGGTCCCTGCTCTACGTTATCGGGCTGTTCTGGCTGTGGTTGTGGCTCGGCAGCGCCGCACTGCTCGACGGCCTCTACGACACCCCCCTCAACGCGGCCCTCGCCATGTATGCGATCGCCGTCGTCGTCCTCGTATCCCTTCCCGCCGCCCTGCTCGCGGTCGCCCGGATGGTCCTCACGCATCCGAGGCAGGGCGCCGTCGTCGTCCAGCTTCCCGCTGCGCCCGCACCACCGCTCGAGTCGCCCCACTGGTGGTACGGCGAGAAGGCCTCCTGACCCGGATGGCGCACCGGGTGCGGCACCCCGACGGATGCAGGAGCCGCGGCGCCCCCAGACAACCCGGCACCGATGAATCAGAACGGGCTGGACTGCCGTGCCGGCCACTGCCACGCTGGAAGCGTCCGCACCGCCGACCAGGGGATCGTCATCGCTTCGTCCGCCACACCACCCGTGTCCACGCCGCAGGCCATGGACGGTCGCCTCCAGCGCCGTAACGTGCTGGTGGGCGTGCTCTTCGGATGCGGGATCATCGCCTTCGTCGATGAAGCCGTGTTCCACCAGCTCCTGCACTGGCACCACTTCTACGACCGCTCGACGCCCGCGATAGGGCTGGTGTCCGACGGCGTCTTCCACGCCTTCAGCTGGTTCGCCACGGTGGCGTCCCTCTTCCTCTTCGCCGACCTGCGCCGGCGCGGCGCCCTGCACACCCGCCGGTGGCTCGGCGGGATCCTCGTCGGCATCGGCGCCTTCCAGCTCTTCGACGGGACAGTCCAGCACAAGCTCCTCGACCTGCACGAGGTGCGCTACGGCGTGGACCTCCTTCCCTACGACCTGCTGTGGAACGGTGCCGCTCTCCTGATCCTGCTGGCCGGCGTCGTCCTGCTCCTGGCCGTCCG
Organism: Vibrio cholerae; assembly: GCA_009728235.1. Classification (GTDB taxonomy): domain Bacteria; phylum Actinomycetota; class Actinomycetes; order Actinomycetales; family Micrococcaceae; genus Arthrobacter_D. The sequence goes on along the minus strand of WNZI01000001.1, from coordinate 21,140 downwards.
GCGCGCCGAAGCCCGGTCACACCCCCGCGTGCGGTGAAGGATCCACACCACCCCGGCGGTGCCACCCCGGGACCTCCTCCCGGCGAACTGGGCTTCCTGCTGGACACCGGTGCCGTCCTCGTGTGGCTGGGCCTCGCCGCGCTGTACCTGCTGGCCGGGCGCGCCGCCGTCCTGAGGGGCCGGGTCGACTGGCCGGCGCACCGCACCGCATCCTGGCTGGCGGGGGCGGGGGTGGGTCTCGCCGTGACGACGGCGCCGCACGCCGGTGACGCGAACGCCGGTCTGACAGCCCACATGGCGGTACACCTCGTCCTCAGCATGCTCGTCCCGACACTGCTCGTTCTGGGCGCGCCGGTCGCCCTGGGCCTGCGTGCGGTTCCGGTGCACGCCGGCCGGCGCTTCAGCAGGCTCGCCCGCGCAGCACCGGTGCGCCTGCTGAGCCACCCGGTGACGGCGACGGTGCTGTCGACGCTGCCCATGGCACTGCTGTACTGGGACGGCTCGGGGCTCGCGCTGCTCCACGAGCCTGTACTGGGGCCGGCACTGCACGTGCACTTCGTGGCGGCGGGCGCCCTCTTCGCCTACGCCGTCGTCGGGCTCGACCCGAACCCGCACCGAGCCAGGGCCTCGGTCAGGGGTGGCATGATCGTCCTATCGATCGCGGTGCACGGCATCGTCGCGAAGCACCTGTATTCGGTCGGTGACCAGCGGGGCCTCCCGCAGGACACCGAGCAGGCCGCTCAGCTCATGTACTACGGAGGTGATGCCCTTCACCTGCTGCTGCTGGTGGTGTTCTGCGCGCAGGTCTACCGCGAGGGCGGCCGGCACCTCCGCCGTCCGGCACAGCCGGAGACCGCGCCCGAGCCGCGACGCGTTGTGTAGCCTTGCCGGAGCGGGCCGAGGCCCGGCAACCACCGAAGGACCACTCATGCAGCGCACCAATCAGCTCGCGGCACTCTCCCTGGCAGCCCTGTTCGCCCTGACCTCCTGTTCCTCACCGTCGGGCGACGCTCCGGAGCCGTCCGACGGAACGACGACGACCGCCGCGTCGAGCGCGCCGGGCACGAGTGAAGCCGGTAGCGGCTCCTACTCCTCCGAGGACCTCGCCACCATGCTGGGAACGGTCACCGAAGCTGACGGTGCTGCTCTCCAGATCATCCCGACGGACCAGATCGAGGAGAGCATGGAGCAGGCGCGCCAGTTCCTGGATGGGGTGTCGATCACCCCCGAGGAGTGCGCGGTGTTCGTCTCGAACAGCCTCGAGGTACCCGAGGGTGCCGGCTACGCGACGGGGGTATCGAGTGCCAGTGGCGATGCGGTCCAGACGATCGTCTCGCTCTCCTCCTCCTCGGACACGGACTTCACGCAGGACCGCATCGACGCTTCCGCCGGAGCACTGGATGCCTGCTCGTCGTTCACCCTCGAGGCGCAGGGCGTCGCCATCGACCAGACCGTCGGGACCGTGGACGCCGTGACCGCCGCGGACCAGACCTTCGGCAGCGTGACACTCCAGTCGTCGTCGGACGGGGCGCGACAGGAGACCATGACGATCATCGGAACCCGGGGGGACGTCGCCGTCACCGCCGTCCGGACAGCCGGCGAGACCCTGCCCGCGGCACCCAGGACGAACTGCAGGACCTCGTCGACGCGACACTGGCCGCGATCGGCTAGCGACGAACCGTTCCGTCGCCCCGCTTCTGTATCGTGTGGCGCAGGGGCCATGGGGGCCCCGTCACGTATGGGGGTCCTTCATGTCGCGCGTCCTGTCCTCGATTCCTCTTGCCATCGCAGCGTTGACTACCATCACCGCCTGCAGCGGTGAGGACGGAGGCACCCCTCCGTCGTCGAGCGCGGCAGCAGAATCCACCCAGGCACCCGCCAGAACCCCGGCCTCGCCTGCGCCTGCCGACACCCCCGCGGAGTCGACCCCGGCCGCCGCCGGCGCCCCGTCGGAACAGGACCTCGCTGCGATCCTCGCCGGGATAACAGCTCCGGACGGAGCACCCCTGACCGTCGTACCCGCGGGAGAACTCGCGTCGTTGACGGAGCAGGGGCTCCAGGCACTCGAGGGCGTGACCGTCACCCCGGCCGAATGCAACGTCTTCTCCGAGAGCAACCTGGCGATGCCCGAAGGAGCCGTGTACGCCGTCGGTGTCGCTCTCTCGGCGGACGGACTGACCAGCACCTCGGTGACGCTGATGAGCCTGGACGGCGCGGAGGACCAGGCGCGGTCGAAGCTCGAAGTGGCGAGGACCCTTGCCGAGAGATGCTCGACCTACCAGCTCGAGGTGCAGGGCGTGACCGTCACCGCGGAGACCACGATGGTGGAGACGACGAACGAGGGCGCCGTCTCACAGGGCGCGGTGGGACTCATCACCCTGCCCACCGGGCAGGAGCAGCACACGTCCTCGGTCAGTGCGTCCAGGGACACCATCAGCGTCACGGTGATGAACCAGACGTCGGATTCCCCGAGCGCGTCACCCGCCGTGCTGGAACAGGTGGTCGACGAGGTGCTGACCGCCGCGCAGGGATAGCACGAAGCGGTGCGCGGTGGGCTGCCGTTCCAACCAGTCCGACTGGACAAGGCCTCCGGAGCCGGAATATAACTAGTTCATCGAACTAGTAGACAGTACGGTTACTATTCTTGACCGAAGGGACAGAGCGGTGACGCAGACCATCAGCGAGCCATCCGGCGCAGAAGCCACGACCGGCGGCGCGCCCCTCCATTGCGGGGAACCGATGACCCTGCGCGAGACGTCCTACCGCGGATCCTCCTACGGCATGATCCAGCAGCCCACCCCGGGATCCGACGTCGAGCTCGTCTGGGCGTGCGCCTGCGGATTCCAACTGTCCCCCGAGGAGCCGGCGGAACTCGCCTACCCACTACCGCCTGCACTGCACCGCGCCGCTGCCGCAGCAGCCGACCTCGAATCGATGCAGTGGCACCTCGACCAGCTCGCGGCCGACCTCGAGGTCGCCGTCGTGCGGGCAACTGACGCCGGTGCCGACATCATCGAGGTCGCCGAGGCGGCCCACCTCGATCCCGCCGCCGTGCAGCAGCTGGCGGCAGGGCACCACCTCCTCGCCGACGTAGGCTAGTCAGGACTTCCGGGTTCACCGGAGCGGTCGCCCGCGCGAGGGCAGCACTACGACGGAAGGCCCGCCATGGCAGAACCCGACTGGACGCACCACGCCATCTGGTGGCAGGTGTATCCGCTGGGATTCGTCGGCGCGGAGAAGTCGGCCACTGCCGAGCCGGCTGCAGCCCACCGGCTGCTGGACCTGGTGCCCTGGCTCGACTACGTGGTCGCCCTGGGTGCCTCCGGACTGGCGCTCGGTCCGATCTTCGCATCGGAAACCCACGGCTACGACACCACGGACTACTTCCGCATCGACCCCCGGCTGGGTACCGGGGAGGACTTCGACGTCCTCGTGGCCGAAGCCCACGGGCGGGGCTTGCGCATCCTGCTCGACGGCGTCTTCAACCACACCGGCCGAAGCTTCGGACCGTTCCAGGACGTGCTGACGCATGGTCCGGGCGCCCGTACCGCCCCGTGGTTCACCCTCGACTGGCCCGCCGACGCCGGTCCCGGTGTCGAACCCGGATACCGCGATTTCGAGGGCCATCACCACCTCGTCGCACTGAACCACGAGGAGCCCGCTGTCGCCGACTTCGTCGTGGAGGTCATGGACTTCTGGCTGCAGCGCGGCGCCGATGGCTTGAGGCTCGACGCCGCCTACGCAGTGCCGTCGTCGTTCTGGGCCGATGTGACGGCGCGCGTGCGCTCGTCCCACCCCCAGTCCTACTTCGTGGGTGAGTACATCCACGGTGACTACGCGGCCGACGTCTCGACGGGCGGTCTCGACTCCGCAACCCAGTACGAACTGTGGAAAGCGATCTGGAGCTCACTGAACGACGCGAACTTCTTCGAGCTCGCAGCCGCCCTCGAGCGGCACAACGCGCTCCTGAACACCTTCGCGCCACTGACGTTCATCGGGAACCACGACGTCACCCGGATAGCGAGCAGACTGACAGACCCGCGCCTGGTGTCGCATGCCGCTGCCGTCATGTTCACGGTGGGTGGCACGCCCTCCATCTACTACGGGGACGAACAGGGCTACCGCGGCGTCAAGGAGGACAGGCTGGGCGGCGACGACGACGTCCGGCCGCTCTTCCCGCGATCACCCGAGGACCTCTCCGCCGTCGGACAGCCCGTCCTCGCCGTGCACCAGGCGCTCATCGGCGTCCGCCGCCGCAATCCCTGGTTGCATCGCGCGACGACCGAGGTCCTGCAGCTGTCCAACGAGGTGTTCGTGTTCCGCTCGGCAGCCGCCGGGCAGGGTTCCCTGCTGGTCGCACTGAACCTCTCGAGCGACAGCCGGACGGTCGGGGCCCCTGGTGCGGAGGCCGTTCTGGCCGGCAGCGCGACGTTGGACGGGAGCGACGCCGTCCTTCCACCACGCGGCTGGGCCGTTCTCGGATGATTCCCGGGCAGGACGGATCCAGGCCCTCGCCAGGCATCTCGGGCCCCTCCGGTCCCGGACTGCCCTTCGAGTGGATAATAGAACTGCCTGTGATGCCCGAGAGGAGATCTGATGAGTTCGGAGGAACAGCCCGGCGACGTCGGAACGGTCGACTTCACTCCCTGGCCCAAGCCCGTGCCGCAGCACGTCCTCAACGGCGTGAAGAAGATCCTGCTGGTGGTCGCCATCCTCGTGGCACTGAATCAACTCGTCCCCGCGACCAGCCTCGGGTCCTCCCTGAGCAGCACGTTCACGCTCCTCGTGGTGATGTCGTGGCTCGCGCCCCTCGGCCGGATCCTGGCGGCCAAGCCCTGGGTGAGGAAGGCTCCGGAGGAGTAGGTCAGGTCGGCGTGGTCCAGCCGACCAGGTAAACCTCCCGCCCTGCGCGTGTCGCGGGTGTCACGATTTCATTAAGCACGCGGTACTGTTCGCGATATGACACTGACCTCAGTCCTCGCCACCGGCATGCTCCCGGCGATGACCACCACGACCACCACGACGGATCCGGCGATCATCGCCGGGATCCTCATCAGCGTGATCATCGGCGCCGCCATCGGCATCCTCATCACCGGATTCTCACTGATGAAGATGTTCACGAAGGCGGGCCGGTCCGCGTGGGAGGCCTTCGTGCCCTTCTACAACATCATCGTTCTGCTGCAGATCTCCGGACTGTCCCCGTGGCTCATCCTCCTGTCCTTCATCCCAGGCGTGAACATCGTGCTCCTCGTGCTCCTCGCCATCAACGTGGCGAAGGTCTTCGGCAAGGGCGTGGGCATCGCCGTCCTGGGGTTCTTCCTGCCTGTCATCTCCTACTTCGTCCTGTCCTACAGCGACGCCCGCTACCTCGGCCGGGACGCGGCCCGCTATCCGCTCGGCCAGGCCCCTGACGGCTTCGGAGCACCCGGCGCGTACCAGCCGGCCGCCTACCAGCCCGGCCAGTACCAGCCCTGACAGCCTGCTCGCGGGAGCCCGGAATGCAGAAGAGCGAGGCACCTGCAGTGCAGGTGCCTCGCTCTTCCGAGTCCGGAGATCGTGGAGCTTGGGGGAATCGAACCCCCGACCTTTTCATTGCGAACGAAACGCTCTACCAACTGAGCTAAAGCCCCGGATACCACTTCCGACCACCAACACTGTACCCGGAGGGCGGCCTGAGCCCAAAGATCCGCCGAGGACGGTGAGCGTCCTGGAGTGTCACGAGCCGGGAGTAGTCTTCTCCCCATGTCCCGCAATGCCCCGCAGGTGTCCCCTGCCCAGTCCCGGAACGACGACGTCAGGCCCTGGCCGGCCCTCTGGTCGCTCGTCATCGGATTCTTCATGATCCTCGTCGATTCGACGATCGTCTCCGTTGCCACTCCTGCCATCATGGAGGGGCTGGGAGCGGGGATCGACAGCGTCATCTGGGTGACCAGCGCATACCTCCTCGCCTACGCCGTCCCCCTGCTCGTCACGGGAAGGCTCGGGGACCGTTTCGGGCCGAAGCGCGTCTACCTCGTGGGGCTCGTGGTGTTCACGCTGTCGAGCGCGTGGTGCGGGCTCTCGGGTTCGGTGGAGGCCCTCATCCTCGCGCGCGTCCTGCAGGGTCTGGGCGCCGCCCTCATGACACCGCAGACCATGTCCGTCATCACCCGGATCTTCCCGCCCGAGCGCCGCGGAGCCGCCATGGGCCTGTGGGGTTCCGTGGCCGGGATCGCCACGCTCGTCGGTCCTGTGCTCGGCGGAGTCCTCGTGGACACGGCGGGGTGGGAGTGGATCTTCTTCATCAACGTGCCGGTCGGCATCATCGGCTTCATCCTTGCCGCACGCCTCGTGCCCACGCTTCCGACGACGTCGCACCGCTTCGACATGCTCGGCGTCTTCCTGAGCGCTGCCGGCCTGTTCTGCCTCGTCTTCGGCATCCAGGAGGGCGAGAGCTACGACTGGGGCACCATCGCCGGCCCCCTCTCCGTGTGGTCGCTGATCATCACCGGACTCGTGCTCCTCATCGCCTTCGTCGTCTGGCAGCGCATCAATCGCGGCGAGCCCCTCGTTCCGCTTCGGCTCTTCGGCGACCGCAACTTCTCGCTCGCCAACACCTCCATCACCGCGATGGGCTTCTCGATCACCACCATGGCACTGCCGCTCATGCTCTACGCACAGACGGTCCGGGGTCTCTCACCCACACAGGCCGCACTCCTGCTCACTCCGATGGCCGTCATCTCGGGTGTTCTCGCCCCCTTCGTCGGCAAGTACGTGCAGCGCAGCAATCCCAAGTACATCGCCATCGCGGGATTCGCCGGCATGTCAGCGGCCCTGTTCTGGATGGGCTCGATCCTCACCCCGGACGTCCCCATCTGGCAGCTCCTCCTGCCCGTCTCACTCCTCGGCCTCTCGAGTGCCGGGATCTGGGCGCCGGTGTCACTCACAGCCACCCGGAACCTCGCACCGTCCCTGGCGGGCGCCGGCTCGGGCGTCTACAACACCACCCGCCAGATGGGTGCCGTCCTCGGCAGTGCTGCGATCGCGGCGATGATGCAGTCCCGCCTCATGTCCAACCTCGGCAGCGACGGGATGAGTGCGACCCCGGGAGCCGCTCTTCCGGACGAGGCCAAGGCCGGGTACGCGCTCTCGATGGGACAGTCCCTCTACCTTCCCGCGATCGTGATCCTCATCGGCTTCGGTGCCGCCCTGTTCTTCGCCAGGCCCGAGCAGAACAATGCGTGGTCCCGTGATTCAGGAGCCGTCGCGGCCGCGGAGGGGGCTGTGTCCCGGCAGAACGACGGTGCGCAGGCCGGTCCGAGGGAAGCAACGCCCGCCGACTCGTGAGCTGTTGCCTCGGGGAACTACCGGTAGTCTTGCCCCATGGCTGATGAGATCCAGGACACACCGACCGACGATCGCAAGGACGCACGGGCAGCGGAGGCCAAGGACGTCTCCGACGACTTCGCGGTGCGCGAACACACCTCGCCCTCGGGGCTGAAGTACGCGACCACCACCGGCCGCCTCGTACTACGCCGGGAGGAGACGAAGGACGGCAAGGCGGACGGCTTCAAGCCGAAGGCCGAGATCTTCATCGTCGCCTACACGAAACAGGACCCGGAGCCGGGCCGGCCCGTGACGTTCGCGTTCAACGGTGGCCCCGGCTCGGCGTCGGTCTGGCTGCACCTGGGCCTGCTGGGTCCGCGGCTGGTCGATTCCGGGGACGTCGGTGCCATGACGCCCGCCCCGTTCGGACTCGTAGACAGCCCTGACTCCCTCCTCGAGTCGAGCGACCTCGTCATGATCGATCCCGTGAACACCGGCTTCTCCCGCGTGGTGGAGGGCGAGAAGGCGGACGAGTTCCACGCGTTCGTCCAGGACAGGGACCTGGTGGCCGAGGTGATCCGGCTCTGGACCACGCGCAACAATCGATGGCTGTCCCCGAAGTACCTCGTCGGTGAGTCCTACGGAACCCTTCGTGCCGTCGCGGTGGCCGGGCGCCTGTTCGACGCCTACGGGATGGCGGTGAACGGACTCGGCCTGATCTCGACGGTGCTCAACATGTCCACGCTCCGGTTCTTCCCCGGCAGCGACCTGCCCTATGCGCTGCATCTGCCTACGTACGCGGCGATCGCTCACTATCACGGCAGGCACGGGGACCGGTCGCTCGACGAGGTCGTGCGCGAGGCCGAGCAGTACGCCGCACGCGACTTCGGCTATGCGCTCACGCAGGGCACCCGTCTGACCGCCGAGGAGCAGGACACGGTGGTCGAGCGACTCCACGCCATCACCACCCTCGACGAGGGGTTCATCCGCCGCACGAACTTCCGCTGGGCGTACCACGAGTTCGCGGCGGAACTCCTCCGCGCCGAGGGACGTGCCGTCGGCCGGATCGACGGACGCTTCACGGCGCGGCCCGCGAACCAGCAGGCCTCCGATTCCTTCGATGATCCGAGCATCCGTGCCATCACCGGTCCCTACTCGGCCGCGATGAACCATTACGTCCGCGCCGAACTCGGGTACGAGAACGACCTCCCCTACGAGATCCTCACGGCCCGGGTCCAGCCGTGGAGCTACCGCACCTTCGAGGGCGCTCCCGTGGACGTCTCCGGAGTCCTGGAACGGCTCCTCGTGCACAATCCGAATCTGAGGGTGCATGTGGACTACGGCTACCACGACGGCGCCACACCGCACTTCGCCGCCGAGTACGTCTGGGCGCACATGAACCTCGATACGAACGCCCGGGCCCGCTTCACCCACCACTACCACGAGGCCGGGCACATGATGTACCTCAACCCCGTAGCACGGGACGCCCAGCTTCGGGCGCTGCGTGCGTTCGTGACCGAGGAGTAGCCCGCCGACGGACCCTCAGTAGGATGATGATCAGGGCGGCGGCCGTCGCCGACCACCGATCGTAAGGACGTCATCGTGCTGAAACGGATCCTCTGGGCACTGGTGCCCGTCATCGCCTCCCGCGTGCTCAGCAAGCGCCGCACGGGGCAGCAGCCGCGAGCCGACAAGACCCGATACAAGGGCATGAACGGCAGGTAGCGGCTGTGGACGGTCGCGGAACAGGAAAGAGGAGCGATCATCGCGCTGCGTGACGACGCCGGCTTCGCCGACATCCGCTCGTACGCTGCCATCGGCGACGGGCGCACCGTGGCGCTCGTCGCGCTGGACGGCTCCATCGACTGGTATCCCACGCCGGACCTCGACTCGACCCCGGCCTTCGCGCGCCTGCTCGACGCGGACGAAGGCTTCATGGCGCTCGCACCCACCGCGGAGTTCACCGTCGAGCGGCGGTACGCCGACGGCTCGAACGTCCTCGAGACGACGTACACCACGGCGACCGGCACGGTTCGGGTGACGGATTCGCTCAACACCGGTGTGGCCGGCCGGCTCCCCTGGGGCGAACTTGCCCGGCGCGTCGACGGCCTGATGGGAACCGTCGACATGGCCTGGTCCATCACGCCCGGAACCTGCTTCGGGTCCTCGTCACCCTGGCTCGACAACGGGCCGGACCATCCGGTCCTGCGGATCGACGCCGTCGGGCTCGGCGTCCGCGGCATCGACCACGGACTCAAGGTGCCCGTGGGGCAGTCCGTGGAGGGCGCGTTCACCACCTCCGAGGGATCGAGGCACCTCGTCGCCGTGGTGTCGACGCACGGCGAGCCCCTGCCGCTGCCGGATCCCCAGACCATCGACGACGGCGTGGACCGCACCATCCGGAACTGGCAGCAGTGGTCGGACAACTTCGCCTACGACGGCGACTACCGGCATGCCGTCCTGCGCAGCGCGCTCACGCTGAAGCTGCTCCTGCACAGCCCCTCCGGTTCCATCGCCGCTGCCGCCACCACGTCCCTTCCCGAGAGCGCCGCCGGTGGGAAGAACTGGGACTACCGCTACGCGTGGGTGCGGGACACCGCGTACACACTGCACTCACTCACCCGCGCCGGACTCCGTGAAGAGGTCCACGCGGCGGTCTCGTGGATGCTCAAGAACCTGCGGTCGCAGGGCTCGGACCTCGAGGTGTTCACCCGGCTGAACGGCGACATCCCTGAGGGCACCGACCGGCCGGACCTCACGGGCTGGCGGGGAATAGGACCCGTCGTCGACGGCAATCCCGCGGCCGGACAACTGCAACTGGGCGTCTTCGGTGACGTCTTCGACATCGTCTGGCAGTACGTCCAGGCCGGTCACGTGCTCGACCCGGCGACCATGCGTCAGCTCGCCGACCTCGCCGACCTGACGTGCGACATCTGGCATCGTCGTGACGCCGGGATGTGGGAGCTCCCTGAGGAACGCCATTACGTGACCTCGAAGCTCGGCTGCTGGAACGCCCTGCGCTGTGCGGTCCTGCTCGCCGAGCGCGGTCAGCTGCAGGGGCCCGTCGAACGGTGGGCGGCGGAGCGCGACCGCATCAGGGACTGGGTGCACGAGAACGGCTGGTCCGAGGAACGCCAGAGCTACGTCTGGTACCCGGGATCCACCGAGCTCGATGCCTCGATCCTCCTGCACGCGATGAGCGGCTTCGACACCGGACCGCGCATGTCCTCCACCCTCGACGCCCTGCGATCGGAGTTGGGGGCGGGCCCTCTCCTCTACCGCTACAGCGGTATGCAGGAGGAGGAGGCCACGTTCGTGGCCTGTGCGTTCTGGATGGTGTCGGCCCTCGTCGCCGTCGGGCGCCGGGATGAAGCCGTCCTCCTCATGGATGAGCTCCTGCCGCTCGCCAACGACGTCGGCATCATGGCAGAGATGATCGAACCCTCGGACAACGCGTTCATGGGGAATGTCCCGCAGGGGCTGAGCCACCTCGCACTGATCGTGGCCGCCCTGTCGATCTCGGGCAGGTCCTGAACCTCACCTCACCGCGTGGCGAAGTAGACCCAGGCCCCGATCACCCAGGTGGTCCCCGCGAGGCAGGCGAGCGCCAGTTCGGCGAGGATCCCGAGACCCGTGGCCTTCAGCGCATGGAGACTCGAGGTCAGGGCTGCCCGCGCGTCCCGCTGCCGCCCGAACTCGCTGAGGAAGAGACCGAGGGCGAACCCGACGAACAGGCCGACCACGGGAATCACGAACATCCCGACGATCCCGGCGAGCACCCCGATGGTCACTGAGCGGCCCGGGATCTGCCGTTGCTTCAGAGTGCGGCCCGTGAGCACGATGCCCGCAGCGAGTCCGGCGCCTGCCAGGACGGTGCCGATCGAGAAGACCACCCATCCTTCCGGGGCGGCCACGGTCAGCGCCCAGGCGAGGAGCGACACGATGATGAGGACACTCCCGGGCAGGATCGGCACCACCACTCCCGCTATGCCGACGGCGATCAGGGCGCCACACACGATTGTCATGATGACCTGGAGATCCATGAGTCCAGTCTTTCATCTGCAGGCGCGACGCGGTGCGAAGACCGGACCGGCCACGCGTACGCGTGGAATACTGGGGAGAATAGTAAGCCAACTTAGCGAGCCTGCGGGCCCTGAGACCAGGAGGACCCAGTGAGTACACCAGTAGCAGGGAATGACGGCGACGAGCGCCGTGGCGCGTCATCGGACGGACCACGGCGGGCCGACGGCGCCGACACCCCCACCGAGATGATGGACACCGGGCAGAGCGGCGCCCGCCCTGCGGGTGCATCGCAGGTGGCCTCGTCAGGCGCTTCGCAGGCGGGAAGCGGGAACGGGTCCCGGGGCGACGCCGGCGACGACTACGTTCCCGGCGCCTATTCGCCGGACGACGACGCCAGCGGCGAGTACGTCCCGGGGATGTACTCCGGCGGATCGGACGACACGGAATCCCGGACCGATTCCACCCCCACGCGCCAGCAGGCAACGGCGCCGATCCCGGCGTCATCTGCTGCTTCGACCGGCCGAGGGCCGGATGCCGCGACGCAGGCACAGACCCGCGTGGTACCGGTGACCGCGACCAGGAACGCCGATGCCGGGTCCGGAGACAGCACGCGGGATCACCGCCTGCCCAGGTCGGCGACGGCCGGAACAGGCGGGGGATCAGGCGTACCCAGTCTGGAGGACCGCAAGGTACTCCACCAGCGGGAGAAGGAGCACTTCGGTGGAATGAAGTTCGGCGCGGCGTTCTTCGGGTGGCTGACCGCAACGGGTCTGTTCGTCCTGCTGTCGGCGCTCGTCGGGGCCCTGGCCGGACTGTTCGGTTACGGAGCCGATCTGTCCACGTCCGATCTCACGAGCGGTTCGGGCGAGGCGCAGACCGCAGGAATCACGGCCGCCGTCGTCCTCGGCGTCATCCTCCTCGTCTCCTACTTCGCCGGCGGCTACGTCGCCGGACGGATGGCACGCTTCAGCGGCATCAAACAGGGCGTTGCAGTGTGGCTGTGGGCCATCATCGTCGCCGTGGTCCTCGCGATCATCGGCTTCGTCGTGGGTAATCAGGCGAACGTCACGGAACGGTTCCAGGACCTCGGCGTTCCTGCCATGCAGGACGTCACCGGGCCGGGACTCATCGGCCTGCTGGTGGTGGCCGCCGTCGCCCTGATCGGCGCGATCCTCGGCGGCCTCACCGGGATGCGCTACCACCGGAGGATCGACCGCACTGATTTCGACGCCCTCGACAACGCGGAGTAGAACGTCAGGGTTCCGACAGCACCTCGCAGAACAGAACAGCCCCGGACCAACGGTCCGGGGCTGTTCTGTTCTGGTCCGTGCGAAGGAGGTCAGGGCGAAGGCATCCCACCGTTGACGTTGAGGGTCTCGCCGAGCACGTAGCTCGCCTCGGAGGAGGCCAGGAACACGTAGGCGGGCGCGAGCTCAGTGGGCTGGCCGGCGCGTCCCAGCGGCGTGTCCTTGCCGAATTCCGGCAGGGCCTCCGCGGGCTGGCCGCCCGAGGGCTGGAGCGGCGTCCAGATCGGACCGGGCGCCACCGCGTTGACCCGGATGCCCTTGGGCGCGAGCTGCTGGGCCAGACCCTTGGTGAAGTTGTTGATGGCCGCCTTGGTGCTGGCGTAGTCCACGAGCGTGGCGGAGGGCTGGTAGGCCTGGATCGACGTGCTGTTGATGATGGCGGACCCTGGCTGGAGGTGCTTGAGCGCCTCCTTGGTGACGCGGAAGAACGAGTAGATGTTCGTCTTGTAGGTGTGGTCGAGCTGCTCGTCACTCAGTTCCTCGAGCGATTCGACGGCGACCTGCTTGCCCGCGTTGTTAACCAGGATGTCGAGGCCGCCGAGACCGTCGACGGCCTGCTGGACGAGCGAGGTGCAGTACTCGGGATCCTTCAGGTCACCGGGGATGCACACGGCCGTCCGGCCCTCGGCCTCGATGAGCCCCTTGATGACCTGTGCGTCCTCCTCCTCCTCGGGAAGGTAGGACAGTGCGACGTCGGCGCCTTCGCGTGCGTAGGCGATGGCCACCGCTGCGCCGATTCCGGAGTCTCCGCCGGTGATGAGGGCCTTACGACCCACCAGGCGGCCGGTGCCGCGATACGAGGTCTCACCGAGGTCGGCCTTGATCTCGAGGTCGGATTCCAACCCCGGCTCCGGCGTCTGCTCGGCCGGCGGTGTGATGCTCTCGAACCTGGTGACCGGGTTCTGGAAGGTGTACTGGTCGGTCGATCCTGCTGTGCTCTCGGAGGTCATAGGTGTGTTCTCCCTGTACAGATGCATGTCCCGCGTCACATCGGACGCATGATGGGCTGTCGACTGGGCCGCATAAGCTAAGCCTACTGACGACTTTAGGCGGGTCAGAACGTACACCACAACCCCGGCGAGCGCGGCAGGCGAAGGTGGCGCAGGGCCGGGATTCCGCCTACGCCACCCGTCCAGCGGCAGCCGTCGACGGCGGGGGCGGACTCGCAGGAAGTGTCAGAAGAGGACGGAGAAGAACCCCGCGCCGATACCGAGGATCAGGGCTACGACGAGGAGCCAGACGATCGGGGTACTGAGCCTGCGCATGTAATTCATAGTCATTCCAGTCTACGGGGCATGCCGGCGCGGGCCCGGATCAGCCCGGAACAGTCAGCCGCCCACGAGCCAGGCGCTTGAGGCCCTCCGCCGGGCGCACCGGCTCCGGCCACCGTGGTTGCAGCTCATCCCCCAGCGTGACTCTGCGCAGGCGCCGTCCGAACATCGGCACCACCCACTCGCCCAGCCAGGTTGCCTCGCGGCGCAGGCCCGCCACCATGCCGTCGTACCCCATCCGCTCGGGCAGTCGCGGAGTGAGGGAGTGGTCCACGCCGAGAGTCCGCAGCACATGGGCCGCGAGGTTCCGGTGGCCGGCGGGCGACATGTGCAAGCGGTCGGCGTCCCACAGGCCCGGGTCCGAGTACTCCTCGAAACACCAGTAGTCCACCAGGACGGCGTCGTAGGTGCTGGCTATCCGCCGGACGTGGTCGTTGTAGACCCAGTTGCGGCGCCTCATCGGCTCGAACACCGGGCTCAGCGGGATGTCGAAGCCCGTGAACAGGAGTGGACGTGCGCCGGAGGCTGCGATCCGGGCGACCATGCCCTCGTACTCACGCATGAGCAGGGGCATGTCGGTCCGGAGTTCGAGGATGTCGTTGCCCCCGGCGTAGAGGCTCACCAGTGTCGGCTCGAGGGCCAGCGCCCGCTCCACCTGCTCATCGCGCACATGGTGCAGCCGCTTGCTCCGGATGGCCAGGTTCGCGTACTCCCACTCAGGGTCCTGCCGTGCAAGCTGCTTCGCGACGCGGTCCGCCCAGCCCCGCACACCGTTGGGGAAGTTCCTGTTCCAGTCGCCGACGCCCTCGGTGAAGGAGTCCCCGATCGCGACGTACCGTCCAGCCATTCGATCCACGCTAGGCGATCCGGTCGGTTCGCCGGCGACGTCGGGGCGAACATCCGGTGAAGCCTGGCACCACGCCTCTGCCCCGGGCCGTCAGTTGTCAGCCGAGAATGGTGAGCCAGGCCGCGAGGGCGAGGAGGGTCACGAGAAGCACCGGGATGGTGAGGACGATGCCGACGCGGAAGTACTGGCCCCAGCCGATGTGGATGCCCTTACGGTCCAGGACGTGCAGCCAGAGCAGGGTCGCGAGGCTGCCGATGGGCGTGATCTTCGGGCCGAGGTCCGAGCCGATGACGTTCGCATAGATCATCGCCTCCTGGGTCAGGCCTGTCGCTCCAGCTGCGCCGATGGCAAGGGAGGCGATGAGGACGGTGGGCATGTTGTTCATCAGGGATGCGAGGACCGCGACGATGACGCCCACGCCGAGTGCGGTGATGAGGACGCCGTTGGTGCTGATGGCGGAGAAGACGCCGGCGAGTTCGTCGGTGAGTCCCTGGTTCCGCAGCCCGTAGACGACGAGGTACATGCCGATGGAGAACAGGACGATCTGCCAGGGCGCTTCCTTGAGGATCCGTGGGACCGAGATCCGCCCGTTTGGCAGCGCGACCGCACCGCCGCCCGTTGATGAATGGGCTGCGTCGTCGTGGTTCACGTCGGATGTGGTGTGGGCGCTGTTCGCTTCAGCACCGGTGGAGCCGTGGGCCGCGCCGACCCTTTCGTAGTCGAGGTCAGTTTCCCGGCCACCAGCATCGACCTCGGGCCTTGATGCCTGTGCTCCCTGCGCTGCCGGGACCGCCGTTCGGGGGAAGAGGAAAGCAGGCTTGCGGGACGCGACGAGCATGAGGACGACGGCCCCGAGGCCTGCGACGGCGGAGAGCGGGATGTGGAGCGGTTCGGCGGCGAAGTAGCCGATGAGCAGGACGCCGAGGATGACCCAACCGGTCTTGAACGTCAGGGTGTCGGCGATGGCCGTCCTCGGGCTCTCGAGGGCGCTCATGTCATAGGTGCGAGGGATGACTTTGCGGAAGAACAGGAGCAGGACGCCGAGGCTCGCGGCGACGGACACGATCCCGACGGGGACCATGACGACGGCGTAGCGGGCGAAGCCGATGTCGAAGAAGTCCGCGGTGACGATGTTCACGAGGTTCGACACGACCAGGGGCAGGCTGCCGGCGTCGGCGATGAATCCGCAGGCGATCACGAACCCCAATGAGGCTTGGGCCGGGAATTTCAGGGCCAGGAGCATCTGGATGACGATCGGGGTGAGGATCAGCGCCGCCCCGTCGTTGGCGAACACCGCCGCTATCGCTGCTCCGAGCAGCACGATCAGCGTGAACAGCAGCCGCCCATTACCCCTGCCCCATCGGGCGACGTGCAGTGCCGCCCACGTGAAGAACCCGGATTCATCCAGGATCAGGGAGATGATCACGATTGCTACGAACGCGAACGTCGCATTCCAGACGATGTCCCAGACGACCGGTATGTCGGACAAACTCACCACCGTGGTGAGAAGCGCGACGACAGCGCCACCGAGGGCGGACCAGCCGATGCCGAGGCCTTTAGGTTGCCAGATGACCAGGGTCAGGGTGGCGAGGAAGATCGCTATGGCGACCACGGTCATGGCTGTCATGGCAGCAGGGTTCCTTACGGGAGGGGCAGGAAGAGCTCACGAAGAATCGAGGGCAGGGAAAGGCCGGGATGGGAAGGCAGACGGAATCGGCGGCCCACGACCGCAGTCCGCGGATGATCCGCCGAGGGCGCGCTACCGGGTGGTGAGGGTGGCGTGCAGTGCGATCACGCGTTCGAGGATGTCGTCGCGAACCAGGCGCATGCGCTCGATACCGTCGATGCCGCGGTCGCTGGGCTCATCGGTGTTCCAGCGCTCGTACAGGGTGCCTTCGACCTCGTCGACCTGCGCCTCAGGACCGAGGATCACGACGACGTCCGCGCGCGCTTGGTCCTCGACGGTGATCTGGCGGGGGACGTTCTTGCTGATGTCGACCCCGACCTCCGCCAGCACCTCGGCTGAAAGCCCGTTGACCGCTGAACCGGGCTTCGACCCGGCCGACGCTGACGTGACGGAATCACCGGCCACCTTATCCATGAGGCCGGCGGCCATCTGGGATTTTCCACCGTTCTTCACGCAGACGAACAGGACAGCGGGCGTGTCAGCTGTGAAGCTCACAGGGGTTCTCGATTCTTCTCGGCAGGCAGGGACCGGGCAGGACCCGGGAAACAGGGGTGGTTACTGGGTTTCGGTGAGCACACCGGCGAGAGCGTCCAGAGCGCCGGGCACGATGGAGAAGTACGCCCATACGCCGCGCTTCTCACGGTGCAGGATGCCGGCGTCGACGAGGATCTTCAGGTGGTGCGACACCGTGGGCTGCCCCAGATCCAGTGGCTCGGTCAGGTCACACACGCACGCCTCGTTCTCGGCGCTCGAGGAGATCAGGGAGATCAGACGTAGCCGGTTCGGGTCAGCGATCGCCTTCAACTGCTTCGCCAGTTCCTCGGCCCGATCAGCACTCATCGCGGGAGCCCCCGACGGCACGCAGCAGCGGCCCTCCTCACCCGCACCATCAACTGCCGCGGCCACCAGTGCAGCGGGATCAGTCGCAGCGGGGCCCGCTGTCCGGGGCTCGGAGATCGTCGTCATGCGCCCAGCATACCCTTGCATTGACAACCGTCGATATCCCTCTGCATACTCATATCGACGCCAGTCGATCTTTCCCCAGGCGGCTACGTGGGAGGTATCGGACCCACGTCCGACTCCTGACCTCCATCCACGCGTCCCACCGGCAGTGCCGGTGGGACGATGAACGAAGGATCATCATGACGACCGAGACGACCCCTGACACGATCGGTGAGACCCTGTCGTCGACCCACGAGAAGAAGCCATCGGTCCTGTTCGTCTGCGTCCACAACGCGGGGCGTTCGCAGATGGCTGCCGCATACCTGAACCACCTCTCGGAAGGGCGCATCGAGGTCCTGTCCGCCGGCTCCCAGCCGGCGGACCAGGTCAACCCGGCTGCGGTCGAGGCGATGAGGGAGGAGGGCATCGACATCACCGCCGAGAACCCGAAGATCCTCACCACCGAAGCCGTGAAGGCTTCCGACGTCGTGGTCACGATGGGTTGCGGGGACGAGTGCCCGTACTTCCCGGGCAAGCGGTACGAGGACTGGGTCCTCGAGGACCCGCCGGCAAGGGTGTCGAGTCCGTCCGTCCCATCCGCGATGAGATCAAGGGCCGCGTCGAGCAACTCATCCGGGAGCTCCTGCCCACCGGAACCTCCGGCACGGCGGTCTAGCACCGCCGACCGCACCTCCAGTCGCGCACCAGCACGACCCGAGACGTTCGAGAGGCGTTCCTTCGCAGTACTGGAGGACGCTCCCAGCATCACCACCGCTCTCATCGAGGAGAACGCCCATGTCTGACACCTCCATCACCAACGCCACTATCAGCCCCATCGAGGCCACGGACCTGCCGGTCGCCGTGATCGGCGCCGGTCCCATCGGCCTGTCCGCCGCCGCGAACCTCCTCGAGCAGGGACTGACCCCGATCGTCTTCGAGCAGGGCGACAGCGTCGGCGCGGCCATCCGTCAGTGGGCGCACATCCGCCTCTTCTCGCCCTGGCAGTACAACATCGACCCCGCAGCCCGGCGCCTCCTCGAACCCGCCGGGTGGACCGAACCACGCCGGACTGCTCTGCCCTACGGCCGGGAACTGGTCGAGTCCTACCTCGAACCCCTCGCAGCCCTCCCCGCCATCGCCGAGACGCTGCACGTCAAGAGCACGGTCACCGCCGTCACAAGGCTCGGCATGGACAAGACCCGCACGAAGGACCGCGACACGACACCCTTCCTCGTCCGCGTCAGCGCCCCGAGGGCACCGTCGATCACCTCGTGCGCGCCGTCGTCGACGCCTCCGGCACCTGGAGCCAGCCCAACCCCCTGGGACAGGCCGGGCTGCAGGCATCCGGGGAGGACACCGCCGCCGAGTTCATCACCACGGCACTGCCCGACGTCGTCGGAACGGAGCGCGACCGCTTCGCAGGGAAGACGGTCATGGTCGTCGGCGCCGGCCACTCGGCCGCGAACACCCTGATCAACCTCGGACAGGTCGCGAAGAACGAACCCGGAACCACGATCCTCTGGGCTGTCCGCGGCAGCGGATCCGCACAGAAACTGTACGGCGGCGGGGACCTGGACGGCCTACCCGCCAGGGGTGCTCTCGGCAGTCGACTGAGGACACTCGTCGACGACGGCGTCGTCGATCTCGTCACGAACTTCACCATCACCCGCCTCGAGAACAAGACCGACCGCCTGGCAGTCACAGCGTCGACCCCGGAGGGCCTCCGCACCATCGAGGTCGACGTCCTTGTTCCGGCGACAGGTTTCCGGCCGAACCTGGACATGCTGCGCGAGCTGCGTCTGGAGCTCGACCCGGCTGTCGAGGCACCTCGTGCCCTCGGACCGCTGATCGATCCGGAATTCCATTCCTGCGGAACGGTCCCGGCCCACGGCGCGCAGGTCCTGGCCCACCCCGAGAAGGACTTCTATCTCGTCGGGATGAAGTCCTACGGACGGGCACCGACGTTCCTGCTCGCAACCGGGTACGAGCAGGTCCGTTCCGTCACCGCCGCGATCGCCGGCGACAGCGAAGCTGCATCGCGCCTGCAGCTCGAGCTGCCCGAGACAGGGGTCTGCAGCACCGACCTCGGCGGATCCTGCGACGCCCCCGCCGTACTCAGCAGTGCGGCGACACCGCAACAGTGCGGAACCGGAATCACCTCCGACTCCGAGGCCGGCTCTGATGCAGACGCCAGTGCCGACAGCGGATGCTGCGGCGGGCCTCAGCTCGTCACCATCGGCTTCCCCACCGGTACAGCCCACGGGCGTTCCGGCGACCCGGATTACTGACTCACCAACCTGCTTGGTCGCCAATGCCGTGTACCAGGCACCAGGCACGATGAAGGGGAACATCATGAACGGAACACGCCGGGCTGACGACGGTAATCTGCTGCAGACACATGTGCTCGAACGTGTCTGCGAGGAACTCTCGGCGAACTTCGAGGGCGTGTTCGGCCCCGAGATGGTCGAGCGCTACGTCTTCGAGTCCTACGCAGCCCTCGGCAGGACGGCGAAGTTCACCACATACCTACCCATCATCACGCGCCGGTTCGCCCTCGACCGGCTCACCGCCCTGGCCCACGCACAGGGGAAGCGACCCAGCGGGGTGCCGGAGGTCCTCTTCGTCTGCGTGCAGAACGCCGGGCGGTCCCAGATGGCCGCGGCCCTGCTGAAGGATCTCACCCGGGGTGCCGTGAATGTGCGTTCCGCTGGGTCGACGCCCGCCGAGCACCTCGACGAGAACGTCGTCACCGCCATGAACGAGATCGGCCTCAGCCTGGGCGAGGAGTTCCCCAAGCCCCTCACGGACGACGTCGTGCGGGCAGCGGACGTCGTGATCACCATGGGCTGTGGTGATACGTGCCCCATCTACCCTGGCAAGAACTACGAGGACTGGCACATCTCGGATCCGGCGACCCTGGACCTCGAGGGCGTACGCACCGTCCGCGAGGTACTGAGGACCCGTGTCCGGAATCTCGCCTCGCAGCTGGTCGAACTGCCCTGATAGTAGGCTGCGGCCATGCGCAAAGACGTCCTTCCCGACCCCTCGAACAGCCGAGCGTTCTACAGGTTCCTCACCTCCGTCGTCGTGCCACGTCCCATCGCGTGGGTGTCCTCGACCTCGCCCGAGGGGGTGGACAACCTCGCGCCGCACTCGTTCTTCACCATCGCATCGGTCAATCCACCGATCGTGCAGTTCACGTCGGTGGGGCGCAAGGACTCCGTGCGCAATATCGAGGCGACGGGCGAGTTCGTGGTCAGCTTCACCCCGGAGCGCCTCTTCGAGGCCGTCAATGCCACGGGCACGAACTTCCCGCCGGACGTCAGTGAGTTCGACGCTGCGGGTCTGACCCGGGAACCCAGCTCGGCTGTGACGCCGCCCCGCGTCGGAGAATCGCCGGTGGCGCTCGAATGCCGCCTGCACCTGATCCAGGACATGGGGGACTGCACCCTCGTCTTCGGGGAGGTCCTGCACGCGGTGGTGTCCGAGGAGGCCCTCGAGGACGGCCTGCCGGCGATAGGCGCACTCAACCCGCTCTCGCGGCTCGGGAAGAACGAGTGGGGCACGGCGGGGCGGATCCGCGACATCACCCGCATCCCCGTGGAGGAATGGCCAGGGCACTACGACGCCGCCACGACCACTCGGTGACCTCCCTGTTACATCCACACAGGTATCGGTCAGAGTACTCGCCTAGAATGCGACTATCTGCGGAGTAACGTCCCGCTCTTGGCTGGGAAGCCTTCCGCACATCCCCAGGG